>CAZOYD010000006.1:0-23757 GCA_964583985.1 uncultured archaeon
AACAAGATCTTTTCTTTTCCGAATTTAAGAATGGGAAAAATAGCTAATTTTTTTAAATTATTATCATCAATCATTTTGAAGTTGTCTAAACAATACGGTATCAAGTCTTCCTCTTGTAGGTCTATAATGATTTTGAAGATCATTTCTTTCTTATCTAAAATCATGTTAATCTCATTCTTTTCCTCTATCGATATCTCCAATATTTTTACGAATTCATTTTTCACTTCTTGCCACCCATCGAGTAATCTAGGGTTAGTATTAAAAAACTCTCTGATGAATTCTAATGACCACTTATCACCCTCATTTAATAGATTGATGATCAACTCCGGTGTTATTAGATTTGATTCCTGCATTTCCTCGATGAGATATCCATCAACAATGTGATATTTCTTTACATTTCCGATTATTATATCTTTCCAATTATCTATTTTTTCTTTTAAAACCAAAATCGCTTTTAAGATTTCAGAAATGAAGTTAGGATTATTACTTTCGGTTAATTTTTTTAAAATTATAGAAACAAATTCATCGCTGTTTTTGTATCTCTTTGCAATGAGGTCTAATGAACTATATGGATACTTTAGCGAGCATATAAATTCAAATGTTTCCTCTTCAAGCCCTAATCCTAATATCGCACCGACCCTGAAAATATTTTCTTGGAGGGCTTTTACATTTTTTATGAAATCTTGATCCGTAATCCTATTTTCTTTTATTTGAGACAAATATTCTTTAAAGAGAGTGGTGATATCGTTTAAATTTATAACTTCACTCTCTTTAGCTAGATTTTCAAATGCTTTAACCATTTGATCTTTAAGATGAAAATCTCTCATGCTTGTATTACTGGCGATTCTCAAAATTAAAGATTCCACACTTGGATCTGAAGATTTAGGAATTACTCTTTCAATTAAATCTGAAATTACGCTGTCCGTCACTTTCTCAAAAGATGAGCAATACTCTAATACTGGTTTTAGAGTTAATTTCGTATCTAATTCGCAAATTCTCCTAACATGGTGTTCACGTAACGTAGTTCGAAGTTCCAGTGATCCTCCATAATACATGATTTCTCTCTCATCTTTTAAAACTTCTAAAATAATTTCTTGAATTTTCTTTATTCTCTCTTCTTGATAGATACTATTTTCCTCTAAAATATGATATAAACCTAAAAAACTCCAAGCTCTCAAGAGTATCTCGTTACTATCAAACAACTCGAAGAAGAAATTGAAATCTTTTTTATTAACCAAGGGTTTGAATAAATTTTTATAGGTGGAGGTTAATTCTGCTTTTGGACTCGATTCTAATGGAGTATATCCCATTCTCAAGGTATTTATTAATTTTTGCTTTGTTGTACTACTCATATAGGTTCAATAATTAGTATTTACATTTCTTTTTCAATTTTTCAATGTAATTATTCCTTGCTCAGTCTTCTTTCTCACATTCTGATTTAATTATATGATCGTTTTTTGAATCAATTGTTACCTTGCAGTTAAATTCATCTTCGTGGGAATTTCTACAATTGCCTTCAAGAGTTTCTTTAGAAATGCTTATGGTTTTTGGATCCTCGAAATTGCAATTCTTAAATCCCATCTCTGTTTCAAATTTTTCTTCAATTTTACTTTTATCTTTCATCTAATTACCTTTAGATCACGTATAATTATAATAATAGGAAAATTGGTTAATATTAGTTCTCATTATAATTGAAAGATGAATGTTTTAATATTGCAACATTTGGAATTTAATTTTATAAAAAAATAAATAATTAATAGTAGACCAGCTAAAAACCAGAATCATAAACCAAATTCTACTTTTCTACCTCCTAAATAATTTTGTCGTCATATCAACATCTTAATTTAAAAGGATAAGATTGGTGCAATTTTTTTTAAATAAAAAAATGCTATTATTTTTATGCATGGACTTGTTTCGTTATTAGATGAAACTCACTATAAAATAGTTGAGGATATTTGGAATGAACTTGAGACTGAATTTGGGCTAAGAGGTATAAGAGTGACACCTTATCCCCATTTTTCATGGCAAGTGGCTGCAGATTATGAATGGAACCTCGTAGCCGAACAAATGAAAGAAATTTCTGAAAATACTTCACCATTTATTGTTAAAACTTCAGGTTTAGGGATCTTTTCTGGAGAATCTCCAATTATTTTTATTGCTGTAATGAAAGATATGAATTTAATGAAACAACATTCGCGGATTTTCAATGCAATTGAATCAGTTGCAATTGATATTGTTCCATATTATCATCCTAATATTTGGGTTCCTCACATTTCGTTAGCTTATTCCGATGTTACTGAAAATAACATTGGTTCCATAATGAAATGCTTGGCATTTAGAAATTATAATTGGAAAATTGAAATCGATAATATAGCATTAATTTATGAGCCTACTAACTCTATAGGGCAATTAAAATATAAATACAAATTTAGAGGGTAGAAAAGATGTCATTCTAGTTCTTTTATCAAACCAAGGAAATCTTTATATGGAATGGCAGTCCAGCTTTCTGCAAAAACAGCTCCTCGTGCTCGTGACAATAATGAAACCTTCGCAGCTTCGTTTTCATTTTTCGCTTCAAAAATATCTATAAAATCATAAGGTCCAAGAATTGCGTAGTGAGCAATCCATTTAACATCTGGTAGCTTTTCTTTTACTAATTTTAGCCACTTTTCACCCGTTTCTTTCCGTTTCTCCACTAATTCAGAATTTTGCAATTTTGTTGCAAGCATGTATATTGGCATAATTCAAGTGATGATTCTTGAAAATAAATATTTTTGTCCAATCTTAATGGCATTTTAATGTCTAATAGAAGGAGTTATGTCACAAGTGCATTGATTAAACTTAAAACCTAAATAAAATATCATCCTTGCCAAATATTCTTTTGAAACTGGTTTAGATAAGCGTTTGGATTGCTCAGAATCTTTAATTATGGTAATATGATAAAAATTATCAATGAGAGCCGGTTCAAGGTATATGGTATCATTCATTTCATTTCTAATTCGATATTTATGGGACATATCCATTAAAGGTAAAATGTCACGAAAATTATCATACCTTTTATCCATTAAATCAATTTGAGTACTCATGTACTATAATTATGAAAAAAAATATTTAAAATAAACAGAAGACTAAAAAAAATATCTATTCTTTCTGAAATGGAAATGTTAAAAGAATAGCGGTACATCAATAATTTAATGTCATCTCTAAGAGGATATTATTATTTTCGAGCAATTAGAATTAACGCCCTATCTTCGAGAATTTCTGAGATTTTTTGTTTATCGCTTGGATACCATTTGATCGATAATATCCATAAAATCACTCCTGGAATGTTGAAAAGCGCGATAAATGACGCGCTGATCTGATAATTTTGTCCAAATGAAGTGATGATGATCCCAGCAATCAAAGGGCCCATTCCATATCCGATATGCTCCAAAAATTGATTCCAAGAGGTAATTTGAGCTTGAGCTTCTGGTAAATTTATTTCTTGGAGCACGGGAGGCTGATTAATCATGTAAAGCGAAGATATACTATAACTTGTTAGAATTAACAACCCCATCATGATTGATGCTGGAAATGAAAAGAAAAAAATAATATTGGTTCCCTCATCAGTTGAAAAGAATGGTAATGGAACGAAAAACATTAGGAAAAAGGTTATTGAACCTCCTAGTAATGAGAATATAATAAAATGTATGCGTCTAACACTATTTTTTATAGCTACCTTATCTGAGAATCTTGCAAGTATGATTTGACCAAGTATTCGACCAATTCCTCCAAAAATGATGATGAATACTCCAGTGACTATAGGTGAAATATTATGGGGTGGGGTTTGAAGATATGGTAAGATAATCATATCTAAACTTCCCATAAATGCATTAGTAAATATCCCTTCCACTAGAGCTGTTATATTTGTCTTGCTCAACATCGTCTTTCGCATCATTTCTTTATTAAGCTTGAAATCATATTCTATTTTATCATCAGCCAAAACTGTTTGTAATTCTTTAGTCTGTATTCCTCTCTTTGGTTCTTTTACATAAAAGAAAAATAAAAATCCTGCACAAAAGACCGCTAATCCAATACTGATGAAATAAGCTCGCCAGAATCCAAATTGAACCAGTGATCCAGATATTAAAAAGCCTAGCATCATGAACATGGAACCAAATATTGATAGATATCCAAAAAATTTAGAACGATCTTTTTGGGGTACGATATCATTCGAGATAGATATCATTGCTGGATAACTTCCACCTGCAAAAAAGGCAAATATCAAGATAAATGTAAAAAAATACCACCATGTCGTTAATCCTTGACCAGTGATTGCAAAACCAAGCATTATCATGCTAAAACTTCTGAAAAGAGAAATAACAAATATCGTTTTTATTCGAGAATATTTATCAATTATCCTTCCAAAGATTATACCCGTAATTGAGGAAGCCCAAAAAAGCGATGTTACTAAAATCCCCATTTCTAATGCATGATAATCCTCTGCTGGCCAGAAAAGCGAGGACAATGGAACAATTATGATGATCAATCCTCCAAATGCTATGGAATTAAATCCATTTACAAAATATAATGGCCAAATGAGCTTATTATAGGATTTATCGGAATTGATTATAATCGGTTTTGTCATGATTATAAAATGAGAGTTAATATTCTAACGAGTTCAAAGAATTATTATTATAGATATATTTAATATAACAATCATTCATATTATTTTGCATAATATAATAAAACCACAGAAAATTAGTTTTTAAAATGAAAGTAATAATGGTATTGTTTGATACATTAAATAGACGATTTTTACCTCCCTATGGTTGCGATTGGGTTCACGCACCTAATTTTAAACGACTTGCAAATAGATCAGTGGTCTTTAATAATTGCTATTCCGGGAGTTTACCATGCATGCCCGCAAGAAGAGAGCATCACACGGGCAGATACAATTTCTTACATAGAAGTTGGGGGCCTTTAGAACCCTTTGATGAATCTTTACCCTCTATTTTAAGTAAGGAAGGCATATACACTCATCTGATAAGCGATCATTACCATTATTGGGAAGATGGAGGCGCCACGTACCACAATCGATATGATAGCTGTGAACTTATACGTGGGCATGAAGGAGATTTATGGAAAGGAGAAGTAAAATACCCAGAAATCCCTCCACACATCACTTCAGCAAAAGAAGGAGGAGCGAATTGGCGTCATGATTGGATAAACCGAAAATACATGAAGAAAGAAGAAGAAATGCCCCAAACAAAAACGTTTAAGAATGGATTGGAATTCATTGAAAAAAATTGGGAGGAAGATGATTGGTTTCTTCAAATTGAGACTTTTGATCCTCACGAACCATTTTTCGTTCCCCAGAAATATAAAGATCTCTATGATGATGCCTATGAGGGATCCCATTTTGACTGGCCTGACTATGGCATCGTTAAAGAAACACCAGAACAAGTAGATCACATCCGAAAGCAATATGCTGCTTCAGTAAGCATGTGTGACAATTCATTAGGGAAGTTATTGGATAAGATGGATGAGAAGGATCTATGGAAGGATACCATGTTAATTGTAACTACTGATCATGGGTTTCTTTTGGGTGAAAAAGGATATTGGGGTAAAATGATACCTCCAGTTTATAATGAAATTGCCAATATTCCTCTCTTTATATGGGATCCTCGTGTTAATAATTGTGGTCAAAAAAGAAACGCACTCGTACAAGCGATTGATATTGCTCCTACCATCCTTGAATTTTTTAAAGTAAAACGACCTATAACGATGCAAGGAATACCGCTAAAAGAAACGATTGATATAGACAAAAAAATTAGAGATGGGGCTCTTTTTGGAGGTCATGGTGGACAAGTAAATGTCACGGATGGAAATTACGTTTATATGAGAGGTTCTGTCGATATTGCTAACGCTCCTCTTTTTGAATATACCGTAATGCCAACTCACATGAAAGGATTTTTCTCTCTTGACAGCTTAAAAGCACCAGAACTTGCAGAACCATTTTCATTTACTAAAGGCTGTAAAACAATGAAAATTGAAGAACCAGGCATAGTCTCAAATATTTCTACGATTTATGGTAGTCTACTATTCGATCTGATAAAAGATCCTAACCAAGAAAATCCAATTGAAGATCTTGCTTTGGAAACGAAGATGATCAAGCTATTAGCCAAAATTATGAAAGAGAGCGATGCACCTTTAGAGCAATTCGAACGTTTAGGAATTCCAAGAGATGAAGATGTTAAAGATTCACATTTACGAGTCAGAGAAAATCGTGAGGGAATCACAAGCATAATTGGCAATAGCAAAATTACATGGCGAAAAAAGGGAAAAAGCATGTACTCGATGATTCTAGGGACATTTCCTCGAGCCTTCCATGCAAATCTTATTAAATCTTTAGATGCCAAAATCAAAAAGGAAAACCAATTAGAAATTGATGAAGATTTTTTAGTCGAATTCATTCGAGATTTTATACCTACTCAATATAAGAATTATGTAGAAAAAGTGATTTTGATGGTTAAACAAAAAGCACGATAGAAAAATGATAACAAATTTCATCAATTCTCTATTTATGATGGTAAATTAAATTGAAATACTAGTACTATTTTGTTAAAAATTTATATATAATGAGATCTAAATTAATCTTTGTGAAGTTTTTTTGAGATCAAATCGAAAAAGGTTGTATTGGTTTTTGATTTTAATAATCATAATTATTTCTGTTAAGATTGACATTGATACTGATTCTGTTGTGCAACAACAAGAAATTAATATTAAATCTTCAAAAATCTCAGGAAAAATTGAAATAGATTCAATTCAAGATTGGATAGCCTTAAAAAGTGCCGGATTTTGTACGGGAGTTGGAATTCCTGGGGATCCATATATTATAGAAGATTTAGAGATAGATGGCAATGGTTATGGAGCCTGTATTACAATAAATTATAGGAATACTTATTTTATAATTCGGAATTGCACGCTTTTCAATGCAGATGAAGCTATAGTGCTACAAGATATGCAAAATGGAAAAATTATTGAAAATCAAATCCATCAATGTATTCAAGGTATTTATCTTTGGCAATGTAGCTCTAACATTATAAGTGATAATTCTATAATTTATTGTAGTGATTCTGGTATATATTATGACGATTCTGATAAGAATATCATTAGTGGAAACATAATAAGCTTTTGTGAATCAGCCATACGATTAGATCTTGCTGATAATAACCAAGTTTTAGAAAATACTTTGGAAAAAAATGATCATGGTATAAATTCTTGGATAATGAGCAATAATCAAATTTTAAAAAATACCATAAGAAACAATGACATTGGCATTAATATTGGAGAGCAATCCAAATGCAATATAATTCTGTTTAACGACTTTAGTGATAATAGAGTAGATATCTACGGTGAACAAGAATTATGTTTGGAACACATAATTAATATTTCAATCGGAATCTTATTAGGAATCACAGCAATAACGGCGACAGTAATTCTTGTCAGAAGACGAAAAAGGGCACCTAAAGAAAGAATTTTTGAAGAAGGGAAAATTGGAATTCAACAAGTACTTTCTCCAACAAAAGATGTAGATATAGAGAAAGCAATTACGGAGGAAAAACCGGAGAAAGAGGGGATCACAGAAGAAATAAATATAACTTCTGAAGAACCAACTGAAGATGAGGCACTTTTACCCTATGATGTAAACATTGTAGAGGATATTATTGTTAAGGAAGGCGATGCAGAACAAGCTATTCGATCTAAAGAATTATTTAGGGAAGAAGTTCCTATCCCAAATATGGAAGTCATGAAATCAGAGTCCATAGTTAAAGAAGAAATAACCGATGAGGTCGAGAAGATAAAAGAGAAAGTCATAGATCGTGAAGAAGTAACTGAAGAAGAAGCATTCGGTAAGAAGGAGATAATTGAAGAGCAAGAGATAAGTTCTGAAGAATTAGTTGATGAAAAAATACCTCCCTTGCATGAAAAAATAGAATTAGTAGAAGTAGTTAAGGAACCAGTTTTTGAACAAGAGGAAATTATAGAAGAAATCACAAAACTTCCGACTGGTAATTTAATTTGTCTATATTGTGGCTTCAACAATCCCGATGACGCGAGTTATTGCTTACAATGTGGTCAGACTATCAAAAAAAGGTAAAACTTTTCGTTTTTATCGAAACTCCAACATCATTTCATATTAATATAAAAATAAGGTATAAGAAAAGCTCTTTCCGAGAACAATATTCAAATTATGGGGCTCTAAATCAATTGATTCAATCTTTAGGAGATGACGATTTTGAGGTAAGAAAAGAAATCGAAAAAGCGCTTAAAATCATAGAACCTGAATGGATGAACCTCTTATCATTCCTTACCTTTTAAGAATTAAATTTTGAAAGTAAAATCAACCTAACTTTAATACTGATTGCTTCATTAAATTTCATTAAGATCTATTAAAATTTTAATGTGAAAGCATTGATAGATGAAAAATTAAACAATTACATGCATCAGTTTATAGAAAAAATATGTAATGATGTTGGTCCAAGAGAATCGGGCACAGAACAAGAACTGCAAGCAGGAGATATTATAGAACAAGAATTTAAGCAATTTTGTAATGAAACCCATCAAGAAGAATATGTGAGTAGTCCTCATGCCTTTTTAGGTGGGATACGCTATGGAGCATTAATAGTTTGTGTATCAATAATTTTATATTGGATGAGTTTGCTAATCGACTTGAATCTAATTCTCCTCGCTGAAGAATACAGTGGAATTTTCTTACTTATTGCCATAATATTGATTATTTTTACAATAAGTTATTTCATTCTTGAAGTCATGAAGTATTATGAAACGTATGATTTTATGTTTCCAAAGAGAACCTCAAGAAATGTTATTGGAACAATTGAACCTAAAGGGGAAATTAAACATAGCATAATTTTTTCAGCTCATCATGATTCTGCATTTGAATTCAATACGTTTTATTATTTGAAACGTTTTGGCCAAATCATTATCAACGTAGGATACATAGCAGTAGGAATTACTTTAATAGGAATATTAATAAAATTTATATTTTTTCTGCTGAAAATCGAACTATCTCTCTTATTTTTCGTCTTTGGAATTATTTTCATTTGTTTCTTACCTATAGTTTTGGTTTACGTTTTATTCCACAGCTATAAGCCAGTTTTAGGAGCATTTGATAATCTTTCTGGGGTTTCTATTGTTCTGGGAATTGGAAAATATTTACATGAACATAAAGATGATGATAAGATTTATCCTAAGCACACAAAAATACATTTAATTTCTTTTGCAGGAGAAGAAGCTGGTTTAAGAGGAGCAAAACGTTACGTAAAAGCACATTACGAAGAATTGAAGAATGATAAGACGATTATCGTAAACATGGATGGTATAGCCAAAAAAAATACTTTTGTAATACTTGATAAAGAACCAGGTATTGGAACAAAACACGATCCAATGATTTATGAGCCAATTTATGAGATAGCAAAAGAAATTAATCCTAAAGCGAAGATTGCCTCTTTATCATTTGGAGCAACTGATGCTGCTGCTTTTAGTAAAAAAAATATACCTGCAGCTTCACTTGGTGGATTAGATCTTGGATCGGAGTTAGCACCATATTATCATACACGCTTTGATACGCCTGACGTCATTGAAAAAGAAGCTTTGGGTCAAATGACCGAACTTTGCTTGAGATATTTGATAAAACTTGATAACGAATAAAATAACTATTATTTTTTCTTTCTATTTTTCTGTTCATAAAGCAATATGATCTTCCTAATGTAGTCATTAATCTTATCTGATATTATTTCTGTCCTTGAATTTTTATTTACAAACAGAACTAAAAAAGTTTCATCATTTACCTCAATAATTATGATTACATGAGACTTTAATTCAGTTATTATTTTTTTAAGCACTAAATCCCCGGATGATTTACCTAAACTAGAAGCACTTTCTAGAACGGAAGCACACATTGAAGAAAATACGGATTTATCTAATGGAGCATTTAAATTATCAGTAATTAAACTTCCTTCCTTATAAGCAAAGAGAACACCGTTTAAATTTCCTTTCTCTTTGATTTCATCTATTATTGACTTAAAATCCTTAACTTTTTGTTGTTCTGAAGACTCATTTGACATATTTATATCTTTCATTGAAAATTAAGTTAAATTTAATCAAAAAAAAATAATTCAATAGGAAGTAAAAAGTCCCTTGAAACCTCTCGCTTTACTATCTATAGCTTGATGAGGACATACCTCTAAACAACATAAACATGATATGCAGCTCTTTTTATTAAATACGGGATATTCACCATTGATAAAATCGATGGCATGTGCAGGACAAACTTCTGCACACATTCCACATTTCTTACACTTCTTCTTCGTCATTATAGGGACTTTTTTTGTCACCTTGTATACAAATCCACCAGTTATTAAACTCGCAAATTTGGTCTTGAACTTTCCAGGCGTCTTAAATTTAGGAGCTATTTTTTTTGCTTCTTCCAGTGATGTGCCTACAATTTCTATGTTCTCAAGATCACCTATACCTAATTTCCTCCGATATGCAGATTTTAAATGAGGAACAAAATTTAACCCGTTATATTTTCCTATAGCAAGCGCCACAACATCTAAAGCTAACTCATCTGTTCCCACCAAAATTAAATTCCATTCTTTCATTGGACCCGATACAGGACCCATTGAACCATACATCACTTTTTCTAAATCGTAAATTGTCAATCGAAATGGTTTATTTTGAATTACCCAAGCATAATTATCTGCCAAAGTATCCCCAAACTGAGCAGGAGTTTTTCCTAACAGGTGAAATTTAGCTTTAAGTCCTCCAGGAATGATCCCCCAATAATTCTTGATAGCGCCTGTTATAGTCGCTTCTCCATGGGTTTTTAATTTCGGTAAATTAATTAATAAATCACAATCTTTTACCGCTTTTGAAACATAGTAATCTTTTAAAGAAATAGCACCATCAATTGTCTCATGGACAGGAACTTCCTTCTCAAAATCAATAAAATTTACCCCATATTTTTCTGCAACTTCATAAAGCCCTACCTTCTTTGCGATGTTAGATGCTGAAGTTTTGATTTGACCAGGTGAATCTCCGATACTTACATTTTTCATATCTGTCCCTTTTTTCGTAAGGTAAGCTAACACTCCTTCAACAAAAGACGGTTGAGTGCAAGCATCGTTAGTTGCTCTTAATAAATTGGGTTTTAATAATATATTACTTAATTCTTGGAGGTTGAATTTGAAATCATCTTCAATGAGTTCAATCCCTTTAATAATTGCTTCTTGGAGATTTTTAAATTCTTTTACATGAACAATACTAATTTTTGTAGTCATATATATCCTATAAAATATCTTTTTCTTTTAATAATATTCAAATGCATGATAATTTTAGTATTTATTTTCAGTAAAAATTAAAACAAAGTGAATTTTTGTTTTCGAATGATTTTTAAAAAGCTATTTTTATTATATTTATATTAACTTAATAAATCTTGAAAGGTAAAAGATAATAAGGAAACTATCTGACAAATACATTAATACTTTTAAGAAGGGATAATAGAAATGCTTGAAGAACACGAAGAAAGAAGCGATTTTATGTTCAAAATTTGTCTTTTCGGAGATGGAGGTGTAGGAAAAACTACATTAGTAAATCGCTATCTCACGGGAGTCTTTAAAACTGATAGTTCTATTACGATCGGAGTAGATTTTCATATTAAAAAACTACGTGTGGAAGATTATTCCGTAACCTTACAGATCTGGGATTTTGCCGGAGAGGAAAGATTCCGTTTTCTCTTACAAAGCTATGTACTCGGGTCTTCTGGCGGAATTTTCATGTATGATATCACGAGATTTAGTAGCATGAAGAATTTTGCAGATTGGATTGAAATATTCAAACGAGGTTTTAGTGGAGATAGTAAGCAATTACCCGTAATCATGGTTGGTGGAAAATTGGATCTTCGATATAAAAGAGCTGTTTCGAGCAAAGACGCTTTTGAAATAGCAAAGCAGCACAATCTCTATGGATTTGTCGAATGTTCTTCTAAAGATGGTCAAAACATTGAAGAGATTTTCTATGAATTGGCAAAATTAATGATGAAGCGGGCAAAAATCATATAATATTTTTTGGTTAAAGAATTATCTAAATCTTTTCTCTATTTCATTTCTGCCTTGTTAATCAGTGTGAGCAAGTATGAAGGGTGCAGATTTTTATTTGCTACATAGTAGTACTCTCGTTCCTCATTTTTTGATTTTTTATTAACCAATTCAAAAACTATGAAGTCTTGATTTACATCTATATTGTATTTGTAGGAATAGATTATCATTGAATCTGATAAGTATTCAACTTGTTTATTTTGGGATTGTGCTGATTTGATCTCAGATGCTAGATCTTTGGTAAAAGCTTCATTTTTCTCTTCAAAAAAGAGTTCTATCTCTCCAATACAATCACGATTATCAATTTCATTTACTTTGGATTTTTCCAATTTGAGAGCACCTCTTAATTTTTTTAATATTCAATTATCATAAAAAATTTATTAATTATAAAAAAAAGTAAAAACCAATAAATCCGTGTCAATCAATAATACAATAAATGGTTATGGGAAAATTAGTTCTTCTATTCAAAAATAGCATCTAATTTTTCAATAACCATATTTGGAAAAAGATCACTATCGGTATTGGGATCCTTTTTTATAGCTTCCATCATTTCAGCTGAAGTTACTCCTGTTAAGACTAGTATGGTCATTACTCCTGCTCGGTTTCCCGCAATTATATCCGTATTCAAACGATCACCAAACATTAAAGCGTGTTTTGGGGAAATATTATTATGCTGTAGAATTAATCGAATGCCTGTAGGGTGAGGTTTTCCAAATATAGTTATGGGCTTTATTCCCGTGCATATTTCTAACGCTTTTACCATTACACCTGCTCCTGGTAACATTCGATTTTTTACTGGCAACGTGGGATCATCATTCGTCGCGTAAAATTGCGCTTTCCCTTCCAATATACATCTCTGGGCCATTGCCAAATCGTGGTAGTTAAATTTTCTATCCAATCCAACAATCACAAAATCAACGTCGGAAAATTTTGATTCTGAACTAATAATTTTATGCCCTTTGGCTTTTAATTCTTCACGTAGCCCTATTTCACCAATTACAAATATATTCGAGTTTGGCTTAATCCGGGTAATTTCCTCTGAAGTAATAGAAGCACTCGTATAAAAATCAGAAGGACTACTTGAAATATTAAACTTTTTCAAAAGATCAGCATACATCTGCCGAGTTGCGGTTGAATTATTTGAATTATAAGCAATCTTGATTGATAAATCTTTTAAACGTTGAACAATTTTATCTGCATTAGGAATTAATTCAGTTCCTCTGTAGATTACACCATCCAAATCAAAAATAGCAATTTCCGTCCCTTTCAATTCTTTAATTAATTGTGACACGGTTAAAAATTCACCTCATTCACTATTTAGAAATGTTTAATTATATTTGAAATAATTGCATTACCATCCCACAGGCAATTGTAAAATTGCAATGGAAAATTGAATCCCAATAGGAATTAGAATAGGATTTAGTATATTATCAGCAGTATACGTAGGATAGTAATCCGTAAAGAAAAATATAGCAGCTCCAATAAATGCGTAGATAGGGCCAACAAAAATCAATCCTATAGTATATGCAACTACAACTCCTGCTATAAATCCTTCAATCGATTTTGTTTCTTTACTCCTTACTTTGACTTTATGCTTCCCAAAAGATCGCCCTACTAAAGCAGCGGCAGCATCAGACAAACAAGCGATAAGTACGCCTGCAAAATAAGCGGAGATATTAAGTAATCCCATCATGTATAACATGAAAGATAAAATGAAACCCACCATGATATAAATGTGTGGTCCCGCAGCATTTCTTTCCTTCTCTCTTAACATTGAATGCGTTATAAAGTTGAAGAGTGAATATTCTGGTCCCCAAAGTATGCGAAATATATCAGAAATGATTGCAAATATGAGAGAACCAATTAAAGCCATCATAGTCAAACCTACTATAGCTTGAGGATCTCCGACCGTATATGGATACAATGATATAGGACCCCACAGAACGTTATAAGCAATTCCAATATTATTTATCATTACGATTATAGCGTCATTTATTAGTTGAGTGATAGGAGGAATGAATATAAAACCATAATAGGCAATCAAAATTAAAATACCTGATAAATGGAATGATTTCCTTATTATTTCCATTCTAATTGAAATCTCTTTCGCATATGGATCATGTTGATTCATCCTGATTATGTATCTCCTAAGATGTGATGTACCTTGCTCTTCATCCATTCCTAGATCGGTTATCATTCCTTTTATATACCGTTTACTAATAGTTGCGAAAATTATGTTTAAGGTCAGGATCATGCCTATCCACCATACCATGTAGCCATTATATGGAAATGGAAAAAATGAAGCAAGTGAATTATAATAACCAAAAATTATGAAACAGACACCACACACTGTCGTAGAAATAGCACCATAGTGGTTCTTTGCTCTCAATCCCTTAGTGGCAATATAAAACATTATAAACCCCAAGATGAAGAAAGAAAATGATAGAGTCGTATTATACAATCCCGCAACGATATCCCAGAAATCCATAATATTAAAGATCTAATGTATTATTGATTATAGTAATAATAATAAATTGATTAATTATTCTTAGCTTTCCTTTTATTTAATTATAATGTCAATCGTTTGACAATCAAAAAAACTCAATGATTAATTTTCATAGCAAATATGTAAAAATAAAGATTCATTTAAAATATCTATAAATGGCTATAATTGAAGGAGAATTATGGAACTAAATGAAATATTTGCCCGATATTCAAAAATGATGACTTTCAAACAATTGTTTCTGAGAGATATCGCCATCTCAAGATTCAGATTTCTATATTTTGTAATTTCATTCGTATTTTCCTCAATTTCAATTAACTTCATAGTGGCTTATGTAATTAATTTCAATCCAGAAGATGTTTTACATGATGTGATTAGCTCGACTATTGTCTTCACGATTATCGTTAGTCTCGTTATTGGAGGCTTTATTGTAGACTCTTTTAAAGATAGAGTGAGACTCCTGATAATTTCTGCGGTTTGTGTCCTTATTGGAATGTTTCTCATTTTTCTGGATGCTATTTTCGGTATATTTGGCTTTATATGTATTACATTTTTCACTGGTATCTTTTTAATTGATTTAATTACCATTGTTATACATGAATCAAACATCCTCAACCGTGGGAGACTGTTTGGGTATTTATTCTTCTTATCATTTATAGCGTCACATATAATTGTATCACTGTCCTTCAATTTTGTTCTCATAATGCTGATTTTTGAGATCGCATTAACAATCAGCTTAATTTGGATATCTAAATATTATACTTATAAGGAAACACGAGATAGATTAAAGTCTGAAAAGAAATTCATTGATGTCATATCCGGATCCTTGCATATTGCTGGTTATATGATTGCTTTATTTGCATTGGCAATTTCGCTAGGAAATTCTTTCCCAATTGAATCTGGATTTAATGTTATCACTCCATTATTCATTTTCTTTTTTATCAGCTCATTTTTAATAATCGGAGTCTTTTTGGACAATTTAGGGCGTAAATGGACGGTTGCAGCTGGGATTTTGTTCATTTCATCCATTATTCTTTTTTCAGGAGTAATAGACAATGAAGAAATCTTCGCATCAATATTTTTCGGAATTTCAATTCCAATTTCATTCATGATTATCTTTACATTTTCCGGTGATTTTTCTACGGAGAGAAATACAATTCGATTTAGAGGAAGATTAACCTGTAGTTTCTTCTCAATCTTCTTCGGGGGATTTGGTGTTGGCATCCTTTTCAATTTCCTACTCTCACAAAATTTCATCAAAAATCCCGTTTTTTTCTATTGGATACCTGCTTTACTAAATGGACTTAGTCCCTTTATCTTGATTGTTATCTTGGTCTGGATATTACCATTACCAGAGATTTTAACTGCAAAAGAAGCAGATTGGAAAGATTCATTGAGAAATCTTTATGTATTTAATAACGCAGTGTGCTTATTCGCTCAAAAATTTACCACCGAATCTGAAAATGATAACTTGCCAAATGAGGATCTAATTACGGGAGGATTTTCTGGTATACTGAACTTGTTATGTGAGATTACAAATGAACACAAACATTTGCGGATTATAGATAAAGAAGGTGCAAAAATCTATTTTACTTATGGTAAACACGTAATCGTCGCTCTGGTATCAACCAAGAATTTACCCATTCTTTCCAAAAAACTAGAAATGTTCATGAAAGATTTTGAAAAAAAATATGAAAAAGATCTTGTCAATTTTAAAGGTAAAATTAACATTTTTAAAGATGCAAGCGAGCTAATTTTAAAGTATTTTAAATGATCTAAAGAGAATGGTGGAATAATCATATTGGAAATTGACTATAATTAACTTAAAAGAATTATATTAGTTTTGAGATTTTTTCGCACGTTCTTCGGCAATCCAATAAAATGAGTCCAAGACGTACTTCAGAAGTGGTCGAAACTGTGAGGACCGCGTTCGGACCGGCTTGTAGGATGAGGAGATAGCCTGAGCTTCCTTTGACATATAATTGATCGAAATCTCCTTTCGCCATTTCGATAATGGCCCTTTCGGATAAGGAGAGTAATGCTGCGGTCATAGCCGCAATTCTTGTTTCGTCTACACCTTGCGGTAGCGCAGATGCGATTGGCAATCCTTCAGCAGACACGATTGCTGCAGCTTTAACTTCTGGAATTGCTCCTAAGAGTTTTTTGAGAAGGTCATCTAGGGTTTCGGGAGTATTAGGATCCATGATCATTCGCGTATTTAAATTAATTTCAAATTATTAGATAAATAAGATAGTATATACTAATATTAAATGTAGTTCCTAAATATTTATTTTTTTTTATTTGTCTGAGTTATTTTTATAAAAATATAGTTGATTACATCTTTAATAATTTTTGTAATATCCATGTAAGCATTCATCATTGAGCATGGTAATCTAACGAGTATGATTTTATAAAAATTTGCTTTGATCGGTATTCTATCCTCGAACTATAAAATTTCAAATTATGAAAGAGATATTTGATTTTTTTATCTTAAATCAATTTAAGCGATATTAAAATCACAAATTATTAATTCTATCGTTCATTTTATTGGTCATCAATAACCATCTACTTTATGGGTGTGCAGCTATTTTTACACTTTATCATCTATCATCAAAATGTGAAATCCCGCCGTTCTTATTTGACCAACCAAAAGAAGTTAGTGCACGTATAATTTTATCTGAGGATTATGAAGGAATAATCACGCGTGATTATGGATTTATTATAGCAATAGTAGACGTGATTAACGTAGGTCCGGGGATTATTATTCCAGGCAATGCAAATACGTTTCATGAAGTTGAATTTTCAGTTCTGACCTTCAAACCTGTGATTGGAGAAGTGGTTGAAGGAGAAGTGGTTGAAATTGTAGACTTTGGGGCTTTCATTCGACTCGGTCCCTTGGATGGATTAGTGCATGTGTCTCAAATATGCGATGACTATATCTCTTATGAACAAGTTGGAAATAGATTTATTGGCAAGGAAACGGGAAAAATTCTTGAGGTTAATGATTCAGTTAGAGCAAAGATTATTGCTGTTTCGATGGGTACAGGAAGAAGCGGTAAATTAGGGTTAACGATGCGACAGAAGTTTCTGGGAAAACCAGAATGGATTGAAACGGACGTTGAATCCGAATACTCCGAACCACAATCCCCAGAAGATGATGGTGAATCATAAATTATTTTCGTGGTGACGTAAATTTGAAAGAAAGAGCATGTAAGAATTGTCATTTAATAACCAAGAATGAAAGTATTTGTCCAAAATGCAAAACCCATACCTTGAGTGAAGATTTTACTGGAGAAGTAATAATTATTAAGCCAAATGAGTCAAAATTTGCTGAATATCTAAAGATTCATTATCCTGGAAAATATGCCTTAAGAGTTAGGTAATGCTATGACATATTTCTACCTATTTTTCAGATTATGCATAATCAATCACGAGTTTGCATCATGAGTGATAAATTAAAAATTAACTCTAACCAGCGTCAAAAATATTCTCAACCTTTGGGTGATTTGATCGCTGGAACACGTCTTGAAACAATTCCAAGAGTTATTGAAATTCTTAAAAACGTTAAATCTAAAATTCAGATCTACTTGGTGGGAGATATTGTGACAAAAGATTTCTTGAATAATCCGTTCTTAAAAGACCTAATTCAAATTTCAATCATTGATGAAAAAACAAAGAGGGAATCCATCAACGCAGATTTTGAGAGTTTTTTTGAGGAGATTATTGAATTTGAAAACCCTGAGGGCACTATAAATCCTGATAGTTTCGATCTTCTAAAAAAGATATCCGTAACCGAAAAAAGAACTCTTTTAAAAATTATTCGGGGTGAAGAAGATTTATTAGTCCTACCACTAACTCTCGTTCTTCCGCTTTCAAAAACGAGTAAAAGATACATATTTTATGGACAACCTCCCATTACAGATCGGAAGCCTCCTCTTCCAGAAGGTATTGTAATGGTGGAATTGAATCGACACGTGAAAAAATTAGTTTCTCGTTTAATTGCTATAATGCAAAATAAAACGTGATCCATGATGTTATTATCTATTTTGTTTACTATACAAGTTAATCGTTAACAAGAACAATATTAACCAAGAAATTATCGTGAAGATTACCACAAAATAATAAAAACCGATAATGATGTTTTTTAACCATAGTATGAAGAAAATAATTACAATTAATAAGCTCATTTCAATAATTAATAGTGCAATAGTGACCTTCTTTTCATTCTTAAAATATCCCATGATTTACACTAAAAAACCAAAATTTTATTTTTTATACTACTTTAATCATCAATATCAAAGATTAATCTTTAATATAATTGATTAATTCAGCAAATAGTAAAATAAATGGTTCAAGATGTCATTTGATATAGAAATATTAGAAGAAAAAAAAAACCAATTAATCGATCGAACTGAAATTAAAATCAGAATTGAGCATTTTGGTGCTGGAACCCCTAATCGATTGGAAATTAAGAAGAAAATAGCGGCTTTAAAAAATGCTAAGGATTCACTCACTATCATTCATAAGATTCAAACTCAATATGGATCGACTCATGATATTGGGATGGTATATATATATGATAATGTTAAGGAGCTCCAATATTTCGAACCTTTTCATATCCAAGTTCGAAACTTGCCCATGGATAAAAGAAACGAGATATACCAAGCAAGAGCTAAGAAAGAACCATACAAACATTTATTTGGTTATACAGAATAAACATATTAATATAGTTGATGAATGAATGTCAAATCAATCAAAATTTTATAAAATTGAAGGAAATACAATCGATCGAACTCATCGCACGTGCCCTAAATGCGGCGATGGTTATTATCTAGGAGAACATTATGATCGATATGTATGTGGAAAATGCCATTATACCATATTTAAAAGAAAAGGTGCGGCAGTAACGAGAACTAAGGGAGCTGGTAAGAGATCTCCTCGAAAACGAGTAAGGAGTCAAGAATAAATAATTTTTTTTTGCAAAATTCTTATTTATTATATTTAGTGAATATAAATTAAAAAATAAATAAATTTCGGCTGAATTATCCCCAAAACGCTCAAAGCATTACATCTTGTTCATACAATGCTACCAGGGCGCTAACAATAAAAAAATCGATGTAGATCGTAAACATATTTAAATAAATTCGAATTTTCTTGACATTTTTTTTAAGATGACAAAATCTTGTTTACGTTTTTATCCTAAAAACTAGAGAGTGTAAAAATAAAAAAAAATTAGAATTTCTTAGAATTTATTTTCTTCTTGAATATAATAATTAGGCTAACAGAGGTTAAGCAAATAATCGAACATAGCAAGATCATCCCAAATCCAGGTATTATATTTTGAGTACACGTGTTATTTTCAATGATATTACCCGTGCAGCTCTCATCTTCAGAAATACATCCACCTTGTTCGTAAGTTATTGTATTACCCGTAATGGTATTATTATTACTGTTGTATGATAAATAGATTCCATAAAGCTTCATATCTACACTGATCGTATTGCTCGTAATCATGTTATAACTGCTATCACTTAAAGAGATACTATTTTCACTCATTGTATTTCCTTGAATAAGATTATGAGAACTATGGTGAACATAAAGTAAAGCGTCTTTGAAGGTATTTGTTAAAATTGAAATATTGCTGCAAGAGTTTAATTCATAAGATTGATATTCAATGGTGTTTCCCAGTATTGTGAGATTGTGGCACGATGTTATGATAAGATTTTGGTGTTCATTCCTTGAAATAAAATTGTGCTTAAATAATACGTCTGTTGACCCTTCACAATGTATTCCGAATTTCCCATTCTTTGATATCGTATTATCACTAATAGTATTATTATTTAAAGATTGAAGGATGAGTCCATCTTCTAAATTCTCATTTATTTGGTTGCTGATAATAGAATTATTGTAATTTGATGAACTTAATCCATAAATCTCATTTTGGTTAATAACATTATCAATAATTACATTGTTATCCCCTGAATTCCAGAGACCCTGATAATTCGCATTTATGGTATTTCCCGAAATGATATTATTGCTGGAAGATATATATATTCCTACATCGTAACTGTTCAGAACATCGTTATCTGATATATTATTATAATTTCCATTTAGGATAATACCGATATCACTATTAGATAACAGATTATCTGAGATTTCATTATTCTCACTACCTAGCTCAACCACAATACCCCAATCATTAGAATTCATTATGTTTCCTGAAATAATATTATTGTTAGAACCTTCGATTAGCTCAATTCCCGTTTCATATGAATTCGGAATAGTATTTTGATCAATTAAGTTGTTATTGCTATTATTTAAAGTGATGGCATTAACCCAAACCGCATTAAATTTATTTTTTATTAAATGGGTCGAATTACAATTATCTAAATAGATACTATAATTCACGCGATTGAAATAGTTGTTAGCCAACATACCATTAGTACAATTCGTTAATTTTATGCCTATCGCAAATTGGCCGACCCAATATCCAAATTCACTATCATTGATGAGGAAGTGAGCATTAGAGTTCCTGATTTCTAATCCACACGTGGTCTTTTGATTTGGAATAGCAATATTATTTATAATATAAGGAGAACCTTCCGTACCAAAACCGCTACACCAAGGAAATGCAACAGCTTCAGACCAAGTATAATTTCCCGTGCTACCCGTATCATCTATT
The DNA here is from genome assembly GCA_964583985.1 of uncultured archaeon. Classification (GTDB taxonomy): domain Archaea; phylum Asgardarchaeota; class Lokiarchaeia; order Sigyniarchaeales; family SOKP01; genus SOKP01. Next base: position 21,347 of record CAZOYD010000006.1, read on the forward strand.
ATAAGAGATGTAAAATTCCAAAGCGCAGAAGTCTTTAAATCAGCAGTGGGTTCTTCTTCTTTGATATTATTATCTCCTACTATAGCATTAAACGATTTCGGGGATTCAAAAAGACACAAAGAGAAGATACCTAGATTTAATCCAATAATAATTATTATTACCAGTCTAAATTTTATTTTCATTTTATATCAATTGTAAACAAATTTTAAATTAAGAACAAAAATGCTACTTTTCTTTATAAACTTGTAAGGACTATTTTTTTGCATCAAACTCATTTTACCCTTTTCTTGATTCTATTAACATGTAAAATAGAAACTAATATATATATCATTAACAAATATATTCTAAATTACGTTGGATATTGTTAATTTGAATACATTTCCTCACCACTTTTAACTATCAATCTTGGGATATTTTATGCGATATGATATTATCTTAACCACAGAAATGTTGGAACATCAAAGTACCCAAGATGTACTTGAAATTGCAAAAGAAATAGTCAATCAGAACAAGGTATTAACTACAGAATTATTGTATAATGTCGCAAAGAGAAAGTTGCATATCCCTCGAAAGGGATTATTAAATATTATTCAAACTCTCTTAAATCGGAAAATTTTAGTTGAGGGATCTAAGTATACTCGAGATACCGTAATGGTGAATCCTTATAGAAGGATGATTTATGATTTTATTAAAGAGAATGTAGGATCCCATTTTTCACTGATAAAAAATGATGTTGATTTTAGTGAAGGAGGGACAATCGCAAGCTCTGGCAGGCTTATTTGGCATTTAGAAATGCTGCTTAAATTTAATCTCATTAAGAAAGTAAAAATAAAGAACTATACTCTCTTTCTCCCTATAGAGGTTAGTGAAGAGGAAGGAATTTTTCACTTTATTCTACGTGATGAAATAAATATAAAAATCATGAGAAAAATGGTTGTGTCAAAATCAATTAGAGGAGCAGATATTTACAAGGAAATTAATGAAAAAAGAGAATTAGTTTATTATAGAGTTAAAAATTTAATTGAGCTTGACCTTCTCTTAAATGAAGGAGCAAATAATGAGAATATAATTATCAATCCAAAAAAATATGATTTTATAACAAGAATTTTAACAAAATTATAACGAGTGTGAAAAAATTGACTCTTTATTGGAATTCAGAAGTAATCATTGATTTTATGTTTGGATTAGCAGCTCTGATTTCAGGTATTATTACTCTTGTAAAGCCCAATACTAAAAATATACGCTCACTACAATTTATTCGAATCTCTATTTTTTTTGGTAGTTTAAGCATATTTCTTGACGGGATTTCGTTGCTGTATCTTAATGTACCAATTAGTATAATAGAAAGCTTTTGTACAATCCCTTTAGCTTTATCAATGATTATTGGTGTCAATTACATCATCAAGGAGAACTATACTTCATTGGGGTTAATTATTACATTTGGATTAGGAATTTTGATATTTTATGTAGGTTTTCAGCCAGGCGCAGTAGAAATAGTATTTCAAAATGGGTATTTTAGGACGGCATGGATCGGGTTATTTAGTTATCTTAACTTACTTAATTATCTCATAATATTTGCATATATATTTTATTGGGGCATAAAAACTGTGAAAAATGCCCCATTTCTAATCAAAAAGGAAGCTATAATCTTTTTTATAGGGATTACGATTTATTCACCAATTGCGTCATTATTTTATATCCTATACCTATTTGACCCCTTTTTTATTCTTTTATCTAGTGTCTCAGGAATAATAGGGCTTTTGATTTTTGCGCTCTCCATAACTCTTGAACCAAAACTACTTTATATCTTGCCCTTCACTATTTATCGAATTATAGTGAAAGATAGAAAGGGGTATCCTTTATTTGATTTTGATTGGTCTAAATCAGAAGTAAATGAAAACATCTTTACCGGTTTTTTAAATGCTGTCCAACTCATGAGCGATGAAATCGTTAATATGGGTGGTTTATTGGACATCAATTTAAAAGATGGAATTCTAATCTTGCACGAGTCTAAAAACATCACCGTAGGATTAGCTACTTCAAAATCATCAACATTATTACGAGATTCAGTAAGGAAATTTACATCTGACTTCGAAACTAAATTTCAGAAAAAGCTAAAAGAATCGTGTCATGATATGAAGGAATATAAATCTGCTTATGAATTGATTGAAAAACATTTTTCAAATTTTCCCTCAAGACTTGTCCCTAATAAATCTCATCCATTATTATTATCAAACACACTTCTTAAATTACCCCAACACTTAGAGAAGGATATACAAAACATAATCTCAGACGAAGTAGATTATAATTTCATCAAGTCAGAAATTTTTAAATCTCCAGAAGGCAGCGCTGCGGGTTTTTTATCCTTATATCACGAGATAAAAGAAGAGCTTGAAAAAAGAGAAAAAGAA
>CAZOYD010000006.1:23857-87129 GCA_964583985.1 uncultured archaeon
TTTTTTATCCTTATATCACGAGATAAAAGAAGAGCTTGAAAAAAGAGAAAAAGAACCAAAAGAAGAGAATCTCAATATTGATACGGAATAAACTGCTAAATCTAATCTTAATCAGATATCATTTTATATTTCTATAAAAAATCAAAAAAAGAATTTTATTAAAAAATTCTTTATTAATGTATTCTATAGCATAAGATAAGTATAAATTTCAATAAGGATGTCAAATTCCATGAAAAAAGATGAAGGATTATGTCTTGGAATTGAATCCACAGCACATACTTGGAGCGTAGGTATAGTTGATTTCAGTGGGAATGTTCTTGGTTTGCATAATAACATGTATACACCCGAGGAAGGGGGGCTTCATCCCGCATTGGTGAGAGAATATCATGTACTAAATTTTAAAGACACGATCCTGAGTGCATTACAAGAAGCGAAATGTTCCATGAAGGATCTATCATTAATTGCTTTCAGTCAAAGTCCAGGTTTAGGACCAATCCTTAGAATTGGGGCATTTGTTGCGAGATTATTGAGTCAATTGTATGCGATTCCGATTGTTGGAGTAAATCATTGCATAGCACATGTCGAAATTGGACGCTTGATGTGTAATATAGAAGATCCGTTAACCCTTTATGTTTCAGGAGGAAATACAATTATTAGTGCTCATGAATCTGGGAGATACCAAATTTTCGGAGAAACGCTTGATATTTCTATAGGTAATATGATTGACATGATAGCTCGAGATGCAGGATTAGCTCATCCTGGAGGTCCAAAAATAGAGAAATTAGCGGCAAAATCTGAAAAATACATTTCATTACCATATGTTGTAAAGGGGATGGATTTATCATTTTCTGGTTTGTATACCGCTGTACGAAATTTAATTGAATCAAGTGATTTTGGAAAAAATTATACTATAGAAGATGTTGCGCATTCGTTACAAGAAACCGGATTCTCAATGCTAGCTGAAGTGACTGAGCGAGCTTTAGCCCATACAAATAAACCAGAACTACTTTTAACCGGTGGTGTAGCGGCAAACAAGCGATTACAACAAATGATTAAGAGTATTTGTGAGGATCATGGCACGAGATATGAAGTAGTACCTCTAAAATTTGCCGGAGATAATGGAGCTATGATTGCTTGGACAGGGATCTTACGATATAAATCAGAGGGAGGATTTGAACTTTCCCACACCAACATAAATCCAAAAGAACGAATGGATAACATTTCAATTCCTTGGCGAAAATAGGTGAAATTCATGGAAGATATTAATATAATAAAAGGAAAAGTTCTCCACAAGGGAGCCGAAGCTTCCCTTATTCATGGTTTCTGGTTTGGGAAGGAAGTAATTTTTAAACAAAGATACCCAAAAAATTATAGGATCGAACCAATTGATAAACAACTTAGAGTAACAAGGACGCTTAATGAAGCTCGAGCTCTAATTAAGGTCAAAACTTACGGATTGAATGTCCCGCAAGTATTTGAGATAGATATTAATACTTCAACTATTATTATGAAGTTTATTGAAGGGAAAAAATTAAAAGATTTACTTTTTGTACTTGATGATAAGAAAAAATCTAAATATTTTTATACAATTGGTGAATTCATAGCAAAATTACACCAAAATGGTCATATTCATGGAGATATTACCACCAGTAACATAATCATAACACCTAATGAGGATGTTTTTCTCATTGATTTTGGATTACATGAATACTCTGATTCTGTAGAAGACAAAAGCGTTGATCTTCACCTATTAAAACGTGTTTTAATTTCTTCTCACGGGGCAGATTTTAAAAAGTGCTTTATAGCTTTTAAAAAGGGTTATCTCTCCAATTATGATTTAAATGGTTCAAATGAAGGCAAATATATCATACAAAACATTAAATCGATAGAAAGTCGTGGACGGTACGTCAAACAAGAAGAAAGAAAATGAATAAAATTTTTTCATTTAATCTGAAATAATTGATGAAAAACTGTCAACATGTTAATTAATTTAACAAAATATTTTACATCTGATATAGAGATCTTTAAATACCGTCATTGTGGACACATAATTTTATATACAAGGTAATCTTTTAATTTATTACTAAAAATTTGGTATTGTTAGACGTTAAGAATATTTATCTGCTTTTAACATTCCAGATTTCATCATTTATATCAATATTCTCATAATTAACAAGATTAGGATTCTTTCTATTGACCGAAGCTAATGAAAATAAACCCAAGATGGTAAACATTACCATAAATATTCCTCATTGTTATGATGAAAACATTCATAAATTAATAGCAATGAAAATTGTCCCAAGTCGTTCTGAGGCAATTCGAATTGCGTTAAAAGAATACTTGCAAGAAGAATATAATGAAAATTTGGGACTTTTAGGTTATTTTAAAAAGAAATGATGATTTTAAAAAATTTTGTTAAAATTAGATTTTTCAGAAACAAGTAATTACTAAATTAATTATCTCCTTCTTCTTATCTTTCTTGCTTCCCTTTCGACTTCCCTTAAAACTACTATATCATTAACACGTATAGGTCCCTTCACATTTCTGGTCAAAATGCGATTTTTATCTGGACCTTCCAGAATGCGCACTTTAATTTGGCTTATTTCTCCAGTAAGACCAGTGCGTCCTACGATTTGGAGAACCTCAGCAGGGATAGAAAAATCTCGTTGTGGCTTTTTTTCTGTTTTCGTTTTATCAATTTTTACCAAAAAATCCACCACTTTAAGTTCTTAATGCTCCTAATTTCTTAATTATGCTCCCCAATACATTTTCGTTTCCAGTACCAACAGATTCAATTGCGATGGCAGATGATGCAACATTTATTCGAACCGCTCCACCTAACTCTTTTTTCGTTGATAGGTAAGCATATGGTATCTTTTTCTCATCACATAATAAGGGGACATGAAATAATATTTCTGGAGGACTCACATCTTCAGCCATTACAACGAGCTTTGCTAAGTTCCTTTCAATTGCTTTCGTAACTTCATTCATTCCTTTTCGTATCTTTGAATCTCGAGCTTCAGCTATGGTATTCAGGGCATTTTTTAAATCTTTTTTTATGTCGTCAGGAATTTTATATTTTACATAACTCATTTATTTTCTCCTTCGAATTCGAATTTTTCGAATTTTCATAATTCATCGAATTATTGAAGAAGTAAGTAGTGGATAGAAAATAAAATTTTTGATTTAATCGCAAAGTTTTTGTTTCATGAGAGATTAAAACTATTATAAACAAATTTTAATATAGGATGTGATAAAACCATAATAATTCCGATAAGATGTTTCTCCTGTGGTAAATTAATCGCACATGTCTATAAACCGTATTTAGAGGCTTTAGAAAAAGGAGAAAGCTCTGAAGCTGCTTTTGAAAAGTTAGGAATCAAACGTTTTTGTTGCAAAAGAATGATCGTATCTCATGCAGATTTGATAGATGATCTTTTAAAGTTTCCACGCTTGCAATAACTCAAGTTCTCCTAATTATGATAAGAAATGATTTTCTATTCTCCTAATAGAAAATTCGTATATTATTTTTAAAAGAAGTAGAGATTATTATTCTTTACCATAAACAGAAGTCCATCTCGTCTTTCGTGGATTATTTTTATAAATGAGCATGGCTTTTCTGCATTTTTGGCTGCAAAAATTCAAGATTGTTCCATCCCGCCTGATATACATGTGTCCCTTCCCGATTGATATATCGCTTGTACAGAAGGAACATTTCTTCACTTTGACTATAATTTTTCACCTAAAATTTGTTATTCTCCTTGAGTTGCCTTGAAAAGTTCGCTTTCGCCGTATTTAACGACTTTTAAATTGATCAAGGTCATATCATGTGTTATCTCATTTCCTCTCACGGTTCTTCGCTTTTTTTGTCCTTTTCTTCTAGGTTTATAGCCACTTCCGCGTTTTGAAACGAGGATTCTCTTTTTTACGGGACCATGAACATCTTTTCTCATTGGAAATCCGCTTGCATCAGAACCTCCCCTGATTTCGAATTCATAATTAGGAAAGCCAACTAATCCACCTTTAATTATATCTCCTATTCCCATTCCCTCAAAACGAAACCTTTTATCATCAATTTCGATAATCTTTGATAATCCTTTACCAGGTCCCTCATTTCCACCGGATATGTTAAGCTTATAAACTTTTTTCTCTGAACTCATCTTGATCAAATTAATATAAGGAAAATTACTAAGAAAAATGACCCAAAATATAAAAATTTTATTGATAAAGAGGTCTTTTTCAATTTCTCCGTTTTCAAAAAAACGAATATTTATTTTAGTATATATTTCATAATGTAATTAAAGCAATAACTGTGTACTAGTCAAAATGCAAATTTTCGAAGTGCTTGAGTTAAGAGAATATCCTTATTTTCTCACTGTGGATGCGTCAGATGGAGAAGTTGTTCGTGATACCATCAATGATCTGAATAACTATAAAGCCTATTTATTGGTAGATCATGATACTAAAAGGATTTGGACATATAATGGTATTAATAGTTCATTAAAGCTCCAAATTTTTGGAGGAATTTTAGCGGGAATGTTAAGAAATCAATTACGTGGATTTTATCGCATATATCCCTTGAATAAATATTCCTCTGAAGATCCTGAGTTTCAAGAAATTTTAAGCAAAACTTTAGGAGAAGGAAGAGCACGTGCAATAGATATAGCAGATTTTCCTCCTCAATCTGATAATATACCAAAACAGGAAATACGAATTGATAACCCCCGTTTGAATAAAGCCTTAGAAGTTATTAAAGAATATCCCTTAATACCTGATTTCAAGAGATCTTTCTTGATTGTTGGGGGCACGCTTTATTCAGATGAAAAATTCATGGAATCTTTTCTTAAAGAGGAAAAAGTTACCTTGGAAGAAGTTAAACTGGGCAGACTGAACAATGGATTTACTTTTTTTAATGATCGGAACTATTCAGTTCGCATTATTGTTTCAAATAGAACGATCCAAGGGATAGAATTATATGTGCCCCTACATGAAGATCTCCCTGTAATAAGATTGAAAACGCCAGTTATCATGGAAGAAAAATTCAGTAAACCAGGTAATATTAAAAATGTGATCAAGGCATTCCAGATTCCCGATACATTATCAGATGAAGAAGTAATTATCCATGATTTATCAAGTTCGAATAAAAGAAATTAGCTTAATATAATGATTCTTTTAATAAATCCTAAAACTACCAAATCTACAGAAATTAATGCCGAATATTTTAGAGAACCAAATTTGGGGTTGCTTTACCTCGCAGCAATTTTAGAGGATCAAGGAATCCCTGTAGAAATCTTGGATTTAGAACAATTTTTACCATTTAATGATACAGATTTGGAACGTATTATTGAACATCATATCCGGGGTTTTACCATCTTTGGATTGACATCTCTTACAAATAATTTTTCTTATACACTTCAAATTGTAAAAATAATAAGGAAATTAAAACCACACAGCAAAATCGTGTTAGGTGGACCGCATGCATCCTTTCTTTATGAGGATATATTAAATATGGAGAATTTAATCAATTATATTTGCGTGGGGGAGGCTGAACGCTCATTTCCGGAATTATTGAACAAATTACTGAACGACTCATACAAGGACTTGAATATCATCCAGTTTGAATCAATTCTAAGAAAGATTAAAGGCATCGCATTCAAAAATCATTTAGGAAAGATTGAATTTACTGGAAACCCAGAACCAATTAATATCGACATCTTACCATTACCTGCTCGATATAAACTCGTTCATGAATGTTATCATTATCGAGTAGCAAGTGTAATCATAAATCGTGGATGTCCAAATCAGTGTTCATTTTGTTCAAGACAAAATTTATTTAAAAAACCTCGAATAAGAAACATCCCATCCATAATGGCAGAGATCAGAGATATAATCTCTCTACAAAATTATACTTACATCAATTTTTATGATAACATTAACATCAACAAGCATTTCTTCGAAGAATTTTGTAAAATGTTTATGAATAATAAAATAAATATCCCATGGGGCTGTGAATTAAGAGTAGACTCCATAACTCAAGAAGAAGCGCAGTTATTAAAACAAGCAGGGTGTCGTCTCGTCGCAACTGGAATAGAATCTGCAAGTCTCGAAGTCCTCACAAAAAATTTCAAGTTTCAAAATCCCCAAGACGTGATACGAGGCTTACATTACTTAAAACAAGTAGGAATTCCCGTTCAAGCATATTTCGTATTAGGATTGCCCGGAGAAACTGAAAAAACCTTTTTACAAACAATTCAATATATCAAGCAGCTTCCATTTGATGCTAATGATCGCATCAATTACTTTATTGCGACCCCTTACCCGGGCTCTCGATTATGGATTGACTACGAAAAATTCGGGATTAATATCTTCGAAAATGATTTTTCAAAATATGATTGTGAACATGTAATTTTTCAGACTCATGAATTGTCAAGAGAACAATTAGAGAAATTACATCACATCGCCAAAAAGGTAGAATCTCATTTTCAGCAAGATAATATTGAATGAAATTTGTCAATTGATATATGCAAATTTTATTAATAGAGAATTAACTCTAATTTATTGTATATAAATTATTAATCATATTATCCAAAACATATTTAATTTTAAATAAAAAAGAGTTCCTGTATGAATTATGGCAAAAACGGATTATTTTATAGGAGAAGCTCTTCTGGGTGCTGAAGAAAATATAGCGCATATTGATTTGCTAATCGGCTCAAAGGATGGACCTGTTGGGATCTCCTTTGCAAATGCTCTTAGTACTCCATCAATGGGGCATGGAAGATTATTGGCATGTATTCGCCCAAATTTATTAACTAAACCGATAAGTTTAATAGTTCCCAAAGTCACGCTCTCCAAGATGGAAGATTCTAATAAGATTTTCGGTCCTGCTCAAGCTGCAGTTGCCAAAGCTATAGCAGATACCGTAGAAGAAAACCTCATCCCCATGAATAAACTTGATGAATGGCTTATAATCGTAAGTGTTTTTATCCATCCAGATGCAAAAGATTATAGAAAAATCTATCAATATAATTATGGCGCGACCAAGTTAGCCATTCAAAGGGCATTAAAATCATATCCTCCAATAGAAAAAATATTTTATGATAAAGATCGAGCCAAGCATCCTGTTGCTGGAATGAAAGTACCAAGGCTATGGAGACCTCCATATATACAAGTAGCGTTAGATCATCCCGATATGGATCATGCATTGAAAGTGGTTAATAGTCTACCGAAGAGTGATAGAATTATTTTAGAAATTGGGACACCGTTTCTCAAGAAATATGGAATGGAAGCGATAAAAAAGATAAGAGAAATCGCTCCACAAAAATTTATTGTTGCTGATTTAAAAACTCTAGATGTGGGCAAATTAGAGGTGGATTTCGCATTTGATGCAACAGCAGATGCTACAGTTGCAAGTGGTTTAGCAGCTCCCTCATCAATTGATAAATTCCTTTTAGAAGCCAATCGTATGGGTATATATGGTTTCGTAGATACGATGGAAGTAGAGGATCCTGTTACAAAATTGAAATCATTGAAACAAGTTCCTGATGTCGTCATTTTACACAGGGCAATAGATGTTGAACAAGGTGCAGGAAATCAATCCCCTGATTCGGCCCAAAAAGCAAGATGGGCGGTTATTCCTAAAATAAAAGAATTATATAAGGATCAAAAATTAGCCTCAGGGAGAGATCGCGTGTTAGTAGCTGTTGCTGGTGGAATAGAGCCCAATACTGCGATATATGCTTTGGAAATGGGTGCTGACATACTAATAGTTGGTAGATTCGTCACGTCATCAAAAGATGTCGAAAATTCCATGCGCAGATTGCTTAACATCATACCTGGTTATTCTGATATTGACTTAAAACGGATTCATTCCGAGGATGACGATAATTCAGCCAGCATGCCAAAAGGAGAATAATTTTTTTTCTTTTTCATTTCAAAAATAGAATTATTAGAACACAATTTTTTCTACTTATTTTTTATAAGATTTTGAAGACTACGTTGAAGATAATCTTCAAATTGGTTTATTTCTTCCTCACTAAAACCATCATAAAATAATTTTGTCATAATTTTTGACGCGTCGATAAAACCTTCTTTTAGTTTTGAAGTTTTTTCTGTTAGAATTATGAAAATCTCCCGCTTATCATCCTTAGATTGAATTTTTTTGATGTAACCCACGTTTTCTAAATTATCTAAATGTGAGCTTAGTGTCGATTTAGTTAGCTGAGTCTGCTCGACCAGTTCATGAATGGGAATATTATCTCTTTGCAATAAAAGGAATATGATACGACCCTGTGATGGATTAAATACATTAAGATTATTTGCTAATAGTATTTTAGAAAACACTCTCTTGGAAAGTTGATGGATTTTTGAAATTAAAAATCCACCCTCCCTTAAAGCTTCTATAATGGTTCACCTGTTTTGAAGCGAAATTTCTGCAACTTATAATAAAACTCAGCCATTTTTGGATTTAATCGGAGCAACGTGTAATCAGGGTCTTTTACACCATCAGGATAATATTTTGTCCACCATTCTAGCCATATCTTATTCTTTATTGTCATGTTATTAATAATCTCTACTTCCCCACCAAACATGACTCCCTTGAAATCTTCTGTGTCGCAGTAATAAACAGATATTTTAGGGTTATTTTTAATATGGTTGATTTTAGATGAGGAAGTATTTGTCGAGATATAAATTTCAAATTGATAGGTTGATTGATTAAAGAATTCTGAGAACTCAGGGAATTGCTCTTTATTCCTTAAATTAAACATTGCCCTCGTTATGGGGTATCCTTCAGAATCAATTGTAGTTAAATAGACCGCTTTGGAGGATTCCATCAATTCTAAGCACTTTTTTTTTACTTCTTCTAATTCCATATTTTTCCCTTATTTATTTAATTTGATTTTAAAATTACAAGTTCTTTCGAATTTTATCTAAACACTCCTTCGCTAAGGGAACTTTATCAAAAGTTATCTTTAACTTATCACAAAAATAATCTTCACAATGAGCACAATTTTCGAATCCTTTTGCCTGGCAGCAAATCTTTATAGGACATTCACTACACCAGCTAAAATGTCTTCCGTCCTGATTACAACTATCACAATAAATATCTTCAGGTTTAAAAGACATCGCTGGAATTGACCATTCTTTTGCGATCTTTTCAATTTCCTCAAGATTACCCTTTTGAGTGGCTAAATACGCAGGACATTCTGAACAGTTAATTCCACAATACGCAATTACTTTTTCCATATTCATTTCCTCATTTGATTTATTTTAGGTAGTTCGATTTCGAACGTTCGATATCGAACAAATATTAAAAATTTCGCTTTCTATTTAAATCTGATGGATAAAATGGATAAAATGAATTTTTCATCATAGCGATCAGAAAGGAATCAATTAAATTAATATCTCAAAAAACGAATCTTTAAAAATGTAATTAACCAACATTTAAACGTATTAAAATATTTCTTAAATTTTTAAAGAATAAGAAGAGGTATTATCTGATGGCAAAAAAGAAAGCTCCAGCAAAAAAACCCTCAGCTCCAGCCAAGAAAAAGGCTCCAGCCAAGAAAAAGGCTCCAGCCAAGAAAAAGGCTCCAGCCAAGAAATAAGCTCCACCTAAATCATATTTTACTAAAAAACTAATGAACTAAAACTTTTTTTTATTATTTTCTGATTTAAGTAAAATTAATAAGACAATAAAATCATTTGATATGAATAGATCTATAATATAACTCACTTAAAAATATATATTAAATAGGTTTTTTAGAATTTTCTCCATAAATTCTTATAAACTCTTTCTTCAATCATAAAAGGATCTGGTCGAAAGACTTTTGCGTTCGGTTGAGGATAACCTAAAGCTAAAATGCACGGAAAATCATATTTTTCAGGGATTTCTAGTAATTTTTTAATCTTTTCGGGATAATTTGGAATGTAGGTGACACCAAAAATGCCTTCTTCAACGGCAGAAAGGAGAATATTTTCGATCACCATCCATATTGATGCAAAATAATTAAGATGCATTCGAAGTTTGGGATTCATCAATGGAAATGGTTGATTAAAAACGGGTATAATTACCGCACCTGCTGTAAGGATCATTTTAGCCTGTTTTGGTATTGAGAACTTGTACATCTCTCTCTGAGCGTGATCTTTAAAACCTAAATCATCAAGAATTTGTTCGGGATCTCTATCTCTAATCAAATTTTCTCCCTCCTTCCCTACAAGTTTCATCCGCATACCATTACTTTCAATATTTATAAAAAACCACTTCCGCACATGACTGTTGCTCGGAGCTTGCATTCCATCCAAAAGAAGTTTGTTCAATACTTCAGTGATTATTGGTTTCTCAATGAAATCTCTAATTGTCCTCCTATTATACATGGCATCTCTCAGATTCATCGAAAAATTACCTCTATTTATTATTAGGATATATCATATACATTTTAGATCTTTAAAGTTACAATCTATTTTTATTTTAACATATAGGAAATGAGTAAGAAGAATACTCATTGATAAGACACGAATATATGGAAAATATAATTCGAACGATAAACATTTCAACTACGTAAAAAATCAATTTAATAGCTTATAATTATTAAAAAAAGAAATAAATAAAAGAAATTTACTTTATCGGACGGCTATTAGCCTGGAAAATTGGCCCGATAAATTGACTGTATAATTTAGCGTAAGAAGCTTGGTTGGAAACCACGCTTATCATTTCTGATTCATTATCAGTAAATGGACCAATGATAACTTCTTCGGCATCTCGGGTGACAGCATAGAAATCGCCTTGAGTATTAAGTTGCCTGAATTGAATATTGCCTAAGCTCATCATCTTACGAATGATGTCTCCATATTGGTCCATTGGGAAATGACTAGTAAGCATGAAGCGTGCTGCTTTCTTTTGAAATGCAAATTCACTAACAACTTGCAAGACTTCTGGAATTACGACTGGTGTCACGATAATAACCGAAGATTTTGTCCTATAAATTGCGTCTTTAATAGCAGATACCATGGCATCTCTACCAATGACTTGCCAGGTGGTAATCTCAGAAATTTCAGGAAGCGCACTTGATGCATTGAAAATATCTTTTAGTTTATCTTCATTTTGTTCTGATAATTCCGTTCCATCATCAATTGAATTCATGAATTGGAGCGTAAAATCAGCGATTGCATCCTTGATATTTTGTGCGGTGTCCTTGGTAGTGTTTGATAAGCTATTTTGCAGTGTTTTAGCATTTTCTTCATATTTGGTTTTATGATCACTGAGCATTTCACTCAAGGATCTTTCTAGATTAGCAGATTCATCTCCCCATAAACTGATTTCTGCAGTAATTTTATCAGACACATCACGTTTTCCAATAATAAACTTGTCATCAGTATCTCTAATCCAATCTTCTTTAATCTTCTTTACATCAGTATCAAATTCTGTATAATGTTTAAGCGAATCATCTTTGTGTCGATTGATTGCTTCATTATATTGCCTATGATGCTGTTTTATCGCGCTTTCAAGCGAATCTTTTAACTTTATGGTTGTACTGGAACAATCTTTAATTCCGTTTTGCAAGGTATTATCAACTTCACCTGCCATATCTGTTGCTAATGTTTCCAACTGCACGTTAATAGTTTCTTGAGCTTTATGATCTAATTCTGTTGTCTCAGTTTCGAGGTTTTGGTTTTCTCTGGAAATAATGTCAGTTACATCCTGTTTAATTTCATCAGTAGTATTACGCGTATCTTTTATATAATCTTCAGTTGTTTTGATGAAATCTTCTTTCATTGGTTCGGTGTATTTCAATACGTTTTGAATTGTTGTTTCATGGCGAGCTTTATATTTCTTCTTCTTTCCCATCCAGAAAAATTTCTTTTTAGCCATATCTTCAGAAAAGTCAGTAAAACGATTTGCATGTTCAAGGAGATTGTCAATTAAGGTAAGTGTCATGCTTTTGAAATCATTTGATTGATCATTTAAAATGCGATGCCTTTCATCTACTGTCGCTTTTAAATTAGTCTGAAGAGTATCAGTGGTATTTTTTACGTGAGTAGCGTGTTCATTCAATAGATTAGAGATCCGTTGTTTTAAATCTGAAACTATTTTATCCATCCTCTCTAAATATTTCTCGAGAATTTGTTCCATGCGGGGTTTTAAATCATCTGAGATAGTTCGGTGTCGATCCACATGTTCATCAAGATCTTTTTTTAATTCTATTTCAATATTTTCGACTCGGTTTGAAAAATCAGATAATAACTCGGCGATTATTTTAGTAATGTTTTCTTTTGTTGTATTGACTTCAGATTCGTTTTCCTTGATCCTTGCGGTACTAATATTCTTTAAATCTGAATTTAGCACGTTTAAAATTGAATGAATATTTTCTTCAAGGGTTTTTGAGGTGTCAGTAAAGCGGTTTCGTGCTACATTTATTTTTTCTGCTTTATAATTACTTTTGGTATCAGAATCTTCAAAGAATAGTTTTAATTGTCCATCTACGGCAGTAACTACTTCATTTATGCTTTTATCTTGGATTGATTCTAATTTTTCAAACCTATTTGCTTGATCAGCTAAAATCCTATCCTTGATTTGAGCAATCTCATTTCTAAAAATCTCGGATTCTGATGTAAATAATTCGAAAAATGGTTCAAGCGGAATGTATCTATCTACAATTCCAGGAACATGTTTTAAAAAACCTTTCTCAACGAGCTGATTTGTTTCTTCAAGAACTTTTTCGTATGTCAACTCCTCATATTGGTCGGTTAAAGTGAGATATACTTCCGAAGAAGTTGCTCTAGGCACTCTTAAATAACCAAGATATATAAGGATCTGTTCTTCAGTAAATCCATATCGAGTAAACACTTCCTTTGTGAAATCTTTTAAACTCATGAGTATTTCTCCAATATTCTGTTTGAATTGAAATGAATTCAATTAAATTTACAAATATTTTGAATTCCTTTTCAACATCTTAAAATATTATAATCTTTAATTATTTATCAAAATTATTATATTAAAACTTAAGGATTAGGAAGACCGCTTTTTGAAGTGGAACCTTTAAATATTGAATTTATCGTTTTTTTCGAATTTCAAATCAAAATTATTAGCAGCAATACATTTTTGTGATTTTATTGCATGATTAAATCTAATGGGAATAATTGTTCCTCAATCCTTTTTATACGGAATGAACTTCTTTCTTACAGATAACTAAATTTGTTGAAAAAAAATGAAAAATACACATAAGATTTTAATAGGTATTGTCAGTCTCATGGTACTTTTTTCCTTACTTAACGTAAATTCTGTTGCGGCGCAAGGAACCACTCCTCAAGAAATTAATCAAGACACTTACCAGGCAAGGTTAAATGCTTCTGAGCAATATAATTTTAGATTCAGATTGAGAACCCAACTAAGAATAATGGCTAACGTAAATATTGATTTAGATATAAATTGTGAGCCAATGAAGATTGGGGTCAAAGATTTTGCTATTGAAGTTACAACCAACGAAGATTTAAAGATGAACATGACGTGCACCGAAGAACAACTAGAACTTGGATTATTAAATGGAAATACTTATCAAATAAGAAATCGGAATCGATATCAATATAATGAAGGATTTTGTATTAGAATTCAAACAAATACTACAAATCAAATACAAGCTAAGTTAATGATTCAAGCTACGAATCAAAATCAGGTTGGCACATGGGCTTATTATGAAGAAACTACAGGAGAATGGGTATCAGTCCCAACTACAGTTGAAAACGGATATTTAGTTGCCAATGTTGATCATTTTTCATATTGGACAATTTTAATTCCAGATTACACGCTCGCGATAATTATCGGTGTTGGAGTAGGAGCGGGTGCTTTGATTGCAGTATTAGCGATTTATTATTGGAAGAAGAGATGAGACATTAGTATTTAATTACCATTATTTTTTTTTATCTTTTAATTATCAATATTATTAAAATATAGTTGAGGTTGTTCGATTATTCGTAAAATGATGAAAAGAGAAAATAAAACAGCGATTTTTCTTATATCATTTGTAGTAATATTAAGTTTAAATCTATACCTCAACACGGTTACTGCTCGTGATGTAGATGTTCCTGGTTTCTCTACTAATGATTCAATAAATGCAGGTGAAACAGTTAATTATCATTTCTCTAATAATATTCTTTTAAGCATTAGTACCAATGTTTCCATGGATCTTGACGTTGATTATGAAAACCGCATTCAAAACAAGCAAATTCACTTTTTCATCAACAATAGCAATCCTATATACTTAAACATCACTTCAAAAGAAAATATAGGAAATTTTGGAGTAAGTAAAGCCCCACAAGATCCAAATAAAGGAGGCATTCAGTATCAAAATAAATATAATTGTATAGTGATGATTACAACTAATGTCACCATTGAAAATATGGTAATTCGAAGTCTAAAAGGTTCTCAATATGGGTTTAGTTTGAATACACAATATTCAATCGGAGTTTATGAGCCATCCAGTGAATCTTGGAAAATTCTTGAAACACGGGAACAACTAAACGAATCTAACTCAGAATTGTATTTAGAAACGTCAAT
Source organism: uncultured archaeon (assembly GCA_964583985.1). Lineage (GTDB taxonomy): Archaea > Asgardarchaeota > Lokiarchaeia > Sigyniarchaeales > SOKP01 > SOKP01. The sequence goes on from CAZOYD010000006.1 coordinate 38,412, forward strand.
ATCCCTTCTTAATGCTAGCACGGCATATTATTTTACTTACTTTGAAGAAAGCATTATTAATGATAATTGGATTTGGATCTCATTTTACGTCATTCTCTTTAGTGGCATTATCGCTGTTGTAATTGTAATTTCTAAAAGTGATTACATGCAATATTTAAAAATGCGAACCGTTTCAATCGAAAAGGGTGCCCATCGCTTAAGTTTGGAGGACGTATTAGAAAATAAAAATAGGGATAAAATTATCGAATTAATATTAAATGAACCGGGAATTCATTTCAATGAGTTATTAAGAAAAACAGAACTCGCTGCCGGAAATTTAGTCTGGCATTTAGATATTCTTGAAACCTATAAAATAATTGGAAAGAAGCGAGTTGGTAAATTTATCGTCTACTTTCCATATTATCATAAAAATCCCATTTCAAATATAGATTTAAAATTAAGTAAAAGTAAATTAACGCTCGAAATATTAGAAATGATAGAGGAAGAACCAGGATTATGGAATAACCTAATTACTAAAAAATTAAAAGTAGACCATAAAACTATTCATTATCATATTAACAAATTAAAAGAATTGAATCTCATACGTTTTCAAAAGGATGGACGTAAAAAGAAATTTTTCCCAAATTTAGATGCAGATTATTTCAATGAAAAGAATCAGTTAGATTAATTATATATTCCTTAAATTTGATGCAATCCCATCAACCCTATAATAATTAATAAAATATTCAAATAGTCTTTTTAACCGTTTAATCATTTAAAATGTTATGATTGAACCAGAAAAATTATTGGAGTTTATAAAGAACAGAAGGAGCATTCGCTCATTTCAAGACGCACCGATTGCTGAAGATGCTCTAACCATGATATTAGAAGCGGCAAGATGGACTCCAAGTGCTTCGAATCGGCAACCTTGGAAATTTATTGTCATTAAGGATAAAAATCTTCTAGAAGAAATAGCAAGTAAAGCAATATACGGAAAATTCGTGAAAAGAGCACCCTTAGCAATCGCAATAATAGGAAAAAAAAAAATCAGTCCTAATTGGTATGTTGTAGATACATCCTTGGTTTCCATGAATATGATGCTTATGGCTTGGTCACTAGGAATAGGAACTTGCTGGGTTGGAGCTATGGATAGAGAAAAAGCGAAAAAGATACTTAAATTAAATGAGGATGATTATTTACTTACGATCCTACCATTTGGATACATAAAAGGAGCGATCCCAAAACCCACTTCACGTAAATCCATAGAAGAGATAAAAAGAGAATTATAGATTTATAAATCAATAATAAGATCATCTAACTTTTCTGGTGCTTTAGATAATTTAACATAACCATCTTCCGTAATCAACACAGTATCAGAATGCCTAAATCCGCCCAATCCAGGAATGTAGATTCCCGGTTCGACACTTATTAACATATTCTTTTCAAGAGGATGATCATAACCTTCTGCTAAAAAGGGAGCTTCGTGTCCGGTTATCCCCAGTCCATGGCCTGTTCGATGGATGATATATTTCCCATAACCATTATCTGTAATGAACTTCCTAACTTTTTTATCAATTTCTCCCATATTCTCTCCTGGTTTAAGCAGACTATATGCTAAATCTCTTGCTTGATACATTATTTCAAACGGTTTTTTAGCTTCTTGGGGTACTTCACCGAGGAAGAAAGTTCGTTCTATTTCAACTCCATAGCCATCTACTTGTGCAGAGACGATAGAAACATGCGGTCCTCCATTTTCCATTTCAGCAAAAATTTTAGGAATAATATGAGGATCATGAGAAAATGAAGGGGGCCAAACTGCTGCTGTAGTTTTGCATACCATGAAGTTAGCATCCGGAATATCCTGAACGATTTTAGATGTCATGAGTCCTGTTACTTTTTGATACAATGCAAATTCCAATACACCTGGTCGACATATTTTAAGAACTTCCTTATGACCCTTATTGATTACCTTACATGCATGTACTGAACGTCCAATTTCGTAATCACTTTTTATAATTCGAACATCATCAATAATATCCGTAACGATCTTAATCCCTGGAGTTTTTTCAGCAATTCCCATGGGCATGGCAGACTCTATACCCACCCTTTTATCATTTTGAATCAATTTTTGGTATTGATCGTACCAATTTTCTCCTTTTGGAGCGGGAAATTCATAATAACTGAAGTACTGCAGATCACATAATGCTCTTGTTTCAACGTGACTTTTTTCCAAAAGTGGCACTACCATTTTTGGCACTCCTTCTTTCTCAATTACTAAGATAAAGGGTCGCTCATGAACATTATTAGCAAAATTGGTTAAATAATAAATGTTAACTGGATCAAATGAGATGTAATAATCTAATTTTTCACGGTGCATTAAGTTTCGCACTTTTTCAAGACGGGTATTTAACTCCTCTCTTGATGGAGGTGCTTTTATTGATTTTAATTGTAAAACCATTTTTTTCACCAAATAATTATCTAAATTGATAATTAGGTTAAATTAGTTGCTACTTTAAAATTTTTTTTATCCTATTATTTTTACCTCAGATATTTAGACTAAATTTAAACCCAGATCATATCACGATAAAAATAAGTAAAACAATTCCTTAGTTAATCCAATGCAATTAAACCTAATATTAAAAAAAAAATGACTAAAGGATATTTTGGATTGGTATTGCATGGTCACATGCCATGGTGCAAGAAGAGTGGGGTATGGCCTGCAGGAGAACAATGGTATACTGAAGCTAATCTGGAAACATATATTCCTCTATTAAATGTGTTAAGAGATCTTAAAGAAAGAGGAATAAAGACTGATATAACTATAAATATCACCCCAATATTGGCTGAAATGATGGCTGACAATTACATGAAAGAACAATTTATTCATTATACTGAAGATTTAATAAAGCGAGCTAAGTCTGATATTCAAAAATACTATAATCATCCTACCAGAAAGAAAATTGCTGAATTTCATTTGCACAATTTTGAAAGCATCCTTTCTGCTTTTTATCATAATTATTATACCGACCTTTTGGGTACCTTTAAATGGCTTCAAGAGGAGAAGATGATAGAATTAATAACTTGTGCGGCAACTCATGGTTTTTTACCTCTTTTTGAGCAAGATTCTAGCATTTTTTCTCAGATACAACTTGCATATGATACCCATAAGAAATACTTTAAGAAAGAACCAAAAGGAATATGGCTTCCCGAGTGTGCTTATCGTCCCAAGAAGAAAAATGGAAATATTGTAAGAGAAAGTATTGATTATTGGCTCCATAACTCTGGGATAGAATATTTTTTTGTTGATTCTCATGGAATTTTAACAGCAGAGATTATTGAGGATAAAAATAAATTAGGATTAAATACCAATTTTGGATATAAATTAGAAACCGGTGTATCAGTTTTTGGGAGGAATATGAACACCAGCAGACAAGTATGGGATGCACAAATAGGTTATCCTGGTAATGGATACTATAGAGAGTTTCATAAAAAGGATCCTGATTCGGGATTACCATATTGGAGAATTACCGATAAATCAATTGATAATGAGCAAAAGGAACTATATGATATTGAAAAAGCCCAAGACAAGGTCAAATTGGATGCGGATCATTTTGTTTCTTCTCTTTTAAAAGAATTGACTTCATTTTCAAGTAAATATAACGAGAAAGGCATTATCGTGTCCCCTTACGATCTTGAACTGTTTGGCCATTGGTGGATGGAAGGAATTCCATGGCTTAAAAGAGTCTTCGAATTAATCTATGGCGAAAAAGATATCAAAATGATTACTTTTTCAAAATATCTTTCAAAACATGCTGGTGAATTTTCTGTGATCAAGATGAAGGAGAGCAGTTGGGGTGAAGGTGGGCATTTTCAAGTTTGGAAAAATCCGGAACATGGCTGGATTTGGCCTTATATTAATAGTTCTGCAGTAGAATTTGAAAATGTTCTAAATTTATATCCCAATCCCGAAAAATCGCAACAACGTATCTTAAAACAAATTGCCAGAGAACTATTGCTGATGGAGGGAAGTGATTGGTCATTTCTATTATACACTAAACAAGCTAAAGAATATGCTAATCAACGTTTTCATCACCACCACCAAAGATTTAATAAATTAATATGGGCTGCGAAGGATTTAAATGATAAAAAAAGGATATCTATTAAAGAATTGGAAGATATTGAATCGATTGATTCTTGTTTTCAAAATATTAATTTAGATTATTTTCGTAAAGCGACTTAATTTTTCTTTTTGCCTATATTATTCATCATTTTTTCAATCCAACTTGTATAATCCTTACAGTTGGAACTGTTGATTATAATATGAATATCCCTGAAAGTTTTTTCATTTCTCCTTTTTTACAAATTTAGAAAGCCTTTCTTTTAATGTATCAGTTTGTGATGTTTCAATCATTGCTACTGACTCTCTAGCAAGAACGCCCTCTAAGTCAAGATCTTGATTCTCATTCAAGTAAGTTTTCGTGTATTTTAATGCTAAATGTCCTTTTTGGATTATAGTATTTGCAGTTTTTATTAGAATCCTTTTTAAACTTTCAGGTTTACAGATTCGTGTGACTAAGCCTATTTTAAGAGCATCTTCAGCGGATATTTCATCGCCAAATATCATCATGTCTTTCGCTCTTCCCTCCCCAATTATTCGAGGTAAAAGTTTAGTAGACGCATTAGAAAAAAAGAGACCGACTCCTGCCTCAGGTAACATTATACGCGTATCTGTTGCAGCAATTCGCACGTCACAAGCTAATGTATGTTCGAAACCCCCACCAATAACCCATCCGTGATATCCTACAATAATAATTCCGGGGTGTGCTATCATTTTTCTTGTTAGGATCTGCCATGCTTCAAGAAATTGCACGCCTTCAGCAAATTTTTCCTCGTTGGTTATTAGATCATAACTATATTTTAAATCTGCTCCCACAGTAAAATGTTTTCCATTTGCAGAATATATCACGCATACATCTCCGTTCTTTGCACTTAATTCGAAACATTCTATCAATTTTCTAAGCAGTGAAAGATCAATCGTGTTTCTTTGATCTGGTTTGTTGATCGTGATCTTTCCTATATCCCCTTCTTTTTCATATAAAACAATATCATTCACTTAAAGAACCACTAATAATAATTTTTTATAAAAATAAGAATTTGATAGATAATTAAAATATTCTTAATTACTCGGGAAGTCGAAAAAAGAGTAATTGAAAAAATTCAAATAAAGAATAACTCTATTATGATACATGGTCCTTGAAAAGTTAGAACCAAAAATAGTTTGGTACATTTTTGAACACGTGATATCTTCTACCCCTCGACCTTCTAAGCATGAAGATAAGATTCGTGAGAAAATTAAATCTTGGTTGATTGAACAAGATAAATTAAAATCCCTCAATCTAATAATAACTCAAGATGACGTGGGAAATATCTTAATCAAAAAGCCTCCAACGAAAGGAATGGAAGACATGCCCTCTCTATTACTTCAAGCCCACATGGATATGGTTTGTGAAACGGATAAAATTGAAGGATTTGATTTCTTAACACAAGGGATCCCGATTCGTATTCAGGATAATGCTGAATGGGTTGATGCAGATGGAACAACTTTAGGAGCTGATAATGGCATTGGAGTAGCATTAGCGCTAGCTGCCTTAGTCGATCAATCCATAAAAGCCCACGGTCCCATTGAAGTCTTGCTTACCGTTAATGAGGAAGATGGTTTCGATGGGGCAACTTTATTAGATCCTGAAGCTTTAAAGATACAAAGTAATTTGATGGTCAATCTCGATGGGGGACCCTTAGAAGATATAGTAGTCGGTTCTGTGGGTGGAAGGAGAATAAGATTCTCAAAGAAATTCGAATGGGTTGACTATAATGAAACTGATAAATTAGACTTTTATGAAATTTCAGTACACGGATTATTAAGCGGGCATTCAGGAGAAGATATACACTTACCACGAGCTAATGCCAATAAAATAGTTAGTAGGATCATGTCAAATATTTCACAGGAAATGAAAGTCTTCGTAAGTAAGTGGCAAGGTGGATCAAAATCTAATGTAATCCCAGCTAAATCTTCAATAATCGTAGGTATACCTTTAAAAAATAGCCAAAACTTTAAGAAATTGCTTAATGAGGAAATCTCAACCATTTTCCACTACTACGAGAAAATAGAACCAAACCTGAAGATAGAATACAAAAAAACTGTTCCAAGCAAGTATTTATCAGAGAGGGAATCTAAATTATTAATTTCGACTGTTAATATCATCCCGCATGGAGTTTTAAAAAAATCAATTATTTATGATAAATTCATAGAGACTTCTAATAATCTTGCAATCATTGATACCGATAAAGATTCAGAAATTATATGGCTTTATCCAAGAAGCTTAATCCGAAGCGAATTAGATTCATTTTGTATATCTATGAAACAACTAGGAGAAATTGGAGGTTGGAGGGTGTTTCTAAGACCAACATTACCCGAATGGCTCCCAGATTTGGAATCTAACTTTTTAAAATATGTAAAGGCGGAATATGAAGATATATTAAAAAAGAAGGTAGAAACCACAGTAGTACATGGCGGTTTAGAAACAGGAATGATTAAGACGAGGTTAAGAGAGCTCCAGATGGTTTCATTCGGTCCAACCATAGAAGCTTTACATTCTCCACGCGAAAAGCTAAAAATTGCTGATGTGGGAGTAATATATGCATTGATTATGAAATTAATTGAGAATATTTCAAAATTAAATTCATAACTCTCAATATTCATCAGCATTATTAGACTTTTAAAGAATAAGGATTCTATTTTTTGAGGATCTTCGCTCTACAATAACCTATTTATTTGATATTGAACTGATTTGGATGAAAGATACAAAATATAAAAATACAAATATGAATATAATTTTTTTTAGCTGATCCTAATGAAAATACCAAAATTAGATTATTTATGGCAATACGTTAAATATTGGGCCAAAGAAGATCCAGATTTTCCGTTAATCAGATTTAAATGGAAAAAATATAATGCTCAAGAGTTTGCTGATACAATTGATCATTTAGCAAAAGCTTTTTTAAGTTTAGGAGTTAATAAAGGAGATACAATCGTCACGATTTTACCCATGATAATGGAATATGCCTTAATTTATTTAGCTGCAAATTCTATTGGTGCTATATGTGTTCCCATGGATATTCGTTTCAGGCGTGCAGATTATCAGAGATTTATTTCACATGTTGATCCAAAAATAGTTGTTCTAATCGGTAAAGCAAGGGGGTATGATATTGCAAATACTATTCAAGATCTTCAAACCGAATTTACTCCTGAAACTAAATATTATATGATCGGAAAAGATGAATTTGGATCACCATTTGAAAGTCTATTAGAAAAAGATTATACTTTTGATGAAGTGTTAAAAAGAAGAAGGTCTGAATTGGATCCTGATGAAGGAGCTCTGATTATTTTTACTGGAGGAACGACGGGTGTTCCAAAAGCTGCTTTATTAACTCACAGAAATATCGCTCATGCGAGTTATTTAGAAGCAAGTTACATTCAAGAAAAAGGTGAACCATTCGGTCTAAAACCAAGATTTAAAATGATTAATAACTTTCCTCCCAGTCATGTGGGTGGTTCAGTTGAAATTATGGGGACTATTATCGTTGCTGGATGTGAAATTATCTTACAAGAACAGTGGAACCCTTACAATATATTAAGAGCAACGAAAAAATGGAGATTACAGTTAATTGGGGGCGTTCCAACTATGTATGCAATTACCTTGACTCTACCTGACTTAGATAGTTTTAATCTTTCTTCTTTAGTGTTAGCCATAGTAAGTGGGGAAAAAGTAAGCATGGAATTATTAACAGGTATGAGAGACAAAATCTGTCCTAATATTCTCAATGCTTATGGAAGTACTGAATCTGGACCAGAAGTCACCTTTACGGATATTGGAGATCCATTAGAAGAATTAGCGAACGGGTATATCGGGAAATTGCTTCCCCAACAAGAAATAAAAATTGTTGATGAAAATGAAGTAGAATTACCTCTCGGAGAAACAGGAGAAATGTTATTTAAAGGAACCTTGACAATACCGGGATATTATCACATGCTTGAAGAGAATGAAGCAACATTTACTAAGGATGGTTGGTGTAGATCAGGTGATTTGGGTTATATAACTAAAGATGGGAGGATATATATTAAAGGAAGGAAAAAATTCATTATTCGTGTGGGAAGTTATACAGTTTTGCCTTCTGAAGTAGAAAGCGTTGTTCTAGAACATTCTAAAGTTGCGATGGCAGCAGCCGTAGGAGTACCAGATAAAATTTACAATGAAGTTGTCTGGTTAGCAATTGTTCCTGAATCTGGAGAAAATGTGGATGAACAAGATATAATTGCTTTTTGTAAAATGCAATTAGCAGATTTCAAAGTGCCTAAAAAAGTCATAATAAAGAAGGAAATTCCGATTACACGGCTTGGGAAAGTAGACAGACCAACTTTACTAAAAAACCTAATGGATTCTGTTAAATGATGATATCTCTTTTTATTTTATCCAAATTTTTTAGCTATCTTCTAATCGTATTACATTTTCCAAATAGGTTTTCGCTTGCTCCTTTTTAGCATCAGTTAACTTACAGTCTGTGATGTTCCAAAAGCGGTATTCATGATTCATATAAGCAGGACATTCTTTACGGATTTCCTCCGGGCAATCTACAATCTGCCAACATTGGAAAATTTCTTGTTCATAATATGTATGAAATTTTTTTGGCAGTTTTTTGTAATCAAAATTAGTTTCGCGTAGAAATGAATCCAAATCGTTCGAATTGTACGTATTCCAGAACAACACGTTTTTCGATTTATTTTCCTTTTTTGCAAGAAAATCTAGCATAGCAGCTGCGGTTTTTCCCGTATACGTTGTTTCTAATTTAAACCCTCGCTTTTTACCTTCTAATTTCTCAATTAAATCGACCGCATTCTGGCTCCTAATTGTTTTAATTCCATATTCAGAACCAAGATATCCCTTTATCATCGTAAAATCTTCCTCAGTTACTATGATATCAGGAATTGACTTATCTCTTTTTCTGAGATATTTAATCGCTTTATTTGCTATGTTTATTAAGGCTTTAGGACTAACAACAATATCTCGTGAAACGTTGACAAACATTATTTTTGTCTTCAGACCTAAAAGTTTGCAACCTGCTGTCAAACCTGCTGATGTTCCCGTGGATCCTGCCGCAACAAAAATCACGTCTGGTTCAGGCAAGATTTTTTGATCTATTTGTTTCTTGAGTTCACACATGGCATTTATGAATCCAATAGATCCCAAGGGTGATCCAATACCAAGCAAAGGGGAGCCGCCTATTGACATGAGATAATATTTTGGATGAAAAAATCTGTAGAGAAGGCTTTTAAGTATCCCCAATTCAAAAATTTTTGTGAAATGCAATTTTGCGCCAAAATAATCGTATAATAACAAAGATCGCTGCACATGCCAAGTAAGTGGTTGTAAGGACAAAAATAGGTGACACTTTAACCCAAATTGTTTAGCGATAATTGCACAAGCTATACCATGATTGGTTCCAATACCACCAAGCGTGATGACGCCTTTCTTCTTTTTCTTTACTATTTCTCCAAAGATGAATTCAAACTTTCTCAGTTTATTACCACCATAAATCTCATGATCTTTATCATCTCGCTTGATGTAGATTTTACCATCGTTTAATTTCAAGAATTTTTCTAATTCTGTCAACTCATTAACATCAGAAGGTATTTTCGTTAATATTGGCGTCCAAGGAACTTTTCCTTTCAAATTAGGATAAAATTCAAATAGCATCGGTCTAGAGTTTTCCATAAAAAGGTAAATTCATAATAATAAAAAAAGATTATAAGAATATAGAATACTTTGACAAAAATATCAAATAATCAACGACGTCTAAAATTAAAACATTAATTTTTATTAATTTTGAAATGTGATTTAAAACAATTAACAAATAAATTATAAAATGGTATCAAGAATGGATTTCAATATAGGAGATTATTCATTGTTAGACGACTCCGGTCCAGAAAAGATTATCGCGATAAACAACCCCTCAGTGGGTTTAAATGGTGTCTTAGTCATAGACAATGCGGTTTATGGAATACCTGCTGGAGGAATAAGATTGGCTCCAGATATCACCGTCGATGAGATGATAAGGCTTTCACGGGCAATGTCTTTAAAATTTTGCGCTTACCGATTGAAAATAGGAGGGGCAAAAGCAGGAATTTGGGGAGATCCTTCCGATCTAGAAAAAAAAGGGATTTTATTAACGGCATTTGCAGACCAAATAGCTCCATTCATAATGCACGATGTTTATTATCCAGGTCCAGATATGGGAACCGATGACAATGATTTGCTAAAGATGTTTAAAGTGATGGGAGTGCCTAATCTCGCTCCAAAACCCATTGGATTAAAGAAATATGGAGTCCCGGTGGAAGAACTCTTTACTGGTCAAGGTGTTGTGGATTGCTTAGAGACAATTTATACTAATCTAGATAAACTTGCAGATATAAAACAAGAAAAGCATAAAAAGCCCAAAATCATCTTGGAAGGTTTTGGAAAAGTAGGAACTGCAATTGCGGTTGCTTTGAAAAATTTGAATTTTACTCTCACAGGGGTTTCCACGCTTAAAGGAGCAATTTTTGATGAAGATGGGTTAAAAATTGAAGATTTGCTAAGATTAAAACTCCAACATGGAGATGATTTAGTCAACCATTATGAGAGTAAAAACCTGTTGCAAATACCAAAAGAAAAATTATTTGAATTATCATCAGAATACCAAACAGACTTCATTATCCCGGGCGCTCGACCTGACGTGATAAATAAAAAAAATGTGGATAAAATAAAAGCGATTGCTCTTGTGCCTGCCGCTAACATCCCCTATGAAAAGGGAACCACCGAAGTATTAAGAGAAAGAGGAATTATTGCATTTCCAGACTTTGTGGTAAATGCTGGCGAAATATTGGCATTACTTGTTAATAAAGTAGCTAAAAATGCCGATGAGATTTTCAGATTTGTCAAAACCAAAATCACGGAGAAAACATTTGAAGTGATTCATGGAGCAACTCAAGATAACATAGCCCCCTATGATTTTGCTGTTAATGACGCCATGAATGAACTCAAGAAGAAACAAAAAAGGAAAAAAATTTCCTTAGAAAAATTAAACAAGCGATATTAACTCACTATTTTTTACCTTTTAGTCCAAATCCTCCCATTTCTTTGTTAAAGATTTATATAGAGTTATCGACATAGATCAAAAAATGATATTTTTCAAAATTTTAACTAAACTAATTAGGAAATTATAACAAGTGATATATGATGGTGGAAGACAAAGAACTTAATCGGGGGCTCAACTTGCCCATGGCGGTATTTATCATCGTTGGCATGGTGATTGGCTCCTCGATCTGGATATCACCCGCAGCCTATCTCTCGCTCACTGGACCGGCTATTTTCATCTCTTATTTAATTGCTGTCATTCCTGCAGTTTTTGTAGCATTCATTTCAGCTTACTTAGGATCAGCTTTTCCAGTAGCGGGTGGCTCTTATGTAATCACAAGTCGAATAACGGGTGGATTTGGAGGATTTATGGTCGTGTGGTTAATAATTTTAGCCGTGGGATCGACATTAGCTTATTTAGCCGCGACATTCGGAGTTTTTTTAGCTCAAGCTTTTCTGGTTCCTGTGGAATTTGAAATGCTATTTGTTATAATAATAGGATTGATAGTGCTTACTGCTTTTTACTTGCTTAATTGGATAAAGATTGAATTAACGGGATTGGTTGAATTGATCATTACCATCTTTGGGGATATAATGGTCATGATCATATTCATCATTGCAGCAATTCCCGCATTCAATCCTTCCAATTTTGCTAATCTATTCCCATTAGGAGTAAGTCCGGTGCTCTTCGCAGCTTTAGTGTTTTTTTTCTCTTATATCGGGTTTACTTTAATTTTGGATGTGGCTGGTGAGGTTAAGAATCCGAAAAAGAACATACCTCGAGCATTACTGATAAGCTTAATCACGCTTACGGTATTATATACCTTACAAGCAGTCATGGTTGCCGGAGTACATCAATGGAACATTCCAATAGGCACAGTTGTCGAATTAATTATAACTGGTGGACTTCTTCCACAGGGTGCCGTGGTATTCGTTACAATCCTTATTGCTCTGGCAATCGCTTCAACAATCCATCCTTCGTACATGGCATATTCTCGGGATATAATGATGAGCAGTAGAGAGCACTTGTTTCCTGCAAGATTCTCCCACGTGCATGAAAAGCACAAAACTCCCATTCCCGCGTTAACTCTCCTCTATATAGTAGGGATAATATTTCTCTTGACATTTATACCTTTATTAACACCACTAGCAGGGTCAATCGAGGTAGCCGCAACTCTATTAAGCGCAGTTGTTGCAGTAATAGTATTAATCATTCAAATTCCATTATGTATAGGTGCTATTGGATTCAAGAAAAAGTTCCCAGAATTACATGAGAATGCTGGGTTTAGACCCTCTTCGATGAATTTAAAAATAATGGGAGTTCTTGGATCCGTCTTTTCAGCAATATTCCTTTTACTGCTTTTAGCGGATCCTGACGCGGGCTTGATAGTCTCTCTGGTAGTTTTTCCATTTGCCGGTATTGGAGCAATTATATATGTCTTCAGGAGTAGAACCTTAAAATCTAAAGGAATCGACATTAAAGGAATGATGAAGAAAATTCCCGAATCGGTATCTCATGACGAAGGCATGCCAAGTAAAATTGAACGATTAGCTACTGAAAAATAGGTATAATTACAATTTTTTTCTTTTTTTATGGTCTATTCAACCTAACACGTATCCATCATTTTCTTTTTCAATTAATCCTTGTGATAGAAATTTGTCAATGTGTTTTCTGATCATGAGTAGTTCCGCGATGATTTCAAATTCCTCATAATAATATTTGCTATAAATCAAGTTTTTCTTCTTTAAGGTTTCAATTCTTATCGGGGTATTTTCATTAAAGCAAGCCAAAATGCGCTCATCTCTTTGAAATAATATGGTCTTGTATTTTCTAAGTTCGTCTTTTATTGCTTGCTTTCCCATAATTGGTCCCTTATGACCTGTAACAACAATATCAAATTCTATGTTCAGCATTCTTTCTATTGAATTTTCAAATTCAGCGAGATCCGCATCTATATTTCCATAATAGGGCAGTTTAGAAAGATCGATATCTCCAAAAAATCCTATCTTTAAATGCGGTTCATAAAAAGCGCAATGTCCCGCGGTGTGCCCCGGAGTAAATAGCACTTGTAAATGAATATCATCATCAATCTGAAAAATATCTCCTTCGTCAATGGTTTTATCAATTACGGTATTTTGAACTTTCAAATATATGAATAATTTCTTTAGATCTTCTCCAACTGGGATGCCATCCGTCATGTAGTAGGGAATCATTTTTGAAACATCCTCTATGATGGGCTTATCCTTCACATGAGAATAAAATTCCGCATTTGGGAGCAAATAATTGCCATGAAGATGATCTTCGTGCCAATGGCTTAAGATTACGTGATTAATCTCGTGAGTTTTCTTCACTTTTCTTAAAACCTTCCCAGACACTCCAGTATCAATGAGATGATCTCCGAGTAAAAGTGAGTTTGAATTAGGATAACGTGCATTATTATCACCTTTAATGAAATAAATAGAATCATCTGTTAAAGACTGAATGTAATCATTCAACTAAAATAAACCTCAAATGAATTTGAGAAAAGAAAGTTGAGAAAAATCTTAAACTTTTTGGTTCTCTATCCCCCTAAAAAGTCATGATAAAACAATAATATTTGAAAATTAAGGGGAAGTATCTTATAATGTGACTTTTTTTTTTTTACAAAACTCTCAAAGAAGACAAAATTTATTACATTTGGATTACTTTCTTATATAGTTTTAATTTTTTAAAAAAGTACAAGTAATACCAGTCTTTTTTTCTAAATTTGGACTTAGGCTCAATCAAATTAAGTTTGAGCCAAATAAAAAGCAATAATAAATAGAAGTGTTAGAAAAGTGGTTAAAGGCACAGTTAAATGGTTTAACTCCCGTAAGGGCTTTGGGTTCATTAACTCAGAAGAAGGAAGTGACGTATTTGTTCATTACACCGCCTTAGCGGGTGATGATAATGAATACAAGACGCTCCACGAAAACGATAAAGTTGAATTTGATGTATCCGAAGGCCAGAAAGGTCCCCAAGCTTCAAATGTAGTCGTGACCGAGAAAGCTCCTCAACAATTTGGTTCTTATAACCGAGGCGGTGGAGGAGGCGGTCGTGGTTTCCGTTATTAAGTAAATAAACAAGTTAATAGATAGAAATAATTAGTGAAAAACAGTTTTTACGATTATTATCGAATCTTCTTTTTTTTTAATTTATTCTGTTAGTGTTGAATTCAATTTAGGTTCTTTTAAAGAGCACATCTAAGGATACGAGTAATTTAAAGGTGATAGTATTATTTTCAGCAGTTGCAGGATTTAATAAGAGCATCGGTGGAAGTGGATATGGACCAGTTGTCATGATGGGTCAATTACTTTCGGGTGTATATGAGAAAAGTGCTATAGCAATAGTCTCTCTTGCAGAGTCGATTGTTTCATTTATAGGTATCCTTACTTTTATATTTATTAGTGCTATAGGGGTTGAGATAGACTTAATTCTCTTGCCTTCCATATTTACAGGAGGGTTTATCGCTGCGATATTAGTTCCATACCTAACAAGAGTATTTCCCAATGAGATTTGGAGATATATCATCCCAATCTATGCAATTGGGATTGATATTTATTTGATTTTTCAATTATTCTTCTTTTAAACTTCTACCCGATCGTTAATCAAAATTATCATTTCTTTTAATTCGCTTCCCGTTATTGACTTGAGGATGTCCTTAAGAAATTTTAATCTCATTCCAATTGGGTTTAAATATCAAAAATCCCACCTTAAATCTAAAAAGACTCTAAAAACAAGTTCTATGAGCATTAAAATCTGAAGTGATAATATGAGAGAAGAAGATTTAATGAGGTTATTAGCGGGAATTGGGGGAGTAATCACATTAATTGAGACTCTTACAGGATTTAATGTCAGTCACTTTGATACATCCAAAGCAATGGTTATAGTAATTTCAATTGTTTTAGCCATAATTGTAATGCTAAGTGTTACCAGACCGGGTAATCCGGTACCCATGAATTGGTTATTATATTTAGGATTAGGGATAATCATTATAATCTTTAGTAGCTTACCGGGAGGTATTCTAATCTTAATCGCGGGACTTATTGGTTATACTATCATGAATTAATGATTTGAATTTAGTGGTATTAAATTTCTGACAATTAAAAAAAGATAAGAGTTTCTTTACATTAATTAATAGCTTTTAGCAATATAAACCGTGCATGTTGCGGGTTTTCCACAAATTAAACACGTTGCGAATTCATGTTTCTCTTCATCCACTCTTTTACCTCTGACTTCCGCACCAATTTCTTTTTCAACAACTTCCGCGCAACTTTGACCATCTAAATCTATCGAACAAAAACCACAGACCACTATTTTCCCGTTTTTAATGGCTTCAATCGCCGCGTCTTTTTCATATGTCAATTCAATTTGCGATTCGAAATCGATCATGGATTTTTCCTTGAGCTCTTTTGAATAATTTTGAGCTATTTTATCTACAACTTTCTTTAATTCAGGATCTTTGACAAAAATCTTCTTTCCATCGTGTCTTTTTACTAAGACCATTTGCTTTTTCTCTACATCTCGTGGTCCGATTTCGATCCGAATCGGGACTCCTCTTAATTCCCAATAATAAAATTTACTTCCAGGAGATTCGTCAGACTCGTCGATTTTTACTGTATACTTTTTCTTTAACCTTTCAAATATTTCTTTTGCTTTAGTGAGCACTATTTCCTCTTTTTCTTTGAAGAGTATTGGAATAATTACGATTTGAACTGGTGCTAAATCAAAAGGTAAAACAAGTCCATTATCATCTCCAAGATATGCAATCATGGCACCATAATTTCTACTTTGAGAAGGGCCATAACAAGTTTGATAACCATATTTCTCTTCTCCATCCGTATCGACAAATTTTACCTCAAATGGTTTCGAGAAATTCTGTCCCAACAAGTGTGTTGAAGGTAATTGCAGAACCTTTCCAGATCCCATTAATGCATCAGCAGCATAGGTATGGACGGCTCCTGCAAATTTATCCCATTCCGGTCTTTGAAAAAAGATCATGGGAATACAACATTCGTCTTGAAGAATTTGATAGGTCGATTCCATGTCCTCTTTAACTTGTTCCATCGCATCCTCCATTGTGGCAAAAACATTGTGAGATTCGATCCAATGGAATTCTCTCCCTCTGAAGAAGGGTCTCGTCATCTTTCCCTCATATCTCCATACTTGGCACGAAAGATATCGTTTATAGGGTAGATCTTTATAACTCCGAATCCACATGGAATACATTTTATACAAAGCAGTTTCACTTGTGGGGCGCAAGGCTAATCTTTCTGATAATTTTCCAGAAGTGCCCGCTTCAGTAACCCAAAATACTTCTGGAGCAAATCCCTCAACATGGGCTGCTTCCAATAAAAAATTAGATTCAGGGATGAGAGAAGGCATAGTTAATGGGAGGTGACCTTTTTCTTCCAACAAATCTTCAGTTTTTTTATACATTTTTCTAATCGTGATCGTAGCCCATTCTCTATAAACGACAAATCCTTTTATATTATAACGAATATCTGCCAACTCTGCCTTGTTTACTAGCTCCGTGTACCAGCCAGAAAAATCCTCTTCTTTAGATACTGTCATTCCGGTTAGGGGAGCTTCCTTTTTCTTTTTACCCATAAACTATCATCAAAATAAATGCATTAAAAGTTAAATATTTTTTGAGCTCGCAAAAGAATAAAATTAAGGTGAAATTTCAATCAGGATTTAAATTGGCATTAGTAATAATCGAACCCGTTAACATTTCCTTTCCTGTAAGGATATCTGATAGTTCTGCAATAAATATCATTGCTTCATAACCTTTAGAAACAAGGTAGGTTTTTATTTCCGTGCCAATCTCCTTTAATAATTCCTCATTTTCGGAGTAGACTGAATAATAAATGAGCGATTGAGGGTTTTCTATAAAATTTAATTGATTAATCATATCGCGATCCTTAAAGATAACTACTTCGTCCGCACCGGCCAAAGTTGCGACTTTTTTAATTTCTTCTTCTAATGGACCAAGCGTAAAGAACTGTCTCTCATGAATCATCAATTTTTTCTCCAGAATTTCCTCTAGATGAGCTCTTGTCGTTTTATCATAAAATACTACTAGTTCTTGAGAACAGATCTCTTTATATTTTCCTGATATTAGAGATTCCTTGTTATCTATGAATTCAATTAGCAATTCATAATATTTATCATCAAGCTTTTGAAAAGTCTCCACATTTCTAATAAAATCTGTTAATTTGTCAATTAATTCGAAATAAAATTTCATTCGAGATTTAATTTGGAGCTTATATTCTAAACTCTTGATTTCAGGATAGTATTTTTTTAAGATCAGGTTTAAATCTTTATTACATTTGGCGCATAATGTAGCGATTTTGTCAGAATGCTTAATTGTTTTATCCTCGAGTAATTCTCTAATATCTTGCTCAACAAAAGATAAATTATCAAGTATGGTGAATATCTTTTCAGCGTATTTTTCTTCAATGTAAGACATTACTATAAAAAAAATAGAGTAAATATTTAAAATCTTATTTTATTGTAAAAAAGATAAAAAAGAGATTTATTTATAAGAAAAATAGAGACGCAGCGACCATTATTGCACCACTTATTATCGGTACCGTAAAATTATCGTTCATATCTAAAGTCAATAATTCAATGATTGGAGCAGAAATTCCCCCCAATATTAGGACTATTGGAGAAATATCTAATAGTTCATAAAGTAAATATCCGCAGATTAGCACCACGCCCAAGTAAGCTAAAGATCCCTCTAAAGTCTTACCTAATATTTTATGCTTTCCAAACGCCAAACCAAAGAATTTTCCGAACGTATCACCAAAAATGAGAAACGTGGTTGCTATAATTGCGATATTTTTAGGAAACACTATAAGTGTAATTATGTAAGCAACTAAATAAACGCTGATTGAGGAGAAATTCTTATGCTCTTTCTCTCTATATAATACATCAACTTTTTTACTGACCTCTTCACTTGAATTCGGCTTGTATTCTCCATATAATCTGATAAAATCAAGAATTATGAAAATTGCTGCAAAAAGAGTTATGCTTATAAGAGAAATTACCAAAGAGAAAAATTCATAGAAAAATAGAAAGATAATTGACCCAAATCGTAGTACTATACGCCATTTATGCCCCGTAAAACTTTCATTCTCTATTTTAATCTCAACTTCTGAAAAAAAATCTATAAAGGTAAATATAATAATATGAATAATAACGATTGAAAACCAGATGTTAAAGAATAATAAATATTTCGGATAATGAATGAAAACAAACACGATCATCAGAGAGAATGAAGTGATTGGAATGAGATTAAATACTCTCGTAATAAATGAAAATATCGTAGCCAATAAGATAAAATAAATTATCATAAAAAGGAAAACCAAATCTGTAGAACAATAGACTCCAACGTAAAATAGCCACATGCCAATTGCCGAAGCAACCCCTCTTCCCCCTCGAAAATTGAGGTAAAAAGGAAAGATATGACCGATGATGGTCATAAAACCACTAAATTGTGCCCAGATAATATCTAATCCCATTAACACGCTGAGAATTATGGCGATAAGCGCCTTAAAAATATCATACAACGCCGTAGGTACGGCATATTTCATTCCCAAAACCTTTAAAGTATTCGAAGTTCCTGCATTCTTAGTCCCCACTTCTCGAAGATCAATTTTTTTTACAATTCGACCAAAAATGTAGCCGGGATTTATGGTTCCGATTAAATAGCCAATGATAAGGCTTGCTATAAACAGAAAAATTTCAATTGGATTCACGTTAACACCTCACATAATAATAATGATATATAATAACTACTTATTCAACTGACACTTATAAAATTCTACATAAGTATAATCCTATTATCTGTATCTATATTACATATAAAAATAATGGTTTAGTATAATCCTAGGAATAATCCAGCAAATAGCATGATGGGACCACTTATGATTGGTACTGTAAAATTATCATCCATTTCGAATGATAATAGTTTGAAAAAAGGGGCAGATAACTCTCTTAAAAGAAATTTAGACCAATGCAAATATTTATATTATCCGAAGTATATTTTGAAATTTAGAGGCTTTTTTTATACATATTTGTAAGGTGTATCCAATGGAATGTTTTTTTAGAGGAATTAATAAAAGAAATTGTATCTCGCTTTTAAGATGCGAAGGAGTTTACATATTAGCTAAAAAATTGGGAAGGACTGAAAAATTTGCTCGAGAGTATTCTAAATATATCTTAAAGTTAACAGTACTCCATAAATTAAGAGATAAATATCGAGATTTTAAATCTAAAGGTCTCGTTTCTTATTTCAAGAAAATTATTATGAAAGTATTGTATTATCTTTGCGCAAGTGTTTTTAAGGATACGTATCGACTTGAAAAACCGTTGAATTATATTGAATTTGAATTAGAAATGATGGAGAAGGAAAATAGCAATTCTAATCCAATGACTTATTATGAAAAGGTTGGAGAAGCATATGGATTGATATTTAAGAATGCACTTTTTGGAACTAAGACAAATGTCTCTATAAAAAAAGATTTAGAATCTCTTGGCAATTCTCTCGGGACTGTTGTTGCTCTCAGAGATTCAGTTATTGATTTAGAAGATGATATCAAGAAAAATAACTTCAATCCATTTAAAGAATGGGAAAAAGAGGATATTAACTCGTTTTGTGGAAAAAATATAGGGTTAATAAAAGATAAAGTCGAAAAAATTAAAGAGAAAGATGTAGGGAAGTACAACGGAGAAAAAATAGGTCTCAATCTAAAATCAGTAATAGCTTCGACAATTTCCCCTGCTATAATGACCATTCCAAGTCTAACACCAGCAAATTTAATGCAAACAACGCCTTGTAGCTATTGTTGTCAAGAATATATTTGTCCTAGTAATGTTTGCCTCCCCACTATAATAATCTTAGGAATAACTGCTGTAATTATAACTATAGTTGTTTTAAGTACGAAAAAAGGAAGAGAGTGTTGTTCAGGTTGTGGTGGTGGAGGGTGTCCTGATTGTAGTGGATGTAATTGTGATTGCGGTGACGGCAGTTGTAGTCAATAATTAAATGGCTTGTCGGGAAAACCTATTATTTTTTTAATCAATTTTTTTTATTCACAATATCTTTTGTATTAATTTGATATTAGTATTGGAAAGAACAGTTAATTTCAACACTCTCTTCTATTAAATAGTAAATCCACCGTTTGGGTCGATGGGATAGAGTTATTCGGACTGATTTCACAAATAGTACAACAAACCATTATTAGTATTATTATTTGAAATAAAATGAGTACATTTTTACTCTTTTTAATGATCTTACAGAATCTAATGATTTTTATTTAAATTTCTTTCTATAGCTTTATTATTTCTGAGTGTATAAATCATTTAGAGGGATCAATGATATAGAGTTTTTCCTTATGAGAGTAATGATATAATAGTCCTAGTGAAAAAAAAAGGGTTTTGATATTAAAAAAATAGTAGCATAATTTTGATTTAAAGACCTACTAACATTGCACCATACATTACAGAACCACTGATTATTGGTACAGTAAAATTTCCATTTATCTCAAATGATAAGAGTTCAGTACTGAACGCAGCAATTCCCCCTAAGATAAGCACAATTGGTGAAATTTCCAATAAAGTAAACAATACAAATCCACATAAGCCAATACATCCCAAATAAGCTAAAGTTCCTTCAAAAGATTTATTTAAAATTTTATTGTGACCGAATCCTAAACTAATAATTTTTTTAAATATATCACCAAAAATTAGAAATACAGTAGCGCTAAAAGCGATTTCTCGTGGAAAAATCATAATTGTAATGAAAAAACCAACGATAAAAATACTAATCGACGAGAATATTTTTATCTCATCCTTCCTATAGAGAGAAGCATTTTCTCCTTCAGTCTCAGTGTTTTTCCAAAGAATTCTCTGAAGATCATTTGTAATAAAAATTACCCCAAAAATGTAAATTATGAATAAGGAAACACCTTTAGAAAATGCATCATAAACAATTAGGAAAGCTATGCCTAATAGTCGAAAGCTCATCCTTATCCAATCTTTTTTGAAGATTACACCCTTAAAAGAGAATTTCTTGCTAATTGCTGCAACATAGGTCGTATATCCAAAGAGAAAAGATAAAACCGCTAAAAAAAATATGTTAAACTCATTATACGGATAATATACCAAAACTCCATAACCTAAAAACGGAAGGGGAATCCAAACAAGCATTCTAAGCACACCTGTAATATAAATAAATAATATCGCGATAAGGATCAAATAAAAACTAAGAAAAACCATCGTATAATCGGGAGGATCAGAGGTAACCATATACATTATGCAATAATAGAGCAACATACCTAATGATGTTGCCATTCCTTTTCCGCCTCGAAATTTTAGGTAAAATGGAAAACAATGTCCGATTATTGCTATTATTCCACTAAATTGAGCAAAATAATCACTTACACCTAAACAAATTATTGAGATTACACATGCAATAAAACTTTTAGAAATATCATAAAAGCCTGTTAAAATTCCATATTTTTTTCCCAATTCATTCCACGCATTTGAAGTCCCAGGATTTTTTGTACCTGCTTCACGTAAATCTATACCCTTCATCCGCCCTATTAAATAACCAGGGTTAATTGTACCGATTAAATAACCTATGATCAGACTTAGAATGAATAGAAATATTTCAATTGGAGTCAAATTATCACTTTCTTTTTGGATTACAAATATTGTAAGCAATCCAATCTTATAAAAACGTTTTCAAAATCAAGTCATCTTACTGCTAAGACTGTTTAAAGATTATCAAATCGGTTATAAGTAGAAAACAGTAGTATAATAGTAGAAAAAGAAAAAATAATCTTACAAACCTGCTAGTGAAGCCGCACGCATTACAGTACCGCTTATTATAGATACTGTAAAGTTATCGTTCATCTCAATTGAAAAGAGTTCAGTAATAGGCGCAGCAAGACCTCCCAAAATTAGAACAATTAAAGAAATATCCAATATGGTATACAATACATATCCACATAGACACATGCATCCAAGGTAGGCAAGTGTCCCTTCAACTGTTTTATTCAATATCTTGTGGCGACCGAATCCAAATCCAAAAACTTTTCCAAAAATATCACCAAAAATTAGAAAAGTATTAGCACTAAACGCGATTTCTCGAGGAAATACCAATATAGTAATGAAAAATGCCATGATATAAATGCTAATGGATGAAAATTTTTTTATCTCATCTTTCCTGTAGAATGAATCCTTTTCTCTTTCTACCTCAGTACTTCGCTTAAAAATTCTTCTAAAATCGAGTGAAATAAAGATTGCACCAAAGATGCTAATAATTAATAATGAAATCGCTTGAGAAAACACGTCGTAGAAGACTAGGAAAGCGATGGTTAGCAAGCGTAGTATCATTCTTATCCAATCTTTCTTAAAGATCTTATCCTTCAGAGGAAACTTCTTGTTAATCACTGCAGTATAAGTCACAAATACAAAAAGATACGTCAATACTGCAAGAAAGAAGAAATTAAATCCATTTCCAGGATAATAAACGTAACAAGCAAATCCTAAAATGGGAAACATTATCCAAGCAAGCATGCTTAATAAATGTGTAATATAAATAAATAGCATTGCGATGGACAGCAAAAATAAAACAAGATAAATCATCGTAAAATCATACGGAATAGATGTAGACATATACATGGAAACATAATAAGGTAACATTCCTATAGCCGTTGCTACTCCTTTTCCCCCTCGAAATTTAAGGTAAAATGGAAAACAATGACCGATTATTGCCATCAATCCGCTAAATTGAGCATAATAATAACTGACATCTAGAACATATATAGCAATAATACAAGCAATGAGACTTTTGAAAATATCATAAGCGGCTGTTAAAATCCCGTACTTCTTGCCAAGAGTATGCCACACATTCGAAGTACCCGGATTTTTAGTTCCTACTTCCCGGATATCAATTCCTTTCATTCGACCAATCAAGTAACCCGAATTGATGCTACCTAAAATGTAACCTATGATGATTGATATCACAAACATGAAGATCTCTATCAGAGTTAATTCTCACCTTCAATTTCGATCAAGAGCTTTTTAATAATAAATTAAGAATGCAGATCTTATAAAAATGCATAGTCAATTTTTTCATAATCCCGCAAGAAAAACAACATACATTATCGCTCCGCTGAATATGGGCACCGTGATGTTATCGTTCATTCCCATGGAAAATAACTCGATTAGAGGAGCAGAAATTCCCCCGAAGATGAGGATGTAAGGTGATATGTCCAAAAGTGTATATAGAACGAAACTACAGATTAAAATGCATCCAAAATATGCCAAGGTGCCCTCAACCGTTTTATTCAAGATTTTATGCCTACCGAATGCCAAGCCAAATACCTTACCAAAAGTATCCCCGAATATTAAAAATACACTTGCTGTAATAGCGATTTCTTTTGGAAATACGAGTATAGTGATGAAGAAGGCCGTGAGAAATATCGTCATTGAAGAAAATGTATGATATTCGTTTTTTCGAAATAATTTTTTAACCTTTTCATGCAATAGCACGTTTGTCTGCTTATGCAAGAACCTTATCAAGTCCAGCAGGATGAATGCGATTGAAACAATTCCTATGATTATTAGAGCGATTTCTTGTGAAAACACCATGTAAAATACAACAAATAATATTGAAAATGGGCGAGTTAATACTCTCCATTTGTGCCCCGTATAATTTTCATCCGTTATTTGAATAGTATTGCGCTTAATAACAGTGAATAATCCAATGAACGTGATATGTGCAAGGATGATCAAAAAGAATAAATTAAAAGGATTCCATGGATAAGTCACGAGGATAAAATACCCGAAAGGAGGAAGCAAGATAATGGATAGGATAGTTCCGCGTCGCGTTATATACGTAAAGATAACAACCAATACCACTTCAAAAATTATGAAATAAAACAAACTTGCAAAATTCAGTATAAAATAGATTATGATGTAAAATAACATCATTCCAGTGGCGGCGGCAACCCCCTGACCGCCTCGAAAGTTCATGTAAAATGGAAAAATATGGCCGACTATGGCCATTATTCCGCTTAGTTGAGCAAAGAAAAGAGGCACGCCCAGCAACGTGGCGATATAAATCATGAATAATCCCTTAAACGCATCATAAAGAGCAGTTGGTGCAGCATATTTTAATCCTAAAACTTTATACGTATTTGATGTTCCCGCATTTTTTGTACCATGTTCTCTTATATCTATTCCTTTCATTTTACCAAATAAGTATCCGGGATTAACAGAACCCATAAAATACCCCGCAATGCAGGACATTATTGATAGAAGAATTTCTAAGGGTTGCATTCAGTCATCATCCTATACTTCAATAAAATTATTGATTTCTAAATTAAAATTTCAATAGATGTTAAAACATTGCGAAATTTAAAGTTTAGAACACGATTTACAATAGGAATGATATGAAATTAGAATATAGGTTTTATGCGAAATATCTTTAAAATCAAGTATTTTGTTTTATAAAATTAATTTGATTATTGATGAAATGAATTTAAAGAATAAAAAAAGGAAATTAGAAATAATAATTAAAAAATTGTGTAAAATTAACTTGTATTAACCTCAGAGGAAATTTACCTAATTAGGATAATTTCATCTTAATTTGTTTGGAACGGCTTCTTAACGTAACCTCGGTAACCTTGGCCACGTTAGAAACTTCCGCTTGCGTCTTTCGACAATCACTTGCTTTAGCAGCCATGTATATTACACTTGCGGCTAAGCCTTTTGGATCTTTTCCAGTACGAAGTAATCCATTTTTGGATGCTTCTCTTAGCATGTCAATTGCTTTCTTTTGAACCTCCATGGATAAGTCTAAATCGTTTCCAAATCGAAATACTAAAGCTTCAGCAGTAATGGGTTTATATCTCAAATTTAGTTCAGGTAAGACTTCCTTTACAATCATGCCTAATGAACGATGGACTGTTCTACGAGGAGTCATCGAGGAATCGCATACTTCTTCTAAGAGTCGTGGGAATTCATGTACTCTGATTGCGGCATATAAGGAAGCAGCAATAAAACCATCAATTGATCTACCCATTGTTAACTTCTTTTTAGCTACGACACTATAGATTTTCCAAGCTGTTTCTTTTATGTGCTCTGGAATGTTCATTTTAGATGTGAGCATTTTA
The DNA here is from genome assembly GCA_964583985.1 of uncultured archaeon. GTDB lineage: Archaea > Asgardarchaeota > Lokiarchaeia > Sigyniarchaeales > SOKP01 > SOKP01. The sequence continues at coordinate 63,836 of CAZOYD010000006.1, forward strand.
AGCTTAGGTTTTGCTTCCCAAAAGTTCCTTTCAATGCTTGAAATCAAAGAGTTTTGGATTTTCGATAGTCTTGAGAACAGGGTTTTTCCTTTTGCATTAATTAAGCGTCCTTTGCTGTCAATTTTCGTGTTTGGCAGCATGGTGCGAGGGCCGAATTCCCTCCAGCGCGGTTCGGTCCTGCGGCGCTTGTTCACCTCTTCTACGGTATAAGCTCTTCTCTCATTGCCCACAAGATTGCGAGAAACAATCATTCCGCAGTTTAGACACACGTTATCCCCATCTTTGGATTCTATGCAGGGATTTTCGCAGCATTCTTCAAAACCTGTAGTGCAACTATCCTCCTCATCCTTCACTGGTCGAGTGCTCCGCAAGCGGTCTTTATAATTGGTTGTCATAATAATTCACTTTTTATTTTAAAAAATAAAAAAACATAAAAACAGATATTCAAAAATATTCATTTTTGCTTGTTTTACAATTTTTTTTTTGATTATTTTGTTTTTTTCCATTCTATTATTTTTCATATTTGGGAAAAATGTTAGATATTCATAAGTTCGTGATAGAAATTACTAATAATCGTTTTCCATATTACTAATTTTTTTTTTAGTATTTATTTCTTTACGTTTTAGAATATAATATTTCCCTTATGCAATAAAGTATTAAGTTACTCCACTATTTAAAAATGTTTTTATTCGAAGTTGTTCTGTGTCAGCGTACATCAAATAACTGAGGGAAAAAATTCCCCCGTACTTATGGGAAAGCTGATCCATTATATTTTAAAAGTTAGAGATAAGACATTGTGAACTATTTGAAATCCTTTGAAATAATTTTGGAAGATAAAGTAAATTCATCTTTTTATCAATTAGTTTGGAGAAATCATTAATATATTTAATAAGTCGTATATTCTGATAAAATAGGTCATCCAAAGGAATTAGTTTATTCTATAAAATGAGGGATGACTTGAGGACCATTAGGCAGTATTAAGATGCGAGCATCTGGACCATGTTTTTTTAAGGCATTAGAAATAGCATTCTCTACTGTCTGAGCATGTTTTAATCCAATCTTGCCTAATTCAGCTTCTCTAAGAGTTGATACCACGTAGATCTCAGCTTTTTGAAGGATTCGTGCTAAAACTTGGATTTCCCATTGATCTGGTACAATAATTTCCTTATTTAATATCTTATCATGCATTTCTTTCGGGCTCATTTCGGAATAGAGAAGTTCCTTAAATTTTTCTTGTCCTATACCATCAACACATTCATTTACAGATATGATGGTCCCTCCCTGTTTAACTCCCAACTCACCTATCGCCATGCTTTTAACCGCTTGATAGAGATTTAAATCGAGAGGAAATCCCCCATTACCACATACTACAATGTCATATGGTCTTTTTATTGGGCTAAATATCTTTTTTAATTGATATTGAACAAGGTGATCATGGGCGTCTTCTAATGATCCTGTTGCTATACTTGTTATATTATGGTGTTCCTCAATGCATACATTGACAATAAAATCAACTCCTGCGAGACGTGCAATCTCCATGGAGTTTACGTGCATTGGATTTTCGCGATATTTCCCAAATCGCGAATATTTTGAAGCGATTAATTGAGCGGAATGATTTGCCTGGATAGTGCTTGCACCCGCTATTCCAGGAACTATTGATTTGCAACCCCCAGAAAAACCAAAAAAGAAATGAGGTTCTACATATCCAGTTAAAATCTTGATATCACTTTCAAGATAATGTTTGTTTATATAGATGGGGATTCCTTTTTTAGATTCTCCTAAATAAGAGAGAACGTTCATATCAGTCGCTAAATGATCTCTACATTCTATTCTTCCGTAAAGATTTTGCCCCATAATCTTTTCTCGTTCTGCTTCTCGAGATGGTCTATGAAGTCCAGTTGCTATTAGGATGATAATTTGGGAATCCATTATTCCGTAATTATTAAGTTCATTGATTAAAGCTTCCAATATGAAGTGAGAGGGTACTGGACGAGTAGAATCTGAAGAAACTATACAAACTTTTCGCACGTGCCTTTTTCCCTTTATAATTTGTTCAAGTGATGCTGATCCCACTGGATGATTAATTTCATCCTGAATCACTTGAACCGGGTTGTTCACTATTTTTTGAGGGTTTGGTCTGAGTACCTCTACGTTCCATTTAGGATCCATACTTATTGTAAGCCCTTTTTTTCCATAATCTACTATTAATTTGATATCCAAACCCACCTTTTTTGAAAATTCGATAAATTGAAATTATCTATGTTAATAAAACCCAGAAAAGATAAAATTTTATTCCTTAGAAAATTTGAAATTATTTAAATTGAATATAATTCCTTTATATTTTTATAAACCAAAGTAATATTTATTGACAATCAAGATTTATTTTACAATATATTTCATATAAAATCTTTTCAAAGCACTTGAATCAACCAAACGAATGGGGATAAAAATGGTGAAAATACTCAAAGATCTGTGGATACTTGCCTCAACAGGGGTAGTTCTCTTTTCGCGAGTTATTGATGAAAAAATAAATCCCCAATTGTTCGGTGGCTTGATCTCAGCTCTAAATACCTTCGCAGAAAAACTTTCAAACGGTGGTATTACTAATTTCGAACTTAGCAATTTAAAGTTCATAGTGGTAAAAAGGAGAGATTTTCTATTTATCGGGAGCACCTCTAATAAAGTGAAAGAGAAAAAGGCCGAAGAGGAATTGAAAAAAATTGGAGACCTCTTTTTCAAAAAGTATCCTCAAGAAGTGCTCATTAAATGGGACAATGACATCAGCATTTTTTCAGATTTCGGGTCTAATATTGAGGGTTCCTTGGAAAAAGATTCTACTGATAAAATGAAAGAAGCTTTCTGGTAACTCATGTTCAATAATAATAAAGAATTTAAGATGAGTAGTATATTATTTTATCGAAAATATGACTTCAGAAAATAATAAATCAAAAGAAGTGAATAATCGAGGAGATCCTCGTATTATCGAAAATTACGAAGAATTAATGAATAATAACAAATTAAATTGGGTTGATTCAAAGGATCCAAATAATATCATTAAGCAATTAAGAAGTCCACGATTTTTAGGTTCTTATCACCTCAAACAAGAAGCAAGTTCAAAATTCGCACCCGTAGATAATTTGATCAAGGGAAGTATGAGATTAAACCAAGAAAAATCTCTAAAAACCACGATTTTTAATCCAATAACAATAGGATTGATGATTATCGCATTTGTATTTAATTTATTCTGGCTTATCCAAGCATTTTATTGAATGAGCACTCTTATTAGTGGATTGATTAATGAGATTTTTCGTATTAAATATCTCTTTAAAGTTAAAATAAATTCTCCTCAATAAGTTTTAAAGAAGAAAAGTTTTCTAATAATTAAGACGTAAGTATATAAAATTATGCCATAAGGAGTCCGGTTTATTGATTTATGATGTAATTATTATTGGAGGTGGCGTGATTGGATGCTGTATAGCACGCACACTTTCGAAATATGACCTTAAAATTGCCGTATTAGAAAAAGAAGCAGATATTGCTTCAGGTACTACAAAAGCTAATTCTGGAGTTGTTCATGCGGGTTATGCTGCAGAAAGAGAGTATTTAAAGCGAGACATGTGCATTAAAGGTAATAAAATGTATACCAAAGCTGCAGAGGAGCTTAATTTTCCCCTTCAAAGGATAGGTTCTTTTGTGGTCGCCTTAGAAGATAATCAAATCAAAGATTTGGAAGTAGAACGTAACAATGGAATTCAAGATGGAATAGTTGGTTTAGAATTAATTCTGGATAAGAAAAAAATTAAACATATGGAACCAAATTTAACCGATGATGTAGTAGGAGTACTTCATGCCCCCTCTGCAGGTATTGTGAGTCCATATGAGATGACATTTGCATTAGCAGAGAATGCAGCGATGAATGGCGTAAAATTTTTTCGCAGTCATAAAGTAAAAAGAATTCGTCATCAAAATTATATTTTCGAGTTAAAAACCAAGCAAAGTACTTTTAAAGCACGAAATATTGTAAACGCTGCTGGATTATTTGCTTCAAAAATTTCTAAGATGGTAGGATTGGATTATTTTGATATAATGCCTCGTAAGGGCGAATATATCTTATTTGATCGCAATTCGATGCATTTAAATAAAGTACTATTCCCAATGGCGACAAAAGTTTCAAAAGGAATATTAGTTTGTCCCACTGCTCACGGAAATACTTTTGTTGGACCAAATGCCCAAAATTTATCAGATAAAAAAGATACATCAACAACAGAAGCTGGGTTAAAAGAGATACTTGAAGGAGCTAGAAAACTGGTTCCTCACTTGCCTGAACGTGCTTCAATTAGGAATTTTGCTGGTTTGAGAGCAATACCAGATAGTTATGACTTTATAATTGATAACACTGACGTGTATGGATTTATAAATGTCGCAGGGATTTTATCTCCTGGATTGACATCTTGTTATGCAATTTCAGAGAGAGTGATTGAATATCTTGAATTACTTGGCGTTGATTTGAAACCCAATGAAAAATATAACCCAATTCGGCCTAAACCCGAACGGTTTAAGGAATTTTTAAAAGATGAACTGGATCGAAAAATTAGAGTCGATCCAGCTTGGGGTCGAATCATCTGCAGATGTGAAACTATTCCTGAAAAAGAGATTTTAAATGCTATTCATGCGCCTGTGGGGGCAATAAATGTTGATGGTGTCAAATTTCGTTGTAGACCTGGAATGGGTAGGTGTCAAGGAGGTTTTTGTCGTCCAAGAGTGATGGAAATTCTCGCAAGAGAATTAAATATCCCGTACCAAGATGTCACCAAAAAAAGTGAGGATTCCTATTATTTAGTTTCTAAAACCAAGGATGAACTACTTAAAAAATTAGAGAGTGGTGAAGAAGAATGAAAAGTTATAAAGCAGATGTACTTGTTATTGGTGCTGGAGCAGCAGGCTTAGCCGCAGCAATAGAAGTCAAAAAATCAGATTTAAAAGTATTAATAATAGAAAGGGCTAAAGAGTTAGGGGGAATTACATTACAATGCATCCATAATGGTTTTGGGCTTAAGGAATTTGAAGAAGAGTTGACAGGACCTGAATACGCTCAAAGATTTATTAATCAGGTCAATGATTTGAAAATACCGTATATTTTAGATACGATGGTTATTGAAATTACAAAAGATAAAAAAATTTATGCCGTGAACAACAAAGAAGGGCTCATTGAAGTTAGCGCAAAAGCAATAATACTTGCTATGGGATGCCGTGAAAGAACGAGGGGTGCTATCAACATTCCGGGATTTAGACCATCGGGAATATATACCGCGGGACAAGCACAAAGATTCGTAAACATTGAAGGTTATTTACCGGGACATACATATGTCATTTTAGGAAGCGGAGATATTGGAATGATAATGGCCCGCCGATTGACATGGGAAGGATGTAATGTAAAAGCTGTAGTTGAAATCCAACCATACGTAAGTGGGCTTCTGAGAAATCAAGTTCAATGTTTAGAGGATTATGATATTCCCTTAATTACTAGTTATACTGTCACTAAAATTCACGGGAGAGATAGATTGCAAGGCGTTTCAATAGCAAAAGTTACAAAGGATTATGACCGAATAATAGGATCTGAAAGATTTATCGAATGTGATACCTTGTTACTTTCAGTGGGATTAATCCCTGAAAATGAATTAACTTTACAAGCTGGAGCTACTCTATCCCAAAATGGTGGACCAATGGTGGATAATAATTTAGAAACCACGATTGATGGGATTTTTGCTTGTGGAAATGTTCTCCAAGTTCATGATTTAGTTGACATGGTTACTTCCGAAGCCAAGCGAGCCGGAAAAAATGTCATCGATTACATACAATATCGATATGATAAACCAGTTAAAAAAGAAGAGAAGATTAAATGCATTCCTGGTGAAAACATAAATTATCTAAAACCAGACCTTGTAAATAAAAGTGACATTGAATCTAACATTATATTTAATTTTCGAGTGAAATATCCTGATAGACGAGTAATCATTCAATTTAAAGATGAGAAGAATAAAGTAATCTACACACGAAAAAAAGTGTACGTGATTCCTAGCGAAATGATCGAATTAGCTCTTAATCTTAAAGAAATTGGTGTAGAAACGACGATTAAAGAAATTAGAATAGAAGTCATTCCTCGTCCTGAAGTTTTAATAGAGGAGGATTAAAAAGAGGTGATATTAATGTCAGAAATAAGTACTGTTAAAGTTATTCGTTGTATTGTGTGTCCTACAGGATGTGAGATTAAAGCTATTAAAAATCCTAATAATGAAATCACGTTTGAAGGTTATACGTGCAATCGGGGTTTAGAATATGCTACTCAAGAATTTTATGAACCCAAAAGAATTCTTACAACAACGATCAGAGTGGAAAATGGGTTTTTACCTCTAATTCCCGTAAGAACTGACAAACCGATACTTAAAGATAAATTAAATGAAGCTTTGATGATAATAGCACAAACCGTTGTAAACGCTCCTGTCAAGATGGGAGATATTTTGATTAAAGACTTGTTAAATAGTGGCGCTAATGTTATAGCAAGTAGAGACTTAGGTAAGGCTTAATTTTTTTTTTTAATTAATATTTCATAATTATGAGAGAACTTCAAATGAAAATTAACGAAGTTGTCATTATAGGAGGATTGATTGCAAGATAAGTAGCAGGACGTTATCTTGCCAATGCAGGGATTTCAATGCTAATAGTAGAAGCTGCTAAAATGCCTCGAGAGAAGCCATGTAGCGGAATTCAATTTAAATATTTTGAAAAATTGATTGGGACACAAATTGAATAGATAAAAAAATGGTAGAATTAGATCAAATTTATAAAGTTTATCCGAATCTCTATATAGGTGCTTATTGGCCCCGTCTTAATTTTAAATTGTTTAAAAAACTAGGGATAACAGCTATAGTCAATTTAATGGAAGATAATTATTACGATCCCACGGATCTGGGATTTGAATATCTTTATAAAGGATTTCCTGATGATTGGTATCCTCCACATAGTTATATTAAAGAGATATTAGATTTTATAGATATTCACATAAAAAAAGGAAAAGTTCTGGTTCACTGTGCTATGGGAATTTCCAGGAGTGGAGGGCTCATAGTTGCTTGGATAATGAAAGAAAATCCAGGATGGAGTTGGACAAAAGCTTTGAAAACGGTACAGAAAGAGCGTTTAATTTATCCTGCAATTGAAATCAAAATGGCAATTTTAGATTATTTCGAATCAATTGAAGGACATAGAAGAAATGACTAATTTTGATTAATATATTTGATGGTAAGGTTCAAGATGGATAATAACCAGCCTGTTCTAAACGTTTTAATTGCAGGACATGCCCAGCATGGCAAAAGTAGTTTAATTCAAGCAATATGTGGAGTTTTTCCCGATAATCTAGACTTTGAACTTATTAGAGGTACCACCGTAACATTAAAAGTAATAGAATTTGTTCTGACTAAGAAAAATCTAAAGATAAATTTCTTGGATAGTCCAGGTCATGCCGATTTCAAGGGTGGTATTGCATTAGGATTATCATTTACCGATTTATTAATTTTAGTAGTAGCTGGAAATGAGGGTTTTCAAGCTAGAACATATTGGTTATACCAGAAAGCTATTGAATTGAACGTACCAATTATTATAGCAGTAACAAAAATGGATTTAAGAAATGCAAACATTGATATCATTAAAAAGGAATTAAATCAATTAAATCCAAATAAAAATTTACCTATTATAGAAACATCTGCTAAGCTAATTTTTGGAATTGATGAACTAATAGATAAAATATCATTATACACAAAGATAAGAACTGATATAAATGAAGATTTATCATTCATTATTCTGGGCTATGAATTCAAAAAAGGGTTTGGAGAATTATTAGATATTGGATTAATATCAGGTACAATTGAAAGTAATTGGATTACTGATAAAATTAAAGTCCGTCATTTATTATCAATGGATGGAAAAACATTAAATAAAGCGATAGAAGGGCAAATTGTAAAAGTTTCTTTAAACATTGATGCCAATTTTGAGCTTGGCACCATTTATCGCGAAGGAAAATTTCTGCCTTCGAGTTTTAGTGGAACTTTATCAGAAATTAAACCCAGAAAAGAATTTTTCATCACCATTGATGATCCAATTCGATTTAAAATTGGAATGAATACCTTAGGAAATTTACAAAAGCTAATTCCTTCTTTCGATTTTTATGTAGATAATGGAACCATAAATATTTTAGTATTAGGAGATTTGCAATTTGAATTCATTAAGAAAAATCTTGAAGAACTAATTGAATTTCAAATATCAGGTTCAAAAATAAAAGGTATTATAACAATTAATTCAGCAAGTGATGCTAAATTCGGAACTGCTCATGTTCGTATCGTTCCTCGTTGTTCACACGCATTCACTATTTCAAGAGGAATTAATGCATTAAATGAACCGAAATTAATCGATATTTTAGGAGTATCTGTTGTAAAACAAGCATTTCATATTGATGGCCTTCACACTACTATTTATTCAGGAAATAATGAGGATGATATTGCCCAAGCGATTGCAAAAGCAATTGAAAAGACTAAACTTATAAAAATCATACCTTATCAAGATGTTTTAGTCAAGGTTGATAATCAACACGATTTATTTCCAATTATTGAGAAATATAACATAGAAGTGCTCCATCAAGATATAAACCAAAATTTCTTCCTTCAAATAAAGATTGATGATTTTGATCCATTCTTCAATTCCTTGATGAAAATTTCAAACGGTATGGCAGAAATAAATCTTATTCGCTTTGACAAAGAAGAATTGGTACTTGCTGTAGATCCTGGAACTCGACATTTCGGATTTTGCCTAATGGAGCAAGGAGAACTTCCTTCTTTATGGCACGTAAATCTCAAAAATAAAATTGATAATATTAAGTCTTGGAGTTCATCTCAAAAAACGCTTAAAAGAGAACTAGATACTTTTTTGCAATATCAAAAAGATTTAATTAAGAAAATCTTCATTGGAAATGGACCAGGATCAGAATTTATAGTAGAATTCCTCAAAGTATTTTTCGATCTACAAGATGATAATAATGAAAATATGGAACAGAGATTTTCTTCTCCAGAAATATATCTCGTAGATGAATATAAAACAACAAAAGAAGCATTATATCATCTTCAAAATGGTAAACTTGTAAATGAAGTACACTCTAAAGGGTTTGTTGATCACGCTATTGCTGCTTTAGTAATTGCTAAAAGAGGAATAAAAGGTGAAATCATCAAAATTGACAGATCACCAATTAAAAAATTACATGAATATATAATAGAAAATTATAGTGGATCACTTTCCTTTTCTAGCATTCATAATATTAACAGTTTGGATGACCTCAAGAGAGGATTATACCTGCGAATAAAAGATTCATCAAGACTAGATTCTCGGCTGAAAAATGGAGAAATTATAGCTTTTACTGGATTTGGGCAAGGTTATGGCGAATTACATGCTAATACTATCACGGGTAATAAAATCATCATAAAATTTCAAGGAAATGTAAAATTAAGAAGAGATTTCTTTAAGATCTTCACACCCATGAAGGAAAGAAGCTCCTCTTAAGGTTATTTAAGTTATAATCTCTCTCACATTCAACCTTTCATTTACATAAATATTTAAAAATCAAATAGATCATATATTAAAATCTTTTTTTATTGAAAAGAGAAGGAAAAAAAATGACAGAATTTGAAGAAAAAATTTTATTATTATTAGGAACAATAAATGAAAAATTGGATAAACTTTTGAATTTGAAAACATCTCAACCATCATTTCCTGAAACCACAGGTACGGTAAAACCATCTGAGTTACTTGAAAGACAAAAAGAAGAAGAACGAGCAATTGAAAAACCACCTGTTGAAGGAAGAAGAATATGTCCAAAGTGTGGAGGTACAACCTTTAATACGGTTGAAGATCAATCACAAGTTCTATTTCAACAAGGTGGGATGAAGATCTATGCTAAATCATATATTTGTAAGAGTTGCGGAACAAAGGTCTAATTTTTTCAATATTTTTTTCTATAAATATTGTTAAGTTATCTTGAAAATTAAATTCTAAAGCATCAAATAAAATCATTTTAATTCCTTAGGTTTTTAATGCAACTATACCATATTATTTTTGAAAAAACTTGCATAAAAACTTCTTTAGAAAATTCCATTTATTGTTAAGGTGAATGAAATTCCTCCAATGAGAATTAGGAATGTTATTAAATATTTAAGGACCTTCACCTTGAATAAATTTACTCAATCTAAAATACCTTACTCAGCACAAATCGAAGTAACATTGAGATGTAATGCATCTTGTTCTTTTTGTTCTTTTCCATTGTTGCCTAAAAGCATCATATCTAAAGAAATGACAACACAACAGATAAAAAAGATAATTGACCAAATTGCGAAATTAGGGGTCACCACATTATCATTTACTGGAGGAGAACCTACTTTAAGAAAGGATCTTCCTGAGTTAATATATCATGCAGGAGTAGTTCATGATTTTATGAATGGGGTGGCTACAAATGGTTATTTAATGCCCTCCTTATTAAAGCAAAATAGAAGATTAGAGGGATTAGATTATATATTGCTTTCTTTAGATTATCCAACTGCAGCATTGCATAATAAAATGAGGGGTTTAAAAACATTCCATAAAGTAATCGAGACAATTGAACTTGCGAACAAAAGAGATAAAAAAGTAATCATTAGTACTGTTGTCATGAATGATAATATTCACTTGCTTGATTCAATATGCGAACTAGCAGAATTTTATAATTGCTCCATAGAATTATTTCCCTGTGAAGACATTGTTAGAGATTTTCCTGAAAAAACATTCCAAATACATGATATAAAGAAAATCATTCCAAATTTATCTGTGTGGGCGAATCAAATGTCAAAATTAAGAAAAAAATATAAGATCATTCTGACCGATCCCATAAGCATTGCTGTAGTAGAAAGAGGAGGTTTTGGAGGTTATCCTAATTATCATCAAAACTTATTGCGATGCCATGTCGCTGAAGCTTATTTATTTGTTAGATTTGATGGGTTCATTGATTTTCCATGTAAAATTCATCCTTTAATGACCTTTGATGCATTAACACATCCTATATCTACGATATATAATTCCATCGAAGTTAGAGAAATAATGGCAAACCACGATCGTTATAGTTTTTGTAATAATTGTAGGTTAGGTTGCGCGATTGCTTCTTCCATGCCTGCACGATGGAAAACACTAGGGTCGAAATTTATTTTGGGTTACTTGAATGGAAACTTGAAATGAAAATCTTGAATATATACAAGTTTAAATTGATTCTAATAGAATTTTAAGAAGATAAAAAAATTTAATTGGGATTAAAATTTTCTTACAATAGTGAAAGGATAAATGAGCAATGAGATTATAATTTTTCAGATCTTTCTAATAACATTATTAATGGTCTCTCTGAGTATGATTTTTAATAAGATTTTTGGATTAACTCCCTCAAGTTCAAGAGAAATCAGAGAACAGACAATGGCCTTACAAGAACGAATGAGGACCGCTCAGCAAGAAGGTAATGCCCAAAATCTAAGGCAATTACAGCAAGAATCAATAGAATTGACAAAAACAATGTTGAAAAAGCAACTAATCCCATCATGTGTACGATGTTTTGTTTTTCTTGGCATTTTTGGGATATTAGGTCTCTTTTTTGCTGAATATGCAACTGGACTCCTTCCCTTTCCGGTTTTGTTTTTCGGAAGTGGATGGGTTGGTGTATATTTTCTATTTTCAATTTCATTATCGCTATTGATATATTTGGCAAGAATAGTTTATAGAAAGATGACGGGAAAAGAAGATAAAAGGAAATTGGAAAAGCAAGAAATCATGGGGATGTTAAATCCAACTTCAGGGAATACTCGAGGGTACATGCAATTAAATGTTGAACCTACTGAAGAGTTGCCTATAGATGATCCTACTGAAAGGAAAGATTCTTGGAAAGAAAAAATACAAAATTAAACTTTAAGTTTGAGAAAATTGTCAGAGAAAAAAAACGAGAATGACATCAACACCGATGCTTCTTGGAAAAAAAGGATAAAGAAACCAGTCCAAGAAGAACCAGAACAGGAATTGCATGAAACAGAGCCTTTTGTAGATGTTAAATTTAATGATATAGAAAGAGAACCTTATAATTTACACGAATTACATGATTCTGAAACACCAGCGTTTGTAAATGTTCACGTTAATAATGCTGAAATGCCTGAAAGAATTTGTAAGAAATGTGGTCATCAAGTTAAGGAAGAAAATTTGAATTTTTGCCCAAAATGTGGTAATAGATTAAAAAGACCAAGGTATAACTTCAGGCGTTAAGATTGGATGAAAAAGATGATTTAAATCGCCAAATGTTATTATACTTTCTTTTCGCGGTTTTAATGATAATTTTAAATTATATTATTCAAAAACTCAATCAATTGTTTTTTGCTCCATTAATTTGCTCTAATTTTGGAAGTATTGAGATTATTCATGCCCTCTATTGCTCGATTTTTCCATTTAATATGCCTGATTTGATTGGATCAATTGCTGCTGTAGGCATTACATATCTCATCAAATTTTTTCTTGATAAATTTATCGTATTCAAAAAAGGCGGAAATCAAATAAAAGAAACATCAAAAGAGTTTTTAAAATATTTCGGATTTGCGATCCTAACCACGATTGAAAATGTCGGTATACAGTTCCTTCTAAATAATCTCTTGAATACTCCATTAGAAATCAGCATTATTATTGCACTTCCCATTGGATATTTAACGAAATTTTATTTGGATAGGAAATATGTCTTCAATAAAAGAATTATTTTATAGATTTCCTTTTTTTTTTGACCTAATCCTCCAATTTAATACCCTTAAAGAAGTTTTGAATAAATTTTTGATTTATTTAGGAAATAAATATCAAAAAATTTAATAGATCAAAACACGTTTTTTATCATATGCCCGAAGATCATGAGGAAAAAAAGGATGAAGACGCCATGGTGAATGCACTGTCGAGCTTGGGGTGGATTGAAGAGAAAGACTTGGAAGAAGAAGAGCCTAAAAAAGAAGATGAGGCCCTACTAGAACAAATAGCTTCTTTTAAAGAGCAGAATGGTCAATTGAATGATGAACTTGATAAAATGCGTCACGATTATGAAAAACTATTGCATGACGCATCAGAAGCAAAGCGCCAGAAAGATAAATTCACGCAGATGGTAGAAAAGAACAATGATACCATAGAAAATTTGCTAAAATCCATTAGTCAGAAGGATGCTAAGATACATGAATTGGAATCCAACGCCAAACTTTTAAGTGAATCCTCTAATGATGATGAGATAATTGGTTTAAAAAACCAAATTGAAGAACTTTCTCTAAAATTAGAGGAATTAAATTTCGCAGATACAGAAAAAACCAAAATTATTGAAAATCAAAGAGAAGAGATTGATAAGTTTAACAGAATCATAAAAGATCAAATTCAAAAAATACAAGAACTAAATAATGAAACTGAAAGATTCAAATCTGAAAAAGAAGTTAATAAGGGATTAATTGAAAGATTACAAGAAAAAGATCAAAAAATAAACGAATTAATGGAGCAACTTCAGTATTTAGATAAAGATACCATCCAAAAGTCGAAATATGAGAAACTAACTAATGAAATCTCCATAAAAGATAACATAATAACCGAAAAAGAAAAAATAATCTTTGAAATGGAAAATACGATTGAAGCAGCCAATCAAAGAACAAAAGAGTTCCAACAACAATTAGAAACATTCAGTCTAGTCAAAAAGGATGTTGAGAATAAAGAAAAAAGGATCAATACATTAGTTCTTGAAGTTGAACGATTAAATCAAAAGAACATTACCAATGAAGAATTTATGACCAGATTACAGGAGAAATTAGAAGAATCTCAAGAAAGATCTGGCAATCTCACTGGAAAATTTGAGCTTGAAATGGCAAATTTGAAGGCTCTCATTGACGATAATAATATAGAGATTAAAAATCTGAGAGAAAATGAAAGTAAACTAAAAAATAAGATATATGAAGCAGAACAGATTGAAGATAGATTATTATCTGAAATGCAAACCCTAAAGGATGACAAATTAAGGTTTGAATCTGAAATCAAGCAAAAAGAAGAAGAAATTATAGACTTAAAAAAACGAGTAAAACTTGCTCGACGTGAGTCTCAAAAATAATGAGCTTTAATTTAAATTTATTTTTACGTACCACCAATTCCACATTGCCCACATTTGTACTTTTTACCATAAACTTGAAAAAAAGCCTAATTAATGAAAACAACTGAATTTAGTTTTAAAATAATAAAAAAAGTAAGTAAAATAATTTATCATTATAATATCTCAATATTTTCTGCGGAAAATAGCCCAATCGTGCTATTTCTCCCTCCATTCCACTCCACATTGCCCACATTTGTACTTTTTACCATAAACTCGCGGGTAATCTAAAATAATGTTGCTCTTATCAATGCTCTCATGAATGCTCATTTTTTGTTCATTTCCACATTTGGGGCAGACCCTTCTGCCTTCAGTTTTTTCAATTGTTAGCAATGACTCATCTATAGCTCCAGGTATTCCTGGTGATGCACTTGATGCACTTGTTGATTTTACATCCGCAATTTCTGCTTTTAATTTGTCAGGAGTGATATCACTAACCTTGGACTTGAATTCAGGCTCTATATCATCAGCAATTTTATCAGCAGCTGTTTCTGGTTCTAATTCAGATTCGGCCCTTAATTGATAAGCGTCAGATTCTTTGTAATTTTCCCCTTTCTCTAAAGTAGCTAAAAATTCAGCGTCATCACCTTCCTCATAAATAGTCTCATTTTGTAAACCGGCTCTTTCTGCATCAATTTCTCTAGCCCATTGTCCCGCTTTGACTTTCTCCTTGACATTACATGCCTTCCCTTGCCAAATGTAAACTTTATTTCCTAAATCCATAACAAAACAATCTTCAGTATCTAAACTCTCTTTTTTGTAAGGCACTTGTACCATTTTCATGGAATTAATTCCCTCAAATTCCTCTGATGAAACTCTATAAAGTACATTAACATGTTCAGCAAATTGAGCATAATCTCCCGTTACAACATCTTTTAACATTGTTTTTGCGATATTTTTTTCCACAATCTTCATTGCACCCATTCTACTTATCGCTGCCATAAAATCATTGGATTCATGATTCTGATCAACAGTAATTATCTTAGCAGCTCCACCCCTTTGTTGATCTAACGTCCTTGCTTGAGCTGCTCCAACAGTTTTTTCATCTACAGAGCATTTAGCTCCGATCCAAACGTAAATAGTTTTATCATCATCGACGAGATATACATCTCCCGTGGAAAATACAGGCTTATTAATTTCTTGAAGTTCCCCTTGATTGACCATATAAGTTTTCATAATATTTCCCAATTATATTTTAAAAAAACTTACTAAGTATATAAAACTCCATCTTTTTAAATAATTAGAAATGAATAAGAAAAAATAATCTAATAATCCGCTAAGGCATAATTTATTCTTTTAATTATTTCGGGTATTTCTGTAATATTTATTGAACAATAAGCAATTCGTATTCCATTTATGTTTTCATCTGGTTTTTCAATCGGAATTACTCCAACCTTATATTTTGATAATAGTAATTCAGCGAAATCATTAGCTTTGATATAATTTGGATCAATATTCATAAAAATAAAGAAACCTCCTGCGCAAGGATCAATTGAAATATTAGGATTTTTAATTTTTTTAAGCTCGATATTAATTTTTATATACCTTTCCTTCAGAAGATCTTGCACGGATTTACGCATCGAGATAATCTCTTCAATTCCTTTTGTATTAAATAACTTAATCATCAACGCTTGAAAATAATGATTGCAATTCGAGACTGTACTCCTAATTAAACCAGATAATTTATTTTCAATCTCATTTTTGAGAATTTCCAATTCTGTATCATCTTTGGTCCATTTAGGTTTAAGTCCAATCGTAATAAATCCAATCCTCGCACCATATAAAAGTAATTCTTTTGTAGCTCCATCTAATTTAATTGGAATGATATCCTCCTCTAAATCCTGTAGATCATAAAAAATCGACCTGTCAATTACATCATCTGTATATACAAATGGTTCATAAGCATCATCGATAAGAATAATTATTGGCTTTTTTATTTCTTTTTGTTTGGTTCGAAGTAATTCGATTAGTTTTAAGGATTCTTCTTTTGTAGGTATGTGACCAGTTGGATTATTGGGAAAATTAAGAATGATTAGAATTTTATCTTGAACAACCGTGACCTCATCAATTACTTCTTCAAAACCTTTGAAATTAAATTGTTGTTCTTTAAAATACGTAAAAGATTTAATTCTTGCCCCTAAAAACCCTTTTATTATGTTATCATAGTTCCCCCAACGTTTATTCGGTGCAATGATATATTCATTAGCATTTAATAGCAAAGAACAAATTAAAAAGATACCATTTGTCACTCCCGTTGTTATGATCGGAGTGGTAGTATATTTCTGAAGGAAATTAATTTTTTGAAGATCTTCTTTTTCATCCAACAAGGATTTATGGATTATCCAATTTTTCCAAATATCTCTTAATTCTGAAACTCCTGAAATAGTTGCATAGGGAACTATATCATTTATATCTAAATTTTTAAAATATTCCTTAATTCCATTAAGATAGCAAGGGAGCCATTCCGACCGACCTTCTTTAATAAAATCATCCTCGTAAGCATATGCAGCGCCTAATGTACCAATTAATTCTGCCTCTTTTTTTGCTCTTCCCGACCAATAGAAAATTCCTTGGGGTAAAGATATTCGTTTTCCAAGCTCCGAAAAAGCAGAGTAAAGCGGAGTTTTTTCTAATATTTTAGAATCCATATTGCAAGTAATAATTTTTGGTTAAATAAAAATAATAAATCTAATGCACTTAATAATAATTTAGAGCAAAAATTCGAAAATGAGAGTAGATTAAAATAATTGAACAAATTATTGCTTATAGCGTTTTTTATGTGATATGTTCATTTTCCTTAATACGTTGGACAAAAAAAAAAGAAGTAGATGAACCGATATATCTATCACTCCTAATTTCATTAATATTAGTTATTTTAATAATCCCTCTTTATATAATTTTTGAGTCTATTGTTGCGTTATTAATTGTTTATTTTGTTGATACCTTTTTAGGAGCGTTTCTAATTTCCATATTTTATAAGATAAATTATATTAATGCCCTTAAATTTTTCAGCTGGTTTATATTTGGACTATTTTTTTTGTTCTACATTGTGATTTTAGTTGTATTGTTTATCATTTCTGGGATTTTTACACTTTTCGTATGAAAAATCTAATCTGTATTGATATAACCTCTCATTAGTTATTTTTCAATTAGATAATTCATGAAATAAATATTTAAGGATCAAAATCTTAATAAGAATCTATGAGTAAAGAAATGAATTCAGAAGAAGAAACTAAGAAAATTGATGAACTTACAAACCTTAAAGCTCTATTTTTACAAGGTTGGAATGGATTTGTGTCCGAAATGAAGGATGGTTTGACAAATGTTCAACAAGCAATGGAAGAATCATCCAAGAGAAATCAAGAATCATTGAAAAAAAATAGAGAAAATGTCGAAAAATTTTTTAACGAAATCAAACAATCTAGTGAAAATGATTTAAATCAATTGATAGAAGAAATTCAGCAATCTCATCAAAAAAATAAGCTAAATTGGGAACAAAATAAAGAGAAGATTGCATATTTTTTTCAGACTTCCCAACAACAATGGAATGATCAATTGAATGCATGGAATGAGGAAATTAAACAAAAGCAGAACGAAACTGCAGAAGAATGGGAAGCTCGAAGGACACAATTCATTGAGGATTTTACTAGTTGGAAAGAGAAATCCAAGCGTGATTGGGAAAAAGGACTTAAAACCTTCCGGAGAGAGATGATAAAAGGATCATACATGTTTCTTGTGTTTATGATTCCAATTTTAATAGTATTAGTTGTCATTGTTTGGGTAATTAATTGGGCAATGGGGGGATTTAAATAATCGACATGATCCTAATGCAGTATAATGCTTGAAATTTTTCTTTTTTCCTTTTTGGTTGCATTAACAGGAGCGCTATCTCCAGGACCCTTACTTACCTTTACCATATATAAATCTTTAAAGCAAAAGAGGGGATATCTAGCAGGAATTTATATTATGTTAGGACACGCTACAATAGAGCTTGTATTAATATTCACCTTACTTGCAGGAGCTTCCTTTTTTTTTCAGAATATACTTTTCTTGACAATCATTGGAATTGTTGGAGGAATGCTTTTGGTAATTTATGGTTTTTTGGTTATAAATAATTTGTTTAAAACCAAAGTAAGCATCGAATTTGAGAATAGTCAATACAAAGGATTTAAAGGAAATAGTTTTTTAGGGGGGATTGTCGTTAGTCTTTCAAATCCGTATTGGGAATTCTGGTGGGCAGTCATCGGTTTAGGGCTTCTTATATCCTTTGACGTGAGCTTTGCAAATCCTCTTGGGTTATTGTTATTCTTTTTAGGACATGAATTAGGAGACGCTGTGTGGTATCTTCCAATATCCACCCTCGCTTACATAGGCGGAAAATCCTTAAATCCTAAAATTTTTAAATATATATTGTTCGCGTGTGGTGCTTTTATGATTCTCTTCGGGATATATTTAGCGATAAATATTGTTATTAGGCCCCCACAATTATGAAATAACTGCATATTATGCTGGTAATATTCTCATATCACAATAAAATAATAATTTTTTAAAATCTACTTTTTTTAATAACAAATTTCGAAATTTATAAGTAGTAGAAGAATAAAGTTCTTTTTTATCAGCTCTATTTACTAGAGAATAATTAAGATACTAAATTGAAACAACCATGAAAGAAAAACAATTATTGAAGTGTCCCGTGTGCGACAACAAGTTCATTCCCAGAACTTTTTATCCGGAAGAATGTATTTTTTCTAGTCCCGACGGAAAAAAGTTAGATTCTGGTTTTAATGGTTATGTTAACATGGGTAGAAAACCTCCAGAAACTATTCTCAGTTCTTGGATCACGTTTTGTCCAAATTGCAATTATATTATGAAATTTGTAAAAGAAATTGTGAGAATAGAAAAGATCCAAACGCACGGGTTGAAAGGTACAGAATTAACAGAAAAATTAAACACGTACTACTTTGGTTTTGAATTTGGAGATTACTCGCAGTATCTTAAAGAAATTATAATGAAAATAGAGAAAGATATTGAAGATAAATTGAAAGATATTAACATGGAAATATGGGAAAATCTTTATAAAATAGAAGATAACTTCAAATTTCTCGTTAGATTTTTTAATAATTTAAATGATTATTGCGATAAAACATTAAAAGTCAGCATTAACTCTGATATGCCTAATAAAATTAAAATGTTAAAACTTCCGAAGGATGTCGAGCTCTCTTTATTACAACTAAACAATATCAAAAATGCGATTGTTAAAGGTGATTACGAGCTCTCCAAAGAGGAAGAAGATATGATAAACAATATTTTGGTGAAATTTGTTTTTTATTTAGTTGATTCACATATCAAACCACTTGTAAATGAAGATCAACTGAAAAATGGCTTTGAATTTGTGAGCATGGAGGATCTTGAAGAGCAAATTAAAATCTACCTGGCAACATATTTATATTCCACGTTTAATAGCAATCCAAATTCGAGCAAGCAAATAAAAACGTATTTAGAGAAAGTTTTTTAATTTTCGTTCTTATTTTTTAATTTATTTAATCTGATTCAAACAAATCAGAATATGGTTCAAGAAAATGGTTCTGACACATTGGACATGAATTATATTTCGAAAGCCATGCTGCTACACAAAGATAATGATAGGTACTTCCACAAAATGGACATGTAATGAGTTTATCTCTCGCAAAATTAATGAATTGATGACATACAGTGCACTGTACATCTGAAACTGCGATTCCTTGCTTTACTTTTACCTTATTAGATAAAATTTCTTCCGCTTTAGCCAATTCAACTTGATATAAGCCCAAGCTAGAATTTAAATTGTTTACTTTTGAGTTTAGTTCCGTAATTCTTTCCCTTAATTCCTCCTCCGTCAATTTTTCTGCAAGGAATGACGATAAAGCAAAATTTATCGGCAATCCTTCAAAATTCTCGGTTTGTTTAGTAATTTCAGTTATTTCCGCAAAAAGAATTGATTCTTCATCAATCAAATCTTTAAAACTTTTAAAAATTTTATTCAATAAAATGGTAAGTAAGAAAGTAAGTTGTTGTTTCTTTCTATGAAAATTATCCTCCCAATGTTTAATAACTTGATAAGTATCGATATCACGAGACTTGTATTCATCTATTTTTTCATAGATTTGAGACTTGATGGTTTCAATTTTTGTTTTATAATCTCGTAATAAATCTCTAATTTCTCTAAGTTGGGGTAACTCTTCTCTAATTATAACAGAAGCTTTATCCTCATAATCACCCATCATGGAATTGACTTCCAATATCCGATCATCGACAAATCTTCTTAATTCAACTCGTAATCCTTCATCTTTTATACTAGTAAGATAATTTTGATATTCTTCTTTTCTCCGCAATAAATCATCATTTAATCGAGATAATGTTTTTTTTAATGATTCTGTAATGTTTTCATATGGTTTCAAGTATTTATCAAATCTTAAAATCCATGTATCTATCTCATCAATTTTTGAGGAAATTGCATCTAGTTTTTCTTTATTGGAATTAATTATTTTAATAAACTCATCAGTCTCAGTCGTTTCAATTTGATTTAAGAGGTTTTGGAGGTTTTTATCGATCATTAAAAAATAATATTCAATCAATTTTGGAAGGAATTCGGTTAACTTTTGCTGAGCTAATAAATCAAAATTAAATTCTTGTTTTTCCTCAATCCTACGTTTTGCATCATATTGTTTAACTTCACTAATAAGGGCCTCTAATTTATCCTCAATTAAAGAAACTATGAAAGGCCACATGAAATCCCTTAAATTTTGAACTACTCCTTTTCTTTCTAAAATATTTATGAATTCTTCGCTAGAATAATCGGAAAAGATATTATTTTTATACAATAAATAGATGAAATCTGAATATGCTGCATCGTGCTTTGGATGATTTTCTATGAAATATTGCAAGAATTCATTGAAATGAAAAGCAGGTAGAGATTCATTTCCTTTTTTTTTATCCTTTTTGGTATCTATTGGGGAAACTTCTCGTAAAAATTCAAGTGAACCTTTAATTTCATCCCATGCTTGCAAGTCTAAAATGGAATGATTAAATTGATATCCGAGATTTTTAATCTTGCTTGCTTCAATCCACAAGTATACCTCATCATCATATTGTTTTTCTACTTCTTGTATCGTCTTATTAAGATATAGTCTTGTAGTATCGCACTTTTTAAGCAAGTCAGTAATGTTGATGAGGAATTCATCAAGATATGTATTATTCTTCAAGATTCTCTTGATATTTCTACCATTAGCAGTGAGATTTGTCAAGTTTTGCCAAATGATTTCAAGTTCAGTTCCAATTTCAGATTTTAAATTGAAATAAAGATCCTTTGAACTACGAAGCAAGTATTCATCAACAAATTGTTCTATTTTCGTAAGATATTCACGATAAAACTCATAGTGTTGCAAGTGGAATTGTTTCTTGAGGTAATCATTAAATTCACTTTCCTCTACGTTTCTTTCCTTAAGTTGCGTTAAAGTTCTTCTTACTTCAAGAATCTCGTCCTTAGTAAAACCTAATATCTCTCTTGTATCGTTAAACTTATTATTAAAAAGCAACATTGAAATGCACGATTAATTCAATCTTAATACATGAATATATTATTTAGTATCGAATAAATTTTTTATTAAAATTATTAATAAGATACGAAATATCAACATTTATCGTGATATCACGATTATTAAAAATTAACAAGCAGAATAAAGCGAATTTTATTCTCCTAACTCATCAATCTCAATTGTCTTTTCTTGAGCGCCACTTTTTGTTATGATGAGTAAATCTATTCCGTTACCCGACATTGCATCTCTTTTAATTGCATTACTAATAGCTTTTATAACGAGTGCTTCTCCAGCTTTGATTGTCATGTTCGGTTTATAGTCCGCTTCTAAAATTCCGATAGATAATAACATTCCTGTCCCAGTTGTTCCATAATCATCTGGTATCAAAGAACCAAGAGCATCCAAAGTGTATAAATGTGGACCATCATCGTCTATTCCTGCAACAACTAAATTTGTATATAATGGAGCTTGCTTTCGTGAATATAAGAAGTTTGAAATCAATTTAGCAAGACTTTTAGTCGTGATCTCTTTTCCAGCATCAAGTTCATAGAGATTCGCTTGAGCTTGAAGGATTTTAACTAATATTTGAAAGTCTCCTATCAGACCATAAGCTGCCACTCCTATATTTTCGGTAATCTTAAAAACCTTCTTTGTCGCTTTATTTGTAACTGTATAACCCCACGTTGCCCTACGATCATTTCCAAGGATAACACCATCCTTACATTTTATAGCAACGCCACAACTTCCCGGTACCATTATTTGTTGAGACATTTTTATCTTCAAAAATTTTCTTTTCTAGTATTAAAGTACTATTTAGTATTAAATTAATGGGAATTAATAATTTTTTGTTTTAAATTATAACATTTGACTAAATAATCTGAAAAATCACGTTGTCGTATCATGATCATAAATTGAATTGGTCTTCAAAATCTTAATCGCATGAAAAATCATTCGTATTCTGTCAATTTTTCCCAATTATTTACTTTCTAACTAAGTTGTGATGATCACTAAATTGATCACATGACATTCACCCATGATAAAGTGACTTGATAATAAATTTTTTAATTTCTCTTTAAACTATGACAAAACAAATCATAACCCCCCTTTCCTCAACAATACCCATTGAATTACTTTGATAATAAAAAATTAAGTTCAACTTTTTCGTGTGATCAATCATCCAATGATCACGAATGTTTACCATTCGATCAAAACATAAAGTTTTTGTCGTGATCTTTTGTTCATTTATTCCCCCATCTTCTTCTCATATTGCCAAAAGATTTAAATAACTCTTCGGATATTATATTAACTAAGAAACTCTATAAATAAACAAAAAAAAAGTAAAAATACACGAATTAAAAATTTTTAATAGTGGAGGAATAAGACCATGGCTAAAAAGAAACATAGATCAAGAATCATCTCGATTCTGAGTGTAGTTTTGCCTGGTCGCCAATAAGGAGATTAATGAAGCAGCA
>CAZOYD010000007.1:0-33687 GCA_964583985.1 uncultured archaeon
TCAGATAACTATTTCTAAAAATGTAAAAGATATATATATAACTTTTGATAATTATACTTAAGAGAAAATATAATGCGAGTATTATGGAATTAGAAAATATTAATTTTAACGCACAGCTAAGTACTGCAAATGAATTCTTAATCAGTAAAGAAAACGATAAAGCAATCGAGTACCTAAATAATGTATTAGATGATAATCCAACCATGGAAAATGCATGGTTACTTTTAGGTATTGCTAAAAGAAGAATTGGAAAATTTAAAGATGCCGTTGAATGTTTTAAAACTGTAACGGAATTAAATCCCTCAATAGAAGAAGCTTGGGGGTTATATACTGTAACACTTCTCGATATGGGAGATATTTCTAGCGCTGAAGCAGTTATACAAAAAGCATTCACATTAAATCCTACGAATGAAAAAATTAGCTTCTATCAAGAGAATTTAGTACGAATTTATAAGAAATTTGGCCCCTTTTTTTAGAGGAACTTCATTCGTGTTAGAAAAATTCAGGATGTTTTCTTTCTATATTATTTAACGTGGAAACTAAATCAAATAAGAGTCTTTCATTCCGATATTCGTTAATGGTTTCAGAAAGTTTATCTAAAATCTCATTTGCTAGTTTTAAATCGTTCTGTGTATAATTGTATGTCTTACTCTTGAAGATCATGTCGAATTCTTCTTCAAACCATAATAATTTTTCTTTGAATTCTCTCTTAATGAGATTTTGATCATCAATTTTAAGATTCATCATATCTCCTCCAATACCTCAACCACTGCCAAGAACGACTAAAATACTCTTGAACTAACATTATAATTTTAGTACCTTTATTTAAACCTATTTATAATCCCACCATTTCTACTTACTTCCGGGAAAAAAAGGACATTTATTTTTGTATTCAATTATATCTTTGGGAGATTTGATCATTAAAAAAAGAGAATAGGGTGTTGATTTTTTTATGTCGACTGAAAATGAGGAAAAATCTAGATTATTTATACCTAAATTTATCGCTTTTCATTTTTTGATTAAATGAAGAATTGGACCCCACATTCTTTAATAATTTAGAAGATATCATTAAATTAAGAATATTTCTTATTTTCAAATATTGGTGATGTTCAAATTAATGAGGATGGAGTCGAATTTGATAAATTAGACTTGGTAAAAAGGTACTTTTCGCGCATGTTCAGTACTTTATCTAAAGAGATTAGAGAAGAACTTTTAAAATTGGAGTTAAATAAGGAAGAACTTAAAGAAATTAAAAAAGAATTAGCTTTTCTGCCTTTAAATAAGCAAAAAGAATATTTGAAAGAATTGAAGGTAAAAAAGAGTCGAAAGATAAAATTTAATTAAGCATAATAATCACATTTATCCAATTAACTCTTGAAATACTTAAAAACCTATATGATATGAGAATAAATCAAATTCCCTCTTCTGATTATCAATAAACAATAACAAATTTTTTATTAATAATTTCTTTTCAATTCTTAAGATTATAATTAATAATGTTTGATCAAACAAGTCAAAAAGTACGTGGCGTACTTTTTTTCTATTTTTACAAATCAAATCAATAACTTAAAAAAAGATTTGAAAGAAAAATGAGCGAAAATGTAGATAAATACGTAAAACGTAAAGTATACTCGGGTACGAACTCAAGAATTGCTAATAAATTCGTGGATGCCGGATTAGAAAAAATAAGGGCTTGTATAAACTGTGGTACGTGCTCTGGTTCTTGTCCATCAGGAAGAAGAACGGCTATCCGCACGCGATCCATCATACGTCGAGCTCTAACAGGAGATGAATCTGTATTAAAAGATATTGATATCTGGTTGTGCTCAACATGTTATTATTGCTATGAAAGGTGTCCAAGAGACATACCTGTCACGGACATGATCATAAAACTGAGAAATATTGCTGTAGAAGAAGGGCACATATTAGATTCTCATTTTGGATTGGCTAATAATATTTTTTGGGTCACCGGTCATGGAGTACCTGCTAATGGAGAAGCTAATAAAAAATGGCAAGATCTAAGAGTCTCTTATGGGTTGCCACCCTTACCTCCCACGGTTCACATGCATCCAGAAGCGGTTAAAGAATGCCAAGATTTAATGAGATCAGTCGGATTTAGAAAATTAATGGACGATATTGAAGAAAAAAAGGCGAAAGAAAAAGCTGAAGCTGAAAAAGAAAAAAATCCGGAGGAAAAACAAAAATGAGTGAAAAAAAGAATTTAAGATATGGATTTTTTTTAGGCTGCGTCGCCCCAAATCGATATCCTCAGATAGAAGTTTCAATACGAGCCGTTTTTGAGCACCTAGGAGCAGAACTTCTCGATTTAGAAGGAGCTTCGTGTTGTCCGGCGCCGGGAGTTTTTCGTGCTTTCCATATTCCGACATGGCTCGTAATAGCAGCACGCAACATTACACTCGCAGAAGAATTAGGTGTAGACATTGTTACTGGATGTAATGGGTGTTATGGAACTCTAAGAGATGCGTGGTATGAACTTGAACATGAGCCTGAGTTAAAGAAAATGGTCAATGAACATCTTGCTAAAATTGGCAGAGTATATAAGGGTAGTATCGAACCTAAACACGTCGTTCAAGTGTTATATCAAGACATGGGAATTGATTACTTGAGGGGTTATATAAAACATAAATTTACAGATCTCAAAGTAGGAGTCCATTATGGCTGCCACATTGTGAAACCTTCCGATAAAAGGCCATGGGGTGGAGAATATGAAGATCCGAGATTTCTTGATGAAATTGTTGAGTTAACGGGTGCTAAAAGCATAGATTATAAAGATAAGTTCATGTGCTGCGGGGCTGGGGGGGCATTAAGAACTGCTGTTAAGGAAGTTTCAGCGGATTTTTCTAGAGAAAAATTAGAAAACATGAGAAATGCGGGGTGCGATATTGTAATTGATTGTTGCCCATTCTGCCACCTCCAACTCGATTTAGGGCAGATGGAAGCAAATAATACGTATAAAGATATGATTGGAGAACCTTATAAAATTCCAGTAATTTACATTACTCAACTTCTCGGGTTAGCTTTTGGCATAGATCCAAATCGTCTTGGTCTCGTACGAAATCACAATTTAACGGGAGTCTCACCATTCATCCCAATAGATTCATTTTTACAAAAAGTTAAGGAACAACTCACTTAGGAGGATTATCATGACAGAAACCGAAAAACAAATAAAAATAACGGGAAAAGAAATACCTAAAATAGGTGTTTATGTTTGTCACTGCGGTATTAACATAGCGGGCGTTATAGACGTAGTTAAACTAAAGGATTATGCATTAAGTCTTCCAAATGTCGTTCTCGCGCGCGAATATAAATTCATGTGTTCGGATAATGGACAAAATCTTATTAAAGATGATATTGAAGCAGGTTTAATAAATAGAGTAGTAGTTGCGGCATGTTCACCACGAATGCATGAATCCACATTTAGAATAACTTGTAAAGAAGCGGGTTTAAATCAATTCCTCTTTGAACAAGCTAATATTAGGGAACATGCAACTTGGGTCAATATGAATGATCCTGAAGGAGCTTATGACATCGCAAAAGATCATCTTCGAATGGCCGTTGCGAAGGCAAGTAAGTTACAACCATTAGAAGTTCAAAGAGTAAGCGTAGAACCCTCGTGTTTAATTATTGGAGCAGGAATCGCTGGAATGAATTCCGCTTTAGATTTAGCTAAGGAAGGATATAAAGTATATCTTGTTGAAAAAACTCCCACAATTGGAGGACATATGGCTCAACTTGATAAAACATTCCCAACCATGGATTGCTCAGCTTGCATCATCACACCACGAATGGTAGATGTCGCTCGAGAAAAAAATATCGAACTTCTTACTTATTCTGAAGTTGTAGATGTCGCAGGTTATGTTGGCAATTTTGAAGTTACTATTAAAAAAAAACCACATTATGTTGATCAAAAAGTCTGTACTGCCTGTGGTGCTTGCGTTGAATCTTGTCCAGTATCAGTAGGTAATGAATTTGAACTAGGCATGGCACCTAGAAAAGCAATATACATTCCGTTTCCCCAAGCGGTACCTGGACAATACACTATCGACATGGAACATTGTATAAAATGCGGAATTTGTGCGCGACCTGAAGTGTGCGAACCAGATGCAATTAGATATGATGATAAACCAGAATTTCTTAAAGTAAAGGTGGGCACTATAATTGTTGCCACGGGATGGGATCCTTACGATCCAACTCCACTTAAACAATATGGATATGGTAGATATCCAAATGTCATCACTGCATTTCAAATGGAACGCTTACTGAGCTCTTATGGACCCATGTTAGGAAAACCTGTCAGACCATCAGATCTAAAAGCTCCTCACAGCATTGCCTTTCTCCAATGCGTCGGAAGTCGAAATTTTAGAGAAGGTGGAAATAAATACTGTTCCAGGGTTTGTTGCATGTATGCGACGAAACAAGCCAGGCAATACAAGGAAAAGCATCCAGAAAGTGATGTATATATTTTTTACATTGATATCAGAGCATTCGGCAGGGGTTATGAAGAATTTTACGAATCTGCTGCAGAAAATTACGGAATAGAATACATTAGAGGAAGAATCGCAGAAGTTACCGAAGACAAAGATCATAACATCATTATTAGGGCGGAAGATACATTGATGCAAACGCCAATCGAATTAAAAGTTGACATGTTCGTTTTATCTATAGGGCTTGAGGCAGTTGCCAATGCCGCCGAAATATCCTCATTATTAAGCATTCAAAGATCTGCTGACGGATTTTTTATGGAAGCCCATCCGAAATTACGTCCAGTTGATACTTTAACTGATGGAATTTTTATCGCAGGGGTGGCTCAAGGACCAAAAGATATCCCGGATACGGTCGCCCAAGCGAAAGGAGCAGCTTCCAGCGCATCAGCTTTAATGGCACAAGGAGAAGTTGAAATAGAACCATATTATTCGGTAGTGCTGGATCATCTCTGTTCTGGATGTCGTAGTTGCCAATCTTTATGTCCTTTCGGTGCAATCGATTTTGACGAATTTAAGAAAGTCGCTATTGTAAATCCAGCACTTTGTAAGGGTTGTGGTACTTGTGTATCAGCATGTCCTTCAGGTGCAATGGTTCAAAATCACTTTGCAAATATTCAACTAAATTCAATCATAAACGTAGCAGTGAAACAGCCCGCAATTGAAAATGGCGGCAAATAAAAATTTTATATCTTTTTAATTTTCATCAAAAAAATTTATCTATTCCAAGTCTTTTTCTAATTCAAACCAAATTTATCTCATATAAGTACCTTTTGATACGAAATATTGTTTTTGACATAGGAAATGTGCTTCTTTCATTCAAACCTGAAGAATTTTTATTTCGGTATACTGAAGATCACGATTTGGTCTACTTTTTTATCAAAAACATAATTAGATCTAAAATATGGTTGGATTTGGATCGAGGTACTATTTCCACTAAATCTGCCCGGAAGGATTTTTTGGATCAATTTCCCGAAAAAAGAGTTATAATTAATTCATTTTTTGAAGAGTGGATGGACATTTTTATTCCAATTCAAGAGAATGTTCAAATTATTAAGAGTCTCAAGAATAAGGGATATAAATGTTATTTCTTGTCAAATTTCATTAAAGAGGCATACATTTTCGTGATAAAAAAATTTGATTTCTTTACTTATTTTGACGGAGGGATAATCTCTTCAATAGTGAAAACGATAAAACCAGAAACTAAAATTTATTCTGTATTATTAAAAACCTATCAATTAAGACCAAAAGAATGTGTCTATATTGACGATATCCTTGGTTTCTTAAGTCCAGCGAAAAAATTAGGATTTACGACAATCCAATACACGCCAAAATCCGATTTGAAACGAGAATTGAATAATTTTGGAATATTATTCTGATTTTTCATACATTAACTCAGAAACAGATTTTAGTTCTCGTTGTAAATAGAAATAAGACATAAACTTTTATTAAGCTAAATGCTTAAGAATTAAAATACCATTTTTTTCATATAATGAGGTTCGTGACACATCCTAAAAATACCACTTAAAAAATTAAACTTATATATATATAAAGAATGACTTTACTATTGTTGGATCTTTTTCCGAGCTAAATAAAATAATGTTGGATGATAAATCTTTTTCTCATGAAAATATCATATCTCGTTTAAAGGAGATAAGTAAGTTCAAATATGGATTGATCAGCATTAATTATATTTTAATTAATTGTAGCATGGAGGATTTATTACATTTTATAAAAAATTATGGAATTTCGCTTCCAGAAGAAAAAATCCTTACTCGATTTGAATACGTTATTCTAATTGCTTTACATTTAACAAAAATGTATTATGCTTCTGATATTCAAAAAAAGTACGAGGATCCGATAGATTATATAGGACATGCATTATTAAATGAGAAGATGTTCAAAAAATATTTGATCAACCTCGATTTTATTGTTAAGCAAGATCTAATTGATGCATTTGCAGATTTATTTGCAGATTTGGGAGATACCATATACAATACTTCAATGAATTCCTTGACACCTAAAATGGACATGTATACAGTGAGGAAAAAATCAACACTCAGAACAGAATCGATATTTGCATTGACTGGATTTGATTTGAATGAGAAGACATATTTAGACACAAAAAATTTAATTGAGAAATCAAAATCCGTTGTAAATGGTAGCATATTTGTGACTACTCCCATTGGAGTCTTAAAAATTGGTTTAGATAAGTTAAGATATGACTTGATCAAATTAAATTGTCAACTATACATTGTTGATCCTTCAAGGAAAAAAATTTTTTGTTTATCAAAAACCAAGAAAAATGAAATACAAGATGAAGAATTAAGAGAAAAATTTGTTCGAAAGCTTCCTAAAACCCCCATGAGAGCCCCTTCTCAAGTTTTAAAATTATCAGATTATTATTTTAATGACTCAAACTCTTATAGTTTTAATGATTATAGGCTTTTTGATATTTATGATAAGTTGGAACATAATAAACTAATCCTTAAGGAAGATAAAGTCCCTAAATATGTAGATATTTTCAAAAATTTAATTATCATGGAAATAACGTCTGGAACGCCAATTATCTCTTATTCAAGTGAAGATTTTAAAGAGATGACATTAGCATCAGGTTTTTTAGCCGCCATGGATTCGTTTGTTTCACAAATTGGTGGTTCAAAAATGGAAGAAATTAATTATAAAGATTTTTATGTCCAAGCAGCTTATGGAAAATTTACTAAATTAGCTTGTTTTCTGTCCATACCTGCTGATAAAAGTTTAAAGGAGAGATTAAAACATCTCATAGCAATATTTGAAGAAAAAAACGAAGAAAACATTAAAAAATTTAGAGTATCGGGGGATACTAATTTATTTGATAATGACGAAATAATTTACTTGATAAAAGAAATTATTGATATCTAACTGAAATGCTTTTTTAGAAGTTCTCCTAAAAATATTTATAAATAAATAATAAGAAAATTATGAATTTTTCATCATATGATACTACATTCACGCCAAGATATTTTTTTTGCTTTCTCTTGATATTTTATCCGCTAAATATAACGGTTCAGGCTGCTTATGATCTTTGCTTAGGTATAAAGCCACCTCAATAGCTAATTCTATTTCAATATTGTATCCGATGCTTATATACACTGGTTTTTGATTATTAGCAAGACATATCAAGTAGCCTAAAATATCATTACCTTCTAAAATCGGTGCTTTTTCTCCCTTGCGCCTTGATAAATATTTTGGGTTTGACTTTCCTATGAATGGTTTCTTAGCAATCCCAATTGATGGTATGTTTAAAGCATATCCAATATGAGTCGCTTCTCCAAACCTGTAGGGATGAATAATCCCATGTCCATCGCATATAATGATATCTGGTTTTATAGACATTTTTTGCAATGCTTTAACCATTAATGGGACTTCTCTAAAACCCAAAAACCCAGGAAGATAAGGAAAGTCTATTATCTCATATTCTATTTCGAATTTTTTTAGCTGATTTTTCTTAAAATCCCATAATATTGCACATGCAATCCCATATTCCAATTGATCTTTATGGAAATATGAAATATCGATTGCTGCAATGGTTTCGATTGAATCCCAATCGATAAAATCATGTTTTTGTAAATTATTTAATTCGATATTCTTACTATATTTTTTTTGTATTTTTTCAGCTTCTACTTTATCATAACCACGTTTTATTAATTCTGAATTTATATCGCTCATTGTCAATGGGTTCAAATGTGTCTCATTTTTAAATTTACTCATGCTAAGCAAAAATTATATAAGATTATTGATTAATTCATATTTGATAAAAATATAAAAGATAATATATAAAATGTTTCCAAAGTCAATAATTGAAAACCTAAAAGATAGTGATGTTTATATTTACATCCGAAACATTGATCGCGAATTTGGTGGGGTTCTTCAGGATATAACCAGTAATGATATTATTATATTAAAAGATAAGTATAATAATCTTATTCACATTCCTTTAGATTTAATAGATATTGTCACAGAAAGACGATAAAATGCTTAAACCCTAGTAGGATTTAAATATTCCAACATCTTCTGAACTTCATTAGTTGGTGGTTTGCAAGTCTTATTGATACAGACATAAGCTGTAGCTTTATTCAAGTATTTATCAAAAAACTCAACATAATTCGCAATTTTATCAATTGGGGGAGAATCTTTCTCAGTTTCACGATATAATAACGTTTTATTCGGTAAATATTCCGTTCTAATCGATTCTATCATCTTTAGAGTATCCTCTTTCCCCTTATCTCCTGATATTACTAAAGAATAAGTAGGACCAACGGCAAAATCAACTGCGGTCATTAAAAAAGCGTGTGCTGAAGGATTATTTCTAACATTTTCGGCAAAAATTCGGCTAATGATATCTGCTTTTCGTTCAAATTCTTGATTTCCTGTTATTTGAGAGAGCCGTAATAGATTAAGCATTGAAACGGAATTTCCTGAAGGAATTGCTCCATCATAAATTTCTTTTTGGCGAGCTATTAACTCTTCACCCTCTTTAGCTGTAAAATAAAATCCCCCAATTTCATTATCCCAAAATTGATCAATTTGGATATTCATAAGATAAATAGCCTTTTTGAGATAAAATATTTCGAAAGTGCTTTCATATAATTCCAATAAAGCCCATATTAAAAAAGAATAATCATCTAAATATGCAATAATCTCTGCAGAATTTTGTCGAAACCTATGTAATAAGTGCTCTTTTTCATCTTTCAACTTTTCAAGAATGAATTTCATGGCTTTTTCAGCTATATCAACGTAGTTCTTGTCATTAAACACAAATCCTCCTTTCGCAAATGCCGCAATCATTAATCCATTCCAATCTGTTAGTATTTTATCATCTAAATGTGGTCTTATTCTTTTTTCTCGAGCTTGGAAAATTTTAATTCTAATAACTTCTAATTTAGTCTTTAACTCATCCAATGATAAATTTCTCGCTTTAGCAAAATTATTCAGATTTTCTGTTATATGAGGGATATTTTTTTCCGTATGTTTTCTGGTGGATTCTTCCAAATAATTACCCCCCTTTTTTATGTTATAAAATGAAGAAAAAAGCTCCATTTCTTCAAAATTTAATATTTTATCCAAATCATTTATATGCCATGTGTAAAATTTCCCTTCTACTCCTTCACTATCAGCATCTTCTGCAGAATAAAAGGCACCTTCTGGAGATTTCATATCTCTTATGATATAATTAAAAATCTCCTTTGCAGTATCCTTATATTGAGAGTTATTAGTTGCTTGAAATGCCTCAATGTACGTAAAAGCTAGAAGTGCATTGTCATAGAGCATTTTTTCAAAGTGAGGTACCAACCATTGTCGATCTGTTGAATATCTATGAAATCCATAACCAATATGATCATGAATGCCTCCCATTCTCATGTATTTTAGGGTTTTCTCAACCATATTTAATGCTTCTAAATTATTATCGCGTTTATATATCCGAAGTAGAAAAAGCAAAGCATGTGGGGTAGGGAATTTTGGTGAGGTCCCAAATCCACCATACTCATCATCAAATCGATCTTTTAATTGTTCATATGCATTATGTAAAACTGTTTCGTTTAGACTATTTCCAGGGGATTCAAGATTGATATCTTGAAGGGCAAATACAATTCTTTCACTAGAGTTAATTATATCCTCCTTATGATTATTCCAAAGATCTTTTACTTTTATAATTAAATCAACTAATCCTATTCTGCCAAAACGAGATTCCTTGGGAAAGTATGTACCCGCAAAAAAAGGTTTTTTATCAGGTGTCATTATTATTGTAAGTGGCCATCCTCCTGAATTATTCATCATCTGGCAAACCATCATGTAAATTTTATCTATATCAGGGCGTTCCTCCCTATCTACTTTTATTGAAATAAACATTTCATTCATTAATTTCGCTACTTCTAAATCTTCAAAAGATTCATGAGCCATAACGTGGCACCAGTGGCAAGTAGAATACCCAATCGATAAAAAAATCGGCTTATTTTCTTTTTTCGCCTTTTGAAAGGCTTGCTCTGTCCACGGAAACCAATTTACAGGGTTTTTGGCGTGTTGTAACAAATAGGGACTTTTCTCGTTTATTAACTTATTATATTTTATTTCTGTCATATTATTTAATCTGTTTTTACCACTCTAAATAATAGATATCTTGCAATTATATCAAAATAATGTTTATAATTCATGAGGTAAAATAGCTTAGCTCATAGCAATCAAAAGATAAAAAATAAGAATTATGATATTTTTTAAATTATAAATTTGAAATTCTAATTTAAAACAAAACTTAGTGTGGTTTTCTAAATTGAAGGTTGTATTATTTAATGGGAGTCCTAGAAAAGAAGGAAATACATATCATTGCTTAAGCACTGTAATGCAAGAATTAACATCTGAAGGAATTGATTGTGATTATGTTTGGATCGGCATGGATAAATTACAAGGATGTACTGCATGTTACAAATGTGTTGAGAATAATGATCAAAGGTGTATTCTGAAAGGAGATAAAATGAACGAGTATATTGAAAAAATGCTCGAGGCTGATGGAATAATCATCGGGTCACCAACATATTTCTCAAATTTAACTACAAGTACGAAAGCATTGATAGAACGCGCTGGTTATGCAACATCTGGACATTTAAAAAACAAGATTGGTGCAGCTGTCGTGGCGGTTAGAAGGGCGGGCGCTAACCACGTCTTTTCGAGTATTAATTATTTCTTTTTAATCAAAGAAATGATTGTAGTTGGAAGTACATATTGGAACATGGGAATTGGAAGGGATCCAGGGGAAGTATTAGATGATAAAGAAGGAATTCGAACATTTAAAAATCTGGGCAAAAATTTTGCGTATGTACTTAAAAAAATGAAAGCTTAATTTTTTTTATTTTTATTATTCTATACGATTTTCGATAAATTTATTTCCATATTCATTTATGTATATCAATTTAGAAAGCGGTTTACGAGGTGGTCTTTGTTTTTCACCTAATTTCATATTTTCACTTAGAACGGGATTAACTTCACTTGAATGTTTTCCTATGTTAATAAAAGTGATCAATCTCAGTTCTTTAGGAATATTTAATATTTCTTTAGCTTTTTCTTCATCGAATCCAGCAATAGGGTGTGCAACAAGTCCCAATTCCGTAGCTCTTAATATTATAAAAGCAACTGCCATTCCAGTATCAAATAAATAATACATTCGTTCTTTTATTACGCAATCGTCCTTAGGAGTGGAAAAAACAGCAATCATCATGGAGGATTTTTCAACCCACTTGTTGCCAGGAGTTAAAGTGGAAAATAGTTTTTCTAATTGTTCTTTATTATAGACAAATACAAAACGCCACGGTTGACTGTTACTGCATGATGGAGCGATTTGAGCAACATGAGCCAAATCATTTATTAAATCATCATCTATTTCAACCGGATCTAATGATCTATAAGCTCGTCTCTTTTCTGTTGCTTCTTTCACATTCATATTATAATCACCAAATTTCTTTATTGAATTACAAAGAAAAACAAGTTATATCAAAATTAGGATTATATTCTATTAGATTTTTAAAGAGTAAATTTTTAATTGTTATATTTAATCAAAGATTAAATAAGATATTAGGTAAAAATTAAGCAGTTAATTCTACTAATTTAGATTTGACTTCTTCAGCATGTCCATTTACACTTACTTTAGGCCAAATAAAAGCAATTTTTCCTTCAGCATTAATTAAAAAAGTGCTCCGAATTACACCTTGATATGTATTACCTTTAAATTTTTTTAATCCCCATACTCCATATTTCGTTAATACTATTTTTTCTTCATCACTGAGCAGTGTAACCTTCAATTTCTTTTTTTCTATGAATTTTCCATGCGATTCTGGACTGTCAGGGCTTACTCCGATTACGGTTGCATCTAATTTCTCTAATTCCGGTAAGATTTCCGTAAATCCAATTGCTTCAGTGGTACAACCAGGAGTGTTATCAGCGGGATAAAAGTATAAGATAACATTTTTTCCTAAAAACTCTTTTAAACATACCTTTTTTTTATCTTTATCAAGAAGACAAAATTCTGGCGCTATGTCTCCAATTTTAAATTCAATTTTATCAGGCATTCTTATTTTCTCTATTTGTTTTAATTTTTTTTAATCTGTAATTCAAAGATGAAGTTGATAATTTGAACCTTCAGATTATTATTTATCATCTTATTTTTGAGTTTGTTTACACCAGATTTCTTGCTTGTCTTTAAAATTAATAAATTATAAAATCCCTAAAAATAAATTATATAAATCACATTCTTTTTACACATAAATACAAATAAAAAGGGATGAAATTTGGAAAAAAGGAATTTGGGTTATTTTCTGTTTATTATAGGATTTATATTTTTAATAATTTCATTCATGACAATTTGGGCCTTAACCATTAATTGGGTGCCATCAAATGGAATTTATTTACTATTTACGATTCCGCTATTAATCTTTAGCACTTCTACTTTAATTGCCGCCATTTTTTTGATATACCAAGATCATTTAAATAACATAATTAAAGGTTTGATCTTAATTCTTGATGGGCTGGTTCCAACATTCACTCCTATTTATGCTTTATTTGATCCCCGATTACAACCTTTTAGTGATATTCGAGGAATGGTTCTTATTCCTTTGTTCTTGGTAGGAGTTTTTATTATAATATATGGAATTGGATGGTTAGTAATAGATAAATATGTTACTATCAAACTACGAAAAAAATTGAATAAAATTTTAGGCTCTATTTCTATAGGTATTGGTATTCTAAATTCGATATTCTTTATCTTTGTGCTGAACTATGATGCAAGTCAGCCCTTACTTGTGACTTGGCTACTTGTTGGAGCAATCTTAATTATTTTTGGGATCATCCTGGTTTTTAAAAAAGTAGATAGCGCTAAAATTAAATCAAGTAGAAAGAAAAGATAAAATTTTAATTAGCCTGTTCTATAATATTTTTTTATTTTACATTTTAAAATAATTCGCAGCGTTATTATAACAAACATTTTCAATCATTTCCCCTAATAAATTCATATCAGCTGGTATTTTTCCTTTTTCAACATCCATTCCAATTATATTGCATAATATCCTTCGAAAATATTCGTGCCTTGGAAATGAAAGAAAACTTCTTGAATCTGTAGTCATTCCAATAAAGTGATATAACAAACCAAGATTTGATAATGAATTAATTTGTTTTGTGATCCCATCAATCTGATCTAAAAACCACCAACTTGGTCCAAATTGAATTTTCCCAGGACAAGTCTCATCTTGAAAATTTCCAATCATGGATGCAACCATTTCATTATCTCTTGGATTGAGATTATAAATCACTGTTTTAGTGAGTTCATTTGATTGGTCAAGACGATCTAAAAATTTTGCCATATCTCTACTCAGGTTATAGTCTCCTATTGTATCACAACCAACATCAGGGCCTAAATTATTAAATAATCGAGTGTTTACATTGCGAAGTGCTCCAATATGGTATTGTTGAACCCAACCCCTCTTATGATTTAACCTTCCAACTTCAAATAAAAAAGCAGATTTAAATTTTGATGCTTCCAAATCGGACAACTCATTATTTGAAAGGATTTTTTGAAATATCATTTCAATATCTTGATCGGAATAGTTTTTGGCATATAAATGATCAACTCCATGGTCAGCTATGCGACAACCGTTATTATGGAAGTACTTATGACGAATTCTTATTGCTTCTATCAAGCTAGAAAAATTTACTATTGGAACTTCAGATATTTCACCTAATTGTCGAATATACTTTATAAAATGCGCAGTATTTTCAATATTCATTGCACTATCGGGTCTAAAAGTTGGAAAAACCTTAACTTTATATCCATCCGATTTTATCTTCTTATGAAAATCCAAAGAGTCGATTGGATCGTTTGAAGTACAGATTAATTTTACATTCATCATTTCTATGAGGTTTTTGATTGAGTATTCAGAAGATTTTAATAATTTAGAACAATGGTCATAAATCTTCTTGCTTGTTCCTGAATTTAGTAAATCTGAAATCTTAAAATAACGTTTTAATTCCAAATGAGTCCAATCGTAGAGTGGATTTCGAATTGTTTTAGGTACAGTTTCTGCCCACTTTTCGAATTTTTCATAATCTGTAGCATTACCCGTGCAAAAATACTCAGATATTCCATTAGCACGCATCAATCTCCATTTATAATGATCTTCAGCAAGCCATGCTTGTCCAATATTATCAAAATTAATGTCATTAGCGATATCTTCTGCTGGTAAATGGCTATGAAAATCATATATCGGCATAGTTTTGGCGTGTTCGTGAAATAAATATTGAGCGGTTTTTGTTTCCAATAGAAAATTATCATCCATAAAAGGTTTCATCGATGCATCCTCAGATTATTATTCGATAAGTAACTATTTTTTTATTTCCATAAAAGGATTAGGTAGTCTTATTTTTTTTAATACGCTCAATTTTCATTGAGTTAATAATCTAAAATGTTAAAAAATATAAGAAATTGAATTTAGAAGTATTATTACGGATCATTTCTGAAAGGGTGACGAGCATTTTCCGCATTATCAATTGCATCTTCAACCGTAGGAAGCCCCTCGATTGCTTTTCGAATGGCATTCCTCGTAGCTTTATAGTTATTTATAAAAACTCTTTTACGACTACTCGCACTAGGATGTATAAAAACATTTACTATTATTACAATGTCTTCAGAAGCAGCTTTTGGTAGTATCCCATCTTCAACACATTGTATTACGGCTTTAGCAATTGCAGCTTGTGCTGGTCCGTACGTTAAACTTGCATGCCTAAGAGAAGTGACTTTTACTGTTGGGATCATTACTGTTGCTGGTTTTACTTGCATATTTGGTTCTAATATTACTTGTAGCCCTTCACGTCCTTTTGCTGGATGTGTCAAAGCTTTTGCATAAGCCTCTCCTACAGGTCCTTTCTTATCTCCAATTAATAGATCTATATGGGCCAGTTCTACTCGATCTCCTACTAAAGATTCACCTACTTTTAAGCTGAAATCTGATATCTTTTCAGGTGTAACACCAACGGCATAAAATCGACTTGTGAGTTCTTTTTCTCCAATCTCAAACTTGAGCTCTTTCTTTTCTATCAATCCTAATTTTTCTAATTCTACACGAAATTCATCTCTTAACTCATATGAAAGGGAATCTCCCAAAATTATTGGTTGACGCGTTATGCCTACAGGTATTCCCATAAGATTAAGACATTCCTTAGCACCCAATGCACCCGAATTAATTAGCATTCTTGCTATTTTTTGTACCTTTTTTTGCAGTGTTTGAGCTTCTGTTAAGCGATTATTTTGAACTAAATCATACAATTCTAGCCATATTTTAGGAATAACATTAGCTGACCCCAAGATGCATCCTGCAGCTCCACCTGCTAATGCTCCAAGCACCAACTCATCCCATCCGATTAAGACAGAAATTTTATCACTAACTTTTTCTAATAACGCAGAATGGTATTTATAATCGCCACTTGAATCTTTAATTGCCACAAAATTTTCGATATCAACTAAATCTTCTACCACGGTCCAAGGTAAATCAACTCCAGTGCACACGGGAATGTTATATAGTACAATTGGAATGTCTGTTTTTTCAGCGATGGAGAAATAATGATCGTATAACCCCTTGGCTTTTGGCTTTAAATAGTAAGGAGTGACGATAATAACTGCATCTGCTCCTATATCCGTTGCAGCTTTACTAGCATCGATAACTAATTTAGTCCCCGTTTCTCCTGTACCAGCAATTACTGGCACTCTTCCATTCGTCTCATCAACAACAATTTCAATCACTTTCAGTCGTTCCTTAAAAGTCATATTCACAAATTCTCCAGTTGTACCACAAGGCACAAGTCCAGTTACACCCTGTTCGATGAAATAATTAACTAAATATCTCAATTGATCTTCATTTATCGATTCATCCTTATTGAAGGGAGTTACCATCGCAGGCATTACTCCTTTTGGTCTATAATCAAATTTTCCCATATTATTTTTCACTCTAATTTTTATTTATAATAATGCAAATTTCTTGCCGCAATAAAGGACAATCCGTTCCTTGTCAGTGCCTCTGCTGTTGAATTAACAGCATCATTCCGATCTAAATGGTTAATCCGAAGAAAATCCCATAATCCGGCCTTTATTATTTCTTCCTTAGGTAAAAAGTATTCAAGTATATCAGTAGGATGTTCTCGTTTTTCATCAACTTCAACGTTTCCCCCTTCATGCTTGGCACTTACATTCTTAACTTTTTTTGCTAAATCTAACAACTCATCCCTTCGATCATATGGCTGGCGAACAATACTTTTCCAAGTCTCCGTTATATGGTGCTCCAATCTAACGACATCCTCAAATCCGAAAGGTTTTCGGATATAAGCAGCCATTTCAATTGTGTCATTATTTACAGCGTTTGATAAATTAAACCCAATTAATGGGCTAGTTCCATCTTCTCGAGCGAATAATTTTGCCGTGAGTAATGTCCATAAACAAGAATAAGGATTGTCGTTACCCATATAAACGCTAATTTTAAATTCATTATTTATTCCAAGTTTATGAATAAAATAACCTAAAAGCACGGTCCCAGGGTTGACATTTAGAACTTGTTTAATCCCATAGTTTGTATAATAATAAAGGAACTCATCTATCCATTTAAGTGCATAGTCATTTGGTTGTCCGACACCTCCAAAATAACCAGTAATTGTATCTGGTCCGCCCAAATGTACATTAACAGGCATTCCATCTGGACCTGGAGCAGTTCCCTTTGTATCAAGCGTTTCAACCCAACTCGAACCAATAACTTGCATCGCCGCAGCCATAGCAGGCAAATCTCCATCTTCCTCTTGTTCTTTCATGCGTCTTACGCGAATGATTCTACCAGGAACTAATTTTTGATTTTCAAGTGCATCTTTAGCAATATCAATTAAAAAAGGAAAATATTGGCACGCAGATAATTCTAAGGTTACAGCAAAATCTTCATTAAATTGCATTTCTGAAAACTGCTCTCCTAATATTTTTCTTCTATAATCATTAACGCTAATAAAGGAATGATTGTCACGCTCATTTATTAGCCACTCTATATCCTTAACATAATCAGGATTCTTTCTATTAATTTTATCAATTAAATTATCAAATTTGCTTGCTTCTTCTGCTTTCCTATTTATCTCATTGATACCACCATATTTATCTAATATGGTAAATAAATCATTAATTAATGGATTTTCTTCATCCAGCAAAAAATCATTGACTGATTTTAGGGCATCCTTAGGGATTTCTAATTTTTTTCTTAAATCTTTCATTTCAATACACTATGTACTTTTTTTCTATAAATTTGAGCGTCTACCCATAGCTTTCCCACAATTCCAAAACATACTGGGATAGATCATAAATTTTATCAAGATTCATTATGTTATAAATTTATTTGTACCACTATGAAATTCAAGGAAATAATGAACTATTCATCATAAAAAGTAACAATTGAATTTAAACTCATAAATTAACTATAATATATCTAATATATTTCCCTCTTTCCAAAATTTCGCTAAAATAATTTATCGGGGATTGCATCTATGGCCAAGATTAGCAATAGATAGAGTCATAAAATTTTCCAATCTGGTGAATAATGCATAAGATTCAGATCAAAATGGTCAATAACAATTTATTGCATTCACAATTTCATCTAATAAGTGATCCAAAGAAAAGGGTTTCTCATAGAAGCTAAAAGCTCCAATTGATAAAGCTTCTTCTTTGATACTCATATCAGCACTAATAAAAATTATCTTTACTTTTTTATCTATTTGTAAAATCTCTTTAGTAGCCTCAAGTCCTGATTTAATTGGCATACGATTATCCATTAAAATTAATTTTGGTTTCGTCTCGAAAGATTTGAACATAAGGATTGCTTCTTCTCCATCCGATGCAATACCAATCACTTCATATCCACTGAAAGTCAAAAATTTCTCAAAAAAAAATTGAACAGCTGGTTCATCATCTACTATAAATATTTTTTCCAGTCTAATTCACCTTTGAAATTGATCCTTTTGAGAAATCTCCCTTGCTTTATTTTACCGTTATATACTATAATTAAATAATGTTTGATTGTATTGTTTTAATATACAGTTCTTGGTAACTTATTTATTTGAACCTAAAATTACATTATAATCAAATCTATAGAAATCTTTTTATTTATTTTTTTTTCGATGCCATTCTGTAATCAAATGATTTCTTTAAGAATATAAGTAATTTTGTTTTGTTTTTATAATTGTAATAGAGCTAATACCGATATTTAATTACTTTGTAAATTAGATTGAAGCTTTTCTTGAATGAATTTAAAAATTGTTGATCTTCTTCGATAAGAGGTTTTCATTGAGTTATCAAAAGAAGTAATATAAAGTTGGAATTGGGTAAAGTAATAAAAATAGTAATAAAAAAATCTCATTTGAAGAAAGAATTTTTTCCCGTTATTTAATAGCTTATATTATTATCTGCCACATTCCAAGAATTTATTATGGAATTAAACACCCTTGGCGGATTATCTCCGAGATAAAGAGAGCCATGATTCATTAGATCAAAACAAGAGCTAATAATCATATCACCCCCACCTAAAGCATCATTTTCACACCAATAATTCGTACCGCTTGACCCGTGAATGAATGTAGAGTATTTTGAAATCCATGTATTATTTGCTATCATCGTCCATTTAATAACAGGGTTATCGATATAGCCAATTAATGTGCTTCTCTCAATATATACATTAGTATAATTGCTATTATGGTGTATCACATACAATCTGTCTGAATGTCCTTGGATTTGTGAATCTATAATATTTAAATATGAATTACTGTTTCCTCCCGTAATATTAATTAACATAATAGCCCTATTATTAGGATCACCGCAATCCTCTATATGAACAAGAGTGTTATTTCCACTAATTTCAAGCGTTTTAATATTTAAAATTTTTAATTCATTAAATTCAATATTTTGTCCTTCTGAGACATTAATAAATGTTTCAGAAATACTTGTAATACCATGTGTATCATGCCCATCAATAAAGATTGGATAATTTCCAAGAATTAATTCATCTTCTGTTGAAATATCTTCAGTTAAAGATATGCTACAATCTTCTTTATTTATGGATTTGATAGCATCTTGAAGTGTTATATAACCATCAAAACCTCCTTTTCCTACCGTCTTAATTGGATTAATATAACTGAAATTTCCATCTAATCCTGCATTTTGATAATTCCCAGAATAATCAGCACCCGTGATTGGAACATCACAGATAATATCTCTCCCATCTAATCCTCTCCATTGGTCAGTAGGAGTTGAAGGAGTTGGAGGTGAAATTCTTGGGAAATGGAAGAAATTGTCTTTTATGATGATTAAAGAAGGTTGTCGAACCAATTCAATCCCAGCAGGTAAATAGCAATCCATTATATCTATAATTTCCGATGTGTTAATAATCATTCTACCAATACCATCATTCTGTTCACTCCAAAGATTCCAATGCGAG
Organism: uncultured archaeon; assembly: GCA_964583985.1. Classification (GTDB taxonomy): domain Archaea; phylum Asgardarchaeota; class Lokiarchaeia; order Sigyniarchaeales; family SOKP01; genus SOKP01. The sequence continues at coordinate 20,033 of CAZOYD010000007.1, forward strand.
ATTTTATTATTCTCAACAGCACCACCCAAACCAAGTAATCTGTACCATTTATATTCGTGGTGATCTGCAAGAATAACCGGATCAGTAAAACCCGGATAATCACCCGAAAACGTCCAATCACCAGGAGTTATGGTGTGTAAAGTTAACCAAGCACCATTCACACCATTAGTAGAATCATCCGAACCTTGAAGTGTTGGGAAGCTTGTCAGGAGTTCTAAAAAAGCATTTTCATCTGGAACTGCCACCGAAAACTGACCAATATTTGTAGATTCATATAACGATTCGCCAACATTTACTGCTATATATGTCATATTTTCAGCATAGGTAGTTAAAAATCCATCTTGAACATTCTCTATGTTTACCCCATCTGAATAATGAGGTTTACCCACAATTATATTTTTACCAATACCATTATTAAGACCCATGGCTAATTTTGAACTTGTTGCATATAAAGACCAGTCTCCTCCAATATAAGGTGATGTGGCACTGAAATCTGTATCAGAGAAGAATCTGACTTGACTAACCATACTTTTACCAACATTTGTATTATTATGAGTACTCCCAAATTCAAAAGTTGTCGATGTTATCTCGCAATTTTCAAACCATATATCCAGAGGATCTTCATGTTCTCCGGTTAAACTTACGCGAGCGTTTTCACTAAAACCACAACTTTTAAAGTGGACTGTTCGATATGGGCCTGTTGAACCACCAGTACGATTATTTTCCTTGATATATCCCTTATTGAAATTGCAATCTGTAAATCTACCTGCTGTAGCGCCTATTTCCATCATTATATTATTACTTGAATTTGCCTCGATTCGCATATTCCACATTCTATAAAAATCTGCTGATGTACTTCTGAGAGGATAATTACTTGAATTGCTGCCAATATTTACAATCTTAGCTGAGGCACCATCCCATGATCTTTCAACACCAAGTATATTAACACCAGAGGGAGCATGAATCTGCTCGTTATAAACTCCCGCATAAACCATAACAGTTGCTCTCGCACCACCTGTAGGAGCCCATTCAGATATTGCAAAGTCTATTCCTGCTTGTATTGTACTAAATTGATGAGCATTAGAATCATTTGTAAAGGAAGGACTCACAAAACAAGTCTTTTCTGGATTAAAATTATCATCAAAATAATTTGTAATAGCATCAGGACTATTTATGTAATAACCAAGAGTCCCTGCGACAATAGCAACAGCTAGAACAATAATGATTCCAGCACTAATTCTTTTTCTCATCTGCATCTTATTTTTAGCTCGTATTTTATCATGAGGAAGATACGAGATATTTAGAAATCTTTTTTTAGAATTTATAAAATTAAACATCATAAATCACTCCTATAATATTTTAAGCATTTCTCTGAGTTTTAGATAATATAACAGCAAATTCCTACCCTGTATTAAATTCAAAATACTTTTCTCAATTCAATATTAAAAATTTCTATTTAAATATACTTGCCTTAAAAAATAAAAATAAAAAAAAATATAAGTCTTTGATTAATGGCTATTTAAGATATTACATAATCAAGATTAAATATTCACCCAATCTCGGGTATTAAAACGATAAAAGTAGAACCTTTCTTATAATTTCCTTCGATTCTATCTTGAACCCAAATTTTTCCATTAAGAAAACACATTATAGTATTCACCAGAGATAATCCAATACCCATCCCATGAGCACTCCTACCATCTAAATAACCTCTCTCAAAAATTTTCTTTTTTCTTCCATCTTCTATACCCTTCGCATTGTCCGAGAATTCAATCCTAAGATATTTTTTATTTTTTTCCTCAAATTTAGAGATAGAGATATCAATTTGAACTATAGAATTTTCATTATGTTTTATAGCATTAAAAAGAATATTTTCAAAAACATCTTCAAGAAATTCATTAGCTTTAACAAAAAGTTTTTTATTAACAGAATCAAATTGAATATTTACTTGTTTTTCTTTTTCAAGATTTTTTAACCTTAGTATCACTCTTTCTAACAAATGGCAAACATCCATTTTTTCAAAATCAAATTTTTTTTCTTCTATTGTAGAAAGTTTTTGGACATTCTTTATTAAATTCTTTCCTCGAAAGATTTGATCTTGAATAATCTTTAGATTCTTCATTATAGTTTCAGAATTTTGTGGCTGTGAAATTAAAAGTTCACTAACTTGTAATCCCGATAAACAAATCTGCAGAATATTATTTATATCATGCGATAATAAGTCTTTATAAAATTCCGCTCGTTTATATGCTTGACGAAAACTATTTTCGGATTCTTTTAATGCTTTTACCGCACTTACACGTTCACTGATATCTAGTTGACTCCCCCAAATTCTAATTAAAAAACCCTCTTCTATTATCCCAATGGTATTGTTAGAAATATAAACATTATTTCCATCTTTATCAACCTCTACTGATTCTGCATTTAATATCTTATATTCTGAACGGATCCAAGAACTTAAAAATTCAATATTTTCTGGAATTTCCTTAGAGCCATGGAAATCCAGTATGCGAGCTCCAATAAGCTCATTAGCATTTGAAAAGCCATATAAGTGAGCAAATTTATTGTTACAGCTTGCAATATACCCGTATTTATAAATCGCTTCAATTTGATCTTTCTCAGGAAGAATTATAGATATGGGTTGATCAAACTCAATAATGGATGTTCCTTCCCCGCTATGTTCGATAAAACTGCGATACTTTTCTAAAGTTTCCTCTAATTTTTCTTCAGCTATTACACGTTGAGTTATATCATTATGATAAATAATTGCATTGGTTACTTCCCCATCTTGATTTAATATAGGAGAAACGGTGACCTCTAAAATACTTCTTGTTTTTTTTTTGATTCCTGTTAATTTTTTAAATGTAACTGGTTTATAATCAATAATAATTTTAGCCGGTTCACCTTTTTTAAAAACATTTTTTACTAATGTTAAGTTATTTCCCTCAGCTATTATAGGATCATCAAAGATATTGAAATTATTTACCAATACTTCATGATCTGCATCCCATAAATCTTGACATGTCTTGTTTTGCTTAAGAAATGTTCCTTTATTGTCGGAAATCCACATACTAAATGGACTTTGCTCAAATATGCTATAATGAAGGTTTTCATGATTAAAACGCTCAGTTATATCAAAAGAAAATCCTATAATACCTTTTACTTTACCCTCATCATTGACAAAAGGAATCTTATTAGAATTCAACCACAAAGTACCTTCCTTCGTTGGCCATGGTTCTATTACACCAAATTTAGGTTTACCGGTTTTAATTATCTCTAGATCGTCTTGAAAGTATGCTTGAGCTCGTTCTTTTGGGTATAATTTAAAACAACTCATGCCGGTTAACTTATCCTTGGTTGTATTGTGAAAATCAGCAAAATATTTATTTACTCGGAGAAGATTATTTTTAGAATCTTTATAAAAAACCAATCCCGGAATATTATCCAAAATAATTTCCATTTCTTTATTAATTTCCTTATACTTTTCTAAAGATATATCCTCGGAATTACTCATTTTCAAACATTTTAACAAATTATTTCTTCTAATGTCTTTTATATTTTTTTAATTTTAAAATATATCTATAATATTTTGAACAGAATAGAATTCTTTTGAAAATATTAAGGCATTTAGCATCAATCTGCGCGTTAAATCGCATTGAAATTTATATAAATTTATATTTTTGGATGGATATATTAAAGTATAATTATAAAAATATCAAAATTTAAAGCTCATCCGAGTGAAATACCACCTGATTTAGTTAATAAACTCAAATCTTCCCAAATATAGCTAGTATCAATCATCGTAGGAGAATTACAACTACTACATTTTTCCGCATCTTCTAAAAATTTTTTCATCCGAGGTAATTCCAAGGCGTCTATTACGGAGATGTCGCGCAAATTTGCAATTGGTTTATCTAATTCCAGGCAATTTTCAATATCACCATTATAATTAACATACATAAAAACTCTTCTTGCGTGACAATTATATTGCTTTTTTCCTCCGATAAAATGGTTTAAATACGATTCCGAGTTCAAAATTTTAGACCCATTCTTTTTTGCTTCCAAAATTTTAGTAAAAGCGGCGCTTATTTCCTCATCTGTAGCTGAAAGCGAACCTTTTTCATCGATATCTCCACTTGAATAGTGACGGATTGTATTTATTACGTTAAAAGCAATTGGAACTTCAATTTGATCTCCTAATGCTATCATTTCCTCAACGCGATGAATGTTATATTTACTAATAGAAAAACTGAACTGTAGTGATATAAGGGGAAATTCATCTTTGATAATTTTTACAGAATCCATAATATTATCATATAGCCCTTTTAAACCACGAATTTTATCGTGTTCTTCTTTTTTCGGGGAATCAAGAGATATTAATATTAAATTAAGATCATTTCCATATTCATGGATTTGTTTTGGAAGTAAATATCCATTTGTAACCATACCTATAAAGGCAAATTCGGCTTTATTTTTTATGAATTTAATGATATTGGTTATATCTTTACGGAGAGTTGGTTCTCCACCCCAAAGAACAGTCATTATAAAACCAGCAGTTTTTGCATCTAAATAAATTCGTTGGATTTCTTCAAGTGATAATTCACCTTTTGCTGTATTATCCTTCCATAAACACGATTCACAATCACAATTACACCTTAATGTAGTAAGAAAGTGAAATATAAATGGTCTATCACCTGAATCTTTAGCGCGTTTAGCTGCTATTGCTAATTTACCAATATATTTTTTTTTATAACGATTTATTTCCTTGGCTGTTAATTTATGCTCCATAATTTTACAAAAAACCCTCTTTTATTGATATCTTAAAACAAGTGTAATATTTATTACTGAAGATATAACATTTATATTTTTGGGATATACGTGTAGTACATGATTTTTAACTAGATATCCACACAAGAAGTTAAATTGAATGATTAACTTAAATTTTCTTGAATGTTCTTATCTTTATCAAAAAAAATCGTGGTTTAAAATGTATAAATATGGTGTATCAATTTTAGGGACGGGTTTCATTGGTTTGTGTTCAGCAGCTTGCTTTTCTAACAAGGATATAAAGGTTCTTGCTTCCACTCATGACGAGAAAAAAGCTAAAATGATAAATGATGGAAAAGCACCATTTTTTGAAGCGAATTTACAAGAAATAATGGATGATGTTAAAAAAAATACCCCAGAACTTTTGCGTTGTCTTACTGATCCCGTGAAAGCCGTGTTAGAGACAGAAATTTCCATGATCACTCAAGGTACTCCGATGCGAGAAGATAAAAGCATTAATTTATGTTATATCGAGAGTACTGCTCGGGAAATTGGTGAGGCTCTTAAAAAAAAAGATTCCTATCACCTAGTAGTTGTGAGATCGACTGTAGTTCCCGGTACTACTAGAAATCTTGTAGGAAAGCTAATAACCGAAGTTTCAGGAAAAGTACCGGGAAAAGATTTTGGATTATGCATGCAACCCGAGTTTTTGGCTGAAGGATCGTCTGTTTCAGATACCTTACATCCGGATAGAATCGTTATTGGAGGAATTGATGATAGAAGTAGTGATAAGCTCCAAGAATTTTATGAATATTTCTATGGTGACCACTTACAAAATTGCCCCATATTAAGAATGAATTTAGAAAGCGCCGAATTAGTTAAATATGGTAATAACTGCCTATTATCTACTAAAATAAGTTTTGCTAATGAATTCGCAAATTTTGCTGAGTTGGTGCCAAATGTAGATGTTGCCCAAGTAATGAAAGGGGTAGGACTTGATTACAGATTGAATTCTCGATTTTTAAATGCAGGTGTTGGCTTTGGAGGTTCTTGCTTTCATAAAGATGTAAACGCAATAAAGGCGTGGTCAAAATCTAAAGGATATACTTCACGATTATTAGAAGCAGTATTGGATATTAATGATGATCAAGCAATTCACATCGTAGATATTGCCGAAGAATTAGCTGGAAAATTAGCTGGTAAAAAAGTTACGTTATTAGGTCTTGCCTTTAAACCGGGTACTGATGATATGAGAGAAGCTGCTAGTATTAGGGTCGTAAAGGAGCTCTTGAAACGAGGAATTAATGATATAATAGGTTATGATCCTAAAGCAAATGAAACTGCTAAAGTTGAGTTAGGAGACTCCATAAAATATGCTAATTCAATCGCTGAAGCTTTGAAAGACTCTGAATGCGTATTCTTAATAACTGAATGGGATGATTTTAAAAAACTTTCACCTGAAACCTTCAAGAAACACATGAAGACAGCTAATTTAGTAGATGGTCGAAGAATCTATGATTTTGAGAAATTTAGTAAAGAACTATCTTTTAGAGCAATCGGTAGAGTCGCCTTAGAATAAGCTAGATTTATTATAAATTAATATGCGACCCATTTCTATATTGATTTTGGTGAGCCGAATAAATTAAAATTCTGCTTTCTTATTCTCTTTTATCATTTTAATTTTATCTTTTTTTCTATTATTTAAAGAAACAATAATTTTATAGGTAAGCCAGAATACTATTATGAGTAGAAGAGATAAAATTGAAAATATTTTAAATTTAAAATTATGAAAATTATTAACGATACAGCAGAAGAGATAAATGGAAGCATGATCATCTTGAAAAAAAAATGTGAAGTATGTGGGAAACCTTTAAAACTGTATCAGAGTGATTACGATAGACCTTACAAATTTGTCTTTATAAATATCAGTCAAAACCAACCAAAACATTACTTTTGCTCTAAGAAATGTAAAAACGAGTGGATATTTAACCCAAGTAATCGTTAAAAATAATTTTTAGAAGAATAATTTTAATCTGTTTTTATAATCATTAGAATTATGATTGACTTCTCTTAGCATTAAAAATCCTGGTCTTCTGTTTTAACATTGAAACACCTTGTACTGCTTCTTCAATACTATGAAAAACTGGGATGTTTGACAATTCCAAAGCTTCAGTTATAGCACCATATTTAGGAATGTAAGGAATAAAGCAAACCACGGGCTTTTTTGAAATAGTAACTGTATTAGCTATTCTTCTCCCTATTTGAAAAGAAATGGAAGGAGTATAAGGTAATATCAATACGATAATACATTCTACGCGTTTAATATTCGATAAATACGTTATAATAGCCTCTAAATCTTCATCTTTAGCAGATCCAGTGAGATCTATAGGATTTCCAAAAGTTGATATACTTTTAGCGACAGGATTAACTAATTCTCTCATTTCTTGTTGTTCTTCTTGAGTGAAGTCCACTGCTCTTAGCCCATAATTCTTGAGTAAATCTGCGCAAATAACTCCATGACCACCAGAAATAGACAATATTGCAACATTTCCATTATTTACAGTATTGGGATCGAATGGCTTTTTCTTACGAGATAATACGTCTAATAATTTTAAATCGGTTAATAATTCGAGTTCAGTAAAAGGTTGTGTTATTAAGTTTTGTTTTAGTGCTGCTTGAAGTATTTTTTCATTACCAGAGAGAGATGCTGTATGAGATTGGGTAGCCTTTTTTCCCTTATCGGACAAACCCCCAAAATATACAATGATGTCATCTTCCGATTTTCTTGCTAATTGGAGAAAATCCCTGCTTTTTGATGGTTTAAATGCTTCCAAATAAAATGCAATATTACGAGTCTCTTCATCTCGTTTACTAAAATAATCTAAAAGCATTGTTTCATCCACGACTGCTCGATTTCCTATAGAAACGGCAGTAGACACTCCAATTTTAATTTGATTAAATTTATGAAAGAATTGATCAACTAAAACTCCTCCTGATTGGCTTATTAAGGCAACTGAGCCTTTAGGAGGGCGTGTGATACGCTCTGTAGGCATAAAAATTGTATCTAATAAGGGAGGGGAATAAACACCGATGCAATTTGGACCGAGTATTGCAATGTCATTATCGGTGGCAATTTGGATAAGTTTTTGTTGACGCTTTACACCTTCTCCTCCAATCTCTGCAAATCCACCACTAATGATTATACACCCTGGGATTTTATAATCCGCACATTGTTCTACATAATCTAATGTTGCTTTTGCAGGGACTGCTATAACTAAAACATCGGGAACTTTGGGTAATTCTTCTATTTTTGTGAATAGATTTACACCCTCAACTTCTCCCCCCTCCGGATGAATCCCAAACACTTCAACTTGCATTTCAAAGTAATTTTTAATAAAAATGATCCTTCCTGGGCTTAAGGGATTTTTTTTGCTTATGCCAACAACAGCCATTGTTTTTGGTCTAAAAAGACTTTGTAAATTCATTTTGTTCATCAAAAGAAATTATTAATTTATTCAGAAAGATGTTTTGAATTAAATTCATAAAATAGTTTAATATCCTCAGGTGACAATCTAATGTCTGCTGCCTTTGCGTTTTCAATGACATGCTTAATACTAAATGCTTTAGGAATAGTAATGATATTTTCATGATTAATTAACCAAGCAATGGCAATTTGTTGGATTGTCGAGTTATATTTTTTAGCCAGACTTTCTAACTTTTCTCTTATTTCGCCTTTTAATTTTGTGTACCCTTTATGAGCAAGTGGACTGTATGCCGTTACCATAAGATTATTCTTTTGATAATAAGGGAGAGATTCTTGTATGTGTTTTTGGTAAGTAATGTTAATATGAAGTTGATTATCTACTAATTCTTCTTTTTTAAGCGCTTCTTGAGCATATTTAAATTGTTTCACGCTAAAATTACTTACTCCAATATATCTCGTTTTTCCATTTTTAACTAAATCTTCGAGTACTTTCATTTCTTTTTTGATAGAAATGAATTTTGAGGGCCAATGAATTAAATAGAGATCTACATGATCCAGCTTTAATCGGTTTAAACTCTTATCACATGCTTGTTTCATTGAATTTTTACTAAAATGAATAGGGAACAGTTTTGTAGTGATAAATAGGTCGTCACGAGGATATTCCTTAATTAATTCTCCCAATACTTCTTCTGCCTTTCCTAAACCATAAAATTCTGCAGTATCTAAATGTGTCATGCCCAATTCAATCCCCTTTCTCAAGGTAGATTTAATTTCTTCATAAAACTTTTTCCCTTTAGATAATCCTTTTGATCTCCTGATACCCCAGAGACCTTGTCCTAAAATTGGAATGTACTCTCCAGTTTTGGCTAATTCTATTTTTCTCATAATTCTTATTTTTTAATCTAAAAATTTAACTCAACTGATTATAAATTATAAATTCAATTATCATTTTCGGTTTTAGGAATTATGATATAAGTCATTATATCTCCCACGAAAACAAAATTTCTTACTTTGTATCAACTCGCTTTTATTATTACAAAATTCTTTGAATAAGCATGGCATTTTGCACGTGTTTAGATATTTAAATAGTAAGTTTATCACCGTTTAGTTAATGTTCAAAAAATTTACGTATTTTATCGATTCTTTCTTCTCTTGATAAGTTGTTAGCTAATGGGTTATGTTCCCCGTATAATTCTTTATGATACACTTGTTTACTAGCTTGATAAAAAATTCCTAACATATATTTATGAGATTTTCGAGCAGTAGCAAGACCTTCTTCTTTGGTCGCAGGTATTGCATCAAGAAACTCGATCTTTTTATTATATTCTGACCAAGCATGATAAGGAACAGCAGGCTGTAATATTTCGATAAAAGAAAATCCCTCATGTTCTACTGCTTGTATTATAGTTTCCGTTAAATGATCTATCTTACCGGAAAAACATCTTGCCACGAATGTAGCTCCCGCTTCAATCATTAATGACAAAGCATTAAAAGGATTTTCAAGACTTCCTTTAGGTGTAGATGGTCCATCCCAACCCTTCTCGCTAAGAGGAGAAAATTGTCCTGTGGTCAATGCATATACGCTATTATTATGCAATAACATCGTAATATCTTGATTTCTTTTTGCTGCAAACATTGTGTGTTCTAATCCTTCTCCCAAACCATTTCCATCTCCCGAGAAAGTTATAACTTTTAATTTTGGGTTAGCAAGCTTGATACCTTGTGCCGTTGCAACGTCTCTACCATGAAGTGAATATAGTCCGCTTAAATTTAAATAATCAAATATTTTGGCATGGCATCCTATTCCAGCAGTGATAACCATGTCTTCTCGCTTGATACCTTTTTGCTCTAAACCCAGAATTGCTTTTTGTACAGCCGTAAGAATACCAAAATTTCCACATCCTGGACACCATGTAATTTCAGCATCAGTTTTCAGATCTGCCATGTTTTTAGAGCACCTCCCTAATTTTTTTTGATAAATTAATAGGATCAAAGGGTCTTCCGTCGTACTTTTTTATTATTTTTCTCACATTAATTCCTGCTTTCTCTACTAAAAGAGTTGAAAATTGTCCCGAGATGCTTTGCTCAACAACGATATTATCTTGATCCTTAAATTCTCTTAATTCCCAGGCAGGTAATGGATTCAAATATATGGGTTGAATGACGGTTGGATTTAATTTTCCATGCCTAAGCGCTTCCAATACACTCATATAGGTGGAGCCATAAACAAAAATATTTACTGGTTGCTCCCCACGGATAATGTTAACCGTCTTTTTATCCTTTAAATAAACTTCAAGTGCTTTTACTTTCTTATTTCGTTTTTGATGCATTTTATTAATCATTTCAGCTTTTTCTGTGGTAATACCAAGTTCATCATGTTCATAGCTGTTCCACTTGATTATTTCTTTGGAGGGTGGGAAGAGCATTGGAGAAATGCCATCATCTTTATCAAGATACCTTTTATAATTTCCACCTTGATGCAATTTTGGCTCTGCCCATTTAGCTTTTCTTATATCTAAATCAATCGTCATTCCATTCTCGGAAAGGTGTTTATCAGTAAGTAATATTCCTGGTGTTTGAAACTTCCACACGAGGTCTAACATTTCTGCAGTTAAATAATAAGCTTCTTCCACCGTTCCAGGAGATGCTACGATTCGCAAAAAGTCGCCATGACCAGCAGTCAGTGCAAAACTTAGATCAGCTTGTTCCGTGTATGTGGGTACTCCTGTAGCAGGTCCAGAACGCATGGATAATACACACAAAATAGGAGTTTCTGTCATGCCTGCTAAAGAAATTCCCTCAGTCATTAGTGAAAACCCTCCACCACTAGTTCCCACCATTGATCTTGCTCCAGTAAATGCGGATCCAATTGCCATATTAATCACCGCAAGTTCGCTTTCAGCATGAACGACTGCTAATCCAAAATTTTCTGCTTGCACTGCTAAAAAGTGCAATATTGAAGAAGCAGGCGTCATAGGGTATCCATAGTACGTATTTAAACCGCCTGCTATAGCACCCAAACTTATTGCTTCATTACCAGTAATGATTGGTCTTTCTTTATCTCCTTTGCTTAACAAAAATTTACCATGACACTCACTCTTGGCTATATCATAGATGGTATTTGCATATTGAATGTTATCTTCGATACCTCTTGGATATTGATTCCGTATGATCTGGTTCATTTGTTCTTTTTCGAACCCAATAACAGATGCCAAAATTGCTACCGCCCCCACGCCGTACATTAGTGTTTTCATTGGATATTTTTCGGCTTCTGAACTTAACGGGATGCCAATACCTGTAACACCTTCTTGTTCATCCGAATTAAAAATAACAATACCACTATCAGCAACATCGTTCATGTGAATATCATAACTTCTCTTATCAAAATTTACCACCAGATTGGCTTTCATGTACTGACTCGTAATCCAACGAGGAGCAGTACTTACCACGGAAAAATTATGACCTCCCCGTATGAGGCTCATATAGTCATCCATTTGAAAAACATAGCGCCCCAGGCTAGAAAATAAATGAGATCCCACTGATCCCGCTTTTTTCACGCCTTCGCCCGCTTTTCCTCCTACTAAAAATGTAAAGACATCTTCACCCATAATTAGATTTACCTTAGTATATGCTTTGATAATTGAATTAAGAAATAACTATAGATTAACAGTTCTAGGATATTATTTAAATATTTGTCTTATAATCCTTTCGATAATCCATTAAAAAGTAGTTTATATCGACCATTTTTAAAAGATTAATACTAAAAATTATTATAAAAAAAAACTTATTATTACATATCATGAAAGAAAATCGTTTAAAAATCATTTATTATATAGGTATAGCAATTTCATTAGTATTGATGCTTTTAATTATGAATTTTGGAGGTTTTACGCTTGATATTGTATCTCTGATCTTCTTTTACGCCATTAAATATCTAGCAGGATTTGGTTTAATAATAAGTATAGCAAACGGATTTTTAGTACTTTTAGATAAAACAAGTGAAAAATTAGGTAAAAAGGGGACTAATTTATTGGTAATAATGGAGATTATAATACCATTTGTATTTATTGGATATGCAATATATCAAATTATCTCAAGTTATTTCCAGAGTTCTTTATTTTCGCAAGGTGGGTTTTCGTTAATAATAGATATCTTAATGTATGTTTATGGTATACTCTCACTTTTATTGAATTTATACATATTGCCTTTGGTAAAAGATGCTTTTTATAAGGGAGTAGAATTGAGTAAATTTGTAGGATTAAAAAAAGGTGCAAAAAAAGCAGCAAGAAACGTAAAAAAAAAATATTATGCACTAAAAGGAGAATATGCGAAGTTAGAAAAACAAGATCATTTAACTATAAAAGATTTATTAGGTACATGGAGAAATAAATTTGCAGTCAATTTCCTAATCATTATTGCAATAGGTTCCCTAATTTTCACTCCTATTTCGTTTATTTGTGTAATGTATTGGTTAAGATTGTATGTACTTTTTAGATTAGAAAGGAAATACTATGAGAGAATCGCTTTACTAATAGGAATATCTCTTGTTGGAATAATAGCCCTAATCGCTCCATTTTTGAATTTACCTTTCTACGCGGCAATATCACAATATTTCTGGACGATAAATATCTTCTACTTGTTAGGAATAGTATTGGCATCATATATCTTTCTAAAGAGATTGCTCAGCCTACGTGGAATTACAATCCAAGAATTTAAAATGAAAAAAAGAGAAAATAAGATTGATAAATTAGAGCAAGAAAAAGCAGATCTTCAAAAGCAATTAGATAATAAAGAATAGATTTTTTAAAATAAGATTAAAAATCATCCATCAGCGACAATCGAAAAAAATTCTTATTCGAATCCGAAAGGAATAATTTCATTTCAAAATCAACCCTCGATTATTCTCGGTTCGATGAAATCGAAATATGAACAAAAGAATAGAATCTTTTTCATTGCTGATGATTTTATCTATTATTTTAACGAAGAAACTATATCCAATTTAATGATTGAAATGGCAAAACGTTTCCCAAAAGCAGAAATTATTATTGATGCCACCTCTAAACTCGCTAATTCAGTTGTTAACTTAAGAGCTAAAAAAGCTGGTGAAAAAGGATTAAGATTTCATTTTGGAGTCGGTAATCCCTCAAAAATGTTTCCAAGGTGGTCTTTTAAGATTTAAGTATATGATTGGCACATCATTTGGGCAAGAACAAAGATAAATCCAAATTGGAATAAAAAGATTATTTCTGCAATTAAGAAATCGGAGCGAATAAAAGCAGCAAAAATTATACATTTAAAATTTCTATAATAGACAACAACATCTCCATTTTAATTACTCTCTTTAAAATACATATACTAAATTTTTTAAAATACAAAAAATTTAAAATCTTAATTTTAGATTGTA
>CAZOYD010000007.1:33787-86383 GCA_964583985.1 uncultured archaeon
CATATACTAAATTTTTTAAAATACAAAAAATTTAAAATCTTAATTTTAGATTGTAATTTTACAGTAAAAATGCTCATATTATGACAGAAAGTGAATTCAAGCCATATATTCTAGGTATATGTTGTAATTGGTGCACTTATGCGGGCGCGGATCAAGCGGGGACTTCTCGAATGCAACGTCCAGCAAATCTCCGGATCATGAGAGTAATGTGTGGCGGGAGAATTGATCCTCAATTTATTCTGGATGCATTAATGAATGGAGCTGATGGAGTATTAGTAAGTCATTGCCATAAAGGTGATTGTCATTATGTTACTGGAAATCTCAAGACATTTGGAAAAATGGCACTATTGGATCGGTACCTGACTCAATATGGCATCAATCCTAAACGAGTATTTTACACTCAGATATCCGCTTCAGAAGGAGCGGAATTAACTGAAGTAGTAAACGAGTTCGTGCACGTTTTAAAGGAATTAGGACCAAACCCAATTAAAAAAAAGTGATAAAATTATGCAAATTTATGAAATTAAGATTAATAGAAACACATGCACTGGTTGCAATGTGTGTGTTGTGTCATGTCCAATAAACTTCAATCAATTAAGGCAAAAGAGTCATTTGAACGAAAGTAATGCAGTTATCCTTGTAAGAAATGGAATGGCACACCCCATTTATAAAGAAGATAGAGAAATAAATTGCGATGGATGTGGTGTATGCGTGAAAATGTGCCCTCAAGTTGCAATTAGAATTGAAATCATGGAGGGAAGGTAAAAAAATGTCATTTCCTAAAATATCGAGAGTATTAAATCAAGAAGAGGAACATGTAAAAGTTCAATTTTTAACAGAAAGCTTGGAACTTATTTTAAATAGAATTAAATGCGTGGGATGCGGGACTTGTGCTCGAGTTTGTCCAAAAGAAGCAATTTCTCGAGGACCAGTTGGAGCATCTCGACGATTTCCTGCGACTGGAGATATAATTCCTGAAGTATACAATCCTCGAAAGTGCGTGTTTTGCGGAACTTGCGTGGTAATGTGTCCTTTTGGAGCATTAACTTTAAAAAAGGATGGAAACATCATTAATTTAGAAGACATCCCGATTGTTTCTCAAAAAGTTGTTCCAAAATTAGAGTTTAAAGCAAAAAAACTCAAAAATGATAGGGTCGCAAAACAATATGCTAAAGCAACCGTGAGTATCAATGACGAAGTATGCGCGAAGGGATGCGGATCATGTGCAGAAGTGTGTCCCTCTGGTACGATTGAAATAGCAAAAAGACCCGAGCATGGCTGGGAAATGTCTAAGAATGTCGAGGTTGTTGATCCAGATGCTTGCGTGGCATGTGGTGCTTGCGATAATGTATGTCCGACTGGCGCACTTCAACTTCAAATCACTGAAATAAATACATCGGGAGAATTTAGCGAATTATTTTGGCCACCATTAGTTAAAAGGCTTAAAAATCTTCGATGGTCTAAAAAGGAGGGAGCTTAAAATGAGTTTAAATAATTTAATCTTGTTAACTGGACGCACGATTAATCAAGGAGTCGCTCTTGAAGGAGGAAAAAACACGAAAGAAAATGTTCGCGCAGCAGGAATTTGCACGTTTGACAAAGAGGATTTTAAAAAGTTAGATTGCATAGCAGGCACACCTGTAAAAGTCACAACCGATTATGGTGAAGTATTAGTATATTCGACAATTACCGAAGAAGGGCCACATCCTGGTATTATTTTCATTCCAATGGGTCCCTGGGGCAATCAAGTCGTCAATCCCGACACGCAAGGATGTGGAACTCCAACGTTTAAAGGCATGAAAGCCAAAGTTGAAGTCGTGAAAGATGGAAGAGTATTAGATGCAATTGAATTAATAGGAAAATTAAAGGAGGCGTAAAAATGTCTCAAAAGAAAATTATTACTCATCATGACGTCTTGTGTCCGTTCTGCGGAACATTATGTGATGATTTGGAAGTAGATGTAGCGGATAATGAAGTTGTAGAGATGAGAAATTCGTGCCAAATAGGAACTAAGAAATTTTTTTCATCTAATCCAAGTGGGCATCGGTACTTAAAACCCCAAATTAAAGAAAAGGGTTCTTTTAGAGATGCAACTTGGGATGAAGCGCTTGATAAAGCAGCCGATATTTTACTCAAAGCAAAAAGACCATTACTATATGGGTTTTCAAGTACTGAATGTGAAGCACAAAATGTGGGTGTAGAATTAGCAGAATATTTAAGAGCTATTTTAGATAATACCGCATCAGTATGTCATGGACCCTCTTTATTGGCAATTCAAGATGTTGGTGCTCCATTATCAACTCTAGGAGAATACAAGAATAGAGCTGATTTAGTAATATTCTGGGGTAGTAATCCAGTCCATGCACATCCAAGACATTTGAGTCGATATAGTGATTATGTAAGAGGTTATTTTAGAAAAGATGGGAGAAATGATCGTTTTATCGTCGTTGTTGATCCCCGTAAGACTCACACGGCTCAAATAGCTGATTTATACATACAAGTTAAACCTAATGAAGACTATGAACTTCTCAATGCTATTAGAGCGGTACTCAGAGGCGTAGAATTAGATGCTAAAGAAGTGTCAGGTGTCCCAATGGAAGAGATTAAAAAATTAGTCGAAATACTAAAAAAATGCCATTTTGGCGTCATCTTTTTCGGTATGGGTCTCACGCAATCAGTATCACATCATAGGAACGTCGATACCGCAATTTGTTTGACACGAGAATTGAATGATCACACCAAATTCCTCTTAACTCCAATGAGGGGCCATTATAACGTTGCGGGTGCCAATCAAGTCTTCACTTGGACTACGGGATATGCATATTCCATCGATTTTTCTAGAGGGTATGGGAGATATAATCCTGGAGAATTTTCTTCGGTAGATCTCCTAATGAAAGATGAGGTTGATGCTACGTTAATTGTGGCATCAGATCCCGCAAGCAATTTTCCCGCAGGTGCTGTAAGGAACATGTTCAAACACCCTATAATTGCAATTGAGCCACACCATACTCCTACCTCCGTATATGCAGACGTGATATTACCTCCAGCATTCGCGGGAATCGAATGTGAAGGGACAGCTTACCGAATGGATAAAGTTCCTCTTAGATTAAGAAAAGTAAAGGAAGCTCCTGAGGAATGCTTGCCAGATAGAGAGATTTTAGAACGATTGTTAGAAAAAGTGAAAGAAAAGGAGGGTAAATGATTATGGCGGAAGTCAAATTAAAACTGAAAAAGAAACCAAAATTTCCGTTAGAAGCAGATAGTATCACTCCTGATAATTTTGCTGGAAAAACTTTGAATGAGATTAAAAAACTTCCTCTATATCATGCCAGAGATTTGGTAACTATCGGAGATTTCTTCGATGTTTCCGGAAAAGCGGAAGATGTGGCCAATACGAAGATTATTATCGATGGTGATGTTTCCAACGTTAAAAGAGTTGGAGAAAAAATGACGGGAGGAGAGATAATCATCAATAGCGATGTTGGCATGCATGTTGGTAATACAATGTCTGGGGGAAAAATTTTAGTAAAAGGAAATGCTGATGATTGGGCAGGAGCAATGCTTCAAGGTGGAGAATTGGAAATTGAAGGAAATGCAGGACATTATGTTGGGTCAGCTTATCGTGGTTTTTGGCAGGGGATGCAAAATGGTGTAATACGTGTGAAAGGCAGCGTGGGTAATGAATCAATGTTATGGGCCAAAAGCTCTAAACCATCAAATAAGTGGCCAACTCTTTATTGTGGTAGCGCTAGTTCATTTTTAGGCTTACACAATCACGGAGGTACGATGGTAGTTGAGGGCGATGCTGATCGTTGTATTGGAGCTGATCAATCTCGGGGAACTATTGTTATAAAAGGAAAAATTTCAAGATTACTCCCATCATTCAAAAAGTTGGATGACGTAAACGAAATCACGCTTCCGAATGGAGAGATAATTACAGGGAAATTTGCACAATACAGTGGAGACCATTCAATTAGTAAAGAAACAGCTGGAAGGCTTTACATCGCAATTAAATGATCTTTTTTTATCTTATTTTAGATACGTAAAATTAAATTGAAAAAAGTTTTTTATCTTTTTCTGTAATGAAAATTTTTCTTTCAACTAAAAGGCTTAAAAAATAACTGACAAATATCTGCGTAAATTTCAATTAAAAAAAGAAAAATAATTAAAGCTTTACTTGCCCCCAACGACTAAAACATCACAAGATACATGGGTTAGAAGTTTTCCAGCAATGGAACCAGTCAATATTTCTTCAAGACGAGAATGAGTGCCTTTTCTGCCAATAATAACAAGATCAACTTGCTCTTTCTTAACCATCTTCTGAATATAAGATAAGGGACCTTGATCGTAAATCAAATGACCTTCAATTTCAATTCCTTCTTCCCTAAAAACTTCCTTCGCTGAATCTATAAGCCCTTGAGCGTTTTTTTCGTATACATCTTTCATTCTTTGTATATCGATGCTTTCATTGCTATATATTTGAGGAACAGTAAAAAATGGTTGAGCAATAAACATGCCACTCGGCTCGATATGATGTTCCACGGAATGAAACACGATTATTTTGCATTTATATAACGAGTGAAGTTCTACTCCTTTCATCAATGCCTGATATGAATGCTCCGATCCATCAATGCCAATTAATATTTTCTTATAAATAATGCATCACTTTTTTGAATTTTAAATTAAAAAAAATAACTCTCTATTAAAACATTTGCTCTATAAATTTTAAAGAAAAAAATTTTTTGTATTTGGATTAGTAGTATTGAAATTAATTTACTATTAGTAGAGATAATCTATTCCTTACTCCTATCTATCTTGAGTAGTTTTTGACTATACGTGAGTAATTTGATCTATAAAGAGAGTAAAATACCATATTTCTTCATAGCGTCTAAAAATTCCTCATTTTCTAATAATTTAAAAATTTTAAGGATTAGATTATTTAAGGATAAATCAATTAACTACATATTGAAGAAACAAACAGAAATAATCTAAATCCGTGAAGAACTTCAAAATGTTATTATTTTAAATGAGATATGATTATTAAATCATGGAAAAATTTATATACCTCTTAAATTTGCTAGTTCGGAAGGAAAGATTATTACAAATAATTAATAAGCATAAGGCAGATGTCGTATGGAAAAAGTCTCTATTCTTAATTTAAAAGCAAAAGAAAACTTAATTATTGCTGCAAAAGAAAAGCTTGTTGCATTAGAATTAAAAAAATTGGCTAAATACCTCTTGAAAAAGGCAAGAAGTAGAGAGAAATTTGTCGAAAGAGAAATAAAATTGGCTCAAATAAGGCAGAATCTAGTTGAGAATAATAAAGTATTATTAGAAAATAGGGTTAGATCTAAAGAATTACTCAAATTTTCTGATGACGTTATAAATAGTGAGAAGAATTTTACAAATTACCACGAAAATGTCGCAGAAAATCAATTAGAGCTAGCAAAACATCATAAAGAACTTGCAAAACTTGAAGAAAATTTAGCTAAGAGTAAAATCGTGTTGTCAAACTCTAAAATTCAGGTTGCAAACATTCGAATGAAATTAGCCAAGTTACAACTCAAATATGCAAAAGCAATTCAAGAAAATTCGTCTGAAAAAATCATGAAGATAAAATCAGTTTATAAACAAAAACAAAACGAGTTAAGTCATCTCTTGCGAGAATTAATGGAGAAAGAAAGCGAAGTTCATATAATTCAAAAGGACATGGCAAGGTCAAATGCTAATCTTTCCCAAACATTAACAAAGTGAAAAAATTAAGAAATCATCCTAAAAATGTTTAAGAGAAAAGTGAATATTACTCGAATTAAGAAAGCACAAAAGGTTGATGAAATTGATGTTGTTCTTTTTGAGAGTGCGATTAATGTAATAGTAAATTCAAAATCTCTCGTAAATATAATTTGCCTTCCTAAAGATTTGAAAGAACTCGTTGTTGGATTTTTATTCTCCATTGGGGTTATCAATTCTTATATGGATATTAAGGAATTAGCCATTAACGAATTAGAGGGAAAAATAGTGATTACCTTGCAAGATGATAAAAATTTTAATCTTATTGACTTTGAAAAGAATGTGTTCAATAGAGTAATAGATACAACATGTGGGATACCTTCTCCCTGGAGAAATCTCATCAAAAACAAAATACAGGAGGCAAAAAAATCTAAGATATCAGATATGGATAACAAAATAGAATCAAAAATTATTTTCTCTTCAATTGTCAAAATGCAGAAAAATACAATTTTATTTCGTGAAACTGGAGGGTGTCACGGTGCAGCTATTTTTGATTCTAATGGAAATCTAGTATCTATAAAAGAAGATATTGGAAGACACAATGCGATAGATAAAGTGATAGGAGAATTATTAATCAAGGGAGGTTCATTTACTGATAAAATTTTAACAACAACGGGAAGGCTTACGGGAGATTCTGTTTTGAAAGCAGCAAGGGCAAGTATACCTATTGTTACTTCGCTATCTGCTGCTGTTGAATCAGGTATCCGTATTGCATTTGCATATGGAATAACACTAATTGGATTTGTACGGGGTAACTCCATGAACATTTATTCTCGTGCTGATCGAATTGTTACATGAATTTTGTAAATATCAACACAACTCACTTTTCATACCAAATATAAATAAATTGAATTTTTTATTACCATATTATAAACTGTATAATGCGTAATTAAAAGAGTGGGAAAGTGAATACATGAAGCATAAAGTAGGAATTATTTTGCTCCTTATTGGTGGAACCTTAATGATTATTGGTAACGCAATTGGAACCATAGGTGTTTTTGAATTTCTTCAGGGATATGTGGTTGCTAGCGTTCCACCAGAATGGGTTTCTTTAGTGAATGACATAATGGGACTTTTAACATGGATAGCTCAACAAGGAGGTTGGGCAATTATAGCTGGAGCAGTTTTCATATTATTAGGTGCACTGAAACTTGGTAAATTTATCGTATGGATTGGATTAACCTTTGGTGCCATTGCATTGATCGTTTGGGTAATAACTCAATTCGTAAATTTTACTGGAATATCTTTAGGACCTCAAGGTGACGCATTGATAAATCAAATTTATGGATTATTTACCTACAATACAGGATTTGCATTTACAGGGGTTACCTTAGCAATAATCGGAAAAGTAAGTATCAAAAAAGTTCCAAAATCCAAAACTGATGTAAAAGATAGTTCTTCCGAAGAGTTTAAATTCTGCCCCGAATGCAGCAAGAAATTGCCAATGACTGCAAATTTTTGTAGTGAATGTGGAAAAACATTTGATTAATCTTTTTTTATTCTATTTTTTTAATAATTCTTTTAATTAATAAATCAAGAAAGATGAAGTAAAGAATAATACCTAATCAACAAATTTTTAATAAATTTCACATTACACCAAATATCATAATTATAATTAATATTTAGTTAGATATGGTGATATAATAATTCCAATCCCAGTCGCGTTCATGCAACTTAGCAGCTGTTGGGGATGCCATCAATCTCTCTTGAATGCACATTTAAATTTACTTCCCATTCTTCCTGCTTTAGAAATCGTTTATTGGCCTGCAGTCGTCGATTTTAAGCATGATTCATTAGTAGAAAGAGAAGATGGGAGTATAGTCGTAGGTTTTCTTGAAGGTGTTGCACGAACAAAACAAGACACAGAAAATGTTAAATTAATGAGGAAGAAATGTAAAATTATCGTTGCTTTTGGGGCTTGTGCTTGTTATGGAAGTGTGAAAGGCTTAGCAAATCTTTTCGATAAAGAGGATTTAATAAAGAGAAAATTCATGGAAACAGAATCCATTACTGATGAAAATCCTAAGGAACCCACTCAACACGTTCCTGGTATTGAGGATTTTATCGTAAATGTAAAAAATATAATAGATGTTGACATGTTTATTCCGGGATGTCCCCCCACTTCCGATAATATTGTCGCTGCAATATCTTACCTTCTCACGCTTGTAAGTGAAGATCCAAAATTACTTGATAAAAATAAATCCATGTGCGAAAAATGTGATTTATTCAAGGAAGGATGCTTTTTAGATAAGGGAAAACTATGTTTTGGACCAATTACTGCAGGAGGATGTGAATTATTGTGTCCTAATCATGGGGATTATTGTTATGGTTGTTTTAAAGCAACAAACAAACCAAGTGAAAAAATCAGTAAATTAAAAAGCATGCTTTATGACATTGAGGAATTAACTAACGAAATTGGAGCAAGCTTGCAGCATTTTCTTGATGTTTACTTGGGCTCTTCAAATATTACTAACTTTTACTTTAAGGGTGATTTAGTTCAGAGATTAGCATATGAACCGGATAGTTTTAAAGTAAAAGAAGTAGAGACAAAGAATGGTCCTAAGCTTATTTTGGATGTTACTTCTACTGGAAGTGAATTAACAGATGAAATAGTAGGGCTTGCACTGTATCTTCTAAAAAATGATCCTAAATTTAAATTCAGTTCAAAAACGGTATGCAGTACCTGTGATAGAGATATTGTCGATAAAGTACCAACGGATCTTAAACGTGATTATGTCGGTTTACCTAACACTGAAACTTGTTTTTTAGAACAAGGATACATTTGTTTGGGACCAGTAACTCAGGCGGGATGTGGGACAATTTGTCCAAATAAAGCCAATGCTCCATGTCTTGGATGTTATGGTCCTTCAATGGGAGTAAAAGATCAAGGAGCAAAATTTATTAGCACTTTAGGCGCATTATGCGCTGATAAAGATCCAAGTGAAATTTTAAAAGCTATAAAAGATCCAGCAGGATTATTCAATAGATTCACCTTAGCAGATAGTACCTTAGGACACAGATATCACGATAAAATGGAGGAAGATTGAACCCCATTTAGTTTTAGTTTTATATTAACCATAATTATATACAATAATAAGAATAAAATAAATAGTTGAAAAGCATGGCTAAAACAGAAGAGTTTAAGATTTTTCCCGGATGTACCATCGGGAATAGAATTCCTTTCATCGAAGCCAGTGCCCGCAAAGTATTCGATACTTTAGGCATTAAAACATCCGATGCCGATTTTGCATGTTGCCCGGACCCTGTTGGATTCAATTCAGTTGATCACGAAAGTTGGTTAGCAATGGGTGCTCGAAACCTTACCATCGCTGAAGGAGAATCAAAGGACATCGTCTCCTTATGTAATGGATGCTTTCAAACACTTAAAGCCGTGAACCACGAATTAAAACATGATAGCCAAGTACGCGAGAAGGTAAATTCTAAATTAAAACTCATAAAACGCGAATTCAAGGGATCTATAAATGTAAAGCATTTTGTAGAGGTTTTACACGAATATGGCACGCAAAATATTAAAGAACACGTCACTCACGATTTTTCAAGCTTAAAAGTGGCGTGTCATACTGGTTGTCATTACAACAGGCCGTCAGAAATAATGAAAACTGATGATCCAATGGAACCCGTTAAGCTAAGAGAACTTGTTGAGGCAATAGGTGCCACAGCGGTTGATTATGATGAAGAGATGCTTTGTTGTGGCGCAGGGGTTGGGAATACTGAAGAAGAACCCTCAATGCAGTTATTAGCAAATAAATTTAAGAGCGCTTTAGGTGCTGGAGCTGAAGCTTTTATCGTTATTTGTCCCGCGTGTTTCCAACAAATGGACACGAACCAGAAAAAAGCAGGAACACAATCAAATTCCGATTTTAACATTCCAATTCTATACTTGACTGAATTGATGGCATTATCGTTTGGTATTGCTCCGGATGATATTGGGTTAAAATTCCATAGAGCACGTCCAACGCAACTATTAGAAAAATTTGGTTTTAAATAACCTATTTTATTACTTTCATTAATTATTAATCAAGGTAATTATCAAGATTAAAAGCCAGTAAAAATAATATAATGTCATTTAATTTTGAAAATCCATCAAAAATCTTCGCGTGGTTCTATTCCATATTTTGTCCTTTTTATGGGAGAAAATTCTACAAGATGTTACTGAAAGAACTAACTTTAAATGGAAATGAATCAATTTTGGATTTTGGAAGTGGAAGTGGAGTTTTAGCGAAAAAAATATCTAAAAAATTATCACATGATGGTCATTTAACTTGTTTGGATGTATCAGAAGCTTTTTTGAATAAGGTTCGGAGAAAATTGCGAAAAAGTACAAATATAAACTATATTTTGGGCGACATGCGAGAGAAAAACATTCCAATTGATTCATTTGACATAATTCTAATTACCTGGGTGATTCATCATTTAGAGAATGATCACCGGTTTGAATTAATACAACAAGTAGTTAATACTTTAAAAGCAGGCGGTAAAATTTATGTAATAGAATATATATCTACCCCTCACGGTATACGTGAGGAAATCTTAATTGAGCTTTTTCATAAAATGAGTTTTTCTGAAAGGTTGGTAAATAAAAGGAAAAATACCTGTTTATATGAATTCAAAAGAGAGTGAGTTATTCTATTATCTGAGCATGCAAGTTAAACCCATCAACAGCATTGATCCTAATCTTGACAAAAGTGCCATATTCTCCTCTAAAATTATCGATAAAGATATTTTTGTATGCAAAATTCCTCCCAAACGTTTGGTTTTCTTCTGTACCTGCGTGGAGTGTTAAAAAAAATCCTTGCCAATTCTTCCATTTATCATTTATATTTGATAAGGAATCTCTAAAAATGTTTGAAAGTTCTATCGAACGTGCTTTTATTTCCTTACTACTCACTTGTTTCATTCTTTTTGCTTTCGTTCCAGGTCTTGGTGTGAATTTCGATATATTCAAAATTTCTGGTTTCAAGAAATCAATTAAATTGATAGATTTTTGAAAATCATCTCTCGTTTCACCAGGGAATCCACATATTATATCTGTCGATATGGTGAGATATGAAAATTTTTCTCTTAAGCTTTTCAGCTTTTCTCTTACATCTTCAATGGTATAGGGGCGATTCATCAATTTAAGAACTTTATTGCTTCCAGATTGTATAGGCACGTGGAGGAATTGGTACACCTTTTTTAATCCAAAAATGGATACTAATTGATCATAATGATCAATTAAGAATTTCGGATTTAACATCCCCACTCGTAAATAGAACTGGAAGGGTAAATTGTTAATTGAATGAACTAAATCGAATAGTGTCATAGTATCATGAGTGTAAGTACTACAATCTTGAGAAGTAAGATAAATCTGTTTAATGCCTTGTTTTAGTTGATGTTCTACATTTTTAACAATATTTTTTGGATTATAACAATTCAATCTTCCTCGTGCATTTTTCACGCAACAATAGGTACACGCTCCCAAACAGCCTTCTGAGATGGGAACAATGCCAGTCAATTTGCCTTCTTGATAATCAATGAGAAACTCAGATTTATCAATTGATTTTTTCGATGGAATAAAAAGATTTCTCTTTCCCTTCTTGATTTGCTCAAAAATAGCTGGAAGTTCTTCAAAGTTATCCAAATCAAGGATAGCTGAATAATTTGGCACTATTCGTTCAATAATATTAAAATAATTATCTCCGGCATGCGGTAAACATCCCGCAATTATTATAAATTTGTTCTTATTCCCTTGATAAATAAGATATAATTCTTTTAGTCGTTCTTTGATTTTATTTTCCGTTTGTTGTTTTACAGCGCAAGTGTTAATAATAACAAATTGAGCTTCTGAGAAAGTTGTGGGAATATAGCTATTTTCTTTTAATATTTTGGATATAATCTGCGAATCCGCTTTATTAGAAGCACATCCATACGTTTCGATATAAAAAGAATTTGGAGTCATTTTTGCGTTCGAAGTTATAAAATCCTACTATTATAAAAACTACAAAAAGTAAAAAATTTGGGAATTCATAACAATAGAAAACTTGAGATACGTAAATTTAATAATATAATAAATAATAAGCTAGTATTAACAATTATTAAGTTAAATTAATGTGAAATTATGCCTAAGTATGCTTACTGTGATATATGTAAAAAAGAAATAATTAATCCGACACGTAAACCCATGGAAACTTTTACAAAAGTGATTTGGGTTCTTCTAATTATTGCCTCTGTGGGGATACTTGCTATTGTCTTTATAATCGTTTATGCCAACAAACCGAAACATTATTGTTCGACTTGTTTTTCTAAATTAAGATTTACAAGTGAACCGATCAAATCTGAAAAGGAAGAAGAGAAAGAACTTATGGCAAATTTATCATCTAAAGAAAAAGTCATGAGAAAATCAGAGAAAGCACAAATCAAAAAAAGACCGAGAGAAAAAGTAACATTACAACTAGATGATGAGGATAAAGACAGAAAAACGGATACAATTTGTGAATTTTGTGGAGAGGAAATATCTTCTTCAGACAAAAGATGTCCATATTGTTTTTCAAAATTATAACACTCTTTTTATTAACTCCAATTTTATTAATACATCAACTACATAAATATTTAAATAGCAAAAACATTCAAATAATCTAAAATAAATAGAATTATTATATTCCAATTCTTATCTTATTTTAATTTCAAATTCAAGAGGAACTATTATGGCAAGAAAAGCTAGGCAAGCACCAAAAAGACCAGTTGATCCATTAGCAGAATATAGTACTTGGGATATTAGAATTGCTAAATCGATATATTATGGAGTTATACTTGCATCAATCATTACAGTCTTGGGAATCTGGCTTACTATTATTGGTTGGTTAGTAGAAACAGGTAAAATCGATGAAGTATTAAGTTTAGGACCGGGAATCATAGCTTTGATTATAATAGGTATCATAGCAGGTCACATGTTCTTACTTGTCCTTTTTTATACCTTATTCCGAGGAGGAATACTCAAATTATGCAAGAGAATCTTTAAGGATAGATTAATTGCAAAAAAATATGAAGATTATACTACGCTCAGGTTACTTCTGGCAGTGACTTTAATTGTTGTCTACATGTTCGTGATCACCTTGATCGTTTATATTTTACCATCAATTTTCTGGAGTATCGTAGCAGATTTCTGGCTTTATGTAATCACACACTTTAATCCAGGTGAATGGGTGCTATTTGTAGGCGTAGTGATGTTTATCATCATACTATTAATTTACATAGGATTTGTCCTATGGAACCATGGAGTTTATGCCGTTCTCAAACGTGTAAAAAGAATTGAAGAAGAACAAGAGATTGACGAAGTTATTAAAATTGAAGGCTTAAAAGATGCTGATGAAGCAACAATCATGGAAACTTATGAAAAACAAACGGGAAAGAAAGCACTTTATCGTGGTAAAGAAACTAACGGGTATTTAGCTTGGAAAAAGAAAGTATTAGGATAAAAATTAAAAATAAAAAGATATTTCATTATTTTTTTTTATTATATTACCGACGCATCATTCGGGGGTTTCTAAAAAGCATGAGTTCAGTTCTTGGAATTACGTAATCACTAGTTCCACTGGATTTCATCTTCTTATACAAACGCTTGATCAATTTTTGGCTATCGTCCATAAAATTACATGCTAATCCAAAAAGGATCATGTAATTCTTAAAAGTTTTGTCTTTCGCATAATCCTTGTCGTAAATCTCAATCGCATATTCCTTTTGTATTGGATGACCGTCTATACGAGCAATCAAGACATTACCGATGTAGATCTTATAATTTCGCCCTGGACCGACTACTCCTTTTGCCATTACCATTTGAAGTTTATCATCTTTATCTTCAGGTATTAGGGGAAATGTCCATCGAGAACCTATGAGTCTCCATCCCCTACAACAACGTATCAAATTAATGATACCTGGTACTTGGAAAAAAAATACTGGAGCAGCATGCTTTATTTCATAACTTTGAATTAAACTATGAGCTATGCTTAATTCTACTCCTCCCTTAAAAGCTCCACCTTTAGGTAAAGAATCCATTGATTCCTCCATAATGGTAAAAAAACGACAGACAAACCTTTTTTCTTCAAGAGGTTTTTCTTCCCAGTCTTCTTTATTGAATGCAATAACGTATTTCTTCTGGCCATCGACCTCAATAAGACCCTCCATGTCGAAATTCTTGGAATACCATCTTGTCTTCGCTTGGTACTTAAGCTGTTGATGGATACCTAATTCCTCGTCATGGAGTCTCGTGCGCCAAAAATTAACCAGAATTTTAAGATGTACTATTTTAGAAGTATCTTCTGTATCTGCCTCTGCAGTTGTTTTTTTAGGTGTTTTTTTTTTTGTAGGTTTTGCGCGAGCTTTTTCTTTAGGCTTTTTTGGTTTTTTTTCCGCTAACTCTTCAATTTCGTCTAATGGATCTTCTTCAGTCATATTCTTCACTAATTTTTATTTTAATTCATATTTTAAGTAATCTTAAAATTAAATTCTCCAGATTGTTTTTAATTTTTTCTTAAAATATTGTTTAACTATAAACAAATAATTACGATTTTAAATTTATAACGTTTTATCTTTGATATTATAATTAATGAAATTTAGATTTCTGTTAATCTCGAGTTACAATTAATATTCAACTTCGCACTTATCACTATCACAATATCTTTCTCCAATTGCACGATCTTTTGTATCTCCAAGAAATAAGGGTTGAATTTTTGAAATTAATTCTTCATATCGTTCTTTTGAGATTTCTTCATAAGGCGCTTGTTTATATCCGTGGGTTTTAATGGGCAAAAAGCTAACACTTTTTAATTTATCTTCAAAACATTCTAAAACGTGAACAATTTGATCAGCTTCATTTGGTTGGAATGTTATCGTGATTGAAACTTGATTATCACTCCAAAACTTTTGATAATCGACTGCATTTTGCGCTTGTTCCCAAATAGAAACGTCATTTTTAGATCTGTTGAAAAATTTTTCAAAGACAGGAAATTCAGCTACTACTGTATTTGGAGAATAAGCATCTGCTTCTACGATATAACCTGCTTTTTTAATTGGTTCTATCAGATCTGAATTCTTAGAAAGGCGAATTCTACGAATATAGTATTTAGAATGAGGATAATGGATTCCTGGGGTAACTCCAGGTAATAAGCTTACACTACCACTTGGCTTAACAGTTGTTAGTTTAATTGAATGAGGAATGCAAAGCCAATTAGAATATTCTTCATCCAGTCCCTTTAAAAAATCATAAGCTTTATCACACCAATCAATCATTGTTCTTCTTCCATGTTTGACGAATGCTTCAATAATACCCGTTTGAGAGATGCCCATTCTTCGATTTTTTAACATTACGGCGTTAGTTTCTTTCCAATGGGTGTTTACTAAAGTAACGCTTTTCGCATACAAATAAGCATACTTCAAAGTCTCTTCAAATTCTTCATATGAATCATGTCTCGATGGAAACGTTTCTACAAGACAACAAAGTTCGAAGGATTCTAGCGTTTGTTCTCCACATGGATTTACTCCTGCTGCTTTCTTATCTTTATAATCTGGTTTATCTTTCATTCTAGAATAAGCCCGTGCGTTTTCTAACCAAAAAATACCTGGTTCTCCATTGACTTCAATCTGTTTACTTATAAATGAGTAATCCAATCCTTTTACAGCAAATACAGAATTATTACTGGCCCAGCGATGTGAGTATAATTTATCTTGATCTTGCTTGCATGTGACAAATTCTAAATCTGTTGGATCGCCTAATGCGATTTCAGCAGAGCGCCGGACATTTCCTGCCACAACGCATTTACCTATTAAATTCATTAGATCAACAATGTCAACGGAAGTAATTGGTTCATTGACTCGAGCTGCTAGAATACTTTTTATTTCGTTTAACATATCTTTAAGTGGTTCGGGTCCACTTGCTATTCCTCCAAAGCCTCTTATTGGTTTACCTGCCGGTCTGATAAGGGAAAAATCATAATTAGGTATCTGTTTACCAAGAAAATAAGCTTCTAAGGTCAGTCTGAGGGCTTCTACCCATCCTTCTCGACTATCAGGAATTTGAAAATCGAAATCACCAGCTGCAGGTTTTTTAATCGTGATTTTTCCCGCTCCTCTCGTGTCAAATCCTACGCCCACGCCCAACATGAGGGCATCCATAACGAATTCAAAAGATTTTGATAATTTTAGATTAATATCTTCGGTCGATGCAAACCCACAATTATTCAGTGACATGGAACCGTTCTTTAGGACGAATTCGGTGCCCATCATCCATAAACCTCGTCCAGGTGGGAGAAATTTGAAATTCCAAATTTTTGAGAACATAATCTTGGCAGATTTTTGAGCCTTTTCATCGCTCCAAGGCAAGCTCAATTTGATGCAATGTTCTTTTTGAATGGAATAGCAACCTTCCACAACTCGTCTGACGGTTTCCCAAAATTTTTCTTTTCGATTTTCTCCTTCAATCATCCGAGCATAAGTTCGTTTATAAGTAACATAACCTAACGGACCCCAATCTGGTTGAATATCTTTATAATTATTTAAGAATACTTCATCTAATTTGAAAGAGATATTCTCTAAATTAATTGCACGTGCGAAGAGGTTACGATATTTATTCAATCGTCTTTGCGTGAGTTCAAGACAAACGAGCTCTCTAATATAGTTCGTCGTGATCTCATCTACTCCCAAACCGATTATTTTTCTAATGACATCTTCAGAAACTTCGGTTGCGATTCTCATGTCAAGTCCTGTTTCTTTATTCAAGATCTTGGATATGTTCATCTCATCAAACTTTTTTTTCTCTCCCTTTGAATTTATCACGAATTTTGGGAATAAATCGGATAAAGAAAACGAGTTATCTGTCATGTTTTTTTCTCCAGACTCAATTTATGATTTTTTAGTTATGCTTTTTTTAAAATTTTAAATTACTAAATTAAAATGCCTTAACCTACCTAATATTTAATATTCAGTTGTAATATAAATTTATGCTTCACTTTTATTAGCACGTTGATGAATCTCTGAAACTCTTGCTTGCTTTTGATCAATATAATCCATAATTCATATGAAAATTCTGATTTTAAAATTTAACGATTTTGTTTTATTGATTGCTCATAATTTAATGTCGTAATAATGTCGAAATGATAACGTGTATTAAATTAAGTATATAGTTGAATTATTTAAAGAACAAACGGGGTGGAGATTTCTGAAGTGAAAAATACGACGATATAAACTATATATATAATTCAATTAATTCTAAAATATCTTTAAATATACTTGCGATCTATTTCAATCTCTTTCTTATTGCTATTCGCAGAATAATATAATAATTCTATAACGCGCAGGGCTTTCTTTCGATTGTATATCCTAAATTTAATTGTCCGGTTCTCAGCGTGATTTGATTCTTTAACGAAGGTAATTTTGAATTTGGTATAGTCTCGACCCCAGGAATTACTCAGGTTATCTAACGCAGATTTGTGAGGTCCACGGGCGTTCAATCGTAAAATATCGAATTGATTCCACCCAAATGCATGTTTTGAATGCAATGGAGTATTTATTTCAATACTCGTATCTAATATGACAATTCTTTTCCGAGCATGATTTAAATAAAAATATATAATACCAGGAGCTACGATAAAGATAAAAGGAATATTTAAGATAAAAACGATAATCCATCCATCCTCAAAAACAAGCAATCCAGAGAAAAATATATTAAAAAATATCGCTAAGATTGAAAATACTATCACAAATAGATATACTTGCCACATGTTAGACTCATAAACTTCGAATTTACTCATATCTCATCAAATTTCATACATTATTTTTTGAAGATATTGAACTATAGGTTAAGACCTTTAAATACCTAATAATTGCTATAATTTATAAAATTATAAGGACTAAATCTTTACGATTTAAATAAAAAAATAGGGTATTTAAATAATAGAGAATTGTGTTATGAATTTATACATAATAAAAATAATTTTAAATAAATTCATTAAATAAAGTTCAAAAAGTTGGAGAGTAATGAGAAAAATTATGAAAGCTGCCATCTTCGACGGTAAATATCTTAGAATTGAAGAAATTGAGAAGCCAATCATATCCGAAACCCAAGTGTTAGTAAAAGTAAAAGCAGTGGGTATATGTGGAACAGATCTTGCTATATACAAAGGTCATTTACCAACTCCCACGCCTTTAATACTCGGTCATGAATTTTCTGGAGAAATCATCAAGATTGGTAAAAAAATTGATTCATCTTGGCTTAATAAGCGAGTCACGGCAGAAATCAATGCTAATCTTGATTTTGATTGTTATTATTGCCAACGAGCCATGTACACCCAATGTATCTCTCGGAAAGCATTAGGTATTGATGTTAATGGTGCTTTAGCTGAATATATCGCATTGGATTCTTATTTACTTCACGAAATTCCTGATAAATTATCTTTTGAAGAAGCAACATTCATAGAACCTTTAGCAGCGGCTTATCAAACTTTTGTAATGATGCCAATAGAAAAGGATGATAAATTAATTGCGATATTCGGACTAGGCAAGCTAGGCCTCTTATTAGTCCAAGTTGCATTGCTTAAAGGTTTAGAAGTAATCGTAATTGATGGCTCTGATAAAAAACTTGATATTGCCACAAAATGGGGGGCGCATCATGCAATCAATCGCTTAAAATGTCAACATATCCCCGAAGAAATTAAAAAAATAACTAATAATTTAGGAGCAGATATAGTAGTGGATGCGTCAGGTAATCCCGATTCCTTGAATAATGTCGTAAAATCTTGTAGAACCAGAGGAAAAATTCACATAAAAAGCACTCACGGTCTCGACGTGCCCATAAACTTGACCGATATTGTGGTCAGGGAAATAACAATATACAGTAGTCGATGCGGCCCATTTGAATTAGCAATCCAAGGACTTGAATCCGGAAAGGTTCAAGTTAAAGGTTTAATCTCTAGTACTTTTACACTTTCTGAAATTGAAGAAGCATTTAATTCCTACGAATCAAATAAAGATCAAATAAAAGTAGTAATTAAAATTTAAGTTTAAAATAAAAAAAACTAATTTGCATCATTCTGATGGTGGAATTTTCTGTTCAAAATTCTTCCAAAGAATATTAAATGTATATCTACCAACAATATAAGCTAAGACGGTTCCAGAAATTTCATCAAGGATGTAATGTTGCTTTACAAATAAGGTTGACAAGATTACACCAACCGCAATGATAAAAGTTAATATTGCAACAATCTTTTTCTTTAAGTCAGGTTTTAATTTATAATACCTGTACCATGCATAAAATATTATAACTGAAACGGCCGCATGAAGACTTGGAAAACAATTAAATGAAGTGTCGGTCCTGTAATAATCAAATATCGCTTCAGCAAGAAAATTTCCTTGGTAGGAGCTTTCGATTGGGAATAATTGTTGTCTCCACCAATAAGTTGAAACGGGAAAGACAATATAGATAATTATTGCAATTGCGTTTATAATGACTAAAGCCCATCCAAGTGCATATCCTTTTTCAGGAACAACAAAAGCGAAATATAGCATTGAGATAATTACCATAGAATAGAATATATAAATGTAAAAAATCGACATTTCCGGGACAAAAGGAATGTAATCATCCCAGAGATAATCTAGGCGAAAACCAGTTCCTTCTGGATACAAAGAACCCGTCCATTTATAAGCAATGGTATTTAACAAGACATAGAACACAACAATCATTAAAACTACGTTAATTATCGTGTATGCAAGCCATTTACTCCACTTGCTCGATTTTCCCTTAAAAAAAAGTTTTTCAATCCATTTTTCGAATTTTTTAATTTCATATCACCAAATTTAATGGGAACAAAATAAAGATCTAATAAAGGTGGTAATCATATTTAATTTTAAATTTTTCATCTTTATAAGCATGAATGATAAATATTTTATTAACAAAATAATTATAGATAAGTTTTGATTTTAATTCATAATACTTATTTGATGAGATAAAAATTGACGCTCGAAGAGGATAATAACAATGTAATATTTGATACAAATATTCCTGACGATAGCCCCATAAAAAAGGAACACATTAATTTACAATACCATTGGTATCTCTCCATATTTATTATTATTTACTACATATCATACGTGATCCCGGGAATTATATTCATGTATTACATCTTACTGTTTTTTATTCCCAATTTCTTAAGAATAGACAGTCTAATCACGGTGTTCACGAATATGGAGTACTTATTTTCTTTTTTCATGCTTCCTGTTGTACTTGTATTTAGTTATTTTATCCACTTACTACTTGTGGCTCTGATCACGCGTATTTTTTGGAGAATTACTGAAAAAATCAGCCCCTCAAAGGATGGAATTATTCCACGCAATATTGCTTCAAAAACTGCCAATTTATACCATATTCGATCCTTCATGATTAAGTATGGAAAGAATGCATTCGTGAAGGGAATCTTACCATGGTTATCTAATTGGTTCTTTAATTTTGTGGGTGCAAGTGTTATAGGAAAAGGCTCTACACTTGAAGAATCTGTTGTTAACGATAGAAATTCGATCGTTGGAAAGAATTGTTATGTTGGAGTCAATTCTGCATTATCAAGTCATTTCGTTGAAGGAATCTTTGGTAATATTGTTTATTTTAAAATAAAATTAGGAGATAATGTAACACTTGGAGGGTTTAATAATATTGCCCCAGGATGTGAAATCAGCGATAATTCATACTTGTTGCCCATGGCAGCTGCTACTAAACACAATACAACAAAAGGAGATAATTATTACTTCGGGATGCCATTACGCAGAATTTTCAAAAAAAAAATCATGGAATATTTACAAGTGACTGAGGAAGATTTAGATCGTGCAGAAGAACTTCGAAACAAACAAAAAACCCTAAATATTGAAAAAATTAGTGAGGAGAACCTAAAGGAGTGATGAGTTATGGAAAATGATGACATAGATAGTAATATAAACACTGAAGAAAGTAGTAATGAAAGTAGCGATGATGATTTTTCTATTGATTTTACAACAAGTTCTGCTATAAGTAGTGTCGGACTCAAATTTCTTGTCCTATATATACCAATTTTTTGGTTCAGTGGACTTGTTGTTGCGACTTTTTGGTATGGATATGCTGCTGGTTCAACGTTTTGGATAATAAAACTATTATATTTACCGTTATTTCTGTTATCTCTGATGTTTCTTTTCATTTTCACGAGTTTTTTCTTTTGCAAACTGTTATTAATTCTAATAAATTTGATGTGTGTTCCAAAAGAAGGTATTTTTCGAATTGATACTAAAGATCCAAATTTCGAATTCTGGAAATTGAGAATCGAACTGAAAAAAATTGTGTTATGGTTCTTACGAAATTGGCCATTACCTTGGCTAGATGTGCTAGCTTTTCGCTTTTTCGGGGTAAAAATAGACTTTTCAAGCCATCTTAATGATGCATGGGTAGATTGCGAATTCATCGAATTCGGCAACAATATAACAGTCGGCCAAGGGGCTGTTTTGATGAGTTCCATGATTGTTGGCAACTTTTTAATTATAAAAAAGATAACCTTGGATGATTTTTCCTTAATTGGAGGCCAAAGCACAATAGCTCCAGGAACTCATTTTGGAAAAGATACCGTTTTAGGAGCAGTATCGGTCACCACGCTAAACCAGCGTTTAGAAGATGGATGGATTTATGGAGGAATTCCGGCCCGTAAGTTTAAACCTAATAAATATGCGGAAGAACGCACTTCAACTATCCATAAAGTCGATGTAGATGAAGAAGAAAAAGTTGAAGTTGAATATGACATTAATATTGATGAAAATAAAAGAAAATTTTTAAAAAGGGGTTCTAAAGAATGAGCGTACCTAATTCGATGCGCGTGGGTCCATTTTGTGCTTCTGTGTTGGTCAAGAAGAGATATTTATTCTTGTACATATTTTTGATTTGGATAAGTATACTCCCAGGATTATTGGAACTATGGGCATATTGGCAAGCACTATGGAATGATGTACGACCGCTTTTTTTTTACGTGTATTTACCTCTTTTATTACTTGCAATTTATATTACTACGGTAATTGCCGCAATAATTTTCACGAAAATGGTGTTAATTGTTATAAATATCTTGCATAAACCAAAAGAAGGTGTATTTTTACGTCACCCCTCTGATAAGGATTATAGATATTGGTCATTAAGGAATACTATTAAAAAATGGCCAACTTGGCTTTCTCATAAATTTCCTTTCCCATTTCTCGATAATCTCTGTTTTAAAGTTTTTAATGTAAAAACAACTTTTTCTAATAGCTTGTTTGAAGGATGGGTGGACACGGAATTCATTTCGTTTGGAAAAAACGTGGTTTGTGGTCAAGGTGCAATCATTCAATCCAGTGTTATAATTGGTAATTTTTTAATAATAAGAAAAACCATAATTGAGGATAATGTTAGGATAGGAGCTCATGTAATAGTAATGCCTGGTACTCACATTGGGAGAAACTCTATCTTAAATACATGGTCCTCTACAATGATAGGACAGGAATTGGAAGAAGGGTGGATATATAATGGCGGTCCAGCTAAAAAATTCAAAAAAAACAGGTTTTTCGAAGACATTCCGATCGAAAAGCTTTCTCAAAAAGTAGGAGATTATGAAGGATTGCTGAAAAAGTATGATGAACAATATGTTAAGCGGGAAGTGAAAAAACGTCGTTTGTTAGAAAAAAATATTAAACCATCCTTCCACTTAAAAGATAGATTACATCTGAGAAAAGATAAAGATAATGATGACGAAAATTAAAAGGCATTCCCTTTAATATTCAAATTTCTATTTTCAATTGATTTTTTAAATATTTTATAATATCTAAGCATGTTTTTTTCCTTTTTTTTTTATCTGGGTATAATAGAGAGGATTTTGGACAATCATCGTCGAGCGTGCATTTATGATTATCAATATCGTAAATTAAAGGATAAAATCTGCATCCTTGTGGTCTAATGTCATAAATATGACACTTTTTTGAAATGAGGTCATAGAAATAGCAGTGATGATCTTGATTTCTTAATTGTAACCATCCATCTCTACCAACAAAACAAAAATCATCTTGCTTCATTTCTCCCTTGAAACTTCTCATTATTCGTGTCACATCTTCTTGAGAAAGGATCATTTCAGTTTCCAAACAACATTTTCCGCAATCGAAACAGATGTTAGTCATATTGATAGATAAATTAATTTATTACTTACATAATTCATTTCATTCTTTTTGTATTTTTTTTATTTTAAAGATATTTTTATCCATTAGGTAAATTTTAAAATCTTAAAACATTAAGTCAGTTATATAAAAATTATTGGTGAAATTGTAAAAATGTTGGAGGATTCTTTAGAAAGAGGTTCAAAAATAGAGGAGATTCCTAAAGCAGAAGTTATAAAAGAGGAAATAAATATGCAATTTGGATGGTATATCTTCATTTTTATCACAATATACTATCTTTCTTGGTTATTAGCTGGTTTCGTATTTTTCTTATATTTCCTCATTGAATTCATGCCAAACGTCCTCCAAGTTAGCTCTTTTATTACCATATTTACAGAACCAAAATCTATAATCTCGTTATTGTTAATGCCATTGATAGTAATCGCTTGCTACGTTATTAGATTGATATCTGTTGCTATAACAACGCGTATTTTTTGGCGAATTACGGAGAGAATTTCTCCTAGCAAAGATGGAGTAATTCCAAGAAATATTAGATCTAAGGCAGCTGATTATTACCATCTTCGATCTTTCATGTTGAAATATGGTAAGAATCTTTTTACGAAGGGAATGTTTCCATGGTTATCTAACTGGTTCTTTAATTTTGTAGGATCATCAAAAATAGGTAAAGGGACAACTTTAGAAGAGTCTGTTGCTTCAGATAAATTTATTACAGTTGGAAATAATACCTACATGGGCGTGAACGCAACACTGGCGAGCCACCTCGTTCAAGGTATATTTGGGAACATTCAATATTTTCGAATGCATATCGGAAATAATGTAACAATTGGTGCAATGGATCAGATTGGACCGGGTAGCGATATTATGGATGGCTCATATCTCTTACCCCTTGCATCAACGAATAGACATAGTGTTTTAAAAGGGGGAAACAATTACTATTTTGGCATTCCTCTCAGAAAAATATTCATGAAAAAGACAATGAACTACTTGGGATTAACTGAGGAAGATTTAGAAAAAAATGAGAACCTTGAAGCCTACCTAGAAAGAAATAAGGAAAAAGTTACCCGTAAAGAGAAAAAAAGAAAGAAAAATAATGAGATGAAAAGTGTATCATCAGAAGCTAACACCACAGAAATAAAAGAAGTACAAAAAGAAAAAATAGATGTAGAAAGTCTTACTAAAGAAGATCTCTCCATAGATTTCACAACGTCGAGTGCAATTAGTAGGATTAATATTAAATTCCTTTTAGTCTATGTTCCGATTTTATGGCTTGCAGGATTAATTATTTCCATATTCTGGTATGAATATACAAAAGGAGCTTGGAATTTTTCAAATCAAACTAATCTAATTTATTCAATTTTCAAAAATATCAGCACAATTCTCTTTCTTCCTCTCGCGATTTTAATCATGATTTATCTCTTCATTTTAGGTGTATTGATCTTTAGCAAATTATTATTAATATTCATCAACTTGATACATCAGCCAAAGGAAGGCATTTTTTTGGCAGAAGTAAGAAATCCTGATTATGATTTTTGGATGTTTCGTACAGAACTAAAGAAAATTACTTTATGGCTTTTAAGAAATAGTCCCGTACCCTGGGCCGATTTTATAGCATTGAAGTGGTTTGGAGTAAATATGGATAGTTCAAGTCATTTATATGATGCGTGGTGTGATGTAGATTTCATCTCGATTGGAAGAAAAGTTCTTATTGGTCAAGGGGCTACGATCATGTCATCCATGGTAATTGGAAAATATTTGATTATTAAGCGCGTGGTGTTTGATGACTATGTCATGGTGGGTGGTCATACTACTATAGCACCAGGTACAATCATGGGGCACGATTCTGTTATAGGGGCAATCAGCTCCACGACTTATAAACGTATTCTCAATCCAAATTATATTTACTTTGGAATTCCCGCCATTCCCTTGAAAGAAAATAAATATGCTGAAGAACGAAGGGATCTTGTAGTAAAAAGACACGTAGATGAATCAAAAAAAACTGAAGAAACTCATGAAGTCAATATCGATGAAGATAAAAAGAAATTTATTAAAATCGGAGACGGTAAGTAAATTATCATGTCAATTCCAAATTCCATGCGGGTGGGTCCTTTTCTGCCTACTATTTTAGTAAAGAAAAGATATTTAATTTTTTACATATTAATAGTCTGGTTGAGCGCAATTCCCCTTTTTATTGAATTTTGGGTTTACTATCGTTTTGTTTGGAGCTCTATTCGACCAATTTTCTTCTTTATATATCTACCCTTGTTATTATTGCCGATGTATTTAACCTTAGCATTTTCTGCGATGATTTGGGCTAAATTAATCTTGATTTTTGTTAATTGGTCCCATTCTCCTCGTGAAGGCGTGTTTTTACGTCACCCTTCTGATAAGGATTATAGATATTGGTCATTAAGGAATACGATTAAAAGATGGCCTTTTTGGGTCTGTCATAGATTTCCGTTTCCTTTTTTGGATAATGTTTGCTTTAAAGTCTTTAATGTGAAGACTAAATTTTCTAATTCCTTGTTTGAGGGATGGGTGGACACTGAATTCATTTCGTTTGGAAAAGACGTTGTTTGTGGTCAAGGTGCGATCATTCAATCCAGTGTAATAATTGGAAATCTCCTGATTATTAAAAAAACAATTATAGAGGATGATGTCAGGATTGGATCACACGCCATTGTCATGCCAGGAACCCACATTGGAAATAAAAGCGTGTTAGCAGCAAATTCGGTGACCACGGTAGGACAAGTTTTAAAAGATAATTGGATTTATGTTGGTATTCCATGCAAGGAATTTAAACGAAATTGGTTTTTTGAAGATGGATTAGAAGATAAGTTAGGCGTGGCTGAAGATATTAATGCATTACTGGGAAAATATGAAAAAATCATTACTAAGGTAAGATGGACTGAAGGTCTCACCTTAAAAGAACGTAAGGCGATAAAACGGCAACAAAAGGAAGCTGAGGAACGCCGTTGGGAGCTCAGTAAAGAGAGGGATGAGGAAAACCACGAAGACGTGTTCTAATTATTGATTAATTGTTCCATATCGTCGTAGAAAGTTAGAGATAAGAGCATAATAAAGCTCTGAATTATTAGTCGGAAGCATGTGATCTGAATTAGGTGCAATCGCAAGCTCTGAATATGGTATGAGTCGATAAATTTCCACGGCTTCTTCAACAGGGATATCATCATGATCAGCATGAACGATAAGTACAGGTAAGGTGATGTTTTTTATTTTTTCTCCAAGAAATTCTTCGTGGCTTAACCAAACTTTTGATATTTCTACCATAAATTTCTTCCAATAATCAAGTCCATAGACTGGTGAATAAGCTTCTTGTAAAACGGGAATATATTCCTTAAAAAAATTCTCGAATATCTCAAAATTTACAACTCCTGGGTTCAAAAAACCAATTTCGTTAAGACTTTTAATATATGATTCTGAAATTTTTATTAATACTCCTGAAACGACAATAGCTTTAATTAATTCGGGATAATTCAAAGCTAATTCTAACGCAATTTGTCCGCCATCACTCTGTCCACAAATCAATGGTTTTTCCAGATTTAAAACGGTAATCAATTCAGCAATATCATCTGCAATTAGTTTATAACTCAATTTACCAGTTGGATTATCAGTTTTTCCGTGACCTCGATAATCAGGTGCAATAATATGAAAATTTTTCGAAAGTTTAGGAATTAGATTTCCCCAATTTATCTTCGCAGTTGATAACCCACCATGGAGTAAAATTATAGGATATCCTTCTCCTTGTTCTAAATAAAAGGTATTAATTCCATTTGCTATGATATGTTTTTCCTTTATCTGATTTTTCAATTTTACATCACAATTTATTGTTTGAAAATTCATTTAATGAGAATGGAAGTTATTTAAT
Source organism: uncultured archaeon (assembly GCA_964583985.1). Lineage (GTDB taxonomy): Archaea > Asgardarchaeota > Lokiarchaeia > Sigyniarchaeales > SOKP01 > SOKP01. Next base: position 60,654 of record CAZOYD010000007.1, read on the forward strand.
GATGAAATACATTCTTCGGTTTTTAGCACCTTTATTGACTGTTTTAATCAATTTAATAGTACCTATTTCTTTCAAATGCTGAATATGAGTTCCACCATCAACTTGTTCATCAATGTCACCTATTCTTACGATGCGAAATTCTTTAAGCCCTTTAGGTAATCCCAAGGCTAAACGAGCAAGTTCTGGTTTCTTCATGACTTCCTCACGATTCATGTAATCGACAGTTACCGGCAGATCTTGTTGAATAATATCGTTAGCTTCATCTACAAAAGCTTGAAGCTTCTCGGGAGAATAATCTTCCATTGAAAAATCCATTCGACATTTATCCATTTCAATCTGATTGCCCGTAATTTTAGCGTTCGCTTTTCTATATAATAAATTACTGATCAAATGACAAGCTGTATGGGACCTCATAAAAGTGTATCGCCGCTCCCAATCGATCTTACATGATACAAGATCTCCCTCTATCAAACCTGGTTTATCAACTTCATGACTGATTTCTCCTGAAAATTTACCCACATACACGACGCTAAACTTTTCTCCATTTTTAGTAATTATTCCCTCGTCATGAGGCTGACCGCCAGATTTTGGATAATAAGCAGTTCTGTCGAGAATAACAAATTTCCCTTCAGTGACTTTCAGTACTTTTGCATCCCATACTTTCAAGTAAGAATCATTCATATATAACGCATTGGCCATAGTTTAAACAAAGAATGATTTTTTTAAATTGTTATTATATCATACATATTTTTCATTTAATAGGGATCTACCTACGGTAATGATGCTCTAACATTTGAATCGATATATTCAATTTAAATTTAGTTTAGACAAAATTGTAATTTTGATTAATCAAATTTGATACATTTTCTATCTATATATCTCATTATATTATATAAAACAATGAAATTTGATTATCATGAATCTAAAAACAAAATTTAGCTTTATTTTCTCAATAGTTTTACTCCTATTACCACTTATATCGAATTTTATTATTCATCCTAATATTGCTACTAAAATCGCTCAGTTTAATGCAAATGATAATCCAAAGTCATCTAATTATTGGATTATGGGACCAATTTATATCAATGGATCAGCTCTAGGAGTTGATGCTCATAATTGGACCTGGGCAGAAAACCAACCTTGGTGCAGTGGTAACGGTACATTAATAAATCCTTATCTTCTTGAAAATATTACAATCGATTGTGGAGGTGTAGGAAGTGGAATTTTCATAGAGAATTCAGTAAATGAGTATTTTATTGTAAAAAACTGTACAATAATGAGTGCTGGAACAAGTGGAGGCATTAGACTTATAGAGGTTCAAAATGGTACTATTATTAATAATAATATTAGTAATAATTATGCGGGAATGTATCTTGGTCATTGCGAAGGTATCAACATAACAGGAAATATTGTGTTTAATAATATTGGACAAGGCATTATTTTGCTCCTTAGTATGTATAATCTCATTATTAATAATACACAAAAAGGTAGTCGATACTACGGTTTGTTCTTACAAAGTCAAAGTAATAATAACACAATAATTGGTAATAATTTTACAGAAAACACTCATTCAGTCTATGATGGAGATGGGATTAAAATTAAAAATAGTAACGGAAATATAGTAATAGAGAATATATTGAAAGATAATGACAGAGGAATAGAAATTTTAGATAATTCGAACGAAAATGAAATTTTTGATAATACAATACACGATAATGCAGAATATGGCGTATTAATTCAAAGAGAATCTCGAGAATGTTTGGATAATATCATTTATGATAATAATATTGCTAACCCGTTAGGAATGAATGCTTATGATAATGGCACAAATACGCAATGGGATTATCAAAATCAAGGTAACTATTGGGCAGATTATTTAGGTGCTGATAATAACGATGATGAAATAGGAGATACACCTTATATTATTCTTGGAACGGACTTAAGTCAAGATAACTTCCCCATATGGGACGATGGTCCAAATCCAGTCCCAATAATAATTCTTAACTCACCACTTGAAGTATCAGAGAGAATATTTGGGATTTCCGCTCCAACAATTAATATAACCATTACGGATAATGATTTAGCTGAAGCTTGGTATACTATCAATTCTGGAACAATCAGATACTATTTCTCACCAATTAATGGAATCAACATTATTTCTATTAATCAAACCGTCTGGAGTGCTTTAGATGAAGGAAGCATAACAATCACCATTTTTACGAATGATACTCAAGGACAAGAGGTTAATCTTCCCATCTTATTCACTAAAGATATTTCTTCACCCTCACAACCAGCGATTCCATATGGAAATTACTATATCATGTTTATGGTAATTAGCATTCTCTCTCTACTCATGATCGCATCAAGAAAGAGCAAAATAATATATTCTTAACATTTTATTTTATTTTTTATTCATCCAAATCATATAAATCTCCAGGTTTTGAACCATCAAATAGCTCTAATTTATAAAAACGAACCTTTTTATCACATTGAGGGCAATAATATATTCCCGGTTCGGCGTTTTCTATTGAATAGCCGCAAATCTTACAAATTATATAGTATTGCATCTTGATTATAGTATTAAAACACTTTTTTATTAGAAATAATCGTCTAGAAATTTAATATTATTCATTATCATATTAACGAAACTCGATTGATGTAACTCCATAAAATCGTTCGCTTTCAATGAATTTCATCTATTTTGCCAAATTCTCGTAACAATGAGTCCCCTGGTATTAATTTTTTACTGTAAGAAATAAGATATATTTAAATAGCCAAAACCCTAACAAGGCTGTCAACGTTGTATCGATTATTTTTATACAAGTTTCACTCAATTACGGCTATTTAAAAATCCTTTTTGATTAAACATTTATCATTTAAATCTCAAGGTCATGAAGTAAGCTATTTTTTTACATTTAGAACAAAAATAATAGCCCTCTTCATTACCACTTACTTGTTCTTTACATTTCGTGCAAAAAATCATTATACTTCAATTATGATATTGGAAGGTTTTTAATTTTTTGTTGATAAAAAATAATGTGAAAAGCCAAGGAGAGTTTATAACGAAAAATTATAAATTAAAAGCAATCAATTATATCCCTAAGATCTACTATTTTTACCGAATCTACTTTTATTATTAGGCGCTATGGATGAATCAAGTGGAATATAAAGGTGATACTTATGAAGTCCAAAAAGGATTTCTGGATTTAGGATTGTTAGAAATATCAGACATAGAAAACATCCATGGATTAGATACTCTTGATATTAAACATCTGGAATTGAGTTCGAATGAAATCACGGAGATTAAAGGATTAGAATCGATTAAAACCTTGGAAATTTTAAATTGCAGCAATAATCAAATAAGACATATATCAGGGCTATCCGAACTGCAAAACCTAAAAATCTTACATTTGGCATCAAATCAATTTTTAAAAATTGAAGGTTTAGAAAATCTTTCATCTTTAGAAGAATTATATTTGCGAGGTAATCAAATTTCATCTCTATCCGGACTGGATGGATTGAAATCTCTGCAAAAGTTGGATTTGTCTTGGAATGCGATTACAAAAATTCAAGGATTGGAAACATTAAGCGAATTAGAAGTACTATGGATTGCGGGAAACCAAATAAAAAAAATTGAAGGATTAGATAAATTGGAAAACCTACAGATTTTAAATCTTGCGGGAAATGAGATATCTCAACTTGAAAACGTAGATCACTTATTAAATTTGAGGGAACTATATCTTAATGATAATAAATTGAAGAAGATTGAAAATTTGGCAAATCTTACAAATTTAGAAACTTTTTGGGCTACATCTAATAAAATTAAAGAAATTGAAGGGTTTGAAAATTGTAGCAATCTCCAGGTTCTAAACTTGAAAGATAATGAGGTAGATGAAATAAAAGGACTATATCCCTTGATAAATTTAAATAAATTATTCCTCTCAGGAAATAAAATAGAACATATTAAAGGGCTTGAAACACTTCAAAATTTGGAAACTTTAGATTTAGGGGATAATCATATATCTCTTATAAAGGGTTTAGAATCATTAATCAATTTAAAAGATTTATGGCTTTATGGAAACAATGTAGATCCGAGTTTAATTAATAAAATGGGAGGATTAGATTCGGGTGGGTGTGCATTTGATGCATCAAAATTTGTAGAATACTGTCTTGTAAATCTCTAATAGTATCAATAAAAAATTGAATTATTTTAAAATATATGGAAAAAGAGCATGATCTCAAAACCAAATCCGTACGAAACTCGAAAGAAACAGTTAGAAATTGCTGCTAAGTTAATTAACTTATCATCAAATACTATCGAATACCTAAAAGATGTCGATAGATCATTGATAGTTACCATACCTATTAACATGGATGATGGGTCATTAAAAATTTTTGAGGGTTATAGAATTCATCATTCTACACTTCGAGGTCCAGCAATAGGAGGTGTAAGGTATGCTGCTGATCTAACATTGGATGACGTGAAAGCACTCGCTTTTTTAATGACTTTTAAAACAGCTTTATTGGGAATTCCTCTAGGAGGATCGAAAGGAGGAATAAAGGTAGATGTAAAAACTCTATCTAAAAAAGAGTTAGAGAAACTCACAAGACGTTATACGGCAGAAATAATAAATCTTATTGGTCCAGATATTGATATACTTGCTCCTGATTTAAATACTGATGAACAAACCATTGCTTGGATGATGGATGTATATTCAATGCAAAAGGGAAGGTCAGTTCCTTCTGTTGGGGTTGGTAAGCCACTAGAAATTGGAGGGACTGTTGGAAGGAAAGAAGCATCTGGCACGGGAATGTTTTATATTTTGCAAGCATTATGCGATAAATTGAATTTCGATAAAACTTCATTAGACATCGTAATTCAAGGTTTTGGCAACGTGGGAATGGTAATCGCGCAAACTCTATACCAAAATAAATGTAAAATAATCGCAGTTTCGGATACAAATGGAGGAATTTACTCTCCTCAAGGTTTAGATATACAAAAATTAATATCTTGGAAATTAGCAGGTAATTCTGTAAGAGATTATGAAGATAATGACACGAAAGCAATTACTAATCAAGAATTATTGGAATTAGAATGCAATGTCTTGATTCCAGCCGCGATCGAGAACCAAATTACATCTACAAATGCCGATAATATTAAGTGTCAAATAATCTTAGAAGGGGCAGATGGACCGGTAACAAGTAAAGCAGATGCTATATTAAATGAAAAAGGAATTTTAGTTGTTCCAGATATTTTAGCTAATGGTGGAGCGTTATGTGTTTCATATTTTGAATATATTCAGGACGTTCATTCTTATTTCTGGAAAATAGATCGCGTCAATCGCGAAATGAAGAATATTTTATTAGATGCATTTGAAAAAGTTTGGAAAATCTCAAAAGAAAGAAATGTATCTCTTCGAAATGCAGCATACATGATTGCGATTGAACAAGTAGCAAAAACTCATGAGTTAAGGGGTTTGTTTCCTTGAAGAATTAATTCCATTAACTTTTCCGTTATTTTTTTCATTGCTATGAAACTAACATTATCGTTACTAACATCAATGATTGGTAATCCTTGCAATTCCATTTGAATGATTTCTTCATCTCTTGGAATATTTCCTATAATTGGAAGATTATAACTTGCCAATTTTTCAATAATCTTGGAGATATTTCCTTCTACTTTGTTGATTATAACTCCGCGATCTCTATAATGAGTAAATTTATCTGCACTCTTCCTTATTGAATCTGCGGTATCAACACTTCGAAGAGAGATATCGGTGATAATTAAGAGATAATCAACATTCTCAATTACTTTTCTATTGATTTGTTCTAAACCCGCTTCACAATCAATTAAAATAATTTCAAAATCTCTTGAAATGGATCGTATAACTCTCTTAAGTAAGGCATTTGAAGGACAGAAACATCCAGGATCCTCGGGTTGACCTATTGAAAGTAAACTAAAAAATTTATTCTCAGCAATGGCATTATACACTTCAAAATCGATATTTTCAGCAATTTCTTTTATTTCTTTTTTCTTGAGTAGTGTTTTTTCGATGACCTCTGAACGAATGCTTTCTACACTTTTAGAAGGAACTAGTTTTACCATCTTGCTTAGATGTGGATGGGTGGGATCAGCATCAATGAGAAGAAGTTTATAATTATAATTCTCAGAAACGATTTTAGCTAATAATGCAGTTACTAAGGTTTTACCAACACCTCCCTTCCCCACGATTGCTATTGTTTGCGGCCTCTCCATTATTATGATATTTTTATCCGATTTTAATTTTCAAGTTGATTTCTAGTGTTTAATAAGTCCTTTATATCTCTACAATCTTCCATATATGGACATATTTCACATCCCCAATCATAATCACAATCGATTTTCTTTTTCCATACATCAATCTTCTTTATCCATCTTTCTAAGTGAAGATTCGTAATATTAGAAGTAATGCGGATGAATTCATTTATAGATTGTGGATCATTATTTATAAAAAAGATCTCTAAAGATTGTATTAAATCTTTGAATTTTTTTCTGTAAAGGTGAAATATAGCATTTCCAAAAATTTCCATTGAGAATCCTTTTTGTAATAGAGAGGAATTTATCCGACACCAAAATTTTCTGGGAATTGTTCTAACAGAAAATCCTTCAATTCCATTTGATATTAAATTCAATCCACGAAGATCTTGTTCTGTCAGTTCAGATAAAGAATCAACACCTATCACAATGAACATGCCAAAATGTACCCTTGATTGAGAGAGATCTTGGAATTCTGGACCTAATGCCGTGATTTTTCCATTTTGAATTTGATCATTATTGATGATTGGATGGATTAACGAAAAGGATTGAAGACCAAATCCTCCTAATTCTAAGGCAGTCTCCTCTTGCAAAATTATCTCTTTGTATTTATTTACCCCTACTTTAATTTTAAATTGCTCCAAGAATGATTTAATCTCTTTCGGGGATTGGTAATATCTGATTTCCTTACCACTTTCTTTTTCGTGTATTAAATATTGTCTGATTGATTTGAGGATGTTTTCACTTGTCAATTTACATAGAATATATCTTTTGAAAAATAATTAAATATATATGATCTAAAGTAAAAATTACTCTAATAAAAATCAAATCGGGATTCGATTTAAAAAAATGATAAATATAGAAAAAGCGGATGATTTGTTGGGAATATCATTGAACAATATCTTGAGTTATCGGAAAAAAGATAAAGATTACATAAAATTAGTAACCAATTGGAATAAGAAAATCATCATTGAAATTGAAAAGTTTTATGCTGTTGAAGTAATATTTGATGGAAATGAGATAAAATTTAAGATTGATAACCTTGATAGGAAGGTGGATTTAAAAGTAAAAATGAGTTTGGATACGCTTTTAGACATTGCCTATGAAAGATTAAATCCAATTAACGCAGTATTGAAGGGTAAAGTTAAAATGAAAGGCGTATTTAAAATTGGAATCGTGTTAAAATTTCTGAAAATCTTTGTCACCTCCATGAAATTGGTAGCCTCACAATCTAATCTGAAATATTATGAATTAAATAAGGAGACCAGATAAAAATGACATCAATTAAAGAGAGAAAGATCTATGAAAATATTACCATAGAGGAAGTGGGAGCAAGGTTAGAAGAAATTTTTGGAGCGAGTAACGTTAGCAAAAAGCAAGTGGATTTATACCCTTATTCTTATGATATGACAGAAAGTCCAGCGGGCATGCCAGATTTTATAGTCATCCCGGAAAATAAAGAACAATTGGTAGAATTAGTGAAATTTTGTAATGATCACGTTATTCCTATCGTTCCTTATATCTCTGGAAATAATGTGGGTGGACTGACCATACCAGAGAGGGGTGGAATAATCGTAGATTTTGGAAAGAAAATGAACAAGATCCTATATATAGACGATAATATGATGTATGCCTTATTGGAACCAGGAGTCACGTTTGGTCAATTAGAAAAATATTTAGAGGAAAACCATCCAAATTTACGATATAGTTACCCATTTGCGCCACCATATGCAGGGGTGGTAGGAAATGTTATACTAAGTGGCATGAACAATATGTCGTGCAAGCTAGGCTCTATGGGGGATTCTATTAATGGAATCGAAGTAATAACTGCTGATGGCGAGATTGCACGCATAGGATCTTGTTTTTATGGAAAAGAGGAAGCAGATATAAAATCATGGTGGTCTCGATATCCAATGCCAGATTTAATGGGAATATTCATAAATTGGCAAGGAATGACGGGATTAGTGACGAAATGTGCAGTCCAATTATGGCCAAAGCCAAAATATAAGAAAATCTATCTTGCAGTAACCTTTGGTTTGACAGATGTTGCTTCAATTATAAGGGAAGTCGGTCGAACAGAAGTTGTTGATGATATATCAGCAGTAAGTGTTGAAGTGGTAAAAATGTCAGTTGAGGTCCCTGAACCAACTAAATTTCCCGGCGAACCCGATTTTGCGGCACTTTTGGTCATATCAGCAAAAACGCAAAAAGAATTCCAAGCAAAGAAAGAAATTGTTGAGGAAACAATAGATAACTTGAATAAAGATGGTAAAAATATCATTATCGCAGATGTTGATGAGTTTAGTAAGCTTTTTAGTTTAAGAGTCAGGTGTTATTTAGATCTGCCCGCAGCTCTATTATCTTTGGTCGAATATTCTGGTTTAACATGGTTTGGCTCCTATACTCCCTCGCATAAATTGGAAGAACTGATTGAAAAAGTAGATAAAGTCTTTCACAAACACAAAATTCCCTCGTTTATTTACATGAAATCCATGAAAAGTAGCCATTACTCGATTTTTAGACCAATCATGCGATATAAAAAATTTACAGAAGGAGAGGAAGAGCGTTATCATGCCTGTCTGGAGGAGATTGCAGACATTTGTATTGATTTGGGATGTATTCCTTATAAAACTCCGATCTGGATGACGAAAAAATTAAGAGAAAGAATTAATCCGGGATGGCTCAATCTGTTTGAAAAGATAAAAAATTGCCTTGATCCTAACAACATTTTCAACCCTGGAAGGTGGAATACGTAATGGTCACAGCTGATAGAGAAGTAGTAGGTAAAGAGTTTCTTGATATGACCCTTGAGAGATGCATTAAATGTAGTACATGCAAATATGGTTATAAGAATTACGAGAAATCTTGTCCATCTGGAGAACACTTTTTATTCGAATCATATTGGGCATCCGGGAGGATACGAACCATACGAGGTTTATTGTTGGGTGATTTAGAATGGTCTAAAGAATTAATTGATCCTATATTTGCCTGCACCACTTGTGGTGCTTGTAGCGATTCGTGTCAAGCCCCTCACGCGGATTATATCGTTGATATGATAGAGGCGCTTCGAGAATTAGCAGTTCAACATATTGGTCCTGCGAAAAATCAAGAACTACTCGTATCGCGTTGCATTGAACATTGTAATCCGTATGGAGAAGAAAATTCCACGAATGAAGATTTAAAGGCAAAATATGATCTTCCAGACAAGGCAGAATGGGTTTATTTCATTGGTTGTACCTCAAATTACCGACAAAAATCATTAAGAGATGCTACTCTAAGATTTTTAAAAACAGCTGAGATAGATTTTACTTTAATTGATGAACATTGTTGTACGAGCCCACTTATTAGAACAGGTCAGTTATCAATTGTAAATGAATACATGAATTATAATATTGCGGAAATTAAAAAAACGGGGGCAACTAAGATCATTACGAGTTGTGCTGGATGTTATAGAACTCTAAAAAAGGACTTTAATAAATATGGCGTACCACATGATTTTGAAGTCTATCATTCACTTGAGTTAGTAGAAAAATTACTAGAGGAGGAAAAAATAGAGTTCAAATCAGAATTTAATCATGCAGTGACCTATCATGACCCATGTCATTTAGGAAGACATATGGGAATATATGAGCTCCCGCGAAAAATTTATAATCAAATTCCTGGTTTAAAATTAGTTGAGATGAAACGAAATAGAAATTTTGCATGGTGTTGCGGGGCAGGAGGCGGTGTAAAAATTGGATATCCCGACTGGGCAGTTGATATTTCAAAAGAGAGATTGGAAGAAGCAAAACAGACAGGTGCTTCAATTGTGACGTCAACGTGCCCATTTTGTAAAACTAATTTGCAAGATGCATCAGATAAATATAATTTAGAATTCCAAGTATTAGATTTAATGGAAATTTTAGATCAACTTGAAGTAAATCTTAAACAGTGAATTGAACATGAATGGAATTTCCAAGGGATATTTAAAAAAGTTAAGAAATAAAAAGTGGAATCGATACTGGCGCATCCCAAGGTTATGCCTTTATCTTTTTGGGATTGTCACGTTTTTTTGGTATTTTTGGTGCTTTATTGGTTTATTAATTGGAATTTTCTTATTTGTTTTATCAGAAGATCTTGCTTGGAAAAGGAATGGACTCCTACTATCTTACTCCATCGCGTTTATAACTGTTTTGATTTTTTATTATAAGGCATTTTCGCCTCTAAATTTAGCAATATGGTCTGGCTTAGGTATTTTTTTCTCATTTTTTGTGTTATTATTAATCACTGCTTTAATAAAGAAAAAATATAGGTTTATAGAAAGGTATAAACAGACGATAATCAAGTTTTATGAACAATTTTCAAGAAGAACGAAATTTGTTGCTCGAATTATGACAATCATGATCCCCTTGATCTTATGGTCAATTATAAGTATTGATGTTGAAGTAATATTTGACAACAGCCCTCGTTTACTCTGGATACATGCTCCTTCAACTGCAACTGCAAATCAAACATTTGAAGCTACCATAGAAGCTTGGGATCAATTTGAAAGGTTAAGTGCAACATACGATGGATTTGTGACTTTTTCATTACTTTCATATAATCTAACAACATATGCAAAACTAGGTAGTCCAAAAGCTACTCTTCCGAATGAATATAGATTTACAGGGCAAGTTTTTGGTTCTGATATTGCTTATGAAATACAAGATGGGAGAGATAATGGTATTCATGTATTTGAAATGAGTATTGAGACGTCTGGCATCCATTATCTCTTAGTTAATGATAGTTGTACAAATAGTGTATATTTTAGCAATCCAATTTTAGTAAAAAATGATACATTTACATATCAAAGTATTGTTTGGGGTGATTTTCATACTCACACTGGACTTTCAGATGGAACTGGTACTCCTGAACACTCTTATTATTATGCTCGTTATATAGCACGTTTGGATTTTAATGCGGTTACCGATCATGGTGAAATCTTGATGTGGAACCCATTTGCCATGGATTATGTAAAATTAGTAACCAATGAAGCTTATGCTCCTAATAAGTTTGTGACATTTCATGGGATTGAATGGACTCAAGTAAAAACGGGTCATTACACTTGTATTTTTAGTGGAAATCAGTTATTGAAGGATCCCATACTGTCCTATATATTACTTCCAACAACTCAAGATTTATGGAATGCCCTAGATTCCTTCACAGAAAAGACGGGAGCAAGAGCGCTAGCCTTACCCCATCACACCACAAAAAAGGCGTATCCGCAAGATTGGACCTATATAAATCCCAAGTATGTAAAAATCGCCGAAGTCTCTTCTGTTCACGGAGATTTCCTATTTGAACACGGGAATGAATTGAATTATCGGGGAGCTATCGATCCACCTCTCGTGCATACTCGCGGTTCTTCAATAATGGATGCATTCACGATGGGATATCGAATGACATTATATAGTTCAAGTGATGAACATGATGGACATCCAGGTCATAGTTTAAGCCATACGAGGGCATACATTGGTCATCAACGCCCTTTTAGCACCTGGCACACGAGAGATGAACATCCTTATCCAGGAGGCTTAACAGCGGTCGTTGTTGACAATCTTACTAGGGAAGGTGTATTTACAGGATTGGAAAATCAGAGAATTTATGCAAATTCAGACCATGGAAGACCAATACTTCTATTTAATATCAATGGAACCAAAATAGGAGATAACTCTACACTTGTTGTGAGCAATCAAAATTCTCATAGATTAATAAATGTTTTCCTAGCACAAGATGGAGCTCCAGTTGCTAAATTATTTGAAGCAGCGTCTGTTACTTCTAATTGGGTACCCAATTGGGATGGATCTATTGAAATAATGAAAAATGGAAAATTATGGCAATCAATAGATGTATCAAGCCCTATATCCAATATATCTATTGTAGATACTACTCCAATCACTGGAACGACTTATGAACCTTATTGCGTTGAAATTGATGGTCAGTTTTATGTTAATCAAGATAGCGATAATCCAATAGATCCCAGCAGTTTGAACACTCAAGGATTTGATTATTATTTAGTTCGATTTGTTGGAGATAATGGTAGAATGACTTGGGCTGGCCCCATTTGGGTTGAATATTAATATATGCTTATATTATAAGAATTTTCTTTAAGTCTTCTGGTTCTACTTGTAATAGATCTACTTCTGGCAATCTTTCGGTAAGAATTCTCCAATTATCATCTTTCTGAAACACATCCTTGAATAAAACTAATGATTCATCAATTTTTTTGCTATTTGCGAGAGATACCGCAGTCCAATACTTCAATTCAAGATTATCTGGAACCATTTCCATTCCTCTTTTATAAAATTCAAGAGCATCATTAATCTTTCCCTTTTCCATTGCTTGATCTCCTTTATCACATTGTTCATATGCTCTATAAAGTGTTAAAAGCCTTCGAATTTCTTTTAGTGGTTCTTCATGATCATCTACCCTCAAGTCCATTAATGGTTCTTCCCATTTTTCGGTAATTGGGTTTCCACCAAATATCACTATATTCGCAGATTGTTTTCCCCTAATATCTCCACCAACTGTTTCAGCAGCTTCTAAAGCGTTAATAATGCGTTCAGGTAGTGGTAATCCTTTACTCTTTTCAAATGCTTCAGCCATTAATGGCCAAACTTGTTCAGAAAGCATCATGTTGGCTTGCACCGAATAATTTTCTCCTATTTTGTGTCCAGCATGCTTAATGCATTTTACACCAGTATGAGTAGCAACTCTTCCTTTAGCGTCTAAAATTGATACTTGTCTAACATCTCTTCCTTCATCTTCTGAAATAAGCTCATTTAAAGTATCTTGGGGGGATTTTCCTTTTTTTAATAACTCAAGACCTCGTATGCCAAATGATTTGTTTACAAATGCTTGCGTTGCAACAACTCCTATTCCAGATTCACCCCATGTGACAATGGAAACATTAAAATAATGGCTTTGCACACCCACTCCCAATTGTCCCGTTTTTTCATCTCTCGCTACAATTGAATAAGTATGCGCGAATGGATAATCTTTATAGTTATTTTGAATTTTCATAATATTATCTTTGAATTAAGATAATAAAAAGTTTCTATTTGTAAAAATCAAAGAAATATTAAAATTCAAAGCTCAAGTTTAGACCCTTAGCGAGCCACGAAACGCCCTAGCACCATAGAAAGAGGGTGCACTGTTATGATACACGAAGACATGATCATAGCGGCAATCAGCGAAGATTGCACCACCAAGTTTTCTAATATCAGAAGGTGTTTTCACCCAACTCGACGTCTTCGTATCAAATTTTCCAAATTTCTGCAACTCTCGATATTCTTCTTCCGTTAAAATTTCAATGCCCATTGTTGCTGCCATATCAATAGCGTTACCTTCTGGATGCACCCCCTTCTTTTCCTTTGTTTCCTGCCCTTCATGGTCATAACAAACATTTCTACGGCCTTTAGGACTTTCCGTTGAACAATCATAAAAAATATATTCCCCCGTCTTTTTATCATGACCAATAATATCCGGTTCACCGCCAGTTCTTTCCATTTCATTGAGTGACCACAGTTTTTCAGTATTAGCTTCCAGCTTTGCTTGTACTTTAGCCCATTCAAGACCTTTATGGCGGTTCATGTTTTTCTCAAAACGGGCTTTCAATGCTCTGAGTAGTTCTTCACGTTGTTCTGGTGACAACTCTTTTTTGAGCTTGCGCATAATCATAGTATTCATCCCGAGTTTATAAAATCATCTATATAATGCGAGTTTTACTCTACTCCTCAATTAAAACTTTCTAAAAAGGATGATTATTATGAAACATGAGAAAAATCAATAGAACTTTGCTCCTATTGTGGTATACGACCACAAATTAAGGATCCTTAATTTTTATGCTATAATTGTAATAATTCTTCTTTTGATATCTCTTGTCGATGCTTTTGATCATCCCAAAGTTTACGATATATATAGAAGTATTCGTACAAATCGAATTTATTGGAAGAATAAATTAAAAGTCCTTTTTGAATAACTTGAATCTTGATATATAGTGGTAATTCATTAAAAACACGAATATCATATTTTTTTGCATTAACGTTGATATTTTGCAAAATAAATGAAATTAATTCATAAATATCTTCATTGGGAGCAACAACACATATGTCGATATCACTTCTATTTGAATTTCCTTCTTTAATGGAAGATCCATATAATAATATGCCTAAAATCTTTTTATTCTTGATTATTTCAGAAAAGTCATCAGCAATTTGATTTAATAATTTGTCTTTAACCATTCTTTAACACTCACCTTGAACTCCTTTAAAGGATTTAAAAGATCTTTAATTCTATTGTATGCAATACAATTATCCAAACCATTATAATCATGCACTATGCGATTTCTCAGACCATTAGCTTCTTTTAATTTTGCAGCTAAATTTGAGGATATGATTTTTTTGTTTTCTAAAATTTTGATATTAGAATAATCATCTTTTGGAATCGTTCTAAGATCTTTCACCATCATCGCTACTAAATCAGTAATGATCTCGATTCCAATTTGGAAAGCGTGATAAATTCCATATTGTTTTTGTAAGTTTATGCTTTCAACAAACTCTCTTGAATCAATATCGCCTATCCAATCACATAAATTTTCCGCCGTTTGATTTAAATACTCTATTTTATCAGAATATCGCTTTATTCTTTCTTCTTCCATCCTATTAATATTATTTCTTTCTATTTATTTGAATCTATGCAATTCTAAATTAAAATTAAGAACTTTATTCAAAATAATTAGCTTTATTCTAAGGTATATTTCATCTTTTCAACAGGTTGCCATAATATCTGAGCTTTTTCAACCCAATCTTCAAAGTTACTGGGATCTTCAGGATATTCTTCATAATGCTTGCGAATTTTTCCAGAAATTCCCATGTATCTGAGCATTGTCGAGAGTGCTTTTCGTGAGAACTGTCGTGTTATTAACCCCCATAAAAATAAGCCTACAATTTTTACAAGCCTTCCAAAAGGTAGATCAATCTCGAGGTTTTCCCACATTGATGTAAAATCCCTTCCGCTGAAAATGAAACTCTTTTTAAATAAGTATGTTACATCTTTTTTGGTAGTATTAGCTGCTCCAGGTATTTGAGCTAGTAATGCAGCGAGTTTCGCCCCTTGACCTCTAAAAAACCTAACATTTATAGACCATAAATTCTCTTGGTTTAATTCTATATTCTGATTTAAACATTTATCAATTACATCTATAGCAATCAAACTTGCGTTCCATGAGGATTCAATTGCTTCTCCACTAAAACTTTTTGACATGCATGCACTATCACCGACACAAAAAAATCCGTTTCCAACTAATGAAAAGGGGGATCTCCTATAAGCCGTTGTTGCTTTATGGACCTCAAGAACATCATATGGAGGTAAAGGGACATCTTGCAGGAAAATTTGCATGGCTTTTTCTTGGTTTTCATAACTACCCGGTTGTCCACCTCCAAAAATGTTTGCATTTGGTAAAAAGTGAGGGGCTAACCATGTTTTATAATAAAGCCAAGATATAGATTCCTCATACTGCCCCAAACCAGGATGAGGCTCGTCAGGATTTTTCCATTGAATGACCCGTTGAATCACATACATTTTTTCATCATCTTCGATTTTGAAGGTTTCTACTCCTAAATCAGGCGGAAGGGATCTCCGTACAATCGCTGAAGAACCTGTTGTATCTACAACCAGTTTCCCAAATGCTTCAATTATCTTACCATCTTTCTCATATTTAATTCCGCTTAATTTATTTTCCTTTATAATTGGTGCCTTGTATTCAGACGAGTACTCAAAAATAACCCCATCAGCTTCTGCTAATTTCACTAATCGTTGTATAAAGAATTGAAATCGCATGGCGGTCACAGGATATTTCATGACTTGTTGATATTTACCATACGGTCCATAATATGACGTCCATACAAAATTAGTAATGAATTCGTCTGTTCCTTCTGAGGGTGGAGCAATACCATATTTTTCAAAAACCATCGTTTCCAAATGAAATTGATCCATTTTTGACCCACAATGCTCTCTTGAATCGCGCTCAACAATCAATACAGAATGAGCTTTTCGAGCTAGCTGCCACCCAAAATATATGCCTACAGGTCCTGCTCCTACGATAATGATATCTTTGTAGTTCATGTATAGGAAAAATAAGAGAAATATAAAAACGTTTTTAAGATAAGTTCATTATATAAATTTTTATTATTTCATCTAAATCACTAATAGAAATTTCTATACATTATAAATATGAGATATAATGCACCTAAGGGTGCAATAAGCAGATCATATTTTTTAAAACGAAATAAAAATTCTCTTTTTTTTAAAAAAGAAAAAATATCCGTATCATGAGTAGCATTACAAGTAGAACAAATATATTTGTTTAATTCTTCATTGTGATTAAGTTTACTGTCACAGATGTTACATTTAATATTTTTACTTTTCATATATAATCAAATTGACTACTTCTTTAATACTTGCGGTTTAGACTTTTTGCTATATGAGAAAAAATTATATTTAAAAATGCTGCTGTTTTTTAAATCTAAAGGTGATTTTATTGATTGAAACTAACATAACAAAAATGTTTGGTATTAAATATCCAATTTTTAGTGCCCCAATGGGTCCATTTTTTACACGAGATTTAGCTTTAGCAGTTAGTGAGGCTGGAGGATTGGGTGTTCTATCAAATGTAAATATTATTGGAACTGATCCTGTAGAGGAACATAAAAAAAGCATAGAATACATGATAGAGCATACAGACAAGCCTTTTGGTATTAATTTTCTTACTTCCCGGAATAACCCAGGAGTTAAGGCGATGGTTAGAAACATTCCGAAAATCGTCATGGGCAATGTTAGAATGCGAGATCAATGCAAGTACTGGTTGACTTCTGCGGGATCTTCAAAAATATTGCCCGCATCAAAATCATTTCAAGAATTAAGAGCAAATTCGGAAGTGAAACATTTTCACGTAGCACCCGCAGTATGGTTGGCACAGAAATGCATAGAAGCTAATGTGGATGGAATAGTCGTTACTGGTACTGAAGGGGGAGGTCATCAATCATATGAACGAGTGTCAACTCTGGTATTATTACAACAAATAAACAAAACTTTCCCTGATTTACCTAAAATCGCCTGTGGGGGATTTGCTACTGGAGAGTCTTTAGCTGCAGCACTTTCATTAGGAGCAGGTGCAATAGCAATGGGTTCACGCTTTATCGCATCAAAAGAAAGCGAATTTCATAAAGATTACAAGGCATTGATTCCACCCGGAAAGCCTCAAGATACTGGGCTTTATACTGGAGCATTTGGTCCAATTCGCTTGTATAAAAATAAATATGCACTCTCACACCCAGCTCCTAGTAGTAAAGAAGAAATGATTGCTTATGAAGAATCAATAACTCCAGAACAGAGAGTGAAAGACTTAGGCGCCTATGATAGGGTTTATTCAGGAGATATGGAAACAGGTGCCGTGCTACTAGGACAATCAATTGGAATAATTGATAGCATTGATGGAGTAAATGAAATCATAGAAAGAGTAATGAGGGACGCTGAAAGTGCAATAAGGAAAAACATGTCAATGTTAAAATAGTCTCACTTTTTTTTTATAAATTCTTTTATTCAGATATATCTAAATTATTATAAATTAGGAAATTAAATATAATGGAGACATATTTAAATTCTACCTATTTCATTGATTCAGATTCCAAAGTTGTTCGAAAAAAAGCTAATGAAATTCTTAAAGAGGTAATGGATCAGAAAGAAAAGGCAATTAGATTATTTTATTGGACGAGGGATGAAATAAAATACGATGCCTACAGTCTTTCTTCCATGAGAAGGCGATATAAAGCTTCAAATATCATTCAACAAGGAAAGGGATGGTGCGTTCAAAAAGCTGTTTTATTAACCGCTCTTGCTCGAGCTGTTGGTATTCCCGCTAGACTCCATTTTGCAGATATTAGAAATCATCAAACACCTGATAAATTGAAAGATATGATTGGTACGGATATTTTTCTGTATCACGGATACACTGACTTTTACTTGAATGATAAATGGGTTAAAGCGACTCCAGCATTTAACAAGGAATTATGTGCTAAATTTGGATATAAAACGGTAGAATTTGATGGAATTCATGATGCCATCCTTCCAAGCACTACTTTAAATGGTGATAAATACGTGGAATATTTAAATGATAGAGGAACAAGTCATGAACTACCTTTTAAAGAAATAATTCGTACCTTTTTTGACTATTACCCTTTTAATAAATAAGAAAAGTAAAAAAGAAAAATTTTATTTTAGACAGTAGATCTGGCATCTACATTTACGCTACCAGTGGTTGTGCTACATGCGAATGTATACGTATTCACAAACGAGTCACCATAATTCATGCTTGTAATCACATCGCTTGCGCGTGAAAACTCTGTAGGTAAATATATATAATTTATACTTCCTAGACCCGTTGAGCTTGCAAATTCGACACCAACATCTGCAGATTCATCTCTGTATATAACATCAATACTTCCCGTAGTTGTTTGGATCGTACTAGTGATATTTGCACCCATATCATTAGCTTGATTAATATCCACAGTAATACTACCTGTTGTAGTCATTAAATTTAATGTACTATCCGTAGTGTAAAGAGTATTATTCATGCTTAGTTCGATACTTCCTGTAGTCACAGTTCCGATTAAATTATCACCTAACCTGCAAGATGTTAAACTTATATCCATTGAACCAGTGACAGTTTCTAAATTTATTCCGTGATTAAAATTAGTAATATCTGAGGATAGATCTAAACTTCCAGTAACAGTACTTAAATCACACCCACTCTCAAAAGTTGAATTTTCTAAAGTTACGATTTTTAAAGAACCAGTAGTCGTTGCTAAATTAACATCGCCGAGAAATTTAGTATTTTCTTTAGAAACAAAATCAATAGACCCTGTAGAAGCTTGCATGTTGATGTCATTTAATTCCACGCCATCTGCAGTAATCATTTCGATGGATCCCACACTCGCGATTGCGGTTATATCATAAACGATATCGGTTCTCAACGTCACATCAATAGTAATATCATAAGATTTAAACCAATAGGAGGGATCAAACCAGACATCAGGAAGAATTTTCAGATAAAATTCATTTTCTAATGGCCACCACTCAGTATCGGGAGTAAAAAATGCTGTATAATCTTTCCCTTGCATGAATAATCCAAAAATCTGAATATCAACATCTACAACAGCATAATGGGCAGTGTTAGAACTATTATATTTGAAATTTATTTTGCCTATATCAGTTTGAATTTGTAATGACTCAACTGAGGAAGGAACACTAGGATTATAGTTAAAAGTAGCTCCTTTTTCTATACTTCCAGAGGTTGCAACTCCTGTAATAAAGAATCCAATAGTACCACCTACCAATAAGGCTGCAATAAATATTATAAGAGTTTTATACAATTTCATATTATTTTCCTTGAATTTGAATATTTTATGATTAAGAATAATTTAGTTTGGTGATATTTAAATTAAATTTAATCCAATATTTGATACCCTAATTTTAATTAAAAAGGTGTAAATCAAAAAAATTTAAGGCATTTTGAACCGTGATTTCGCTTACTTCCTTTTGAGAGGTATTATGAGAATAAGCAATAGCAGCAATAGAGTATTTAACATTTGAAGGCACATTCAAAGGACCTCTTAAAAAAGGATGCTGATAATAGCTATCTGTTTCAGTTAATAAAGATTCAAGAGGGGCGTTCGTAGTTGCTCTTCGCCATTTATTTGTACTAAATGCTGAACTTGGAACAGAAAGCATGAATCCTTGTTGAGGTAGTATGGAACCATATATATCTGGACCTGAAAAACAATGCCATATTACTCTTTTTGGGCTAATATTATAATTTTCGAGTATACGAAGCATTTCTATTGTTGCTCCATCATCCGTGTTAAAATGATGAGTAGGATTTCTTTCATCCTTTTCATTTTCCGTCGCATTTCTAACATGTAATACATAAGGCTTATTAAAATCTTTAGTAATCTCAAAAATTTTTTCTAATTCTCTGATTTGTTTATTTCTTTTCTCTAAAGTTTTTGCGTGATGAAAATCTAAACCAATTTCACCAATTGCCAAATAATCGGATTGGCGAGTTTCAACATATTCTTTCCATTTCAACCATTCTTTATCATATTTCGGGGGTGGAGTATACGTAACTGTTTGCGGAGCCCATCCACAGGAAAATCCAATGTTGTTTTTCCCTTTAATGAATTTTAAAGTCATATTAAGTGTAATAATATCGATAGTACTCGTGATTAAATAGAGCCCTCCGGAATCGAAATAATTTTTTAATTGTTGTTCATCGGAGGGTAGACGATCATCGCTTTTTGGACGGGGAAAAGGGAGGTGGCAATGGACATCAATAAATTTAAGTCCATCTTCTGGTTCTGGAACAATTATTTTCTTTGGCATTCTTATTTAGTATTGAAAGTATCAAAAGCATTTAATAGGAAAGTTATAAAAGAAATAAATAATTTCGCATGTATTAAATGAAATCTCTTTATGCTAAAATTTTTATATAATTTCTCTTGTTAGGGTGTTATAATGATTCAATCAATTTTAGAAAAGCTAAAGCTATTAGAGATTAGAAAATCTGACGCGTCTCCAAGGATTAAAGAACTAGAAGAAAAACGTGCAGAAGAGATAGCAGAAGTCAATAAGAAATATGACCACATGATAGATGATGTATCTACCGAAGTAAATGAATTTGAGAGAAGTATTTTAAAAGAATTAATTAGTTCGTTTATCAAAGTCATTATGGATGAATTTGATGCAAAGCGAAGCACTAGTGAATATATTCTCACGGATCAGTTTAGGGCGTTTAGAGAAGAAATGTCTGAAATTTCAATATTCCCTAAAGATTTCATATCCAGAATGGATAAAGTTATTGATGGAGATCCTATTGAAAACTTAGCTTATGATATTGAAAAAATTGAAGGAAAATATCAATAAATATTCTTTTAAGGAGCAATTAAAGTGATTTAATAATGGAAAAACCATCATCATTCTCTAATTTATTAGTATCACATCTATTAGTCCATTGAACTTAATTCCTTTTTTCAATGAATTAAGAATAACAGAAATAATACCGGGATATTAGACTAAAACTTATGGATATTTATTATTTTTTTATTTCAACAAGAAAAATAATTAAGAATCTTGCTCATGAATAAGGATACAATTGAAAAATTCATTGATTTAGAAATTTTCCAAGAGGAAATCGAAATCTATAATGCTAAATTACGTCTATTAAATTGGCTTTATGACGAAATAAAGATTCAAAAAAATTACTCCAAAAATTTAATAAACGAATTAGGTCAAAAACTCCCTCTTAATGTTTGAGATTTAACATCAAGAATTTCTACAATTATTTCGATTAAAGAGTCATAAAAGCGATTAGATACATTTTTGTTTGGTAGATGAATAAAAATAACGGGATATTCCATTTTCGATATTCTGAAAGCTTGAAAATATACATAATTACATAAGTAATAACCAGGGAAATTAGAAATTTTGATGTCTTTTAGTTGTGATTTAGCTAATTTTATTTTTTTCAAATCAACTATGGATTTAATTCTTAATTTATAGCCAAAATCAATAAATCCGCATTTAAATGCATTATCCACATCAATACCAAACATAATATTCCATGAATATCGTTCAATATGAATCTTTGAGCCAGTATAACTTCCTAAAAGGAGTATTAAATGTGGAGGTTCATGTAATTTATCAAGATAATCCATATACTCACTAATACTCCTTTTCCAACTAACAGGTAAGATTACTTTTTCGATTCTCTCTCCATTAATATATTTTGGCAACGTTGAAATTAAGATTTCACTAATATTTTCCTTAAATCTCCCAAATTTCTTAAAACCTGAGATTAAAATCATAGTTCTTTATGATGTAATATTTAAAATAAAAAATAGAAATAAAAAAGCCTTAAATCTTTAAGGTTCTTGCTGTTTCAGTTTTTCTTCTGCTAATTTTTCAAGTTTTTTCTCAAGAGACTTGATTTGTTTTTCTTTTTCCTTTATTTGAGATTTCTTAACTCCATCAATATCATTCAATAACGTTTTTAATGCTTTTTCCTTTCCCTTGAGATATTTCTCATATTGAGTCTTCAAGGATTTTTCTTCTACAGTGAGTTTATCCCTTTTTTTAACCCAATTGCTTGCCTCTTCCTTGGCTTCCTTCAACTCTATTACTGTGTTATCGTACTTTTCTTTAGTGTCAATTATTTTGGCATCCCAATCTCCTTCAATCTTCTTTTCTGCTCCCGCTTCTTTCTTGGTGGCATCTTCTTCGATTCGGGTGATATCATCCTTTAAATTGCTAATTTGCGTCCTATATTCTTCTTCTGACATTTTAATTATCTTCTATTTAATTTCAATTTCATTTAGGTTTTGATATCTTTATTAAGTTAAAAAATTTTTTTTTATTAGTTTTCTGTAGTATCCTATAGAAAAATTCAATAAAAAATTTTGATTAGAAGCATTTATTTTAATAATTATTGCTGTTACTTCACGTGTTACTTGGAGATTAGTTATTTTGATAAAACTTAAGATAATTAATTATAAATAATTTCATATATTTCTACAATTAATTAAAATTCATTACAATAAGAGATATAGTAATTTGGATTTAATCTCGATCATAAATTTTATTTCATTAATGTGCTCTTTTTTTATAATGGCTTATTTTTATACATTAAGCATCCAACCAATGAAAAGATCAGCTAAATATGGTGATAAAGCTTGGCAAGATTGTAAAAATTTTCGTTCAATTGGTGGTTTTGGAGAATTACTTTCCGTAATTAACTTGGTTTTATGGATTTGGTTTCCCCTCCCGATCGTGAGCAGGTGGATAATCAGTTCGAATATATGGATTGGAATTATCATCGGGATTTGTATAATGATCCCGTGTGTTATAATAATGATAAAGGGTATGAAGGACGCGGGTTCTGAAACACTCTCACCCTCGAAAGATACCAAAATGTATGGTGGAATTTATAATTATATTAGACATCCACAAACTCTCGGAGAGTTCCCCACATTCGTTGCAATTAGTTTTTTCTTCAATTCATGGTTTTTAGTTATCCTATCTTCAGTGTACATCATAATTTATACACCCATTATGATTCACTATGAAGAAATAGATCTTACTAAGCGATTTGGTGAAAAATATAAGGAATATCAAAAAAGAACTGGAGCTTTATTTCCGAAAATAGTAAAATCCTCAAAAAAAAATTAAAAAATAATGTGAGATATACATGGAACAACATAAAAACACTAGAAAAATTAAAGAAAATAAGTATTTATATATAGCGTCAATTTCAATGTTAGTCTACTCATTGTTAGAAATAACAGATAGTATAGCAATTTTATTAATAGCAATTAATATCATCCCTAATATTTATATAGATTGGGGGATCCCTGTAATCCAACAACTAATGGAAACCCAACCTTTATCTCTCGCACCCCTTTTCTGGGCTTTTACGATGATGAGAGTTGTGTCCGCAATTGGGCTAATGAAAAATTTATTATGGGGATTTTGGATTGGAATGGGAAGTATAATCCTTACCATGATCCTAACTATTTTATTTCTGCCAATTGGCACCTTAGAGCTTCTTGGGTGTGCAATAATCTTCATATTATTAGTTGTGGGGTATTGTAAAGATAAACCAATAATATAAACCAAAAATGGAGCGTTTTGATAAATATTAAATATGCTCAAAACACTTTTTTAGTGTAAAAACTAAATTTTTCTTAGTCCAAGGATATATTCAAATCCAAAATGACAATCCTTATAATATTCAATTTTGAATGACTTAGTTTTAATGTATCTAATAATTGGGCGATGTATATTAATGCCCCATTTTAAATAATAATTATCTATAAATGGATTTAATAATTTAAAAGGTTTTTTAGAGCTAAGTTTCATACCAACTATTGTAAATCTTCCTTTGGGTTTAAGCAAATTATAAACGATATCAATTGTATTAATATAGTTAGGAATTATAGAGATTGCGAAAGTACAAAGAGCTGCATCAAATTGTATAGTGGGATTATAATCATCGATATTCGCACATATTAACCTAATATTTGTCCATTTATTTTTAACTACTCTTCCTTTTGCATATTCTAGAGATTTCGGAGAAATATCAAGTCCAACAAGCGTTCCGTTATTTTTTAAATAATTTTCTATGATCTTGAAATTAAATCCTGTTCCACATGCAATATCAATAATATTCGAATCTGGTGTTAGTTCTAAGGATTTAATAGCAATTTTTCTATATCGAGAATTTACAGTAGCTCAGCTAAATAATGAATCTAAATACCAAAATGCAAGATTATCTGAATATTCGTCAAATAAATCCTTGACTTTTTTATTATCAAATGACATCTGATAACTTGAATTTCTTTTTTATTTTATCTTGTTAAATAGGTTAAACTGTTATATCTAAAATCTTTAATGATCTATAATGACATTGATAGAGAAGTTAATTTAGCGACTCTCCTAAAGCTAAACGACATAAATCACTTAGAATGTAATTCTTAATACCCTTTCGAGAAACTTTAGAGCCCAGACTTTCTAAACACATCTGACAATTATATACACATACTTCAGCACCGTGATCGAGCATGTCATTAATGTTTTTATTTTGGGTTTCTCTCTGGAGCTTCGTTTTTCCAAAAACACCAAGAATTCCCGCACAACACAACGCATTTTGTCTATCATACTTGCGATCTACGCGTTCCACTCCAATTAATTCGCATATTTTATCAACCCAGTCATCCACTTCAGGAATAAAACGGTTTGAACAAGATCTTTGATAAGCCATCTTTAATTCTAACTTCTGGATCTCATTTTGATGCTCCTTTAGGAAATTGTAGAGATATTCATAAATATGAATGGCTTTGAAACTTTCGGGAAGTTCGATATTGTTTCTTGGACAATATGAAGCGTAAAAACCATAACATTCATCATGAAAACAAATCATTTCCTTAATTCCTTGCCTTTTAATATTTTCAATTATGATTGGCGCTCTTTCCTTAATTACAGAATCTCTTGCATAATGATGATAAACCAAATTGCAGAAAAAAGACCGACCACTAACGAATTGTAAATCATCAAAAAGCTTACCTTTCATTCGCTCCGCATTAATGTGTGCTAAACCACATTTATTGAGGACAGGTTTTAAGGGATCTATATCCTTTACTCTCAAGTCTGGATGTGGTTTGAACCTCATGATAGTATTTTGTAGTACTTGAGGATTAATGTCTAAAGCATCATATTTCTCTTGAAGTTCCGTTATCAAATCAAATGGATGAGAATTATAGGGACAATACTCATCACAAGCGAAACATGTCACGCACTCAGATAATAC
>CAZOYD010000008.1:0-85893 GCA_964583985.1 uncultured archaeon
ACTGGTTTGGGTTGATAATTTCTCTAGATCAGTAACCTATGAAGGTCGTCCTGCAAATTTAATAACTCAAATCGATATTACAGAAAAATTAGAAGCTGAGCAAAAATTAAAGGAGTCGGAAGAAAAATACCGATATTTTTTTGATAATGCCCAGATAGGATTATTTTGGTCAAGAATCAGTGACGACAAATTTCTTGAGTGCAATGAGACTTTTGCCAAATTAGTTGGATATGACACGCGAGAGGAATGCTTGGCAGATTATGTCTCTCTCGAGCATTATGTGGATTTAACTATGCGTGATAAAATGTTTAACGAAATCCGCGATAAACATGAAGTACACAATTTTGAGATACAAGTCACTAAAAGAGACGGAACACCCTATTGGACGAGTATCTCAGCTCGAGTGGACCTAAAGGAAAATCGCATTGAAGGTGCTGCGATTGACATCACGGAACGCAAGCGAGCAGAACGGGAATTAAAAAAATCTGAAATAAAATATCGTCATTTGTTTGAAACGTCTCTTTATTTTATAGGTTTGATGAATTCAGAAGGCATTTTAATAGATTGTAATAATGCTATAAAAAATATCGATTTTATGCAGAATATAACAGGTAGATCTATTAAAGAAATTTTCTCTTTAAATGAGAAGAACAAACCTAATATCACTCTATTCGAAAAAGCGATAAAAAGCGTATTTGAAGGTGTCATACAAGAAGGGTTTGATTTTCGTTTATATAGGACTGAGGGAGAATACCTTTGGATATATGTTGATTTTTCTTTAATAGAAATTGAAAATCAAAAATCGATTCAATTTATTATGCAAGATATTACTGAACGTAAGCGCACAGAACAGTTACTTCAAGAATCTATTGAAGAATTAGCCAGAATTAATGCAGAACTCAAGCAATTCACTTATGTTGCATCTCATGATCTAAAAGAACCTCTCCGAATGATTTCAAGTTTTACCCAACTATTAGAAAAACGTTATAAAGATAAATTAGATGAAGATGCCAATGATTTCATCCATTTTATTATTGATGGCGTCGCAAGAATGGAAGATTTAATAAAAAATTTATTAGACTATTCGAAAATTGGAAAACAAAATAGGAAATATGAAGAAGTTGATTTAAACGATGTTTTAAAGGATGTCATTGATAATCTAAGGCACATAATTACTGAAACTAAAGCTGAAATTATTTACGATTCTTTACCTAGTTTATTTGCTGATAGACATGAATTACTCCAAGTATTTCAAAATTTAATATCAAATGCACTAAAATTCCGTGGTATTGACGTCCCTCTTATTAAAATTTCAGCACGACCTGAAAGAAAACATTGGGTGTTTTCTATTCATGATAATGGAATAGGGATTGATTCAAAAGATTTTGAACGAATTTTCATTATTTTTAAGCGCTTACATCCACTCGAAAAATACGAGGGAACCGGATTAGGATTAGCGATTTGTAAAAAAATAGTTGAAAGGCAAGGTGGTAAAATGTGGGTAGAATCCGAATTAGGGAAGGGTTCTTCATTTCACTTTACTATTAAAAAATGAATCAAAAAATGAATTAAGTTTTAAAAAAAAAATAAATATTAAAAAAAAAGAGGAAATGATGATTAGTGAATGTAAGAAATAAATTCAAAGCTGTTGAAATTTTATTAATTGAAGACAACCCTGGAGATGTTCGGTTAACATTCTAAGCTTTGAAAGAATTAAAAATTGTAAATAATTTGCATATTGTATGTATGAAGATATGAGTCAGTTTTCACATTCATTAGAATTAGCTTTGAAAAAAATTCCACCATTTGATTTTTATACTATTTATTCTCATGATTTAGGATATGTTTTTCTGGGGATTATTAATGGTAAATCCATTATGGTAGAATTAGGGGAAGATCCATCTGTAGAAGACGTAAAATTTTTACTTAACATAAGATTAAAATTAAATATTGATAAGAAGGTTTTTGAAAAATGGGCTTTTCGATACTTTGGGGAATAACAGGTTCCGGTTATTTAATTGAAGAATCAATAGATCTAATGAAAGAACTACAAGAAAATCCAAATGTTGATATAACTGTCATGTTATCAAAGGAGGGGGCAGTGGTAGTAAAGTGGTATAGAAAATGGCTTTATTTAAAAGAAGTAGTAAAGAAAGTAGCTATTGAAAAAACACCAAATAATCCATTCTATGCAGGACCACTACAAATTGGAAAGTATGATTTATTTATTACGTGTCCTGTATCTGCTAATAGTGTAGCAAAAATAGTTTGTGGAATTGGGGATACTTTAATTACCAACTGTGTTGCTCAAGCTATTAAAGGAGGGGTAACCGCTTATTTATTGCCATCAGATCAAGATCTCGAACCAATTACAACCGCAAGACCAGATGGGAGCCCTTTAACTCTTAAAATTCGAGATGTCGAGATTGAAAACGTGGAAAAATTGCGTAATATGGATGGCATTATTGTTCTTAGGGATTTTTCCGAGATCAAAAAAATAATTACTGCTAAAATGGAAAATCTTAAATAAAAAAAGAGCTGTTAAGATTCAAAAATAACAGGGATTATTGCAGATTCAGGACATTGAGCTTGACATTGCAAGCACCCCCGACATCGAGCAACTTCATTATACTTGAATTTTATTACTTCAATTTCCTTTTCTCCGACTTTAACCTTGGTTTTATAGAACAGATCGTGAGGACAGAAGTCTGAGAGACATTGTTGGCATAATGAACATTTATCATGATCAATTTTTATCGTAAGCACTTGATCTGGTACTACAGAAGTCACAACTATGGCATTTCGAGGACAAACTTGAACACATGTGAGACAAGATTTACATTTATTATAATCTACTTTTCGAATCCCTTTATCAAATACTATAGCATTATTTTTACATGCTTTCAAACATCTTTCACATCGCATGCATAAATCTGCATCAATTTGAACAGGAATAAAACGTTCTTTTACCATTTTTATTGAGAGAATGATATTCTAAAAATTTATAATTTTTAAAATAAAGAAAATGGTATAAACTTGACTTTTATAAAATATTACAAAGAAAATCTTATTTTGAGATTTAAAAAAATTAATTTTATTGGTAGTATTGCGTATATTCTTTTCTTTGGGTGTCTGGTAGTTGCTGTTGTGCTTGTTGATATTGTTGAGCTTTCTCTGCTAATTCTAGCATCTTTTTCTTGATTTCTTTTCCTTCTTCTATGAGTTTCGAAGTATCAATTTTTAAATTATACATTTTATTTAAAACTTCAATTATAGCAGCTCCTGCTTCTGGTGTAGGTATCTCTAAAACGGGAGTGAATAATGCAAAAGCTTTCAATCTAGTGGATAATGCTTCATTTAATATTGTTGCCTCAGGACCCACGATGATCCCCTTTTCAACTTTCTTTATATCGAAAGATTCCAATCGCTCAATTAATTCCTTTTCAGCTGCGTAATATACGGGATAATCATCAATGACATCTCTTTGAGGAATTCCTTGGAAAATAACAATCTCATCTGCTCTTACATCCTCGCTTAATGCCCAGTTATTGATTGTTTTACTGAGATCATTGTATGCCGTTGACACTTGAAATGGAACCTCTGCAATTCCAACAATAAGGTTTGATTGAGGTGAATAATACAATCTAAAAGGATGTTTTAGTACACCATCATAAAATACACTGATTGGGGGTAGATATTCCGATGTTATGAATCCAATCTCTTTAATGTCTGGTATTTGATCAATTAGCGCATTTGCAACGATCGGACCAATCAATCCTATACCTGCAAACCCTAATATGATGGTGGCTCCCGGTTTAATCTCAGTTGTAACATCCATTATCACCACAGTACTCTTTTTACCTTTTTCACATATATATTCTTTTTTTACCAATGTTAACACTTCACTTTATTGCTTTATTTTAAGTTTATATTGATTATTATATTTAGTGAAGCTTAGATAATTAAAATTAATCTATTATTTATGGTTATTAAAAATTAAGGATTATTTTCTAGTTATTAAGAATATAATACTCAAGAATACCAATTTGCCATGATAAAGCTAATAAAAATTATAATATTATAATAATGCAATAATTTTCAAACATTCACAAAAATGCTTCTAGAATTAGAGAATGTCACCATTTCTACATTTGATCAACAAAGGATAATTGTCAATAATGTATCCTTCGGTGTCAAAGAGGGATCTATTCATTCTATCATTGGGCCAAATGGTTCGGGGAAATCTACTCTTGCATATGCCATCATGGGATTATCAAATTATAAACTTGCAAGCGGAAAGATCCTATTTGAAGGGCAAGACATTACTAATAAAACAATTACAGAACGTGCTCAATTGGGGATTACATTAGCATGGCAAGAACCTGCACGAATTGAAGGGTTAACCGTCGCAAAATATATCTCATTGGGCATGAAAGAAAAATCTAGTGCAAAAGCTAAGGAAGCCCTTAAAACAGTCAACTTAGAACCAGAAAGATACTATGATCGATGCATTGATGATTCATTAAGTGGAGGAGAGCGCAAGAGAATAGAATTAGCAGCAGCAATAGCAATGCAACCACGTTTAATTATTCTGGATGAGCCAGATTCTGGTTTAGATGTGATTATCACGGAAGATTTCTGGAATATCTTTAATAAAATTAAAGAATTAAACATGACAATCCTATTAATTACACATAGAGAGGATATCGGGATGGTTGCTGATTACGGTACTCTTTTATGGAGAGGAGAACATTTAATTACTGACGAATTTCCAAAAGTGATGCTTCAATATTGCAAGAAAGCAGGTCTAAAAGAGTATTGCAAGCGAGCTCTATTTAAGAACGGTGCTAAATGTTTTGATGACGATTATATTGACAAAATTTTTGCAGGAGTAGATCTATAATGACCGATAGTGAATACCCCGGAGAAATTTTACAGAGCTTGGAGGATTATAATATCGATATACGTGATTTTCTCCCAGGACACGGAAGTGGAGCCAAGCTATTGTTAAATTTCAACAAGATCTCTGGTATAGAACAAGTAAAGGGAATTGTACTAAAAGGGAGAGAAATAGAAAATGGAATAGTTGCTGATGTGGTCATAAAGAAAGGGACCCATCACGATGAGCCCATTCATTTATGTTTTGGAGTTAATAAAGAATCAGGTATTCAAGAGATTTTTCCAAGAATCATTGCTGAAGATGATACTGACGTAAAAATCCAAGCCCATTGTAGTTTTCCTAATGCAAATGGATTAATTCATAAGATGTTTGGACATTTTTATATCGGAAAGAATTGTAATTTTACATATAGCGAAACGCATTATCATGGTGAGAATAGTGGTGCTCTTGTAGCTCCAGTTGCAATCATGTACGTGGGAGAAAATAGCACATTTGAAAATAATTTTAATTTAACAAAAGGAACGCCAGGTATCGTTAAGATCATGATTGACATATACGCAATGAGAAACTCAACGATTCGTTCTAACATTCGAGCTTTTGGAAAGAGTAAAAAAGATTCGATAAGAATCAGAGATTCAATATTTCTTGAAGGAGAAAACGCCAGGAGTTTGATTAAAATGAAAGCAGCAGCAAGAGATGGCGGAGAAGTCTTAATGTATGGAGTAACCGAAGGAAATGCTCCCCATTGTAATGGACACGTCGAATGTAATGAAATCGTGTTGGGAAAGGGTTCAATTTGCAGAGCTCGTCCCTTTATTCGAGCAACGGATCCAACTTCAAGCATATCTCATGAAGCCTCATTGGGAAGATTTCCTCAGAAGTGGTTAGATGAGTTGCAAGCTAAAGGATTAACAGAAGCAGAAGCAACGGATATTTTAATTGAAGCAATGCTCCGTGAATGATGAATATTTAAAAAATAATAAAAGAGTGGAATAAAAATGGCTAAAGGATTAAAAATAGGAGATGACGCTCCTTTGTTCAAATTGGAGTCTTATAATGCAGGGGTTATAGATTTGGGAGAATTAATTGGTTCTCAAAAAATTGTAATCATATTCTCTAGATATTTCGGCTGTCCAATATGTCAATTAGATTTAAACGAACTCCTAATTAATGTAAATGCGATTGAAGAAAAACGAGCTAAATTGTTATACATAACTCAATCAGGAGCAGAAATAGCTAAAAAATTCATTAGTGAGAAAAATATTACATTTCCCGTAATTCCATCATCAAAAGATGATTTATACGCCACATACGGGTTAGGATTAATGACCGCAGGAGCACTTGCTAAATTGATGGGAAAATTAAAAGAAGCAAAAAAAGAAGGAATTGAACATGGTGAATATGAAGGGTGGGAAAAGCAAGGACCAGGTCAATTTGTCATCGATCAAAGCGGTAAGATCATTCACGCGCAAACTGGTTGGCTGGATATCTCATCCTTATTTGATGTATTATAAATAATAATTATAGAATTTTTAGTATAAAAAAAATGAAAGAAACTACAAAATATAATTCATATCGATTCGTTGGGACAATTAAGATCGACGAGATCATGCCTTGGTTTGATTTTGATAAAGGTAAACCTTGGGATGAAAGCGAAGTACCTTGGGTATTAGAAAATAAAGTAAGGAGGGAAATATTACTTAAGCTTGCCAATCTAGGGTCTCAAAATTATGATGATATATACCAACAAATTAGTTTTTCCCCAAATCCCCTGTTAATAACCCCTGATGAATATGACGTTTCTGTGAATTATCAGTGGGATCACGCAGTTATTCAAAACCATTTACTTATTCTCGAATGGTATGGATTAATTCAATCAGATGATCAAAAATATACAGTAACATTTCCAGTGTTAAAAATTAATGAGCTATATAATTTAGAAGAAATAACACTTAGAATTGCTCACCATTGGATAGAAATTATTCGTAAAATGAAATTAGAATTGGAAGAACAAGGAATAAAATACGAAATTTTGATCGAAAAAACTGTAGAGCAACTATATTCACTTCTTAAGGAAGAAAAAATGCTTCCAAACATCCCTAATATCAAAAATCTATGGACAGAACAACTTCGAGAGAGTAAATTCGAAGATTGGGTGAAAACAAATTTCTGAATTTTTTTATTACCATTTTTTTTATTGGATTTTTTTTCTCATTCTCATTTTTAATACTTACTTAAAATGAAGGTCATGTATTAAATGAAGATATATCACCACAATACTACGTAGATATCACTCAGTTTCAAAAGAAAAGCTCATATGATTTCTATATATATGTGGATATTTCTCTGGTAGCATCAAGATATTCCCATATAATAGGATAAAATATTATTTTCTGTGTGTGATGAACCATGATAAGTTCTAATTTTGGAAATGATTTAGCTCTGGATTTAAGGAGTTTGTTTGATGATAAAAACTCGGGTGCTGAAGCCAATAATCAAGTAAAGAACCTGCAGAGCAAACCAATTGCTGATAACCTAACCTTGATGAATGAAATCCAAGCAATATTACGGGAATGTAGTCATCTCAATCCAGAACAGCGATTGTTGTATTGTCAGAGTCAAAGATATTTTATGAAACTCTATTTGAGAGAAGTTAATAAGCAAGGTTAATGCTTAAAAAAACCCAATATGCCCAATATCATTTCCATTTTCATCTAATGCATATATTAATCCCATTGAGAGTGATTGATCACTCGATTGTTCGCTTAATTCCTTAGGTTTTGCTACTGCTTTTAGAGTTTCCAGTTTTAATATAAACGTCCCTCCACATTTATGGCACTTAATATGAATTAATTTTGTTAATTTCTTCTTATCTTCATATTCTTCTTTCTTAAAAGGTTCAAGGAGATTGAAATCTTTATTACCACAATTTTTCAAGAAGCATTGATCAAGGCTTAACCTTTCCATTCCACGCCGTGCTAATGAAACATAAGCAACACTTGGAATTTCATGCCATAAATCGTCATTATCTGCCATGTAGTAATGAACGTACAATCATTTTTTATGTTTTTCATTATTTTTTAAAAATTTTGCATTATGAGATTGTCGATTGTTGAGAAAGCAAATTTTTGAGGAATAATCTTATTTATTATTATTGATTTTTTTCCTTAATTTGTCCGATTTAATTTGGTTCAAAAGCATGTCAATAAAGAAAGAATTTTCCGAAGAGATCTTGGAACACGTTTCCAAGTTAGCTTTACTTGATCTAACAGAAGAAGAAAAAGACAAATTTTCAACACAACTAACTGATTTGCTCAATTATTTTAAGAAATTAAATGATTTAGATACCATAAATGTAGAGCCCATGACCCACCCAATCGAGGGTTTAAAGAACATATTTCGAGAGGATAAAACTTGGAATTCATTAACAAATGAAGAAGCGCTGTCTAATGCAAAATATAAACGTGATGGATATTTTAAAGCGCCTCGAATATTAAAGGATTAATTCATTCTTTATATTCCCTTGTTAAAATCTCAATGGCTTTTTCCATGTCTTTTAACGCCTTTTTTCGCTCCTTGGAAGTCATGTTATAAAAATCATCTGCAGAATCCCTTCCTATCTTTTCTGATTGAGCGGCGGGTTTAAATTTTTTATAGACTAAAGCATTGATATATCGCTCATAATATCCTAATGCTTTGTTTAGATCCACTGAATCTTTAATTTTATCCCATAGTTCCAGGTTTTCAAGGGAACGAATCCCAATATCAATCCGAAAATAACTGATTGGAAAAAGTACTTTTCTTTTCATGCCATATTCGATTAGTTTAATGTTATCTTCATCAATGTATAATTCAGGTAATTCGTCCTCGCTAAAAACTATATTATCACTCATGATATACAAATTTGCAGCATTGCTTGAAGTACATACAATGCCTACAGCAAATCCTTTTGCTAATCTTAATCGGTTTATTAAATCTTCTAACCTTGAACCCTTGAAGTGAAGATTATCCATTTTAGCACCTTGAAACTCGAATAAGATCGTATTAACCCCTCTTTCATTTAGAGTGATGGTTGGAAATAGATTTTTTTCCCTCGAACGTTTATGCGATTCCATGAATTTATTGATAAGATTATAATCTAATTTAAGATCAGGAATAACAGAAGAATTGGCATCAAGGAAAGCATCCACTTCAAAATCAGCAATACCATAGAAGATTTTTTGATTATTGATAATTTGATAAATAATTTTTATAATTGCATCAGTTAAAGCTTCAGGATCTTCCCGTATCGAATCATATTCAGTGGTCGTGAATGTATCTATTTGATCATCTAATCCTTCCTCTTCATAAAATTTAGCCCACGACATTTCAGTATAGATATTTCCCTCATTATAAAAATTATGACGATTATCTATGCTGATAATAGATTTTGAA
This sequence comes from uncultured archaeon, assembly GCA_964583985.1. Lineage (GTDB taxonomy): Archaea > Asgardarchaeota > Lokiarchaeia > Sigyniarchaeales > SOKP01 > SOKP01. The sequence continues at coordinate 9,335 of CAZOYD010000008.1, forward strand.
CCCCCAATCTCTACACCTTCGGTTGTGCCCGATGCGAGAATGCTGTTAGGGGGGTTATAAAAAGTAAGGGGCAATGATTATTTCACGTATATTTTATTTTAAGTGTTCTAATAATAATACGTTATAATTTATTTAAATAATTAGTGAAATGAATATTCTAAGATCTATTCTGAATTATTCACTAAAGGTAAACGAACAACAAAAGTAGAACCCTTACCGCGACCTGCAGATTTTGCAGTAATCGTTCCATCATGCAATTCTACTATAGCTTTTGTAATGTGCAATCCAAGTCCAGTACTCCCCAAATCCATATCAATTTTATCATCATAAGGAGTTGGTATTTTGGTGAATCTCTTAAAAAGTTTTTGGATTTCAGTTTTAGTCAATCCTATTCCAGTATCCTCAATTGTTAATTCAATGTAATCTTTCATTTTCTTTAATTTGATTAAGATTTTTCCTTCAATTGGGGTATATTTTATTGCGTTTGTTAGTAAATTAGTTATTACCAGTTCGATTCTTAAACGATCAACATTAATCCATAACTCATCAGGTAATTCCAGTTTTATTTCTTGTTCCCTTTTTATTATGAGATAATTTAATTCTTTCAAACACTCTTTTATTAGTTCAGATAGGTCAGTTTCAGTTTTTTCAAGTTTAACCGTCCGGGATTCTAATTTAGACACGTCTAATAAGTCATCGACCAGTTTTTTTAATCTTTTTATTCCACTAAAAGCCATCTCAAGCAATTCAAGCACTTCCGCATCAAATCTATCCATGTATAAGGTATTTAATAATTGATACGCACCAAATACTGTCGTAATTGGAGTTTTTAATTCATGAGAAGCACGATCTATAAATTCCCGGCGCATTACATCTAATTCCCTGAGTTTTTCTTCGGCTTCCTTTTTTACAGAGATATCATGACCCATTATTATAATGAAGACTTGATTTCCAATTTTCATTAACGATGACTCTATATTAGCCCAAATTATCTTCCCATCTTTCCTTTTAAGCTCAATATCTAAAGGTGGTAATGATTCTCCCTTAGAAATTCTTTTAAGACGTTCAAGAAGTAGCGGAATGTAGTTTTCTATGACTACTAATATCTTATTATATTTCTTATTAATGATTTCGCTTTTTTCATAACCAATTAATTTTTCTAAAGAAGAATTACAGTCTATGATCTTTCCCGAATGATCAATAAGTAAAATTGAAAAAGGTGAATTCTGAAATAGAAAGCGATATCTTTCTTCAGAATCTCTGAGATTTTCCTCCGCTTCCTTTTTTGCACTTATATCATTGAAAGAGATTAGTAATGCCGGCTTATCTTCAAAAATAATTTTTTTATAATACACATCCATCCAAATAATCTTCCCCGATTTATTAACTGCTCTTGCTTCATAAGACCGAATCCCATTGGGAAAGTTTTCATCAGGTAAAGTTGCTAATTCTATAACCCTCTTTTTATCATCAGGGTGAATGGTTTTTAAGAATTCTCCCGATCTCCAAGCAATCATTTCTTCTTTGGAATATCCTAATAATTGAACAAGAACATTATTAACATATTTGACTTTTTCATCTTGAATTATACTTATGCCCAGTAAGCTTTGTTCAGCAATTGTTCTAAATTTTTCTTCACTTTGTTTTATCTTTTCTTCAGCTTCTCTTAAATCCGTGATATCATGAAGAATACTACGACCACCTATTATTTTATCTTCATCATATATTGGACTAAGGAAAGCACGCATGTGAATATAAGTACCATCTTTTTTCTTTAACCTTACAATTTCTGGCTTGACCTGATCACCCTTAAATAACCGATTTAAAATATCTATTATTGCATTTTTCTCGTCTGGATGTAAAAAATTAAAAACGGTCAGTCCTCTTTTAAAATCTTCATGGGAATAACCAAAAATTTTTGATGCTATTAAATTTGTATAAGTAAGATTGAAATCTAAATCTACTTCAAATATTACTTCGGGCAGAGAATTCGTAAGTTCTCTGTATCTTGTCTGGGAATCTTGAAGTTTATTTTCATTCTTTATGCGTTCAGAGACGTCTCTTGAGACAATCATGCACATAATCTTGCCCGCAGAATCTTTGAAGATTGTTCCATTCGATTCAAACCAAATATATTGTCCATCTTTCTTTTTTATTCTAGCTGTTACGACACTTTCTCCAGTTTTTAAGACGTCTTTAAAAGCTTTAACTACCAGTTCTTGATCATCAGGATGAATTAAATATATTGGATTAGAATTTATAAGATCTGATTCAAAGTATCCCATTTTTTTCTCATGCACTTTGGCGTTTATATATTTAATCTTAAATCCAGAATCTACAATAGTCAATAGATCAATTGTACTATCAGTAATATATCGATAGATTTCTTCCGATTCTTTTAACTCTAGTTCTAAATTTTTCAGATGAGTAAAATCTTGAGTGATTACTTGAATTAATTGATCGTCTCCAACTTGTATAATACTCGCAACAATATTTAACCATAATTTTTTTCCTTCATGTGTTGATATCTGAATATCTTTTGGACCAAAGTTATTGCTCGCGAGCACTTCTTTAAGAATATTCTTGATTTCTAGAATATCGTTGTCATATGCGTTAAAAAGATCTGTGAAACGCTTATTATGAATTATATCTCTTTTTATACCATAGATTTCTTCCGTTTTTGAATTAATTTCGACAATTTCCCCACTTGAATTTAGTATAATTATAGAAAAAGGAGAATCTTTGAAGATTGACTGATAATTTACTTTAAATGGCTGTGGAGTCATCTTAGTTTTATGAAATCATCCTAAATATTCGAGTCAAATTTGACATATAGATAAGAAGAGAATGATTATTTAATTCTTTCTTAATGCGAATCTCAACCTTTCACGAATACAAAAATTTTTCAAGATATTTATTTTAAAAAAGAAAATAATCAATTCAAGATTAATTCGTAACTTTGTAGAAAATCCTAATATCCGATAATCAAAAATCGATTAATTATTTATCATTTTTTTTCGATATTCCGAATATTCATATAGTATTTTCAAACATTTAGGGGGAGCATCCCAAAAATCAAAAATGGGTATGTCGTAAGACAGAAATTTTTGGAACCAAGAAAATCTATATGGAAAGGGACCGCTAAAAAAAACAGGAATAGAATATTTTTTCATTAAAAGCTTGATCGGTTTTAAAATGGACCTATCTAACATGAGTCCCATATTTTTCACATTCTCATCAACAGCCATTCCTGACTTTTCAATGGTTTCTATGACATCATCGAAATCGAAAACACCCCATATGATTATTGAGTCAACTTCACCAGATTTCATCAGCATTTTTGGAAATTTGTAAAAGATGTTTGAAAAATTAACATCAAAAGTCACATCAATAGGATTGTTAGCGCTTGCGGTAAATGGTATTAATTTTGAAAGCTCGTTCTTTAATTCTTTAGAAAATTCTGGCACTTCTAACCCGTATAATTCCGATGATTTCGTCATCATTGAACCTGAACCGCCTGAATCGGTAATTATCCCTACTCGGTTTCCTTTCATGAAGATGTTATACTTCTGAGCATAGGACAATGTTCTTAAATAATACAAGAAATCTACTATAGAATTAGTAGAGATTATGCCCACATCTTTAAAAACGGCATCAAATATTTTTTGATTACCCCCTAAAGAACCCGTATGACTCTTGATAGCTCTATCTGCCGCTTTTGTACCTCCTGTATATATTGCAACTATTGGTTTTTTTGGAGTGATTTCTTTAGCCAATTTTATGAACTGTCTTCCTCGTTTTATCTCTTCGATATAAAGTCCAATAACATCGGTTTGTGGATCTTCTCTGAAATATTCTAAAAAATCCACCATATCAATATTTGCTTCATTTCCTACAGAAATCGATTTACTAATCCTGAGTCCCATTTCTTTGGCTTGCCAAAAAGTCTGGGCAGCAATTGTGCCTGATTGGCTTATTATGGAGATATTTCCACGTTCAGGAATCGCATACGGCCAAAAAGTGTTAATATACGCAGATTTTTTCTCCGGGTATCCATACCATGCATTATAAATTCCAAGACAGTTAGGTCCGACGAATCTCATGTTGTATTTTTTAGCAATTTCATCAATTTTTGTGGATAATTCCATTCCTTCCTTTCCAATCTCTCTAAATCCACCGGAAGTTATTAATAAATTTTTTATTCCTTTTTGACCGCATTCTTCCATAACTTGAGGGACAACTCTCGTTGGTAGTATAAGAAATGCGAGATCGGGGATAACTGGTAAATCTGATACTGATTTGTAAGCTTGAAATCCTTGAATTTTGTTTAATCGGGGATGAATAGGATATATCTCATCAACTCCTCCTCCAGCAATGATGTTTCGAAGTTGCATGGATCCCATCGTGCTCAATAAATTGTTATTTGCACCAAATACAGCTATACTTTTGGGATTTAAGAAAGGATGAAGATAATGATCTTTAAATGGTTCCATCTTATTAATATCTGTCAAGATTAGACAACAATGTGAGATTTTTCAATATAACTAGTTAATTTTGATAATTAATCTTAAAATATAGGTTTTACATAAAAACTGATTTCAAAACCAAATAAAAGTCCATACAGTGTTAAATTATAAAACTTCATTTGGCTTGATTTTCGCAGAATAACTTGGAATTACTCCCTCATAACGTACAATTTGTTTTTCCTTAAACTTTTTCAAAATAAGCCTAACTCCTTCAAACTCTTCTTGGCATAGGGTTTGTAATTCCTTATAATCAAGTTCCCCACCATTTTCTTTCAATTGATCGATAATGAATTTTTCTTCTACTGAAAATTCAACCATGATAATAGTTCGAATTCCAAGCATTTAAGTTTAAAGGTGATTATTTTTTTCCCGTCGAACCAAATCCACCCAACCCTCTTTCAGATTCTGGCAATTCATCGACTTCATCGACATCATACTGATGCATTTTGGATAAAATGATTTGGCAGATTCGATCTCCTTCATGGAGAACCACGTCATTATTGGATAGATTGACAACAATAGCCATCCATTCATTTCGGTATCCTGAGTCTATTGTTCCCGGGCTATTCACTATGCTTATTCCGTCCCATAGTGCTAACCCACTTCGTGGAACTACTTGAAAATAATAATTTTCAGGAATTGCGGTCGCAAATCCCAATGGGCAACCAATTCGCTCTAAAGGTTTAAGGATGTAAGAATCAGCGTCTACATCGATTAATTTTTTCTCTTCGTTATTCTTAGATATCTTTTTAAAACCCATAATTCGAGCATCCGCTCCCGCATCACCAGGCTTTGAAGGTCGAGGAAGAATTGTGCCTTCTCTCACCTTTTTAAAGGGAATGACAAGCTTTTGCGATTGTTTTTGATCCTTCACCATGTTTTATCAAGCATTTAATATAACTGATTTTAATAAAGATTTGTTATTAAAGATTAATTAAAATATGGGGAGAAAAAGATTATAAAATCATAAAGCATTTTAGAATCATAGATTTTTGATCAGAATAGAAATAAGTTCAAATAGGGTGGCTATAAATTGCTTGTTATTGATAGGTATGATCCTCGCTTGGATAAAGAGGAGTTAAAGGAGATTTTTGAAGATTTTATTGAAAATAAGTCGTATTTCTTTTCTCATTGGAAAAAGTTTGAGGAGGAGCTGAATCGACGGGCATTGGATTTGCAGTATCGAAATTCGATGATAGTTGCTAAAGAAGGTGGAAAAATTGTAGGGTGGGGAACCTATACGAAATTTCGAGATTATTTAGGTAATGATCGAGCCTTAATCCATCAAGTAATGACAAGAAAAGATGATGCTTACAAGAAAGGAATAGAGGAAAAGGTTCTGCGCGAATTGCAATTATATGTCAAGAAAACTGTTAAACTTGATAAAGCATACTATATTTGCCCAGATTCTGATGGTGCGTTAAGGAGTATATTTATGAAGCTGGGCGTGAAAAAATCTAAGTTCATTTGGTATGAAGGAGATTCTTAAATAAGTTATTATAATTAATGAATAGGGCAGATACTTGGAGAATTTAGACGATATTTTCCTTGAGGTTGAAGAACTAAAGGAAAATGAAAATTATGAAGCCGCAATAGAAATTTTAGAGGAATCATACGAAAGACTTCCAGGCTCAGAAGAAGTCAAGAATGTCCTCATAAAAACCCTTTTTGAATATGGATGCTACCTAAGTGATGATTTTAATTCAAGATTTGAAGAATCGATAGGTTATTTTAAAAGAATAATAGAGATTGATCCAGATAACTATCGCGCATATTATAATCGAGGAATTTCTTACTTTAGTATTGATTGTCTTGAGGAAGCCTTAAAAGATTATAAAGCTGCGCTTGAAATAAAGCCGGATTATGCCTATTGCTATTATAATATTGGGTTGATATATGAAGCAAAAGGTGATTTAAAAAGAGCTTTAGAAAATCATCAAAATGCCTTGAAAATAGATCCCCAATTTAGATATGCTCAGCAAGCAGTCAAGGATGTTAGAGAACAAATAGAACAAGATGCAGAATTTAGAAATCCTGAAAAAGTTAATGAAGAAATAGAACAGCTAAAATCTTTATTCAAAATTTCAAAACGAGTTAAAATAGATTTAATACAAGAAATCTTAAAAATCTCAAAATCAGAATTAATTAAAATGATGATAACTTGGAGTGAAAGATACCAATTTGTTTTAGACGGTGATTATTTAGAAATCAATAAAGGTAATTTATCTGGCTTCTTAGATAATCTTGATAAAATGTAATCACATTGAATTCATAATTAATATTGATCTTTCATTACTTTCTAAGGAGTTTATTGTGAATGATGCACGCAACAACCAATATGAGAAGAAAAATAGCCCCACCAATGATATATGTCGAATATTGTTCGAGAAAATCCATAATTCAAGTCATTTATTTGTGAAAATAGTTGTGAAGAATATAGAAAATACTCACTTTTAAAATTAAACATGATAATATATCAACTTTCGGAAAATTAAATTATAAAATAAAACAAGAGAAAAGAAAATAAAAAAAAAGTTAAGATATAAAGAGATTTAGCGCTCTATCTGAAAATTAACTTGTATTCGAACGCGATAGATTAATTTATTCTGATCCTCTTTAACCTTCACGTCGCTTTCGATGATTTGAATATTCCTAATGCCACGAAGAGTCTTTTTAGCCTCCTCATAACCAACACGGACCGCATCAGCCCAATTTTTCTCCGAGCTGGCTACAAGCTGAATTGATTTATATACTGTCATGATAATTTCCTTTTTTTCCATATAAATTTGTGATTGAACTTGGTAAGTAATTGTTGATACAGTTTACTATTTAAATATTACGTAGATAAATCATTTATCCTCAATAATTTGATGTCTTGGGAGTAATAAATCTCAAAAGTATTATAATAATTCGTAATTGATTAAAAAAAAATAATAATAAAAAATAAAAGAAAAAAAAGTTGAAGCTTGTGTTAATCAAGCAATTTTGAGATTTTTTTATTTATAATGATGGTTAATACTAAGATTGATAACCCGGCATAAAGAAGAAAGAAATCACCGAATGGAATTTCATTTGTTGTTTCATTCGAATTAACTGTTATCATTATGGTATCGCTATTTGAATTGCCTGCTTTATCATAAACCGTACAAGTATAATTATAGGTTCCGGCAGTCAATCCATCAATATCTATGATGATACCATTTCCATCCCAAGTGGTATCTTTTAGAACGGTGGTATCTCTTGTCACTTTGTATCGATCAGGATTAATATCATTCACGTTCCAAACTATAGTATGACCTGTAGTTGCTTCAAAATAACTTACATCGTCAGGTTGATCTATTAATGGAGCAGTTGTATCAATTGTTAACGAGTAAATGCTTGAAAAAGGACCAACATTACCTGTGCAATCAAAAGCTTGAACCCTCCAATACCATTTCCCCTCATCTATAGGTGATGTAATTGTATAGCTCGTAAAAAGTATCCCGCTATAATTGATAAGGTCTCCAGAAGAAAATGAATTTAACGTATCTAATTGTAAAGTATAATTGAAAGCATCAAGGGCTTGACTCCAAGTAAATGTAGGTGTTGATATTGCGATATGTGAATTATCTACTGGAGCAGTTAATGAAGATATTCCCGGAGGCGCGTCTATTTGAAAACTCTTGATACTTGAAAAAATACCTATATCTCCTTCTGCATCTATTGCTACCACTCTCCAATACCAAACATCATCTTGAAGTTCAGAAGTAAGCGTATAATGGTTAGTTATTGAGTCGAAATTGAGAAGAGTAGGCGATGAAAAAGAACTTGAATTATCTATTTGAAGAGTATATGAAATGGCACCTGTAATCGTACTCCACTCAAAGTAAGGAGTGCGATCATGAATTAGAGATTCATTTAACGGCAGGAGTAAATTTACCGCATTGAGTATTATTCTGTATGTTATACTTATGGAAAATACCATCGGACTTACAAATGGATCGCTCGTTGATAAAATCGCTTTCCATCTTAACTCGGAATCGATATTCATAAAAGAATGGCTAATATCTAAATATACTTGTTCCCAATGGGTCCCATTATCTGCTGAAAGGTAATATAAGACATCCGTGGAAACCGGAAGGTCAACATTGGCAGATATTGTTGCATTATCGATAGATTTAGTTACTTCTGAATATATGATAGTCGATTGAGCGATTGCTTCGGACTCATACATATTAATCAAACTAATATCGATAATGAAAAACTGGCTCCCAATCATGTAGCCATAAGTACCCACTGCCGCGATTCCATGAATTCCACCCCAATAACCTCCATATATATATTCATAATCGAAAGGCGAAGAATAAGTATATATTAAATTGGCATTACTGGGATCGCTCACATCATATACATCAAAATACCCCGCAAAAGTATCCGTTTCAACTTCCAAACTATAGCCAAGATACGCGTACTCATCCGTCACTGATATGCTAGTTATGCTATGAGTTAGAACATCTGAAGAATAAACAACAAAAGGAGAAAGAGGATCCGAGATATTTAAAATCTTAAATCTATTACTATCAGTACTATAATATTCTTGATAGTAAATCAAATCCTCTAATAAAAACATCTTAGCTAAATATCCCGGAGTATACGTATTAATAGGAGTTGGATTAGCTGCATCACTGATATCTATCATAATGAGCTCTCCAAATGATCCATACGCAATATCATCTTGAATAAATAGATCTCCAATTCTCGTATTTATCATTGAATGATCTGGAGTAGGTTTATAACCTCCAATTTGAATGACACTATTGGGTTCGCTAAAGTATATCGACACCAATCCATGAAAATCATCCCATAGGTATACATTCCAATAATCTCCTGATTCACTTGGCACTGCCCATACGTGATATGGATAACGATTATCTTGTAATGTATCGTCAACGTAATAATCAAATAGGGAGTTTACGAATACTATATTATTTGGATCACTCACATCATAAATCACTAACCCTTGGTGATAAATCGAAGCGAAAAGATAGCCACCATCGACATATATATTATTAATTAGATATGGAATTGATGTATCATTTCCAATTAATTCAGGTAAGGAGGGGTTGCTAACGTTATAAATGTATATCTTGTTCCAACCTCCTATGTATACAATATCTCCAATGATAAAGAGATCATCTCCATTGACATCTGTTCTATTGAGAGTAATATTTTTATCCGGAAGTGTAATGTTACTTAAGCCCCAACCATAAACTGTCGTTTCAGTTTCATCCATGTATGTTGTTGACACAAAAGTTTCGGAAAACATATTTGTAGAGGAATCATGTAAAGAGTTTATTGGGTAAAAGGAGTCCTGATCAATAACTTTCCAAGAACATGCTAAAATCAATATTAAAATAGTTAAGGATAAAATAATTTTGCTTTTTATACTATTATTCATTGAATTTCACCAAATTTGTAAAATTTTTTATCACTGTCTTATAACTGATGACATATGTATATTAAAAAATGAGTTATAATAATATAAATCCAAAAGGACCAAATTTTTACAATTATATTCCAAAGTATGAAACTAAAAATAAGGAAAAGAATTATATATTATGTGTAAAAAGGACTAAATGAGAAATGATGCAACCTCTTTCTTTTCTCCCATAAATTAGTTCATTCGGACAGTCTGCTCCTCTTGAATTCTCAAAGATGTTATAGTTATTCCAAAAAAATTAAAAGGTATTAAAAAAAGAAAATAGGATGTTTTAATCCTATTACGTACAATTAATTATTTATGCATTTGGATTTTCCAATAAAATGGCTACTCCTTGTCCGCCACCGATACGTGCGTTCGCTATTCCATATTTTCCTTTCTTATCATTCATTATACGCGCAAGTGTACCTGTTAATCTAACCATTGTAGATCCTAAAGGATGCCCAATGGTGGTAGAACCACCCATTACATTTACTTTATTCTCAGGAATCTTAAAATGCTTTATGCAATTTAGAGCAACGATGCAAAAAGCTTCATTAATTTCCCAGAAATCAATTTCATCAGCGGATAATAAATATTACGCAGATAAATCTAATCTGAAATAAATTGTGTGTGTGTTTTTAGAAAAAAAATTGAAAAAAGATTTAGGAAATTTTAAAAGGGTAATTAAGCTCTTGGATTTTCAATTAATATAGCCACACCTTGCCCACCACCACAACAGGCGTTAGCAATTCCATATTTAGCTTTCTTATCATTTAAAATACGTGCTAAAGTACCTGTTAAGCGAACCATGGTAGATCCCAATGGGTGTCCAATTGCTGTGGCTCCACCCATAACATTGACTTTTTCTTCCGGAATATTGAAATGTTTCATGCAGTTTAAAGTGACAACGCAGAATGCTTCATTTATTTCCCAATAGGAGATTTGATCTGCAGTCAATCCCGCATGCTTTAGAGCCATTTCTGTCGCAGGGACAGGCCCTCGTCCCATAACGGAAGGATCTACACCGGCAATACCTATGGAAATTATTTTTGCCATTGGATTTAAACCCCTTTTTTCAGCTTCCTTACCTTCCATCAATAACATTGCAGTTGCACCAGCATTTAATGGTGATGAATTTCCAGCGGTGATTACTCCTTCTGCTGTTTTTTCTGCATATCCTGGTTTTCCACTTTCTCGCTCCCGATAACCATCTCTTCCGCCGATGTCTTTCCCATTAATATTTTCCTTTAAATAGTATGGTTTTGATAATCTTCTTAGATTGGATACTTGTTCTAAAGTTGATTTTCTTGGAGCTTGATCCTTATCAATTAGAATCCTTTCTTCGACATTTCCTTCTACATGACCTTCAATCGGAATGATTTCTCCTTTGAACCATCCAGCTTCAGTATTATCAACTGCTAAATTATGACTACGAACCCCAAATTTATCTAAATCTTCCTTAGTGAAAAAGGGAGTTTCTTGTTCATAAAGTTTTTGAGCCGTTTGTAACATGTTAATGGTAGTCATGAGATCATATTGAGGCCGATATAATTCATCCTTTTTGTTGATCATGCCAAGATAAGGTTTTGTCCAATCATTTTGCATTGGAATTCGTGTCATGTGTTCTACACCAGTAGCCAATCCACATTTTGTATAACCTGTCATGATCTCCAAGGCAAGAAATTGGGCACCTGCACCAGCTGAACCGCATTGTCTATCGATGAAAAAAGCGGGAGTTTTAACTGGAAAATCAGCCATAAAAAGAGGAAGTCGTCCACCGTACGTCCATTGTTCATAAACGCCCATCGCACTCCCAACGGAATAATCATCTACATCATCCTTTGTTATTCCTTTGTCAGCTAACTTCTCATCAAAAAATTTCATGATAAGTCTTGCTAAGAGTTCATCTCCACGTTGGTCACCGAATACGTCTCGTTCAGGTTCTTTAGGACGGCTTCGGCTAAAAGCTGTACGAGCGTAATCGATTAACCATACTTCATTCAATTCCATTGTGATTTTACCTCTAAATTTTTTTTTCTTTTATGTTTTTTTAAAATGTATTGCATATAATGAATTATGGAAGTTTGAAATGTAATTAAATATTTTGATAATTTGATGTTCGAAAAGTTAAATAAATTTGTGATTATTTTCCTTTTTAATTAATTTATAATAATCATCACTAGAATTATTTTTATTTTTGGAAAATTTAAAATACCTATGTTTGAAGCTTTAGTTTCAATTATCGCTGGTAGTACTTCAGATAAAGAAGTCTATGAAAAAGTGGAAAATGTATTAAAAGAACATGATATCAAATATGACCTTCAAATTATATCGGCACACCGTGATCCTGATAAGTTGGATGAGTATCTGAAAACGTCTAATTCTAAGATCTATATTGCAGTTGCGGGGCTATCTGCTGCATTACCTGGAGTCATTGCTTCTAAGACTGATAAGCCTGTCATTGGGGTACCAGTAAGCACAAAATTGGGTGGTTTAGATGCGTTATTATCAATCGTACAAATGCCTCCTAAGGTTCCAGTGGCTTGTGTGGGAATTGATCGGGGAGAGAATGCGGCTTATTTAGCCATTAGAATTCTTAATTTGTTGAAAAAATAAAATCGTGGTGAAATTCGTGAGTGAAGAACTGATTGAATTAGGCAAAAAAAACGCTGCTGTTAAAGCAGTTAAGGAAAACGTCAAAAAAGGAATGATTTTGGGAATCGGAAGTGGCTCCACAGTTGTATATGCCGTTGAAGAAATAGCAAGAATGAATAAAATAGAGGATTTGAATTTGAAATGCATCCCAACTTCTTTTCAAGCACATCAATTAATTGTTGATAATGGTCTCACTCACTTATCTTTAGACCAATGCCCTGAAATTGACTTGGATATTGATGGTGCTGATGAAATTGATAAACATCTAAATTTAATTAAAGGAGGGGGAGGATGTTTGGTTAGGGAGAAAATTGTTGCTTCTTCTTCAAAAAAATTAGTAATTATCGCAGATTATCGCAAAAAGTCAGAAAAATTAGGAGAAAATTGGAAAAAGGGAGTACCGGTCGAAGTAATTCCTTTTGGATATGCCCCAATTTTAAAAAAATTAGAAAAATTGGGAGGTACCCCTAAGTTAAGGATGGCTCAAGCAAAAGCAGGACCTTTAATTACCGATAATGGGAATTTTATCATAGATGTTGATTTTGGTATCATGGATTCTCCCTCCGATATTGATTTTAAGATTTCTCAAATTCCTGGGGTCGTGGACACTGGATTTTTCATAGGAATGACCTCAAGAGCCTATATAGGACAAAAAGATGGAAAAGTTATCGTTTTATAATTAAAAATGATGAAAAAGATCGCTGTTGCTGTTCATGCAAATCAGGAATTTGATCTTGAACCTCTTGAGGGATTAATAGGGCTTGATTACATCCATGTCGATGTTTCAGATGGTAAGTTCACGCCTGTAAGGAATCTTGATTTGGACGTATTTCGAATTCTAAAAGAGAGATATGAGATTCCTATTATCGTTCACATGATGGTCGTGAATCCTGCAAATTATCTTGATGAGATTATCGAATATATTGATATCTTTACATTTCATTATGAAATAAAAGAAGATAAATTTAAACTCATTAACGAGATAAAGAATAAAAATAAATTAGTAGGAATTGCTATCAATCCAGATACTAGTATTTCAAAAATTATTCCCTACCTGCATTTGACAGATTTAGTTTTGGTAATGTCGGTATATCCCGGGAAATCAGGACAGAAATTCATTTCTAATTCGATCTATAAAGTAAATGAATTAGCACTTCAAAAAAAGAAATACAATTTTTTGATAGATATAGATGGGGGAATTAATACAGAGAACGCTAAGGGATTAAATGTTGACATTTTAAGTAGCACGAGTACCATATTGAATGCTAAAGATCCTAACTTAGTAATAAAATTGCTAAAACATTCAAATTAAATTAAAAAAAAAAAGGGAAATAAATTTATTGTTATATATTTAATGATTTTCCACAGTTTGAACAAAACTTCTTCTGAGACGCTAAAGGATAACCACAATAGGGACAGTATTCGAATTTAGATTTCTGTTCTTCCGATTGAGTGTTATGAGATGTCTCATCATAAGGAGAAGCATAAGTACCCCAAGGTTGAAGTTGAGATTTAGGTCTTCTTGATCTTCTGATAACTAGAAATAACAATAAGGCGACGCCAATCGCTACAATTATGCCTATAATTATTATCCACGTCCAATCTATAACGGATCCCGCTTCGATTGATAAAATCATGATAAAGTATTCTGAAGCGCCATCACTATCAAATACTGTAAGATATAAAATAGCTAGATATCCTTCATCAGTGGCAAAGTTGTAATTGGTTTCCGTTGAGATAGATTTCGTGCCCGTTATTGAGGAATATTGAACTTTAAAAGGAATAATAAATGAACCTATTTGAGAATCAGAAGTTGCTTGGTAGTTCAATTCAGAAACGGGGAATGTTTGAGGAAAAATAATTGAAATATATCCATCCTCCGTGGTAGATACGATGAAGAGGTTGACTGACACTCGCATTTCAGCGCTATTACTATCTTCGTAAGGCACGCTATCTAAAACGCTCACGTTGAAATCGAATCGACTTCCTTGAGATGCGGTTACTACATAAGAATATTCTTCATCATGAGTATCTTCAAATAAAACGGGTTGAGAGTTATCAATACTAAACTTGGATTTTGTCTCATCAAATTCAGGAGGGTTATTGATAATAGAAGAAAGGATTCGTGGTGAATTTGGATTAAGATAATTGGAAACTGGATCGGAAGGGATAATGTATACAATAAAATCTCCAGATGGATCCCCAGAAACAGGTGTATGAGTGGTATTATAGTACGGTGTGCTATAAATCATTGTAGAAGTATAATTTTGGGTTTGTTTTGTATTATAATAAGAGTATACATAGGTTGCCATGTAAGCAATGACATCATAATTGCTATTGTCTAATTGAGCACCAATTTTTAATGGCGAGGACCCCGATCTTTGTGCGTGACCACTCACGGTAAAGGAACTTATGAGAGGAATCGCTGACGAATTATAGTACAAAAGCTTTATAGATTTGTTATATGTCATGGCTTCGATGGTAATATTCACGTTGATTTCATAGGGTATATAAGACGTGCTGGGTAAATCAAAGGTATCATTAAAGGCAATTCCATCGCTAACAGAAGTAGCCAATATTTCTTGATAATAACCAACATTCCGAATGGACACGTTTAAGTGTAAATTTAGATCATTAGAGGAAATTGGTACATTCTTCACCTTGTCTCGCACGGAAATCGTTAAATTAAGTCGGGAATTAGAAGTTCTTTCAGATTTTAATGCAAGGTTTATTGACACGTTATCTCTCAAGAAATAATCCATCAAGTTAGACAATAGACGCGAGTGATCGGGATTGGAATCAAAATCATCAGTTAACCAATGTAGATCTCCAAATGCCACGAAGCGACCTTTTCCCAATGAACTACCATCAGAAACGCTTACGACATCCTTTCCATCAATGAAAGCTAAAGCTTCTGCAGGTGCTGTCGTTGAAAATGTGTTCCCGTACCCCCATTCAAAACTAGTGACTCCATTAAATATTTTATGAGGGATGATATCATCCACGGTAATTGGATCATACGAGGCGCCCAAGCCAACCCATATCTCGTCGATAATCGTTTCCTCATTCACTGATATATCCACTCCTAATATTGAGAACAGGGCATTTATATTATCAATACATAACTCATTGTGAAGAGTACCAAGAAATAAGATATTTCCCCCATTATCATAATAGTTTTTCAGATTTTCCATTTCCATGGAACTATAAGGCAAGATAGGAGCTTGTAGCACTATTAAATCATATTGTGAAACTCGTTCTTCAGTAAGTATCGAATTATCCGCATTTATATCGTAATATGGGGTCCAATATTGTGCTCCATAATCAATTGAGATGTTTAAACTCGTGATTTCTTTCATTGCTTCATAAAAGTCCATCTGATAATAAGATAATGCAGGGAACCAATCATTTAAGCCGTGAAATGATTCCATCAAGATCTTATAATCGGGTAATCGCACATCAACCGTGATTTCGACGGAGTCAAAGAGAGTTAAACCATCAGTTATATTTAACTGGAATGTTCTGATGCCAATGGAGGCGCTCTGTTCAATTGTAATGCCTAATGAAATGATCGTTTCACCAGCGCTCGAAAAATTAGCCTGCGATTTGTCAAGTGATAAAATCAACCCATCAACTTCAGTCGGGATATTAATTTCAAGATCTTGACCTTTCCCAGAATAGAGTGTAATGTTGAAAACTTGAGAATCTCCCGGAAAATTTAAAAGATCGTATGGTTTTATTGGCAATTCATCCGGAAAGAGATTAACCACATTATTCACATCTGAAAAAGTTTCATTGACATTGTGCAAGTATTCCAATGACGCGGATACATTAATGATTCCCGCTCCATATTTTAAATAATCATGTTCTTCATTAGGAACTTTTCGTGCTCCTTCTAATAATGCGATTCGAGCGGTTTCGGGGCTTATAGAGGGATAAGCTTGTTTCAAGATCGCAATTGCCCCCGATACAATTGGGCATGCCATGCTCGTTCCACTCAAAGGAATGTAATCGGCATCTCCAGCAAAATCAAAAAAATCACCAATGTATCGCATTTCTTTTGAAATTACAGAATTCGGTGCCTCTGTCGAAATTACATCGACTCCAGGAGCCACCACATCGGGATATCCCAAGTAAGACATCGTAGGTCCCCAACTACTAAATGAAGCTAAGGTATCTGAAGAATCTGTGGCGCCTACGGAAATGATCTCAACTCCTGATGCAGGACTACCACCAGTGAAATATCCAGGACCATCATTACCTGCTGCCGCGACTAATATCACGCTATGATTTACTATACCAGACATTTCGAGCGTCATGGGATCATTTGCGTCGGGAAGACCTCCACCAAAGCTCATGGAAATGATATCTGCTCCAGCTCCTCCATCTTCAGTAGAATTAACGCACCACTCAATTGCATTAATGATATCACCTTCTTCCAATCCCGAAAAATTTCCTGCACGAGCGTTAATTAATGAAACTCCGGGCGCTACTCCGTGATATTGCCCACCTGAAGTATCTCCATCGCTTCCAATTAACCCTGCCACATGCGTTCCGTGACCATAATCATCTGTGGCATTTAAAGGACTTTCCCCGGAAACAAAATTTTTACTCATTACGATATTAAGATCGGGATGGTCATAAATTCCCGTATCAATAACCGCCACTCGAACACCCGTTCCATTATATGCGAGACTTTCAGCTCCAATCGCAGGAATCCACCAATTTGGATAACTGCTCTTACTTAACGAGCTTGTTTCAGGAAGATCCGAATTCATGTATGGATAATCATATAGTTGAGATTTGTAGATCTTCTTGATATCATCAATATTTGATAACATGGTTTCTTTCGCAGCGAGTTCCTCTAATGATATTGATAAATACGTTCCCGAAATGATGTCATAATTACCGAGAATTTCAAATTCTTCAAACACTGAATTAATAATGTCTAATCTATTATCTTTCTCCACATTCTCTTTGAAAAGCATGATAATTTTGACTTTCTGAGATTTGGAATTCGAACCATTTGATAATAACTGGGTTAAATCCGTATCAAAAATTGAATTTTTAGCATTAATTTTCAAATCGGGATTCGAAGAATCTCTGGAAGAATATATAGAAGCCAACAATGATTGTAATTCTGGATTGGTAATGATCTTTTCGTGATTGTTTTTATAAGTTGCATTACTACCTCCAGATGCCATGATTGGAATAAGAAGCATGCAAGCCATGATATAACATAGAATTAAACCTTCTTTTTTTATTCTAAAATTGTGCATGAGTATCAAATAACAACATAATTATTTATTTATTATTCTAATAATGGAAAAACCATAATTTTTTTTAAAAATTGTTTATTATATTTTAGTACTGTCAACATATCACTAAAAAAATGGGCCTGTGGATTAGTCGCAGATAATGAAAAAAAAATTCTCTTTTTTTCTGCATCGCTTCCTTGGCATGGAAGAGGCCGGGGGTTCAATTCCCCCCAGGTCCACTACTTTATATTTTATCGCTTCATGTTATTGAGTATAATCTAGAAGAGAATGAACTAATGTTTTCAATTACAAATCTCAATGAGATAGAAGGGATACTTATTTTATTAAAAAGATAAGTTAGGGAGAGTTAAGAAGGATAATTTATGAATTTTTTTTGTAAGTGATATAGATTTATATACGTTCTTGTCTAAGAATAAAATAAAAACAAAAAGGTATAAAATGTGTCATTAAAAAATAATTATGACGTTGTAATATCAGGTGCAGGTCCATCTGGTTCACAATGTGCTGAAGTATTAGCAAGAGCGGGCTTTAGCGTAGCACTTATAGAACGAGACAAGAATTGGCGAAAACCTTGTGGAGGGGTGGTCTCATCAAAAGTGATTGCTCTTTATCCTCAATTAAAGAAATTAAACATCCCTAAGATCAAGGGCTATGTTATATATTCTGCATCTGGTTCTGAACTTAAATTTACCAGAGATAATCCGGAAGATTCGACGGTAATGGACAGATTAGAGTTAGATTCAATCATGAGAGACAGTGCAGTAGATGCAGGAGCGGATTTATATAATAAATACTTTTCCTATGACTTCCTATATCATGATTATAAAAAAGTTGGGATTAAAACGAAATCTTCTGCAGGTATACAAGATTTTCGAGCAAAAATTATAGTCATTGCTGATGGAATGAGCTCTAAATTAGCTCCAAAATCGGGACTTCGGCCAAAATGGAGCATTGATGAGTTAGTAATCGCAAAATGTTCGATAATGGAGGGAAATCATAATCTTAATGAAAATCGAATCTACATTTACTTCAAGCCATATTCGGGATATGGCTGGATCTTTCCATTAGGGGGGAATAGATTTAATATTGGTGCTGGAGGTTTTGCTACCGAAATGGCAGAGTTGAATCTTAATCAAGTGTATAAAGAATTTATTCAGGATCCACATCTTAAATCCATACTTCCTGCTAACTCGTACCAAACGATTTGGACGGGAGCATACCCTGAACCAAAAATGGGAGTATTAGAAAAAAGTCTTTGTAGTGAAAATGTCATGTTAGTTGGTGATAATGCTGGGTTTGTAAATCCTATCAATGGTGAGGGGATCTTTGCTGGAGTAATGTCAGGAAAAGCAGCAGCTGAAACTGCCGTTGTTTCACTTGAAGATGAATCTTCACTTGAAATTTCAATCAGAAAATACAAAAAACATCCTGAAATTAAACAAATCACAAGAAGTTTCAAATTAAAAGGTTCATTGATCGGCACTTTTTTTGGAAATAAAGGGATGACTCTTAATAAAATGTTTAAATTAAGTGAAGAAGATGAAGAATTTAAGGGACAACTTATTAACTTATTTCTCGGTAAAGCTGGTAATCTCCCCTCAGCAGAGTTCTTAAAGGGACTATCAAACAAATAGTAAATAGATTCTTTCCAAAAGTCTAAATTCTGAGCTATTAAAGGAAAAAAAATAATGAGATGGAGGGGGAGGGATTCGAACCCTCGAAAGCCTCTACTACTGGATTTCTTATTTTCTTTGCTAAGAAAATCTTAAGTCCAGCCCCTATGATCGGTCTTGACCCATTTTCAAGCGAATCCTAAGGCCTACGATACCTGGTATCTGAATAATTGACCAGACTCGGGTACCCCTCCACGTTAGGGGTGAAGATTTTTTTTATAAGAAATTAAAATTTTAATGAAATATAAAAGTTCTCCTCTGAATTACCATTCATCCCTAATCCTCCTTCTAATCTTCTATTAATCAGTAATTTTTCATTCATTCTGATTTCTCAAATCTCAAAACAAAAGTATAATAAACTTTGTAATGATTTAGAGAGTTTTATGAACCAATTAAGAATTTTTTCCTTAAATGAAATAGCAGCGAACTTTGCAGCAAAATTGCATTTAGAATTAAAAGCAGAAGGTCAGGAAATCGACGTTTTTGACTGATTAATAGAAGCAATTATCATTTCACACGAGTATAAAAAAATCATCACTGATAATAAGATCATTTTGAAAGAATCAAACAACTTGAAGATCATTCATTTTAACTATTTAATACGGAAAGATCTTTTCGGTGAATCATTCTTTTCTCACTTTAAAGAGACTTAAATGAATTTCCATTCCTTTTCAGGAGGGGGCACCACGGGAAGGGACTAGTAACTTAAACAAAAAACAAGGATCTAAAATACTTTAAAATAACCTATTTAGAGATTTAAGATTAAATTTAAATACAATTGTATACAAATTTACATAGGTAAACTAGCATGTCAATTGTTAAAATATCAAATAAAAAGAGTTTAGAATCACTCCAAGCAAAATTAACACTTAGATTAGGGCGAAAACCCACGCAACAAGAAACTCTTGATTATTGTCTTATTTTGGCGAATCAAAAATTCGAAGAGATCATTCAAATAGCAATGCACCTTCCAATGTTAAATCCCAAGAGAGCTCAAAAAATTATCGAAGCCAGAAATGAGTTAAATGATATTCCATATGATACGGAAGTTCATTTTGATTCTGAAGATGATCAAGAGATATACAATTTGTGAGATGTTTTTATATGGGGGCATTTCTTGATACTGGTTTTTATTTAGGTCTTTGTCATCCTAAGGATAAACATGCGGAACAAAGTGAGAAAATTTTAGAAGAATTAGCCACAGGGAATTATGGTGTCCTCTATACCTCATACTTCATCATAAATGAAGTCACTACTTTAGCAGCAATTCGATCCAATAATAATAGTAAAGTATTTCACCATCTAGAAAAATTATTGTGGGGGGAAGAGAAGATTGCAAGCATTCTTCCCTTCGATTTGAATAATGAACGTGAAACATGGGAATTATTCAAGAAAGTTAATACTATTGATTTAAAGGACAAGAGACCCATTAGTTTTACAGATATCAGTTCTATTATATTATGCGCTCACCATCAAATCGAGTACATTGTGAGCTTTGATAGGCATTTTGATGGATTTCTTCAGAGAATATCACAAATATAGTCGATGAATTCAACATATACCTTGAGAACAACAATTTTCCTCACGAATAGACAGGTTTCATCCCACATTTAGTGTGATCAGATCGGGGAGAAAGTTGCCTTTTCAACAGAAAATGTCTTCAAAATTTCTTACTCGTTCTTGAGTTCATTTAAAAAGGGTTGAATTTTAAAGATGTGAAGATATATGCCATGCGAGAAGCCTAATATTATAAATATTAATCCAATCTGCCAATAAAGCGTATTGAAAACAACTAATCCAATAATTGCATAAATTAATCCTAATAATGACGGGACCTCAGATCCAACAAGCATGACCATTAGCAAGATAAAAAACGCACGATGAGCATCATCTTTTTTCATCATTTTAGGAATGATATATTTATAGGTTATAATTGTGGAAAAAATGCCGATGCATATGAATATATATAATGCAAAAAAAAGGTCATTTGGTAAGGTATTCGTTAAAATTCGATCCCAAGTAAAAATCCAGATGATTAGAACATACACTAACTGAGTATAATAGACCGAATACAATAATAATTTTTCTGAAGAATTAAGGGTGCTTTTTCCGCGTTCTACGTGTTGAATTCCCATGCACGTTATTAATCGCATGTAAAATATAAAATTTACTAATCGTAATCTCAGTATTTGATCATATGAATAGCTTTTTCTTTGACGATTCTCGGTCCACATCAATCAAATAAAATAAAAAAATAAAATAACTTTTAATAATCAATTAACCATTAAAATCATATGCAAGTTCCAGATCGGATTGTAATTGATACGAAAATATGTGCTGGAAAACCATGTATTCGCGGAACTCGACTCACTGTCGATTTTATTTTAGAGTTGTTAGCCTTGGGATGGAGTTTCACCCAAATTCAAGACGAGTATGAAATAGAAAAGGATGATATATTAGCAGTCCTAAAATATGCTCATCAAATTATTAGTGAAGAAGACATATTCAAAATGTTCTAATCATCTTAGGAATACCTTCATCGTCTATTTTACTCTGTTTTTTCGAAATAATCGGTTTCTGCTTATTCACGAATACTTGCATTCAACTCATGACCACAATAGGGGCAAAAAAGAGCTTTTCTGGTTATTTCGGAACTACAATTTTCACATGTTATCTTGTATTCCATTAATGAGGGGATCGTCTCGGTGATGTTTTGAAACGAACTTTGTAATGCTTCCTCTACTAATTTTAACTGTACCTCTCTTTCCGAACGAGGATTGGATCTAATGTAAACGGAACTCAGTTCCACGAGATAATTTTCAATAAATTTCAGTTGATCCGTAAAATTCTTGTTGACTTTCAACTTTAATATGGCTTCTCCTGCTCCAGTTAAGAAATATACCTTGCGGAGGGGACCAATAGGAGTTTTGAACATGTTGGATTGCAAAAAGTGGTCTTTCTCTAATTTAGTCAAAATCGGATAAATCGTCCCCGATTGAGCCACCCACGTTCCCGCAAAATGTGTATTAAGGCTCTGAATCAAATCGTAACCTGATAGCCCTCCAGAATTAAAAATAGTCTCGATTATTGTAAATTCCAGAGGAGTGAGCTTGGTCAACTTGATTCTTTTAAAATTTTCACGATCTACAGTATTTCTTAACTCTTGTAAATCTTCTTCCAAGTCAACAAACTTTCCAAGCCACATTATTGAAAAAACCCCTAATTATTTCCATCGCGCTTTTTAACAATCTATTCATTCTTACATGGTATTATTGGGAAAACTCAATTCTATAGTTGCCTTTTCATTTTTTCCATTTCTTTTTCTACTAGACGTTGCAAATGTGTTTTTTTAATTCCTTCTTTAATTTTCGATTTCCTAGAAATAGTACGAACGATGATGTAGTGAATTAAAACTGCCCACCCCCAGATTGGAATCGTAAACGAGGCGAAATAAAAGAAAAAATATAATTGAAATGGGATGCTAGCTAAAAACACCACTAAATGATAATAAAATTTTTGCTTGGCTATTGGATATACACCACGTGCATAAATAAGATAAGCGGTTCCATGTTCAGATAAAATTATTAACCAGATTAAGATAAACATCGGATAAAAGAATAAATCTATTCTTTGATATCTGAAAAAACTTATAAAATTCATAATTATAATAATACTGATAAAAACACTAAAATGGATCTGAAGGGATAATCTAAAACGGACTTTCTTTAACGCAATTATTCTCAAGCTCTCTTCTGAAAATCCATTGAAGTTTTTTACTGAGATGTTCCCAATATCTTTCCCTCTTGATTCAGTTCCAGCACTGCGATATGAAATGTAATGGATTATTAAGATAATCCCCCAAATTGGAATTACAAATAAACCACAAAAACTCGATATTAATAATGGTAGACTCCCTAAAAGAGTAGCTAAATTGTAATATAGTCTCCTTTTCGCTCTTGGAAATACATCGCGTGATTTCATGCGATATGCGGTAAAATGCTCACACAATGCAATGAACCATACCATGGACGAAATAACGAAGAGTGGATAAATAGGGGATCGTGTAAATGCAATAGCCATGGAAATCAAGACAAATATAATAAATATCAATAAATGAATCAAAAAAACTTTCTTTGAATGATCATTCCCAACTACATCAAGCGAAACTTTCTGTTTTGAAAGCATTTTAAAAATCCTCCTTTATTTTTAACTTTTATCTAATTTGTAAAATTGTTAAATCTATATGTTTATTGTTGCATCTACCTATATAAATTTATTGCCTTAAGAACCATATTTTTACTAATCAAATTCAATTTGAATCATAAATTAAAAAACTAATAAAATGAAATTAACTGAAATTATTGGATTAGAACAAAAACACGCAGATCTTCTTCAAAAAGCAGGAATTAGTGAAACGGAGGATCTATTACCTTTAACACATTACCAGATACAACAAATGGCAAGAAGTATCGGAGTATCGGTAAAAACTCTTGATACTTGGCAAGAACACGCAGACTTAATGCGAATAGATGGGATTACGCCTCAACTTGCGAATGCCATAAATCTTATTGGAATCGACTCCGTAAAAGAATTTGCTCAACGGAACACAAAAACTACGGTTGCCAAGCTAAAAGAGTTGAAATCAGAAAAGCCGAAAGTATTGACTAAAGTTCCAACTGAAAAAGAAGTACAGAAGTGGAAGGATCAAGCCATTGTGCTCGAAGGAACTCAAGGTAAAAAGCCCAGCACGCCAAAAACACCGGCAAAAACTCCCGCGAAAACCCCAAGTGATTCATCAGAGTTACCTGTTCAACCAAAATTAATTGAGATTAAACCTTTTGAAAAGGATTATGGAGAATTTGGACCAGAATATTGGAATAATAAGTGGGAAGAAGCTCCAATAATTTATACTGGTCGAGCATTGAGGGGAAAATTTTACGACAAGCAAATAGATGCTGACGTAAAGGTGTTTATAAAAAAAAATGATGCGATTCTTCATCACGTGATCTCTCAACTTAATCTCTATAAAGGCACGGCTAATGAAACAGCGTGGATGATACAAAGATTCGTATGTGACTTCCTCAAGTACACTGATGATGATGTCACGGTTGATTGTCCCGAATACTGGATGTTTCCATTTGAAACCATTCAATCTGAGGTTGGAGATTGTGAAGATGGTGCGATCCTCATCGCAAGTTTACTTGTTAACGCGGGTATTCCTGCTTGGCGGGTAAAAGTATGTGCTGCTCAAGTAATGGCAGATCCTATCGTTGCTCCTGCAGATGATGAAGGAGAATTAGGCGGGCACGCATATTGCATATACTTGGCAGACCGACCAGAGTCTGAACGAAAATTAGAGTGGGTAATTCTCGATTGGTGCTATCTTCAGGATCCGGAAATTGCAGTTGAAGAAAAACCATTAGCACGAGATGGTGGTCAAGAAGGTGCATATAGGAACATTTGGTTTTCTTTCAATAATGAAAAATCGTGGGCGCAAACAGCCTTCGAAGTAACAAGTCCTAGAATAAGCAATCATCAAACATCAAAAATGGATGATGTTATAGGAGAATTATTAGAAGTTACTAGAATTTTAGCTGAAGAAGAAATTGATAAACTAATAGAAAGACTCAAGTTTACTGTTGAATAATTATTTAATTTTCCATTAAGCTATTTTTTTATTTACTTACTCGTTTTAAAACTAAATTTATAGATTTTCTTATTTAATTAACTTATTTTATGATGCCTATGCCCTTCTCAAAAGTAAAGATTCTTAGACTGACAATTATTGCCAATATAGCCTAATTCGTTCTACTAACAAAGAAGAATAGATAAATTACTAAATAAAAAAAGAGGAAAAAAATTTCTATTCACTTTTCTCATTAACTAATAAATTAGATCCGCAATGAGCACAAAAAGCGGCTTGGCGTTCAATTATCGAGGCACATTCAGGACAGACCGTCTTATACTCGAGAGTAGGGGGGATGCTCTTGATGATATTTGCAAAACTTTCATTCAAGGTCTCGTGTATCGTTTTGACTATTTCTTCTCTGTTTTCTTTGGGATAAGACCTGATGTATACTGAAGATAATTCAATTAAGAAATTTTCCACAAACTTTAGTTGGTCTGCAAAGTTCTTATTTACCTTTAATTTCAATAATTGCTGGCCCGTCTCAGTTAACGAGTATACTTTTCTAATTGGACCTATCGGACTTTTAACCATTTTGGAATCTAAAAATCCGTGTCGTTGTAATTTCGATAGAATAGGATATACTGTTCCTGATTTCGCCTCCCAAGTGCCGGCAAAATGTCTATTCAGGTTTTGGATTAGATCATATCCAGAAAGTGCTTGGCTATTGAAAATTGTCTGAATAATAGTGAATTCTAATGGTGTAAGCTTGGTTTTTTTCCCGAAATTCTTGAAGAATTCTTTCTCTATGTCAGATCTCAATTCATCAATCGAATCTTCGAGATCCAAAAACTTGTTTAACCACATCTGTTAATCACCCAAAAGAATTATTCTTCATGCTCCATGCGTCTTTTCATTTTCAAGATTTCCTTTTCAACGGATTTTTCTCTTCTAGATTTCATCCCGCCTTGATCGTCCACGGAACCTCGATGAAATATGAGATAAGAGATGAAATGAATCGCGAGACCAGTACCCCAGAAAATCGTTGGAATTAAAAACCAAAGAAGGTTTGGATTGATCAAGTAATTTACGATTCCCATGAACAGAATGGAAAAGACGAATGCCACGAAATGAAAGATTACCCCTCTCTTTGCCATCGGGTATACGCCTCTCGCATAAACTATATAAGCAGTTGCGTGTTCCGCTACACCAATCATCCATCCTAAAACAGGAAAAATGTACCACCAAATCATCGGAGTGAATAGAAGGTTAATTGTAAATAACAGAAGCGAGACAATTATAAAACATCCAATATGAATCTTGACGGACATTCGAAAATTAACCTTTCTCATCGCGATGCGTTTAAGGCTTTCTTCTGAAAATCCATTATAACTCATTTTAATCACTTTTTTTAAAACATTGAAATATTAGTTATTATGATAATATTGTTTTTTTCATATTTAAAGGTATGTAGAATTAACAACATTATTTTGATCTAACAATTCAAACTTGAAGGTAACTATTAAAATCCACGCGAGAAGGATTTATATTCGTCGATATTTGAATATATTTTATAACAAAAGTATGATATAATTGCCCACTATTATTAATATCACGGCAAAAATAAACCGCTTACGAAATTTCTCCTTTAATATCAGGATGGATAATATTTGTTGTATCATGGGAGTATTCGCTGTAAAGGTGGAAGTTAAAACTAAACCATTTATTTCTGCAGCTTTATAAAAAAGGGTATCTGCTAATCCTAAAGAAAGAGATCCTGCTATTCCAATATAGATAAAATATTTTATAAACTTACGGTTCTTTTTAGAAAAACTGGCGAAGTAATCCTTCTGAAAAATACCAATCACAATAAAAAATATTGCGCCAAAAAAGACCCTGAAGAAATTTGTAACGAAAACGTCACTGGAAATAATTCTAGCTTGATTGAAAGCAACGATGGCAAGCCCCCAGAGAAATGCTGAACCGATAGCTAATAAAGCTCCTATAAATACTTGATCTGATGGTTTTTTTATCGTTTCTGGCTCGCTCTCATCCAATTTTTCTTTATCTTTCGTGCTCAAAATAAATGCACTCAATATAATTAAAGCGCCTCCGAATAATATCGAGATTTTTAATTCCTCACCGAATAAAATGAATGCAAAAGGGTAGACAAAGACTAAACTTAATTGAGTTAGCGGAAATGCTCGAGAAACATCAATTTTCTTTAGTGAAGTGAAATAAAGCAAATCTCCTACTGTAACGGATATTCCGGAGATGAAACACGCGACTAAATAACTAATCAAATTTTCGGAACTCAATAAGGGAATGAATGCGAACGTGCTGAAGAAAATTGCCAGCAGAAAATTTGATAGGGATACACAGATTAACCTAAAAAGAAGACTCGGTTTGGACTCGACTTTTCCCAAGCTAAATTTATACACTAAAGATGCTATCCCCCATGTAAACAACGCATCGAGCGTTAAAATGTATCCAATTAATTCGGGCATAACATTAAATTATTAAATATCGTTTTAATACTATTTTAAAAAATGCAAGTAAGCTTGGTTTGGGCGAATTTCCTTTTAGAAGTTAAATAAATGTATCTAATGTGTTTACGAAATTGGAAAACTTTTCATACACTACGACGTCAACCACAGGAAGGTTTTCACATATCATTTGAGTTAATTCTTTCCTATTTATCCTATATTTATTAAAGGGCTTTTTACCTATTAATACGAGAAAAAGCACGGGTTTTTGAATTTTAGGAGGGTTTTTATTATTATCCAACTCTAAATCGAAAGCTTTTTTTAGCTTTTGAATGATAAAATCATGCATTTTTTCTTTATTTCTAAATTCGGTTTTGAAATAGACGTGTTCCCATCGATTTACTCTATTTGTTAACTGGATTTTTCTCACAGTTTTAGTATATACTTCGTTTTTAGATACTGTTACTAAAAAAATGCCTCTTTTGAATGAAAAATCAGAAGAACAGGTGGCTTCAGAGGATCCTGGATTAAAAATCCAGTCGTCTAAGATAAATTGCAGGTGAAAATGGCCTAGAGCTAGGTAATTTACCTTGTCTTTTAATGTTTGGATAATTTGGTAATTTACTCCCGGTACACGTGGCATTTGACCTTCAATCCCGAAGTGTTGAAGAAGGACATGAAAGCAATCATCGTCTTCAATGATTCCATCCTTCAATTTTGAAAGATATTCTACTGGATTTTGTCCCAAGTATCTTGTGCCATATATTATTACGTCCTTTATTCTAATCTTCCCCCCTTTTCGGGTTTTAAAATCGTATTCTTTAAACATTTCATTTGGTGGTAATTCTACATCTGCGTCCAATAGGATTATTAATCCTAGAATCGATAATACCTTCAACCATGACTGTCCTCGTTTTTCAAACCTTTGACCTCTTGAAAATTTTCGAATATCGTGATTTCCTTCAATTGCAATAATTTTAGTTTTATTTTCGGTTTCATAGTAAAACTCTTTCAATAGATTTACTACTCTTGTTAATTTTCCAGGTAGTATTTCTAAAGAGGTAAATACATCACCTCCTAATAAGATAAAATCTACTTGATGGAAGAGGGCAATTTTCAAGATTTCATCGAACGCGTTTATGAAGTCGTTCGCACGATCTTCGTTTCTATATTGATGACTCCCCAAGTGAATATCGCTAGCATGTATGAACTTTGTTAACCCTAAAGTTGCTTTTTGACCTTTTATTAAATCACTTGATTGAATAATGGTTCTATTAGTGCTTGTCATGAGAAGATACCAAAAGTTATCAATAGCAAAAGTAATGAATAATACGCGCTACTCACTTATAAACCAAAAAAGTCCCAAGAAATAGTGAAATGATGAAAAACAAATTAATTAACTAGTATATTGATAATTTCTCAAATCCTTTCTGATAAAAACATAAAACGAAAGCATGAAAATCCAATAAGTAATCGCGATGACCATCATCCATTCAATTAAAGGTGCCCAAGTCAAAAGGAAGGTTATTTCTATGATAATAACGATTAGCGCACTATACGAATGTAATTTTAAGAATTTTTTACTCTTTAACATCATGTAACCAAAAAGGCTCTTGTATATGCTCCCACATATCAAACAAGTCATCGCAACGAAGCCATGTATGAGTATCAGCACTTGGTTTGTTAATATTGAGGGAAAAAAACCTACCATGATGTAGAAGAAGCAAGATAAAATAGCAAATACAAAAGCAGTTCTATAAATTTCTTCGCTAACATTCTCACTTTTTAATAGAGGTATAAAATATAGATAAAACATTAGAGCCAATAACCCTGAAAGAATTAATCCCAAATTAAAAAATAATGCTCCAGGACCGGTTCCTAAAACGCTTACCATGTAATTCAAGTTATACCCTGGGGTCATTATGACAGCAATTATATCACCTAATAAGCCCACAATCATTGAAATGATGCCCCAATATGGCCCTGGGACTACTTTGAATATTTTATATAAAACGTATCTTAATTCCCTAGACATCAAGTTTGAAAATTTAATACTGAATTAATTTTTTTGGATTACAAGGTCTTGTAGTAATAGGAGTAACTCTTTCGAAAGTGGTTTATTGAATAAAAACATGTTTATTACTTCTTCTCTGTAGTTATCATTGCTTTTTGCTAGTTTAAACAATGCATTTAATTGCTTCCCCTCATTTTCAAAAAAGAATTCCACCATCGATAATTTCATTTTAAAATTTCTCATGATTTTTTTCACATTCGGATATTTTTTGTAAGATTTCAGACTTTCCTTGGACGTATTTTCATTCTCTAATGCGCTGATAGCACTATAAGCTGCAGCTTCTCCTGACACGATGCTTGGATGAATTCCCTCTCCACTAATGGGCGAGACGAACCCAGCAGCATCGCCAGTAATCATAATATTGTCACCATATAAAGATCGATCGAGGACACCAACGCCAGGCATTGGATAAGACCCACTCCAATGCGTTTTATAACTTGGTCCAGAGAGAATTTTCTTAATGAATGGTTCCTTCATGAAGTCATAGTATACCTCGTTTAAATTGTAGTTTATATTGTCCTCGTTACACGTACCACACCCTATATTAAAGCAATTATCATTCAATGGAAAAATCCAGCCATAACCCTTATATTTTTGGAAGAAAAGGGATATTTTAGAGGTGTCTAACGATAATTCACCTTCCATGATTGCACATTTCCCTTGATATAAATCGTTTATTTGCCATTTATTTCTCAGCCCTGATTTATTTGCCAATTTGGAACTCATCCCATCAGCCAAGATCAATAGTTTCCCCGAAAAATCAATTGAATTTGATTTTGATTTAGCTTTTATGCCGACTTTTTTACCGTTCTTATGGATGAAATCGTAGGAAACATGCTCATCACATAATTCTGCCCCAGCATCAATGGCAACGTTCCTTATCACGTTATCAAATTCTAATCTATCCACATTAATAGAAGATTCCCTAACATCTTTCCAGGAATATTCCAAATTGTCATAGTCGCTTGAATACATTGAAACCCCATTTATTTTGTGAAAATTAAGTTTTCGTAGTTGGGGGTAATACTTGAAAATGCGTGAGCTAACCCCACCTCCACATGGTTTTCTCCAATTCGTGTTTTTTTCAAGTAAAGCTACCTTGAATCCTGCGCGAGCTAAAATTTCTGCACTTTTACTTCCTGCTGGACCTGCGCCTGATATTACGACATCGTACATTATAAACGTTTTTAATAGTGATAATAATATTCTTCCTTAGAAATTATTTAATGCTTTAGATTCTTATTTTAAAACTATGAATAACCATTATGAAAAAGATATCTACGATTTCATTATTGTAGGTGCTGGACCTGCTGGTTTATCTGCAGGCATTATCGCTGCTCGGAAAGGACATTCTGTTATTATATTAGAAAAAGGAAGTACTGCTGGCCCTAAGCCTCGTGGAGAAGGGATGGGGTATTTTCCCGTGGTTGATGAAATTTTGGGAGATAAATTTCTACCATCTATAGGTATCAAGTCAAATGGTGGACGTGTTTGGCATTCACCCAATGATGAGAATCTTTTAACCACGTTTAAAGAATATCCTCACTACTTCTTTGAATGGCGACAATTCATCGATAGGTTCGTTGAGGTTGCGAATCAAGAAGGAATTCAATTGATATTAGATTGTGAGGTTATCCAACCAATTGAAAAGGATGGAGTTTGTATTGGCGTGAAATGCAAAATCAATGGAAAACTCAATGAAATCCAAGGAAAGGTAGTATTGGATTGTAGTGGTTATGATGGCGTAATCGGCAAGCAATATGGAATCCCATATGAATTAATGCGATGTCCAATAGTCAAATGCCTAATTAGTCACGCAAATTATACTCTTGAAACTACTCCAGATTTAAATTTCTATTTCATCGGAAATGGAGATTTGGAGTACGCTCCCCAATTTCCCCCATCCGTTGCTTACTTTTTCCCCTTAGATGGCGATCGGGCAGAAGTGGGTCTCATGTTAAGGATGGCACAAGTCCCAAGCATGAAGACTGTTGAGATTCCTGATAATACTGAAATAATGCGGGTATGGGATGAGATAAAATTATCATATCCTGGATTTAAAAAATATTTTGAAGGTGCTAAAGTTGATTATGAAGAAGTTACGAGCTTACCTAACGCAATGATGGCTGAAAAATTTATCCCTCATCCCGGTGTTGTGATAATAGGCGATAGTGCCGGTTTTATCAATCCATTTGGGTCTTCTGGATTGTATTACTCGATGAAAATGGCAAAATTATGGGTTGAAATGCTTTCAGAAAAGTTTGACACTGCTGATTTATGGAGCACTCACAATATTGATGACTATCAAACACGATTTGAAGGATCAGAGATATATCAAGAAGTAAAGGGCATGTATAATTTAATAAAAGCCTTTGAATATAAGATTTTCAATAGATTACGGACTTCTGAAAAAATCAATGCAAAATGGGATTATATTGCTAATTTGCTGAAACAAGCTTAATTCATATTCTAAGATTTGTAATTTGGCTTTAAAATCACCATGGAAGCGTAATCTGGAAAATGAAAACTCTATTTAGAAAGATATAGTTTTAA
Organism: uncultured archaeon; assembly: GCA_964583985.1. Taxonomy (GTDB): domain Archaea; phylum Asgardarchaeota; class Lokiarchaeia; order Sigyniarchaeales; family SOKP01; genus SOKP01. The sequence continues at coordinate 41,668 of CAZOYD010000008.1, forward strand.
ATTTTCATTGATGTGAGACCATAATATTCCCTTTTCACGGTCATTAAATAAAAATTATAAAAATTAGATTAAAAAAAGAAAGAAAATAAATTTATAGGTATTTATTTGATTTCTATTATCTTCTTCTCAGGTTTTGGCGGTGTAACTTTTGGAATTTTCACGGTTAGAATTCCTTTATCAAGATTGGCATCGATCTTATCTTTATCAATGTTCTCTGGCAAATTGAAGGCTCGGTAATAACTGGATGAATGGTACTCTCTTCGAACTAATTGTCCTTCTTTTTCTTCTTTCTTTTCTTCTTTATAGTCACCCTTAATCTCCATTATGTCGTCATTTATCGTGAGTTCAATATTGTTCTTATCTAAACCGGGTAATTCAGCGCTAATTTCGAAATGATCTTCGAGATCTTTTATGTTTGCTAATGGAGTTCTAAAAATTGGTTCATTCTCTCTAATTATTAACCCTAATGGTCTATTACGCCTTCGGTTAAATGGCCAGGAGAAATCATCAAAAAAGTCATCAAACATCCGATCCATTTCTTGAAACAATGAAAAGGGATTCTCGCGTCTTATAGATAATTCTCTCGATTTCTTATCTTCTTTCAATTCTTTAGCTGAACTCTCTTTTTTCTTAACGTCAATTTTTTCGGACATAAAATCTACCTCCTTTTTATGTATGTTTTTTGCAAATTAATCTTTGTCAATTAACTATTGACAATATATGTATGTCAAATAAAATATATAAATATTTTGATCGCTTTTAAATAGGATCTGAGTTGAAATCCTAGGGTTTTAAAAAAAAACATAAAAAAGGAACCCAATCTGGTATTTTATGTTGCTTAATAGAACGTTTATTAGCTTCAAATAACATGCTTTTAACCTAAAAATAGCGTATAAAAAAATCAAGTGATAATCTTTTAAAAGCCTAACTACCAGATTGAAAAATCTTTTTCTTTTGAGAAATCCCTCTTTAAGGGTTTTCCCGTAATTAAGGTGAGGTATCTAATATATGCAGATTGTTCTGCGCCTGTTACGTATTGTAACGCGTCTTCTAAAGTCATTCCTTTAGCAAAAATCCCATGACCACGTACTACTACAAAAGGATAATTTTTTAATATTTTTGGTACTTCAATTGAGGTATAATATGCTCCCGCGGGTATTTTTACATCAATAATCGGTATTTTTTTGTATAATGCAAAACCTTCGGCGTCAATACACGTTATTTCATCTTCGATTAACGAAAGAGCTACACAATAAGGATTATGTGCATGAATTACTGCCATTGCATCTGTTTCTAAATAAATTGCTCGATGAACTCCAAGTTCAGTACTAGCAATAAGTGATCCAGAATCTTCTTCTTTTAAATCACAAATTACTAAATCCTCTGGCTCCAGATTACCAAGCATTGCTGCTCTTCTTTTTATAATAATCTTACCACCTGACTTTATTGAAATATTACCAGAATGGCTAGTATTATATCCATGTCTAACTAAATGCTCTCCAATCTTCTTAAACATATTATAAATAGACTCGTCTATAATCATGAGTTTCTCATATATTTTCTATAATTTAAAGTCAATTTCAAGATTTTTAATTAATTCCTTTTTAGGAACTCCTTCCTTATCCCAACCTCGTACAAAATAATATTGCTCTAACATGGATTCTAATGGTATTATATGACCCTTTGAAGCCCCTTCTTTTAGGGGTTCATTAAGAAACCTTGAAGGTAATGTATCATCATTTTTTGTAAAACCTTCTCTAATGTTAAACAGTCTTTCTAAATTATATATACGTTCTCCTATTTGAGTTAACCTAATAACATCAAACTCAATACCAGTAATAGCTTTTAAGAAACGTGCATAATAATCAAGCCCTAATGCCCAACCTGCGAATGTGCAAATAACCAAACTATCTTCAATTGCTTTCTGATTTTGTTTTAATACTAGCAAATCAGGTTTCCCTGCTGTTGTAAACCTATCAATTTTTTTTGGGGCGGCAAATATCTCTAAGGATGCCATATATCCAGTAAGATGACATCCACCTCTATTGGAAGTGGCATATCCTAACGCATGCCCGATAGCACCTCTTGGATCATATGCGGGGAGTTCCAATCCTTTAACTTGCATAGCTATCTCTTCATTTTTATATCTCTTTGCTAATAATCTGGATCCTTCCCCAATTTGAGCTCCAATACCTTCTTTCTTAGCAATTTTTTCGACAATATTTTTTAGCATAATTGTGTTACCAAATTTTAAAGAAAGATCGTTCAAGAACCCTTTTTCATTTAATTCCATTCCGCATGAGATACTACCACCGCAAGATATTGTATCAATTCCAAATTTATTGCATAAATAATTTGCCTGAGTTATCGTAATTAGGTCATATATACCTAAATTTGGACCAAGCGCCCAGACAGATTCATATTCTGGTCCTTTTCCCTGCATATCACCTGCTTTAGTTAATCTTCCGCATCTTATAGGGCAAGCATAACATCCTTCTCTCTCTTGTGTCAATTTCTTATTTATCTCTTCTCCACTTACTAAGCTAGCTCTCTCATCAAAACCTTTTTGAAAATTATTAATAGGAAACATACCCAATATATTAATCACATTAACTAAAGCAGAAGTTCCAAATTTCGGAAGTGAAGATCGAGTTATAGGAACCACTTTAATCTTATCTTGAGCGACTTCTACATACTTTTTCAACAATTCTTGATTATCAATATCAAATTTAGCATCACCACCTTTTACCACGATAGCTTTAAGGTTTTTAGACCCCATTACTGCTCCAACGCCTCCTCTTCCAAATGCTCTAGTTGCATCATTTATTATTGCTGCTATCTTAATTAAATTCTCACCTGCAGGGCCAATCATAAGGGAATTAATTTTATTACCTTCAATCTTTTTTAATTCTTCTAAAGTCTTCTCAGTGTCGTATCCCCATAATTTAGAACCATCCTTTAATTCTGGTCCTTTTCCACCTTCTATTAAAAGATATCCTGGCTCTTTCAATCCCCCCTGAATTAAAATACCATCATACCCACATCTTTTCATTACAACGCCAAAGGATCCCCCTGAATTAGAAAAAAATATCCCATTGGTTAAGGGTGATTTTGTGACTAACGAAAAGCGTCCATTTGTCGGAATTATAGTTCCTCCAAACGGTCCCGTTGTAAATATCAATAAATTCTTTGGATCTAAGGGATCAATATTAGCTGGAATTCTTTCCGATAATAATTTAACGCCTATCCCCCTACCTCCAATAAAATTTTCTAATACCTCTTCCGATAATAAGATTTCACTAATTTTTTCTTGATCGAGGTTTATTTCAAGAATTTTGTTATTCAATCCTTTCATAAACTCGTCCTCTTCTTCAATACATCATTTTCATAATCCTCAACAATATGGAACCAATCTCTTCCAATGGGAACTTTATGAATATAACAATAATAATCCCAAACTGAACCAAATGGAAGCGTTTTTAACTCCTCTAGAAAAGCTAAACGTTGAAAATATTTGTTATTTTCCTCATAATTGAGTAAAAGTTCTCGAGGTTGTAGTAATGCATATAAAAAACTCTTTAATGTGGCTCTCGCTCCTATAACCCAAGCTGCTATCCGATTTATAGACGCATCAAAAAAATCCAACCCTATAAATATTTTGTCAAATGATTTTATTCGGATAACTTCTTCTGCAATCTGGATTAAATCGTCATTTAAAACAACAACATGGTCACTATCCCAACGTAAACTTCTACTAATATGAAGTAAGATTCCTTTAACGAAAGGAACAATTGCTGAAATTTTATCAGCAATAGATTCAGTGGGATGGTAATGCCCAGAATCGATAGTTAACATAAGGTTATTCTTCACAGCATAACTCAAATAAAATTCATGGCTTCCTACTACAAAAGCTTCACTTCCAATACCAAAAAGTTTTCCTTCTAATGAATCTTGAATATAACGAGAATCTAATTCTTGCTCCAAAATACGATCCAAAGAATCTTTTAATAATTCTCTGTAACCTATACGGTCAACAGGAGTATCTTTTGAACCATCTGGTATCCAGATGTTATGGATTACTTTAATATTCAGTTGTTTCCCTATCTCTACACTGATTTCACGACACCTCATTACATGGTCTATCCAAAAATTGCGGATTTCAGGATCTTTACTACTTAATGTGTATCCTGAATCTGCTTTAGGATGAGAAAATAGAGTAGAGTTGAAATCTAATCCCAATTTCTCAATTTTTGCCCAGTCTATCCATGTTTGGAAGTGATTTGCATTAATTTCATTACGATCTACGAATTTATTAGCAAAATTCCCATAAATAGCATGTAGGTTAACTCTGTGATTTCCTGGTATAAGTGAAATTGCTTTTGAAAGGTCATTCTGAAGTTCCATAATAGTTCTTGCTTTTCCGGGATAACTTCCAGTTGCTATTATACCTCCTCCTGTTAATTGAGAATTGGGATGCTCAAATCCTCCTACATCATCTCCTTGCCAACAATGAATTGAAAGTGGAATATTCTCCATTTTTTCAATAACCAAGTCTGTATCAACTCCCAATTCAGCATATTTTACTTTAGCGATTTCATATGAATCTTCTGTTTGATTAGATTTCGTTATGATCACATATAGTTATAACTTTTTATAACAAAATGTATTATACTATAAATATGATAAAAACACCTTTTAATTTAAAATGTGAGTATCTATCTAATCCAATTGGGATTGATACAAAATCACCCCGCTTTTCATGGTTGATAGATCATTCAGAAAGAAATCAAAATCAATCCGCCTATCAAATTCTTGTTGCTTCTAATAAGAATATATTGAAATCTAACAGTGGAGATTTATGGGATAGTGGTAAAATCGACTCTGAAAATCATTTCAACATTAAATATAAAGGTAAATCCCTTGAAAGTGATAAAACTTATTACTGGAAAGTAAGATGGTGGGATAAGAATTCAATAGAAAACAAATATAGTGAAATTGCGTTTTTTGGAACCGCACTATTTGAAGAAAGCGAATGGACTGCAAATTGGATAAGTAGACCTGAATTTTTAGATAAAACATCTCTTAGAAAGCTTAGGTATAAGGGACCACAAGGTCCATTTGGAGCAATTAAAGAGGTGCATGCGATTTATCTTAGAAAAGAGTTTCAGATATCTAAACCAATTAAATCTGCTAAATTGTACATATGTGGAATCGGATACTATGAACTCCGAATTAATGGATATAAGATCGGTGATAGAATCCTAGAACCCGCCCAAACCGATTATCATAAACTTGCTTTATATTCTACGTATGATATTAAGGATGTTATAGAAGAAAATAATGCTATTGGCGTTATTCTAGGCAATGGAAGATGTGTTGATCACTTTAAGTATGATTATCCTAAACTAATTCTTCAAGTTCATATCCATTATCAAGATGGGTCTAATGAACAAATATCAACTGATGAAAGTTGGAAAGTCTCAACTGGTCCAATAAAAGAGAATGGTATTTATTATGGTGAAGTATATGATGCTCGAGAAGAAGAAATTGAATGGGACAAAGCCGAATTTGATAGTACTAACTGGATAAATGCTGCAGTTGTTTCTGGACATAATTTAGCTTCACAAATGATGGAACCAATTCGAATTACTAAGACATTAAAACCACAAAAAATAAATAGCCCTCAACCTGGAATGTATATCTTCGATTTTGCCCAGAATTTTACAGGAGTATGTAAATTGAAGGTTCAAGGACCAAGAGGTAAAAAAGTTCAATTAAGATTTTCTGAGCTTGTTTATAAAGATGGAACTCTAAATCGAGCAACAACTGGAGAAGCAGTAGCTACAGACGTTTATATACTTAAAGGAGAAGGTGAAGAAGTTTATATCCCACATTTTACATATCATGGATTTCGATATGTAGAACTTACAGGATTCCCAGGTGTTCCAACTAAGGAAACTCTTACAGGTTTATTCTTTCATAGTAATGTTACAAGAGCAAGCGAATTTAATTGCTCAAATCAATTAATAAACCAAATTCACACTAATATTATTTGGGGTCAATTGAGTAATTTGATGAGTATTCCGACAGACTGCCCCCAAAGAGCTGAAAGGCAAGGCTGGATGGGAGATGCCGCCCTTACAGTAGAAGAAGCTATTTTTAATTTTGATATGGCAAGATTTTGTACCAAATATTTGAGAGATATAAAATTGGCTCAGAAGGATGATGGGAGTCTATCTGATGTTGTTCCTCCGTATTGGAAATTTTATCCCGCAGATCCTGCATGGGGTACCGCTTATATCACTTTTGCTTGGTATGTTTATTATTATTATAATGACATTGAGATATTAAAGGAACATTACGATTCGATGAAAAAATACGTAGACTTCCTTGCATCTATTGCGGAGAATGACTTAATTTTAATAGGGAAGTATGGTGATTGGTGTCCTCCTTGTAATATTGTCTCTCGTAGAACTCCTATTGCGTTGACATCATCATGGTATTATTATCATGACACTCTCCTCTTATCCAGAATAGCTAAGATTTTGAAAAAAGATGAAGATGTGAAATACTATGAAACCAAATTGAAGGTTATTAAAGACGCATTTAATAATAGATTTCTAAAAATTGTTTATGACGTTCAAAAGTTAGCTCCAACTGATTTCTCAGTAAGTCAAACATCAAATACACTCCCACTCTATCTAAATATGGTTCCAGAAAAAAAGCGTAAACTTGTACTGGAAACACTCATTGAAAGTATTAAAAGAGAATTTGATTATCATTTCAATACGGGAATAGTAGGTACGCGCTATATATTTGATGTTTTAACCGATAATGGGTATCCAGATATAATATATAAGATGGTAAATCAAACTAGCTTTCCAGGATATGGTTATATGGTTAAAGAAGGAGCTACTACATTATGGGAAAGGTGGGAAAAATTAGAAGATGTTGGAATGAACTCTCATAACCACATTATGCTTGGATCAGTAGATCCTTGGTTCTTCAAATCGTTAGCCGGAATGAATGCACTTGAGCCAAGTTGGAAATCAATAAGGATTAAACCGTTTATACCTGAAGATATGGACTATGTGAGCGCATCACTGAAAACAATAAGAGGGACTTTACATGTATCATGGGAAAAATTGTCAGATATGTTTAAATTTGTATGCCATATTCCATTTGGATCTACTGCAGAATTATGGTTTCCAAAATATTCTAAAGGAAAAACATTAAAAGAGGGTCAAGTTGTCATTTGGGAGCAAGGGAAACAAATTAGTAATGATACTATTAAATTATTAGAAGAAATAGATGATTACCTTCTGTTTAAATTTGGTTCAGGGTATTATGAGTTTAAAATGGAGATGTGAGAAACTAAAAAATAATTTATTCATTATGTTATCCGTTTATATAATATAAAAGATGTATCATGTGGAAAAATGATTGCTGAAAAAAGAAGAGCTAAAATAATAGAACTGGTTAATCAACAAGGCTCCGTTTCAATAGAGGAGTTACTTGAATTGTTTGATGTTTCTAGGATGACAATTTGGAGAGATTTGAAAGAACTTGAGATTAAAGGTCAATTAATTAGAGCTCATGGTGGAGCATTGAAAATTGATGAGCTTAGCGATAAAGAAGAAGAATTTGATAGACGAAGGAAAGAAAATCTAGCTGAAAAACGTTTGATCGCAAAGTTCGCAGCAAAAAACTATGTAAAGAACTCTGATATAATTTTCTTGGATGGTGGTTCGACAGTATTAGAAATGATACCTCACCTAAAACAAGAAAATATAACTCTATTATCTAATGGCTTAAACACACTATTACTAGCATCTAAGTTTCTACCTCATCTGAATGTTATCGGTTGTGGAGGTATTCTTCGAAAATCATCTTATACATTCGTGGGGCATGAAGCAGAGGAATTTTTTAATCGTTATAAAGTCGATACCGCCTTTATCAGTGGTACCGGTGTCACACTTGAGGATGGAATAATGGATCCACATCCTATGGAGATGGAAGTAAAAAAAATTATGTGTAAAAATGCAAAAACAGTTGTAGCTCTAATTGATTCGAGTAAATTTGAAAAGAGGTCACTTTCCACCTGCGTAAAGATTGAAGAAGTTGATTTTCTTATTACAGATAAAAAGGTATCTAAAAAAAATATCGATGCTATTAAAGCGAAAAATGTAGATATTATAGTCTTAGATTAACTTTCTTCATTTTAATTTTAAATTAATAGTTTAAACTATCCCTTCCCAGATTTTATAGAGTGGATCTCCAATAGTTTCAATAACTTCAGGATTTATACTTAATTTCATAATATACCGTTTTTGTAATTCGTATACAGGCCAAGAAGGGATTCCGTTATGATCTGGGTGTCCTGATCGAGCAAAATTTAGCCAGGTGTCCATCATAATCTTAGTTAATTTATGGGATTCCTCATTTACTTCTGTAGCTCCTTCCGCGAGATCTTGTTTATCAACGGTATCAAAGATAAAGGGGATTTCAAAACTATGAAGTGCAAAACCAAATTTGGGAGATTTATAAGAAAACATGTACAAATAAATATCCGACTGGTGATTGATCATTGCTTCAAGAACACGTAAAATAGGAATCTTGAATGTAGAATCAGACAAAATTCCATCCCAATACATAAAAGGATTATCAGGGTATAACCCCTCCAGTTCAGATTTATAAGTATTTATTAATTTATTTAGATCTTCATCATTAATCCCCTTTTTCTTGAAATTGGATTTAACAAATGTCATTATCAACTTTTTTTTGGCTTTCCCCGCTTCCTTTAAGAAATTAGAAAGAAATCCTAATTCATTTTCATTATATCCTATCATCAATGGGATTTTTTGATAATTTCCTTTATTTAAAATTTCGATTGGTTGTTCTGGAATGATATTTCCATCAAGGAATGGCCAAAAAGGACTTTTATCCAAATTTAGTAAATCACCTACCATTTTCTTCTGAGTATTAATAATTATTTCAAAATCTACTTCTCGTAGTTGATCAACTTCATTAACATCAATCTTGAGTTTTTTTAGGAATTTCAATCCACCCTCCCGAGATTTCTTGGGAACAAAATTCTGAGGATTTGCAGTACCACTTTGAACAATTGCCCGATGAAATAGACCTCTTGCTAAGGGGATTGCAAGTAAGATCAAGACGGACTGCCCACCGGCAGATTCTCCGAAGATTGTGATATTATCCGGATCTCCACCGAACAATTCTATATTATTATTAACCCATTTTAAAGCTGCGATCTGGTCTTGTATACCTAAGTTAGGTGGAATTCCGGACAAATTGAGAAATCCTAAAGCTCCAAGGCGATAATTAAAGCTAACGACAACGACATTTCCATAAGATGCAAGTCTTGAACCATCACTACGTGGTCGGGATCCTGCTTCAATAAGAAATCCTCCCCCGTGGATCCAAAACAAAACGGGCCTTTTTTTATTATCAGAACCAGGAGTCCATATATTTAAATACAAACAATCCTCATTTTCAGGTAAATCTATTTTAGATTCATCTTGTTGATGTTGCGGAGCTATAGATCCGAATTTAATGCAATCTTTCACATCATCCCATGGTTTTTTCGGATGAGGTTCTCGAAACCTTAAATCTCCAACAGGAGCTTCAGTATAAGGAATTCCTTTATATATTTCTATTCCATCATCAATATATCCACGAATTTTTCCAAATTTAGTTTCAATGATTTCAGTTAATTTCATTTTGTAAAACCTTTATATATTATCAGATTGTATAATGCATTATCAATATTTAACAGTAATTTAAAAATAAACAGATTTGAGTTTAATGGAAAATAAAAAACAACTCAGTTCTAGAAATTTGTTGGGCTATGCACTAGGCGCCATTCCTAATGGATTGTTAGTATTCATCTTTGGATTAAAATATATTCAGCTCTTTTTTGATAAGTTACATCTAAATCCGACTCTTTTTATCATTGGTCAATCAATTTACTTGGTTGTAAATGCTCTAAACGATCCGCTTTTAGGACAAATGTCTGACAGAACAAATTCAAAAAAGTGGGGAAGTAAACGGACTATTTATATTAAATATGGGGCGCCACTTTGGGGATTGACATTCATGCTCGTCTGGTTTCCTTGGAGTTTTGATAATCAAATAATAATATTCCTTCATTTTATTATAAGCGTTTGTTTATTTGATACCATGCTTACCTTGGTAGTTTTAGTATGGATGGCATTATTACCAGAAATGACGTCTGATTTAGATGAGAGGAATAAAGGCAATTTGTATGCCATGATCTTAGGGGCTATATTTGTTCTTCCAATGTTCATAATTGTTGGCGCAATGGATCCAACTTCATCGGAATTTGTTGGTTTAATGTTTATTGTGGCGATTTTTTCTACAATCTTATTAATAATAACTTCGTTTCTATGTCAAGAAAAACCCGAATTTCAAAAAGATGAGGGTCTTCCTTTAACTAAAGCCGTAAAAGAGACTCTAAAACAAAAGCCATTTTTAATTTACATGGGGTATATCTTCTGTGATGCTTTTCTTGGGTCAATAGGATTGAGTTATTTATTCATATATCTATTAGTCTTGGGTGAAGGAGGTCTCTTATACTATTTTGTAATCTTTTTTTTCATTGGATACGGTTCCAATATACTCTGCATGAAATTAAGGCCAAAATGGGGGATGAGAAAGATCATGTTAAGGTTTGGAGTGTTAAAAGTGATACTAACTTTTATATTTTTTATCTTCATAGTCTTTATTAATGATTCCATCTTAGTAGTAATTGCCTTAGCAGTATTGACGCTATTGGGAGGTTATAGCATATTTAATACTCCAATTTTATACCTTTCTATAGATCAGGATGAGTTGAAAAATGGATCAAGAAGGGAGGGAATGTTCTTAGGAATGGACGCGTTAATTCACAAACCATCTCAAAGCATTGGTCCGATAGTTGCGACAATTGTTCTTGGTATATTTGGATACCTACAAGATTCTCCCGTGCAACCAGATTCGGCAATACTCGGTATTAAAATACTCATGTTTCTGGTTCCCGCAATAGTATCAGCCATTGGTTTAACCTTTATATACTTTTATCCATTACACGGGGAGAAATTAGACAACATGAGAGCAGAACTCCATAATCTACATGCTAAAAAACGAGAAAATATCTAATAACTCTCTTTTTTTTTTATTCTTATTATAATTGATAATCCGTACTCATGAATTTTATAAATTTATGATATGCCTTTATCCACCTTGTGATATCTTCAGGATAAAAGTTTTTGATAGAAAAAGAGCGAATTACAATACGTCTTAAATCTTCAAGTCGGTTAATTAATCCTACTGCTTTTGCTTGAATTAATATATTACCAATAGCAGTAGCTTCGGTTGGTCCTGCTTTAATTGGAATATTCAGAGCATTTGCTGTAAATTGATTTAATAATTGATTAGAAGATCCTCCTCCTATAATATGTAAGATCTTGACCTTTTTTTCAGTAATTTTTTCCAATTCGTCAATTACTTGCTTGTATCTAAGTGCTAAACTTTCAAATATTACTCTGGCAATATCGCCTATCGATATTGGAGGGATCTGATCACTCATTTCGCAAAATTCTTGTATCGCCTCGTTCATATTAGGAGGATTATGAAAGAGATGATGATCTGGGTTTATAAAGCATTGGAATGGTTGTGCTTCCGCTGCCTTCAATTCAATTTCCTCCCAAGTATGGCATAACCCTTGCTTTTCCCATTCCTTTTTACATTCTTGAATTATCCATAATCCAGTCACATTTTTTAAGAATCTTATTGTATTTTCAACACCACCTTCGTTTGTAAAGTTAAACTCAAGTGATTTGGCGTTTATGATTGGTTTATTCAATTCAACACCTAAAAGACTCCACGTTCCGGAACTTAGATAGGACCATTCTCCACTTTCGTACCTTTCCATTTCAACAGGAACTGCCGCTATTGCAGAAGCGGTATCATGGCAAGCAGGAGCGATTATATTAGTATCCTGATTTATGCCAACTTCATGAATAATTTCTTTTCTTAGCACTCCTATCAGTGTTCCTGAAGGAACAATTTTTTGGAACAATCTTGATTTTAAACCCAACATTTTTATCAATATTTGAGACCAATCACGCGTGTTTAGATTGATTAATTGAGAAGTAGTAGCAATTGAATATTCAGAGCATTTTTTTCCGCATAATAAATAATTTAAATAATCAGGGATCATCAGAAGTGTTTCAGATCTCGCTAATTGTTTAGAATCGTGGTAAATGAGAGAAAATAACTGAGTAGAAGTATTTATTTCCATGAATTGGATACCGGTAAGCTTGAATATCTCTTCTTTAGGCACCTTCTCAAACATGAAGTTAAGCATTCCTTTAGTTCTTGAATCTCTATAGTGATAAATAGGTTCAACAAGTTGATCATTTTTGTCTAATAAACCAAAATCCACACCCCAAGTATCAATTCCTATGCCAAAAACCGTCTTTCCATATTTAATTACATATCTTTTAAAGCCATTTAAGATTTCATTATAAATAGCTGCGATATCCCAAAGAAGGGAACCATCTTTTATAATTCCCCCATTAGGAAATCGATATATCTCATCTAAAGCAAGTTTGTTGTCATTTAGAGTACCTACAATGGCTCTTCCCGTGCTAGCTCCAATATCAAACGCTAAAAACCGTTTCAAATGTGCTCCTCCTTGAAATATAAAAAAATAATTAAAGAAAAAAGTAACAATAGATTAAAAAGTTGGTCTCTTATCTTGCCAAGGAGATATTTCCTCAAAAGCTTTAGATACTTGTAAGACGGTTTTTTCATCAAATGGTTTTCCCACTATTTGCATGCCGATCGGTAATCCTTCTTTAGACCAACCACATGGAATTGTTGCTGCTGGTTGTCCTGTCATATTGAATGGAAAGGTAAATGGTTGCCATGAGGTTGGAGATACATTTACATTATTAATTTTTGTGGGAAAGGGTATCCCTAATTCAAATGCGGTAATAGCTGTTGTAGGAGTAATCAAGATATCATAATCATCAAATATCGGCATGAAATTTTCATGAAACTTTCGGCGTTCTGCAATTGCTTTAGGTAAATCCAATGGGCCGTAGCTTAATCCTGCTTGAACTAGTTTTAATAAGGCAGGATCTAATTTATCACCCCATTTCTCAAGTTTAGGTTTTAAATCGTAAGCAAACAAGCTAGTCCACATTGTTAGAAAAGATCTCTCTGGTTTTTTAATTTTAAGCTTTACTTCCTCCACCTTCCAATCAAATTTTTCAAATTTCTGAGCAGAATCAATTACAGCTTTTTCCACTTCAGAATCAATCAATTTTGCGTATCCCAAATCGATTGAATATCCAATCTTTAACTTTTTAGGTTTCTCCCCCATGACTTCATAATAACTCGTACCATCCTTTGGTAGCATGTACATCTCTCTCACGGATGGTCCTTTCATCGCATCAAGCATTAAGGCAGCATCCTTAACATATCGAACTAATGGTCCCACCACACCAAGATCATAAGCAGCAATAAATTCTCTGGGATACAAAGGAACTCTACCATAATTAGGTTTAAGACCATATATACCACATAATCCTGCAGGATGTCGGATTGATCCGCCTCCATCTGAACCCTGTGCTAATGGACTCAATCCAGATGCTGTTGCTGCTGCGGCACCTCCTGAGGATCCCCCGGTCGTTCTTTCCAAATTCCAAGGATTTTTTGACGCTCCAAAGATAAGATTATCCGTCACACCTTTAAACCCAAATTCAGGAGTGTTGGTCTTGCCTAAAATAACGCATCCTTCTTTCCTTAATCGCGCAACGGCAATTGAGTCTTCTTTTGGAACGTTAAACTCATATATTTTCGATCCAAATGTAGTTCGAACTCCTTTCACTTGATTTAAATCTTTTATGGATGTAGGAATCCCATTCAATAGTCCAGACTTTTCTCCCTTTTTCACTCTATTATCTGCTTCTTTCGCCATTTCTCTTGCTAAGTCGAATGTAGTAGTGCAATATGCATTAATGATCGGATTTATTTTTATTATGCGTTCTATTATGGCTTCGGTAATTTCAATTGAAGAAAGCTCTTGAGATGCTATCTTTTCTTTCATTTCAAATGCTGGTAAAAAACATATTTCTTCTTTATTCATTGTGAATTCTCTTTAAATTTTCTAATACTAAATTAGAAAGAGATAAGATAGAATATAAAATTTGATTTTTTGAGATAATCTACTAAATATTATTTCTCTGCCATATGCATTGCCAAAAGGCTTTTTCTAAATTAACAAATTTAACTAATTTTTAATTAAATAATACTTTTTGATAGAACATTATAAATACATAATTTAAGGATATTAAAATTGGATAATAGAATTGTGTTAGTCGGTGCAGGAAGCACTTCCTTCGGACCTTCCATGTTTACAGATATATATAATAACAAGGAACTTGAGGGTTCAACAATTGTACTTTATGATATTGATATCGACAAGCTTAAGATGATTCACGCTCTTTTAGAGGCTGAAAATGAATTAATTAACAACAAATTCAATTTAGAATATACTACAAATAGATCTCAAGCTTTTAAAGACGCAAATTTCATCATAAGTTCAATAGAGATTGGAAATAGGATGAAATTGTGGAGAGAAGATTATGTCATACCACGAAAATATGGGTCTACTCAAATTTTAGGCGAGTGTGGAGGACCTGGGGGCACATTACACGCGTTCCGCATTGTCCCAGATGTAATCGATATTGTTAGAGATGCTGAAAAGATATGCCCCGAAGCATTTTTCATAAATTTTTCCAATCCAATGTCTCGAGTATGCCTAGCAATTAAACGAGCTACACAAAAATTAAAATTTGTCGGTTTATGCCATCAAATTGGAGCCATGTATTTATATTTACCTGTCTTATTTGATAAAAAACTGCCCGAAATGAAAATAAAACCATATGGACTAAATCATTTTGGTTTTCTAATGGGACTGGAAGAAATCGAGACTGGAAATGATTTAATGCCCGAATTTAATGCAAAAGCACTTGATTATTTTAAAGAAAATGAAGATAGCTTTGTATTCTCTTCTTTAACTCTGGAAGTTTACAAGCGATTTGGATGGTTCCCGTATGTGGGAGATAATCATTTAGGAGAATATCTCCAATTTGGTGAAGAGTTTACTAAAACACAAGATATGATAGATTGGATTGATAGAACGGAGAAACACGGTCAAAGAATATATAAGCGCTTAATGAGATATTATAACCGGCTTAAAAATGATAAATATCCAAAAAAAGGGATGTTGAGATACTTATCTGGAGAAGGAGCGATTCCGATTGTCAAAGCGATATTAAAAGATGAAAATCGATATGAAGTCGCCGTGAACATTCCAAATGATAGGATAATAGAAAATCTCCCGCAAGATTTAGTGATAGAATGTCCCGGAATAGTGAACAAAGAAGGAGTTCATGGAGTGAAATGGGGGAATCTACCAAAAAATATTGCGGCGATACTCAGAATCGAAGCATCCGTTCAAGATTTATGCGTTGATGCGATTCTCAATAAATCAAAAGAACAAGCTATTACCGCATTAGCTGTAGATCCTAATGTTGGAAGCTTCGAGATGGCTGACAAGATTTTTAATGAGATGAGAGAGAAATATTCTTATTATGATTATTTTAAATAATAATCGAGAAGTAAAATATTTCTAATAATAATCAAATAAAGAATTGTTCTATAATTTGTTATAATAAACTTTTTAATTGTTTTTATCATCTTTTATTTAAAATTTTATAAAGGTGTATCTAATATGATTATAAAGGCTACAAATGAATATTTTACGATGTTAAATAAGGCTGTTGCTCGTGAAATTCAAGTTTCAACGCAATACATGCTGCAACATACAAAAATGGAAAAATTAAAAAGAAGAGTGATCAAGGAAAACTATTTGCTTGAAAGTACAACATATGACGAGTTTGGGAAAATGTTGGAGGACTTAGCGAAGCAGGAAATGAAACATCTTGCCCAAATTATGGAAAGAATTTATTTATTGGGTGGAGAAGCAACGACCAAACCAGATAAAGTAACTATAGGGAACTCACTGAAGGAATTCGCTGAATTAGATTTAAAAGCAGAAGAAGAAGCTTTAGAATTGTATCGTCAGATAATCGAAGCTGCTAAAGCTATTGGTGATCGAGAAACATGGATGTTATTTAGCAAGATATATGGTGATGAGGAAGCACATTTATTGAAATTTCAAAATTATGGTGAAATGGAAGATGAACCCGATTTGGGAGAAACTCCTGCTTCTGAATGGAGGTCAATTTTTGGTGATGAGTATGTCGCCTTACTCAATAAAGCTCTGGCAAGCGAAATATCCGCAGTTGTTCAATATACTACTCAACATGAGAAAGCTGAAGGATTAGAACGATTAAGGCGAAAGAAGAATGCTTTAGAGGTTGTTACGGGAAAAAATAAAGCTAGCGTGGTATCGGGAGTCCTTAAAGAAACCTTCATGCAAGAAATGGACCATATGGAAAAAATTTCGGAACGCATCTATGAAATTGATCGAGAATCGAGAGCTACAGTTGATCCATTACCAGAGATTGGTGATTCAGTTGAAGAGTTCATAAACCTTGATAGAGAAGCCGAAAACTATGCCATAGTTTTATATCGAAAAGTCATCGCTGAAGCAACCCGGCTTGGAGATATAAAGACAAAAAAATTGTTTGAAGATATCATACAAGAAGAAGAAGCTCATTATTGGGCATTTGATGAATTTACGCCCTAGTTTTATCTTTTTTTTTCGTTTTTTAATTATTCAATTTTATTTTTTTATTCTGATACAATTTATTACCGTTTGAAAATGTTATTACTTATCAAATTTATATAGGAAATTTAAAAGCCCGATGATTAGGGATATTAAACTCGCGATGGAGAACGTGCAAAAAGGCATTAATAAAGCGAAAAATTGTCCATATCGGCCTAAATATCACTTTTTACCTCCCGCATATTGGATGAATGATCCAAATGGTCCAGTTTTCTATGAGAATGAATACCACATATTTTATCAACACAATCCATATAAAGATAATTTCGCACAAAATGAGTGGTGGGACATATCTTGGGGTCATGCTAAAAGCAGTGATCTTGTCCATTGGGAACATCTACCAATCGCACTAATGCCTTCTCACGAAAAAGGTGAGGATGGATGTTGGTCGGGTGCGTGCGTAATTAATAATGGCATGCCAACTATCATTTATACAAGTGTGAGTAAAAAAAATTCTCCTCACGATTATGCAGAACTATGGATGGCACATAGTAAGGATAGGATGATAACCTGGGATAAATATGTGAATAACCCAATTTTAACTCCGGGACAGAATTCTTCATATAAAATCCATGATTGGAGAGATCCTCATGTCTGGAAAGAAGAAAACAAGTGGTACATGATAATGGGAGGGCATGAGCATAAATCTCCCACTCAGAGTCATGGGATTGTTTTGATCTATGAATCTACAGATTTAATCAAATGGTATCTAAAAGGAAGTTTATGTAAAGGAACTCGTATTCAAGGAAGGGGTTGGGAATGTCCCAATCTTTTTTCATTAGGAGAAAACCATGTGTTAATAGTATCTCCCTTTAAAGAAGTGATTTATAGTGTTGGGACATATAAATCGAATAAGTTTTTACCAGGTCCTTGGAGAATTTTTGATCACGGTAAATGCTTCTATGCTACGAATACGATGTTAGATGATAAAAAGAGAAGACTTGTATGGGGTTGGATTAAAGGAGGAGGTACAGGTGGCTGGAATGGTTGCCTTAGCTTGCCCCGAATCTTAAACTTGGAGAAAAAAAATAATTTAAGCATTAAACCGGCTATTGAACTTCAAGAGCTGAGAAAATCACACCTAGAATTTGAAAACCTTCAATTACTTGAAGATTCACCTCTTTTTCTTGGAAAATTTCCAGAATTGACTTTAGAGATTATTGCTGAATTTGAATTCTCTGGAAATGAAATATTTGGATTTAATATCTTTCTCGACGAACAAAATAATGGAGAAAAAATCGAATTTGACTCCATAAGATCTAAAATTACCGTCGGTAATGAAAAAGGGACCCTCAACATTCAAGAATCGAACAAGAGCATTGCTTTTCACATTTTTATCGATAGATCGGTTATCGAGATATTCATTAACTATCATGAGTGCATTTCAAGTAGAATATTTCCCAAAAATGATGCATCAAATGGTTTTAGTCTTTTTTCAAAGCAAGGTTCATTAACTCTCAAGAAAATGAATATTTGGACTATTGAAACGATTTGGTAAATTTTTTTTTACCTTTTCCATTTACACTTAATATGAAAAATGAAGAAATATGGAAGCCTATTAAAGATCAATTATTAACTCGATGGGCAAAAGATATTGATCCAAATCAACCACTTCCAGAATATCCGCGTCCTCAATTGGAGCGTGATGAATGGCTTAATTTAAATGGACTTTGGGATTATAAAATTTCTTCGAAAGATGCAACTGATGTTACTAATTATGATGGTAAGATTCTCGTTCCTTATCCTATTGAGTCCGCATTATCCGGTGTTGGAACAAAATTGAAACCTACTCAAAAATTGTGGTATCATCGAATTTTTTACCTTGCTGAAAATTGGAAAGAAAAAGAGATATTACTGCACTTTGGAGCTGTCGATTGGGTAACCAATGTCTGGATAAATGGAAAAAAAATAGGAGATCATAAAGGAGGATATACCCCCTTTGAATTTGAAATTACCACTAGCTTGCGTAAGGGAGAAAATGAGATAACCATTAGTGTTTGGGACCCTACTGATAAGGGCAAGCAAGAACATGGAAAACAATCTTTAAAACCTAAAAGTATCTTTTATACCGCCATATCTGGGATTTGGCAAACAATATGGCTCGAACCCGTACCAAAAACATATATAAAAGATTATTTCCTCACACCTGATATTGATGATGAATCAATTACTATTGAAACAAAGGTTGCTAAACCAGAACATGATGATATACTAGAAATAATAATTTATGATGAAAATTATCAACAATTAACATCCCACATGAGCAAGATCAATGAAAAATTTAGAATAAGCATTGAATCACCGCGATTGTGGACTCTCGATGATCCCTATCTTTATAAAATTCTTCTCAGAATTAAAAGAGGTCATAATATAATTGATGAAATTGATGGTTATTTTGGAATGAGAAAGATATCCCTCTCTAAAGGAAAAGATGGAATCTTTCGAATTGAATTAAATAATACATTTTTATTTCAATATGGAACATTAGATCAAGGATATTGGCCTGATGGGCTTTACACCGCCCCAACTGATGACGCACTTAAATACGACATTCAAATTACAAAACAACTTGGGTTCAACATGATTCGAAAGCACGTAAAAGTAGAACCCGCACGATGGTATTATTATTGTGATATAATCGGGATATTGGTATGGCAAGACATGCCAAATGGAGGAGTAACCGATATTAGCAATCAACCCGTTAATATTAATAAATACCAGACAAAACGCGAGGAGTCTGATAAATTAAACTACTATAAAGAACTTGAAACAATGATTTGTAAATTGTATAATTTTCCTTCGATAATTGTTTGGGTTCCATTTAACGAAGGATGGGGTCAATTTGATACTGAATTAGTAACCGAAAGGATAAAACAGTTAGATCCTCATCGTCTTATCGATTCAGCAAGTGGATGGTACGACCATGGAATAGGCGATATCTATGATATACATCGATACCCTAATCCCCTCTTTCCTGATATCAATAAAGCTAAATCTCGAGCTCTTGTAGTGGGAGAATTCGGAGGTCTTGGCTTAGAAGTCGAAAATCACATGTGGACTACTTCTGAAAAGTTTGTCTACAGAAGTTTTTCTGATTCTGCTAAATTAACTAAAAGATATAAGAGATTGATCGAAAAAATCAAAACATTAATAGAAAATGGGTTAAGTGCAGCTATTTATACTCAAATTACCGATGTTGAGGGAGAAGTCAACGGTTTGCTATCTTATGATCGTGAGATTATTAAAATAGATCGAAATCGCTTACGTGAATTAAATTTGAGTTTATATAAGTAATGCTATTTAGTTATTTGAAGTTTGGGAGATATTTCTTTTGAACTTCACACATTTCCTCATATATCGCATCTGCCATTTTAAAACTCCCACAATTTACATCAATAGCTAAACAAGCAATAGCAAGATCTTTTGATTCGGTTAGTATAGCTTCTACGCAAAGATCTTGAATGGATGCTTCAATTCTCAGTATTGCAGCAATATTTTTAGGTATTTTTCCTAATTTCACTCCGTGAAGCCCCTCTCTATTTACTGTAGCTGAACACTCAATGATTAAATCTTGAGGTAGGTTCTCAATGATTCCATCATTCGGGATGTTAACTGCCATCTCGTATGAATTGGAATCTTCTAATATTGCTTCAATTATAGGTATTGCTCTCTCTCCTGATGGATCTCTTGTAAACATTCCCTTTTTAGGATATTTTCCTTTTTCTATCCTTTTTAAATATCTCTTTATTCGCGCATTTACTCCCATGTTACCTTGATGCATTCTCGTGATCCAGTCAGTGAGGTCCTGGGCTGTGGTATATTGGGATCCTATTTGGAGATATTCACAGATATGATTATCACCCACGTAAGGAAACCATCCAAACCGCTTGTACACCTCGAATGTAAGATCAGCATAGTGGAATCGGTGCCATTTATCTTTGAAATACTCCATGCACTTTTGGTTGAATTCAGGTAACAAATCTGTTCCAGTCGCTATTTCTTTTAATCCAAGTAGAAACGCGAAATGATTTAGTCCTCCAGTGATTAACTGCATATCTTCAAGCCTTAGATTCATCATTTTAGACAAGTGTTCTCGCGTGAGTAATTCAATTTGATGACATAATCCGAACATTTTCAACTCAGGTAATTCTCTCTTAAGTGCTAAACATATTCTCGACATTGGATTGGAATAATTAATGAAAAAGGCATCGGGACAAATATCCATGACATCTCTTGCGATTCTTAATATTTCGGGAATCTGTCGTGCACTATGGAAAAAGCCTCCAGGGCCACCATTTTCGGCCATTCTTTCGGTTGATCCATGTTTTCTAGGGATTGTATTATCTTCCCATCGATGCTCAAACCTATCTCCATGCTCAATTGAGTTGATTACGAAATCAGCATCTTTTAAAGCTTCCTTGCGATCCATGGTCTTGAGTATATTAAACTTGTTACCAAGAGATTTATTATCAAAGGATACAACTTCATAAACCCTATCTAACTTTTCTTTATCTGTATCAAGTAAAACGATGGTAGAACCTTCTAAAACGGAGGAAAGATTAAGATCAACCATTGTTGATGGTGTAAAAGCTGCACTACCAGCCCCAATTAGAACTAATTTTTTATCCATACTTTTAAAAATATTTAACAATAATTATATTTTGCTTGCTTTTGATATCCCATAACTATTAATAATTTCAATCCTTAAAATAAAATATGGGAAAGGCATTACAGTATGGATTAGTTGGCTATGGTCTTAATGGCGTGGAGCATGTTACTGAATTAGAGTCTTCTAAACTTCTAGGGCGTGCTAAATTAATTGCTGCCTATGATCCAAACCCTCAAGCACGTGAATATATTCAAAAATTAGATCAAGTAAAAGCTACAGAATCTTTTGAGGATCTCTTGGACATTCCCGAGCTTGAAGCCGTGATTATTTCCAGCCCACCCCAATTCCATGCTGATCAAACTGTTGCAGCTCTTGAATCGGGATTACACGTGTATTCCGAAGTCCCAATGGCTTTAAATAAAAATGATGTTATCAGAATTATTGAAGCTGAAAAGCATTCAAACAATAAGTATCAATTAGGAGAGAATTATTGCTTTATTCCTGAAGTATTATATGCGGGGCATCTTTCTGCATCGGGTAAAATTGGGTCCGCTGTTTATTCAGAATCCGAATATCTTCATGATGTCACTTATCGATGGAGGGAAGGGGGTTTTGGGGATGAAAGTAAACCTAAAATTGATTCATGGTATCAATTATTTGATCCATTAATGTATGCCCATTCTATAGGACCCGCTCAAGTTGCTTTAGCTGGAATTGAAAACCCTTCGCCATTTATTGAGGTCACCAGTTTTGCTAATGATATTGGAGGTTATAAAGGAAGTCCAATCAGTTCTCCTGCAAAAGCTTTTCAAGTTGGATTATTCAGAACAGAGACTGGGGCAATAGCTAAGTGTGCGAATGCTTATATCTTTGCAAGAGAACCCACTCGCCTCATCATTCAAGTAATTGGAAGAACTGGAACATATGAATGCTACACACTGGGAAAGCCCGGACGATTATTTTTAGCAAAAGGACACGCAATAACCAAAACGCGTCACAGAAAAGGTAAAGCTCAAATTATTGACGGTTCAAAATTAGCAGAAATTATTCCATTTATTGCAGGACCATATTTTGGTGCTTCGATTAGAATAATGGATGATTGGCTATCAGCAATTGAATCCAATAGAACCCCTTTAATCCATTCTAAAATCGCGGGAAACTTTTGTCTATCAGGTATAGCCGCTTCTGATTCCGCTCGTTCTGGTGGAAAATTAATTAAGATTAAAACTTTTGATTAATCATGAATCCTTTTTCACTTCTAATCAAACCCGCTGGAGCCGATTGTAATCTAAGATGTCAGTATTGCTTTTATATAGATCACTTGGATGAGGAAAAACCAAAACCTAGAATGTCTGTTCAAGTTTTAGAAAGGATAATTTCAAGTTACATGCAAACCAATCAAAATCTTAACTATGCTTTTGGGTTCCAAGGAGGAGAACCCACACTCATGGGTTTAGATTTTTTCAAAAAGGTTATTGAACTTCAGAAGAAACATGCTCCTCCTGGAGCTACTGTTAGCAATGGTCTTCAGACTAACGCAACACTAATTACTGAAGAAATAGCGAAATTTTTAGGGGAATATAAGTTTTTGGTTGGAGTAAGTTTAGATGGTCCAGAGTATCTTCACGATACCTATCGAAAAACTGTAGGAAAGACTCCCACTCACCACCTAGTTTTGCGAGGAATAGAAAATCTAAAAAAATTCCACGTTGAATTTAATATCTTAACCCTAATAAATAATGAGTCTGTAAAAAAAGCTGGAGAAATTTATAACTATTTTAAAGAAAAGGGGTTTAATTTCCACCAATATATCCCTTGTGTTGAATTCGGAGAAAATAACAAGCTCCTACCTTATTCGATATCGGGGAGAGAATGGGGGGATTTTTTATGCGAACTTTTTGATGCTTGGGTAAAGGAGGATACGCGAAAAATTTCCATAAGGTTGTTTGACTCCATCATTGAATATATGGTGTATGGACGTTATAATGTTTGCCAAATGGGTCATAATTGTTGTCAATACTTTGTTGTAGAGTATGATGGGAATGTTTATCCTTGTGATTTTTTTGTAAGAGAAAATCTCTTATTAGGTAACATAACGACGGGTGATTGGGATGATTTTTTAACTTCACCTAAATATTTAGAATTTGGAAAACAGAAAGCTATTTGGAATAAAAAGTGTGAATCGTGTCTTTTTGTACAATTATGTAACGGGGATTGCCCTAAATTTCGACTTGAAAGCCCATCAACTCCTAGATCGCTCAGTACATTATGTCAAGGATGGAAAAAATTTTATGCTCATTCTTTTCCAATCTTTAAATCAATCGCTGAAGAATTGAGGAAGGAATTTAATGTAAAAAATCCGGTTCCTATTCAGAATCTTAAATTTGGGCGGAATGAACCTTGTCCATGTGGAAGTGGAAAGAAATATAAGTATTGTTGCATGATGTAATCCAACTCAGTAATCGTGAATGATATGCCTAGCGAATTTACTCAGGAAGTGGTTAAAATAATTCAAAGCATTCCAAAAGGGAAGGTTCTAACGTATGGAAAGATTGCTAAGATGGCCGGGAATCCACGTGCTGCTAGACAGGTATCTTGGATATTGCATTCTTCCACAAAAAAATACGATTTACCATGGCATCGTGTTATTAATTCTAAAGGTTTGATCGCGCTAAATTCTGATGATGATCGTTATTATCAAAAAAATTTATTAATAGAAGAAGGAATAGAATTTAAGAGCGATTTTGGGATAGATTTAAAAAAATTTTTATGGATAGGTTAAATCACGAATCTCTTTATAACCGATTACATGCAAATCATTTTCTTGAGCACATTCTTTTAAACGAGGATTTGTGAAAGCTTCATAATCCTTGTTTCGCCAAGATGCTGAATCAGGAGTGATAGCTTGTAATTCTGGGCTCATTTTTGCGGGATGAAATAGAAAATGAGTCAAACCAGGTTTTATTTGAGAAAATCTTTTACAATAATATTTAACCTTATTAGATTGAGGCCCCAAAGTATCAACAACAAGATGATCTAAAATTGGTACTCCACTATTCTCTAAATTAGTAAATAATTTCATGTAAAGGTCAACCTTATCACCAAGCCCCATGGTATGAAGTTCTACTTCGGATACTCGCGGTAAAAACGGTGCAACTTTAAATTCACGAGCTAATTTTAGATAAATCATGACGAACTTCGGGTCCATAACAGCTCCCATGTGCGAATCAATATGAGTAATTGGTATTCCCACATCAAGAGCTCTTTGAATTTGCATACGCATTTCATTTTCTGCTGCTTGTGGAGAAATATTTGCAACTGCTTCTTCACTTGTACGCCATAAGGCTTTTTCAGAATCAATCAATCCTGTAGCAGAATCTACGCTAGATAATGCCCGCCAACGATAAAGATCATACTCACATGTAAGTGTTAAATGAACTCCAAGATCGTACTTTGGATTTTTTTTATAAAATGCTGCTGCTTCTAAAAACCAAGGAGCAACTGTAATAATCGATCCACAGCTAGCAAGACCATAATCTAGACATTCAAATGCACCAACATTCGAAGAATGTGAAAATCCCATATCATCAATATGAAAAATTACAACTTTATCTTTTTTCGCATCGAAACCGAGTTTTTCAATAAGAGACATATTTGAATGGAATTCTCTACAATATTAATATTTGTGCAATCCGAATAATGGATGATGAAATGTGAAATTACGAGATAAAATACTCTTTTTTTA
Source organism: uncultured archaeon (assembly GCA_964583985.1). Classification (GTDB taxonomy): domain Archaea; phylum Asgardarchaeota; class Lokiarchaeia; order Sigyniarchaeales; family SOKP01; genus SOKP01. Next base: position 66,868 of record CAZOYD010000008.1, read on the forward strand.
AAATTCTATCATTTCATAGAGGTTAATATTACCCTTAGTCTCTTTTTGGATTAGCTTTCTTATTTTATTATTGACTATGAATTGCATGCCATTCTCTTGACCATCGATTATAGCAGATAATAATTCACCTGTTGTGGGAATGCTAATCGAATCAAAAAAATTTTCTCTTAAGAAAGTTCTAATTTCTGGTGCACTATGGAGAATATTCAATTCCAAAGAATTAAAAATATTCGTTGCTCGAACTATCCAATTTTTCTTTGTTAACTCAACTGTCATGTATATTATTTATTTTTTCTACTTAAAAAATTTAAGTGCAAATATCAATTCAAATTTTGTAATCATAAAATATAACGATAATTTTAAATAGATAATTTACTGTTACAAAAATTGAAGAGAAGAAATAACTAAAAATATATTCTTAATGGAGAAAAAGATGACTTTTGAAGATAATACACCTAAAATTTTAAAGGATGCTCTTGGATCATATAGGTTTAAAATAAAACGCTTTTTTCCTGAAAAAATTTTCTACATGATTTCAGATCAAAAGCAGAAGATTAATCGTAAACTCTTAAATCAAGAATATGAAAATCGAGTTAGAAGAACTCAGCCTTGGAACGAAAATTTAGTGATAATTGCTGCTGATCATCCTGCAAGACGAGTAACGAAAGTCGGATCTGATGATCTGGCAATGGGGAATAGACAACAATATTTGGGTCGTATTCTTCGAGTTTTAATCCTTGATGAAGTGGATGGATTAATGACAACTCCTGATATCATGGATGATTTGTTCATATTAAATTATTTATTCAAGCAGAAGGAAGGTATTAGTTTTTTGGATAATAAGATTTTAATTGGGTGTACAAATAGGGGAGGATTGTCTGGCTCGATGTATGAAATGGATGATCGTGTAACTGCTTATAACATCGAGGATATTAGACGTTTGGGACTTGATGGAGCAAAAATGATGTTTAGACTCGATTTAAACTCTAAAATGGCCAAATACAGTCAAAGAACCATTGAAATGTGTTCTAAAATGATAAGAGAATGTAATAAATACGATATCCCAGTGTTTCTTGAACCCTTACCTGTAAGAAGGGATAATGATGATTGTTATCATGTAATATTAGATTCAAGAGAAATAATAAAAACGATCGGTATTGCAACTGCTTTAGGTGGTGGTTCGTTAAACATATGGCTAAAAATTCCATATGTAGAGAATTATGAACATGTAGTGAGATCTACAACTAACCCTATTTTGATCCTCGGTGGAGCAAGTACAGGCAACCCGATTGATATTTTAGAAAATTTTGAAAAGGGATTGGGAGCAGGTAAAAATGTTAAAGGGTGCTTAGTTGGTCGAAATATACTTTATCCTGGATTTGACGATCCTAGAGCAGTTGCTTTAGCGGTGTCGAAAATTTTTCATGAACATGAAAGTACTGAAAATGCAATAAAATTCTTAGTTGAAAATCGAGGAAAAAAAATGGATTACTTAAGCTCAAAGATAATGAGATTTTCTCTAACAAGAGAAGATATATGATGTATCTAATAACCAAATTTATATTATCCTCTTTCTTTCTTTTATCATAATGCGTTTTTTATCTTTTCATTGTGATTATTTCAGATATTCAACAACCAAGAGGAGTCGCTCGAGAGTTTTTGAAGAACTTACTGAAAAAAATAAGGAAGGATCACTCGAAAACCTTATTGTATTCTTTATTAGTATAGAAAAACAAGACGAGACCGATGATCAAATTTTTCAAAAATGCATTATTGAAATAGAAAAAATCACCACCCAACTAAAAGTTAAAAATATTGTCCTTTTATCGTTTGCTCACTTGTTTGGAGAGCTAAGTTCTCCTGAATTTGGCTTATCAGCTCTTAAAGAGATTGAAAACTTGCTTAATAAAAAAAAGTATGAGATTTTAAGGCCTCCTTTTGGGTGGTTTAATGAACTTGAGCTGAAAGCTAAAGGTCATCCTCTCTCAAGAATTTCGAGGAAAATTAATTAGTAGTTGTTTTTAAAATTTCTCTGAGTCCAGCTATTTATTTTTTAAAATTTTTTATTTATATTAGTTCAATTCAACATAAATCCATGAAATCAAAAAATAATGTTGGAGGTAAAATATGGTAGAAACCCATGATTATTCATTTTTCGGTAAATCAACAGGATTAATACTAAGAAGTCGGAGCTTGAATGAACCTTTTATATTTTTAACGTGCGTGAGAAAAAAACGCGATGGTATGTGGGAAAAGACTTCTCAAGGTGAAGGTAAGACAATGCGCTTATCATTGGAAGAAATGATATCCATCAAGGAAGTATTTAAGAAATGTCCTTCTTCATGGAACACGATCCATAAATATAAGGAAGACATGACCAGCATTGAATTTGTGTCAAGGGAGGATCAATCCTTGCCCTATCTCTTGAAGATCGGAACATATCCCAAACCACTCACGTTTGCTCAAGGAGAGATCTTTCGAATGTTATTAGATCATCTCATTACGGAAAAAATTGAGAACTTAAACACTTTCCTCAAGAAATCTACTAACTCCGAAGAATTAAAATCGACAGCACAAAATTACTTGTACATTAAGGAAGAAACGACGAATACTTAAAATTTCATTTTTCTTCTTTCTTTTTTATACCCTAATCATTTCACTTATTTCGTTCTAACTCATCTAATTGGGCTAAAATCCATATTTTGAATTGATTAAAATTCTTGATTGAGGGAACGGGAGGAATTATTGCAGGAGAAGAGTTTTTTATTGGTTTTTCGTCATTGTTTTCAGTAGAAGGAACAATTTTAGCGTGGTATTCATTAAAGTCTTGTTTGATTTCATTTGATTTTAACCATGTTGTAGGAATGTTAAGTTTTAAGAAAAGATCATGTAACAATTCAATTTCTTCATTATCCAAGACTAGCTTAAAGTTTAACCATTGCTTGATGAAATCTTCTGAAATTCCCTCTTTCCAGTGATGATTTCGTAGGTAATTGTAAAGTTCCTTTGGATCATAAAGTTGAACCAGTTCCAAATTCGCTGGATTAACGTGTTCGCTCCTATAATCGTGAAGTGACGTGACAAAAGCTTGAGCAATGCTTCGCTTTGTTGATAATATAGTTTCATATTCGCCCGAAAAGTCAGAATCATTAACTCGAGAAGAATTATTTGAGTTTTTTACTCTTGGTCTTATAACTGAGGTAAGTAACGACTTGGTTATCTCTTCAGGAATAACAATTTTAAAAAAGTTTTGGGTAAATTGAAGGATACGAGACCAAAATTTTTGGGGAAAAATTGATTGATGTTCTTCCAAGATGGCTCGAACACGCTCTTTACTAGTTGATTCAATCAACTCCTTGTATATACGGGTTGCAATGCCCTTGATCCGCATGAGTAAATCTTGTAAAACGTTTTGATCCCCTTGTGATTGCCGAAAAAGTTCCATCTCAAATTCCAACTCGCTATTATTTTTTAGGGAAGGATTTATAAACTTCTTACTTTTCTTGTTATAAAAAAGGATTTGGTTACTGTTCGCAAGAGATTCGACATTTTCGTTAGTGTTAATGATATATCTTACATTTTTTATTGCGATTATGGACCGAATGATGATTTTACTCGCATTATATACGAAAAAAAGAGAAGGACTTTGGGAATAGGTGCTAGATTGATGTTCGAGGATGCTTCCAATATCGTTTAATGTCGTACAGTCTAATTCAATGGAAGAATGCCCCGTGGCGAAAAGTTCCAATGCCTTTAAATGCTTGATATCTAAATATGGATATATAACCACGTTCTTTTGTTGGAAAAAGATAACTTGCATTAGTTCCGGTGTCAGGAAATCAGATCCCACATCCATTAGACTTTATCATCTCTCTTAATTATCAATCTTAAACACTATCATTTATTCACAAAATCGGTTATTCCTGTTTTATATGTTAATAATCTATACGGTTAGAGTTCTACAACTGCCGTGAAATAGCGAAAAATGACTTGATACATCAAGTCTTGAAAACATTCACGCACGTTATCTCCATTTACTGCCACACATGGATATATTACTTGCGTCTCATCGTCGAACCGGTCGAAGCCAGGAAGCCCTAATTGCTTCTTAAATTCTTCGATTGGAATAGCATTGGGGAGATCCCGCTTGTTTAACTGAACCAAGAATGGTATCTTTCTTGGACCCGCAAATGCTACTAACTCTCGAAAGCTTCGCTTGTTTTCTTCCATAATAGCGGGATTTGAATCTGCAACAAAGATGATTCCATCAGCTCCGTCCAATACATACTCTCTTGTAGAAAGAAATCGTTCCTGACCCGTGCACGTCAAAATTTGGGTTATAATATTATACTTGGCAGGTCCAATATCCACGTAAAAGGATAATCGAATTGAATCTTGCCATAAAGTTCTTCCATCAGTGGTTTCGATTGACAGCCCACCATTTAGTTTCACTCCATCATATTTTTCCCTCAACCTGAAGTAGTTAGTTGTTTTTCCTGACTCTCCTGGCCCCCAATACACGATCTTGAACTGTAAGATATCTGCTAACTTGTTGATCCCTGAGTTTGCAGACAATTCAATATCCTTTTCTTTATTGGTATTAATGCTCATTTTATATTTTACCTCCGAGAAAATTAAGATGATTGGAACACTTTCTTTTTAAGATCGATAAGATGTTTCTTGAGTTCAACTTCGGTCATTTCTAAGCGTGAAACTGTTTTAGCACTTTGTTCTATAGTTTTTCGTAAAAGTTCCGCGTATTTATTCATCTGAAGTATTATAACTCCAATATTTACTTCATTGTCTACCAATAAAATGATAAGAATTTCGCGTTTACCTTTCCTTGGTAGTACAACATTTCCTACTGACCTGACGTAGAGTTGTAAATCCTTGAAAATTATCGAACCTCTTACTAAATCGGCAGTTTCAAAAAAATCTTGTGCTTGACGGGCAACACCATACATCGCAGCACCGACCGAACTTAAATCCCAATAATTAAGTTTCCGATCAAATCGGGAATCTATGGCTATAATTTTTGCATCTTGGTCAATAGCTATCATGCCATAAATGAATCCCTTTCTGGTAAGCATTCCGTAATCTTGTCGCATCTTATCCAATACTTTTGTAATTTCATTTTCATAGAGATCTTTCGGTATATAATTTGTCATGTGTTTTACTTTCCTTGTAATTACAATTTTAAGATAAATACTATGTGAAGATATTTAAAAAAAAAGAAAATCAGATTTTTTGATATTTTTAGCCATCAAAATGCAATCCCTTTAAGATGATCGCAATGAAGATTTTTTAGTGAAAATAAGCTCTTTTTCTCCCGTATATGAGTTTTCTTTAACCAATAGATTATGAAATGAGTAGACTTTACCATCTTCTATCATTTTCAAGTATTTAATAGCAGCATCGCTCCATAGTATGATCCTAGCAGAAAATCCTTCCTCATCCGTTATATTGAGTTTTAAGAGAAAAGTTAGTTGTCCCGATTTTAAAGAGATTTCTTTGAATTCTTCCACGTTCACAATACCTCTTACGACGCGAATGAATTTTTGATTTTGCATTGAGATTTGTAAGGGTATTGAATTTTTTAACTCACTTTTTTTGGTTATTTTTTCTAATGGTTCCAATTTTTCAAGCCGTTTCCTTTCTGTGGGATTAAGGTCTTCGGGAGCAATCATTATTTTTCCCTTCCTTCCAAGATGGATTTCAAGTTCTTCATTTCTCCCCATTTTGGAATATCCTTGGAGGATTCTCACTAAAATCCCTTCATAGAAGTATTCAGATTGAAGAATTTTTACCAGCTCATCCCATATCACCACCTTAATTGCATCGCTTTCGTCTTGTAGGAGGAAAGATCCAACCATTCCTATCGAACCATCATTTCGCGTGAACTCGTTGATTTTAAATACTTGAATTACTTTTCCCAATATTACAATATTAGTCATTCCCTCACTTACTTCAGAAATAAGGATCCTAAATTCGTCATAATCGATTTCTTCTTCAACTATGTGATATACTTCGGGATCCAGATCAGGATTGCGGATGTTAATGCCATGTTCCTTCGCGATGAGAAATAACATTCCTTCTGGACTCATAAATCCTCCGAACTCTTGGCTTTTTTTTCGCATGGCCGTTTTGATCTCTTCATCCTCGAGACCCTCCTTTAATAGGATCTGATATAACTCATCATTAAAAGAACTCACTTTAATCACAATAATTTTGACTTTTTTGGATGAAACTGATATCTTTATTTTTAAAGAAAAAAAAATTAATATTCTAATAATTTTTTCTGTATCTTACGGGGTTCATTCAAGTGAGAGCACGAGTACTTGATTGTTTTATTAAAGTTCGTGATCACTTTTTCAAGATTATTTCTAACCCTTTCTTCGTCTAATCGATGATCCCTACACAACAATGCGATAATATTTTCTTCATGGGGCATATTCCAGTGAAGATTAGGATATTTATTTAATACATCTGGAAAGAGAAATATTTGCCGCACTTGTTTAATGATTGAAGCGTTCAATTTGGAAAAATCGTATTTATCTTTCTCACTGTTTATAACTCTTTCAATTGTCTTGTAAAGTTTTATCAATCTTAGTGCATTTTTTGGACCTATTTCTTTGATACCCAGGAAATAATCTGTACCAATGAGCAGTCCCATATCTACTAATTGGAATTGAGAAATGTTTAAACTTTTTAAAAAAACCTTTAATTCAATGAGTTGGGGCTGTATTTTTGTATAGGTCCACTTACCACGCTCCTTTCTGCGCAATGATTTGGAAAGGTCGCGTACGATACGAGGACATCCAAAAAGAAGAGAATCATAATCTTGGGAGTTGGAATAACGAGCGATACCATCCTTTACCAATTGAGCGCATTGTGATTCTGCAGAAGCAGGGGATTCGATATAGGGGATTCCTAATCCACCGAGTAGGGCTTTTGATTCCTTGATAATATTGGGCCATAAATATTCTGAACTCAATGCTATGGATCGAGCTTGGTTTTTATCTCCATCATTCAATGCCTGTTTGAACCATCGTTCGGTAAACAAGAAATCCTTGAGCCGATCTTTTGTGCGAATTTTTTTAAGTTCTGAATCAATTCCATCGAAACAAAAAATAGGAAGGATTCGTTTGGAATAATAAAAATTCACTCGATATAATAATCCATAAAGGTGAGATATTGGTCGTTGAGTACCGTCAAGAAAATACTTGAAATCCATGGAAGAATTTTTATGGGAAAAAGAGAATAGGCTCGAAATAATATTAGGAGCATCAATTGCAATGACATTTCCTGCTAAATCCGATGCCTCGATTGGAATCGGAATCAATATCTCTCGTAATTTAATTCCCATGATATCAATGATGGCTATTCATTTATAAAAAAAAAATGACAAGTTCAATTTTTTCTTTAAAATAAAACAGTGCAAATGGAAGACAAACTAAGGTGAACTACTTCATGGGTCGTAAAGATTATTATTCACATAATGATTATTCATATTACGGTAATGATGATGAAAGTCATCGTGGAAGAAGAACTAGCAGGATCACGCTATTCGTGATTGGGATGGTGTTATTTGTCCTGGTTTTCATGCCATTTTATGGAATTACCTTGAGATACTATATAGGAACGTCGTTTCGACTAGTTTTTGATTATTTAGGAAAGGTTTTCCAAACCGTTGGTGGATTCACTCTTCTAATCGTGGGAGCAAAATTACTCATTGGTCATAAAATTTGGTATGGCGGAATGATACTTGGACTCATACTTCTATACATGGGTGCTTTTCTGACTGGAGGTACGGTGGTAATTTTTGGAATGACTCTCTACCAACCAGGAACTCTACCTGGATTCCATTGACTTATTTTTTTTTATCCTAAAAAAGTGATCCAATAAGAATGGTTGTGTTAGTTCACGTGAGTTCGATTAACCTCAAGATTTTCTTCTCATTGCGGAGAAAAAATTAGCGAAAGATATGGAAGTATTTCACGCCAGTTTCTAATCCACAGATTGCCAATAAAGCGATCGAGAAAACAATCACGCTTAACATGTGCTTTCGCAAGCGACCTCCACCCCAAATAAAGACAATGAACCCAACCACCAATCCAATAAATCCCAAGATGGATCCTAAGGCAATGAGAAATTCCATTCCTGTTCCAAGATCATCAAAATAATCAAAAATTGCAAGAATTACCATTATGAATTCAATTTCATGTATTTCTTTTTAAAAAAAAAATAAAGTTGAGGTCTTCCGATTTAGTAATTTTTCTTTTTTCCTTTAAATAAAAATGTGAGGAAAGACTCCTAACTATCTCTCTATCTTTTAATTACAAGATAAGGATATGATTACATGAGACAATTAGATGAAATCGGAACATGTTCTTGTGGATGTTCCTTAATGATTTATATGACGAAAAATTACAAGCGATTTGTTAAGTGCGATAATTGTGGAGTGTCCTATGCCTTACCAAAGCGAGGAAAAATCAGCAATTCTGCCTTAACATGTCCACGCTCCAATTTTCCTGTACTTATAGTGGATCGACCCAACCAGAAGGCCTATTTTTGGGCAGATCAACCTTGTTTTTCCTGCATTCATTATGATAAGTGTCCCATTACTGCTGAACTCATCGTAGAATTTAAAGAATTAGAGGTGCATGGCTATTAAGTCAAAACCTATTGCATTCTTCATTTTAATCTTCTCATTGTGTTTTATACTAATTACGGCATCATTTGACCTCAATCCTCAAGAATTTAACGGGATAAATGTTCCTAACAGGGAGTGTTACTCTTCAATTCATCTGAGCGCTGAAGAGGACATCCTCGTGGACAAAGTATTTACTTTCGAGATTGGGGGACCGCAATTAAATTTTACAGATATCCCACTTCTCGGGGAATTTACATATTTCACGTGGATTCGCTTGGTCACTCCACATTCATGCAACATTACGGTTCGGATTAATGATCCAGATGGAAAGCTTTTTACCGTATATGATGGTGCCCTTCAGCAAGTACCGTATGATTTAAGCTATCAAGAAATACCTTTTGGAACAGCCATGGAAGGAAATCACACCTTTTCTTTCGAAGTGGAGAGCATTTTTAATGTGAATATTCATATCAAGATTGAAAAAGAACATGAGTGCTTGAGAGATAAAATTTCTGAATGGGATCCGATGAATTTTGTATTGTATGAAGTTACGCGATTTAATACAGATCAACCCTATATAATCCACCAATTTGCTTTACAATCCGATTATTCATATAAATTATATATCGGACGTGTATCAGCAGAAGGGAACTTAAGCACGGTTGACTATGTTGATTTGAAGATCTTCGATCCCAATGGCCTACCCTTTGCTGTCTTCTTGAATAGCACTTTAGCAGGAGTGTCAGAAGTTAATTCTTTTTTATTTGGCACGTCTCACGCAGGAACTTATTCAATACGCATTGAAATTCACGTTGATGAAGGACATGAAAACATAAATGTTGCTTATGCTATGGTAAATAAAGGGATTATTGCATCAGGTGAAGATCCTACTGATGTAAATGGAACTATCCCTTCCGATACCTCGAGAATTTTCCTACCTCCAGAAACATTGATGGTGGCAGGATTGGGTGTGGGGGGAATAATGGTGGTAATCGGAGTAATGATGGTATTTCGAAAGCGCAAGGACGCAATAAATTATAACTCCAAAATGGATTAATTTTTTTCTTTATTCTCATTTAGAAAACTAATTTCTTTTTCAGTTTAATCTCTAATTATTTGGCTAATTCTAATATCGTAACTCGAAAATTTATTTTGTTACTCTTGCTCGAGTTGGAGGAAGAGAAGGATAAAGTAGAAGTAGAGTAAATAGAATTTACTAATCTTGAGTATTTTTCTTTACCTTAATAGATGAAAAAACATTAAATCAATGTAAGAATTAAATTATATAAATGTCTGTCTTGTATGGTTGTCTATTTAAACACAAAAATCTTTACGTAAACATGATTTAAAGTGATTAATTTGGTTAAGAAAGAGATGGTAGGAGTGTATCCTATCAGGTACAAAGAGAATAAGTTAGAGTTTCTCATGATAAAAAGAGCTACTTTGAGTTATAATTGGCAATGCGTAACTGGTTCAGTAGGAGATTCAATGGGGGCATTTGATCACCCGAAAGGAGAAAGTCCTCTTGAGTGTGCAAAAAGAGAACTTTTTGAAGAAACAGGTTACATTCCTACTCTTATTCTCCCGATAAATATACCTCAAGAATTATATGCGGAAAATGAAGAAGATGAAGGTCATAAATCTCCTCCTCATCTTCAAGAGCTTGTAAAAGAAATTACATTTTATAACTTCATAGCACGCATAGATCAACCTCAGGATCCAATTTTGAATCCTGCTGAACATACGGATTGGAAATGGTGCAGCTTTGAAACAGCTTATAAGATAATAAAGTGGGCTATTGAAAAAAAATTGTTAAGGTATGTCAGTAATTACCTTATTAAAAATCCTTTAGAATAATAATTCACTCATAAATAGTATTTACTCTCTTTCTTCGCTAATTTTTCTGGGGTATTTTCAGCATTAACAATAACGGAATATGCTGGTTTCATATCGTTAATCTCAAGAACATTATCTGGGCAAATAAATACACACCTCAAACATCTAATGCATTTCTCTCTATTAGAAATTCCCGCATTAGCATCCATTGCATTATTTGGACATTCTATTTCGCATTTTAAACACATGCAACAATCCTTTCCCTTACGTGAAGGCGGTGTCATACCTCCCTTTGGTACTTTATCTAATCGGTTGAGTTGTTTTTCAGTAATTTTGGGTTCTTCGAATTCGATCATTTGAGTATTGTGTGAAATAATTTTTTCAAGGGTTTTAATAGTATATAGCCTTGCAACTGAGAAATCTTCATCATTTGGGTGATCAGACATTAAATTCCAACCACCAAGGTTAAATGTATGTTTTCCTAAGAATTCTGCAGTTGAAATAATATGAAAATTTTGACTTTCTAATTTTCTTTTTGTATCATAATGAGCAATTCCAGTAGTTACCCCTCCATACGTAAAAAATATTGAACAAAACTTTCCCCCTCCATTCAAGGTAAGAATCCAATCCTGAATATTAGATGGCACTCTTTGAACATGAATTGGAAATCCAAAAAAAATAGCATCATATTCTTGAAATTGAAATTTTTTCTGTCTTTCTGTATGTGTCGTTATATCATACAAATCTACGTCTACATTCCTCTCAACTAACGCTTCTTTGACAACCTCTGCAATTCGAGCAGTATTATTAGTTGGAGAGAAAAAAATCATATTTAATTTCTATTTTTTTTTACAAATTAGTAAAATTATAAATAACTGATTATAACCTTATAAATTGTATCGAGATCTTGATTTTTAAGGTTACATCCGCCTCTTATTAATTATATAGAAGATAAAAGCACCAATAATCGTAAACACGACGGAAAGTTGAAGTAAAACATCCCAATATATTTCAACACAATTTGGTGGATTATTTTTTGGATTTTTAAAAAGCACTAATTCTTGACTTGGATTAGGACCGCCTTCTAGTCGCAGAATTCCTGAAATGTAAACGTTTCCGTAAGAATCTAAAGCAATACTTGTAGATCTAACATCAAAACATCCAGTGCATGTAATGCTTGAATTTAATATACCATCTTTTGTGTATCTTTCTAAACCTATGGAATAACAACCACAAGGGTCATCGAAACCACCACAACCAGGCAGATAAACACGAAGTAATTCATATCTATAACAACGTGATATGTGAGAGGCAGTTAGGAGAATTGAATTATCTTTATTAACAGCAATATCGGATTTTGTCCAGAGAAAAAAGGAACTCTTTACACTCCATGATGTTAACAGGGAGGAATTTATTTTAAATAAACTATGTAAATAAAATAATATGATATCATCGTTTTTATCTAGTTCAATTGAAATAGAATCTTCAAGTGGATTTACAATTTCAGATACGCTAATATTCATTATAGGAACTCCTGAAGAATCACACTTAAATAATATAACTTCATCTTTGTAATGCCCTCCAACATATATCTCATTTTCTTGATTTATTACTAGCGAATTGCAATTGCTAACATATGGATAGTAGATATCTTTGTTATTTTCCCAAATTGTTTTGTTCCAAATCAGTATTCCCATCTCATCGACTTTAAGGATGAAATTATTAGTACTATTTTCACAGCTCTTTATTGCTAGTAAATAGAGATTATTACTTGAATCGATCTTCATATCTGATAAAATATCCCCTTTATACATTTTACTCCACAGTTTTTGCCCAGAATTATTATATTTCATGAGAACTAAACTAGTATCAGATAAATTATGGACCCTTCCTCCTAAATAAATATCCCCACGTGAATCTAATGAAATACAATAAATTTGAACAGTATTGGTTTCATTTATCTCTGCTGTCCACAATAATTTTCCTTTATCATTATATTTATTTAAGTAATTGTATAAATGGGATGATCCAAATCCCATGAGATATATGTTATCCTCGCCGTCAATTGCTATTTCTGCTCCGACTGTGTATTTAGATCCCTCTTGTATCCAATAGTTGGGGGAATCACCGTAATTTTCTGCTTTCCAGTTTTTCCACCTATTTTGAGGTGAAAACAATAATGATATGGAATAAAAAGCTATTATCTCCATCGTTATAATAATGATTGTTGATATCAATATGTATCTTGGTCTCATAAAATACCATTTTTAATTGAAAAAATTTTAAATTATAGTGCAAGCTCGATTTAGGATCTACAAGTATTAATTGGATCAAGATAACTTTTTAATTCTTTGTTTTCATGATAATAATACCAACTTTTTTCCCAAAAATAGCATAAACCGAAGTAATTCTACCTAAAATATTGATTTAAAAAAAAATTGGATGATTATATTTAATAGATATGAATAATATCTTTTGAGTGAGAAAATCATGAAATCTTTAAATAAAGAAGAGATATTCAAGCTTCTGAACCGACATAGAGAAGAATTAAAGAGTCATAATGTAATAAAGATTGGATTATTTGGCTCCATGTTGAGAGGAGATAATACTAAGGAGAGTGATATTGATTTTATTGTCGAGTTTGAGGAAGGAAAAAAAAATTATGATAATTTTATTGAAGTAGCATTTCTATTAGAAAGTCTATTGCAGAAAAAAGTAGATTTACTGACAATGGAAGCAATCAGTCCTTATATGAAGCCTAAAATTCTGAAGGAGGCTTATTTTGAGTTAATCTGATGATTATATAGACAAAATCAACCATATTTATATTGAGTTAGATTATTTATCAATCAAATCAAAAGGGTTAACATATGAGCAGTTCATTTCAGATGAAACTCTAAAACGAGCATTTGTTAGAAGTTTAGAGATTATTGGAGAAGCCGTAAAAACTATTCCTAAACAAATATCTGACCAATATAGACAGATCGAATGGAATAAAATCGCAGGGATGAGAGATAAATTAATCCATCACTATTTTGGTGTTGATTATGATTTAGTATGGGACGTGATTAAAAACCATATTCCTAAATTAAAAGAAATAATTAAGTTAATTCTCAATAAAGAATAATTGAAATTTAACACAAAAGAGATTAATACTAAATACAAAAAGAAAATCATCTTTCCATAAAACTTTTAATTTCATTCTTATATACTAATTTGTTAAATAATTAATTGGGTGTTTAAAATACCGATCTTCAAACACGATGATATCGAAATCAATTACATAATGAAAGGAAAGGGGGAGCCTCTAGTTCTTGTACATGGATTTGGGACAAAATATCAAGCTTGGAATTTTCAAATCCCCTATTTCGAAAAAAGAATGAAAGTTATCGCATTAGATAATCGTGGAGTAGGAAAAAGCTCACGACCAAATTATCATTATACAATAGATATGTTCGTAGAAGATATTAAAGCTCTTTTAGATCATCTAAATATTCAAGATAAAGTTCATTTATGTGGTATTAGTCTAGGAGGAATGATCGTTCAAAATTTTGCGGTGAAATATCCTGAGAAATTGAAGACTTTAATTCTTTGTGCCACATCTGCTTTTTATGATCCAGGACCTTTATTTCAGAGTTTTGAATTAATTAAATATTTGAATTTAGAAGAACAAGTTGAAGCTTTATTACCTTTTACGCACTCTAGAACTTTTCTTAGAAAATTAAAAAACGATCAACAGTTATTTGATTCTCTTAAAGAAGATGTGCTTTTTATTACTCCGATGAAGGATCCTACTCACTTTCAAGATTACATGAATCAAGGTAATGCCATGAATACCCATGATACACGTGAATTTTTAAATAAAATTAGAATTCCCACTTTAATACTTGGGGCAAATAAAGATAGATTAATCCCTTATCCCCATCAAGAATTCTTGCATGAAAAAATTCTTAACTCAAAATTAGAAATTTTCAAGGGTTGTGGTCATGCTTTTACTATAGAAATGCCTGAAAAAGTAAATGAGCTGATGTGGAATTTTATAAAAGAGAATTCTTAGAAAAGAATAAAGATGTTAAAAAAAATTTATGATTTGAATTATGTTTGGATCATACTCTTTGCATTAACTTGCCATTCTTGAACCTTTTTCATTGATGCACCACTCACTTTTGAAGCAATCTCATCTGCTGGGGCACATATTAACTCGCTTAACGAATTAATTCCAGCTTTCTTGAGTTGAAGAGCATACTTGCTCCGATATAGGGGATTTAAATCATAAACGACATATATTCCCATCTTTTATGATGTAATGCCCTACCAGCATATCTGGATTCTTGCTAATTGCTTTAATAATATGCTTTTGAAGACTTTTTGCGTTTTCAACGATTTTAAGAGAGGGGTTTTCCCCTGTTGCTATTTGGGCTAATTCTGTAATATAATAAGATTTAATGTTCTTTTGAGTAGCGTGGCTAGATAAACTAGCAAGACAACCCGTGCATATGTGAGCTATTATGTCCGCATTTGCACTTTCGGCTTCATTTATTCTTTCCTTTGCAATTTTGGTGGCGAGAGGTCTATTTGATACGGTTAAAGGAGCACCGCAACACATGGAAGTTTCCTTATTGTGTTTCATTTCTACTACTTCAGCACCAAGAATTTCAAGGAATTCTCTCGGACTATTATATATTTTCTTGTCTAACTTTCTCCACGGACAGGGATCTTGAAAAGTTATTCTTTGGTTGATCTTATTTTTTACGTTTAATGTACCTTCATGATACTTTTCAATCAAATATTCAATTACATTTTGACCTTCTATATTAAATCCATCGACAGTTGATGGATAGAAACCTTTAATCATAAAATCACATTCAGGACAGAAGGTTATAAGCTTCTCTACACTAAGGTGTTTGAATTTTTCATATAGTTCCAAACCTTTTATCCTTGCTTCATTTTCACCGAACCTGGAATACACATATCCCCCACAACAATACTTCATTCCTCCCACGATAGGTAATTCCTCGAAAAGCTTGGTTTTAGCAAGATCTGGAAAACAATAAGGAATTCCACACCCCATATAGAACATTTTATCACCTTTTTGAGGATTTTCATATTGAGTTAAATCTCGCTTTTTTTCCTCAGTGTCAATTTCTAACCCGATAGACATCAAATTATGAGGTACTTCTTCAGTTATAAGTGCTAAACTTCTCACACCTTTCTCACGATACATTTTTAATCGTATTTCTCTTATTAAATCATATGGATTTGACCCCGTTGGGCATATTATATTGCAATAAGAACAGCTGGCACAATTTTTGATTATTTTTTGTGAGGTTCTCTTCTCAATCATTTTAGAAATCTCTTGTTTCGAACTTTCTAAAGATAATCGCAGAAATGGACATTGTTCAAGACATGTACCACACCGCTGGCATGTTTCTTCATTAAAAATTTTTAGCAACTCTTTTGTTAAATCTGATTTTGTTGATAATAATTAGTCTTTATTTTATTTATAATAACTTCATCAAGATTAATGAATAGAAAAAAGATGTGAAAAAAAAGTATGATTTGATTTATGTTTGGCTCATGCCCTTTGCGTTACCCTGCCATTCTTGAATCTTTTTTACTGATGCGCCATTAACTTTTGAAGCAAGATCTTCAGGTTGAGCAGATATTAATTCATGAACTGAATTAATTCCAGCTCTTTTAAGTTGTACAGCCATACCTACTCCTATTCCTTTTACATTAGTAAGATTGTTTCCATCGTCATCACTTTCAAGTGTTGTTTCAGGTTCGATCAGAGTTTCTTGTTCATCTTCATCAAGATCTTCGTATAATGAAGGAACTTCAAATCCGCTCGTATCTCCTTTGGGCATTTCAGCGTTTTCTGTATCTGCAATACCCACACTTGTAATGTAAAATTCTGCTTCTTCGGGCGGCAGATCCGGGGCATCCACGATGACAGCTCTTCGTTTTAAGGAATTATTGGATGAAAATCCCTTGGTCTTGAACATTACCCTGAAATGGCAACCATGTGCGATGATGTTTCCACCGATTGCATCATCGCTCGAGAACATGCCCATCATTTTGGTGGCAACTTGGTTTGTGAGCAAGATAGCACAATTGTAGGTTTCTGCGATTCTAGAAAGTGCATGGATCATGTTGTTCAGCACGCTTTGCCTTCTGGCGAGCATTCCGATACCCACGTATTCAGCACGCATGAGCGCCATCAGGGAGTCTACAATGATGAGCCGCACGCCATTATTCTTGCACAGCGTTTCAGCTTTAGATATCATTTGAGATTGATGATCAGAGCTAAAAATTCGAGCATGAAAGATGCCGGAAAGCACTTTTTTGGGGTCCAATCCAAATCTCTTGGCAATCCGCTTAACTTTTTCCTTAGAAAATGTATTTTCCGTATCTATATATGCTACTTTTGCACCTAAACCACCTTTACTTTTCGGTAATTGAATTGAAACGGAAATCGTGTGAGCTAAATTGGTTTTTCCTGACTTGAAAGGTCCGTAAACTTCAGTGAGCTTTCCAGTTTGAAAGCCCCCGCCAAGTATTCTATTCAATTCAGCTGAACCAGTCGTGATGTATTCGGTATTCTCATCGATTTCTTCAGCAGCGACAAAATCACTCATTCCTAAAGCATTCCTAGCATTCCAAATGAGTTTTTTTGCCGTTTTATCACCAAGACCATCAATTTCACTTATGATAACGTGTGGTGACATTGCCAATGCTTCTGCAGAGCTGATGCCATTCTCTTGCAAGAGCTTGATTTGCCTGGCATTTATATTTTTGACTAAATCTAATTCTGCCATTATGTTTCATTATATTTTTTAATTAAATTTAGGAGAAAGTAACTCACGTGCTTTTAAAGAACAAAAAAAATTGTTTAGAATAGTTCCTCATTTTCTTCAGAATATAGTTGAAGTTTTTGATTAAATTGAAAGGGCTCAAGACCATGAATTAACGCGTCATGCATCAGCCGTTGATTCATCTCTTCTACGTCCTCCTTGTTTAATGGCATTTCCATATTAGATAGAGCTTCATCTAACGAGAACTTCTTATCTTTTAATTTCCCAAAATATCCTCCATATAAAAAAAAAAGGCCAATCATCATCTCAATATCGTTCTGTGTAAATCGAGACAGACATTGTCGACACACCACTGCGAAATTTATTTTTGATTGATAGACGCCGACTAAATCAGTAATGTCGGAATGACACACAGAACAAATCACTATCGAATTGGTATCAGAATCATGAAGGTGATACATGCAACATATTTATAATCAACATATTTAAAGAAAAAGAGAAATACTTCAAAAAAAAAAATGCTTTAAGTGCAATTAAACTCAACTGGAAATATATTTGTCAGAGGATTCAAATATTCGAAAAGAAGATTTAATTTGTTAGGACTAATCCCACATCATTCATTACATAAGATTTGGTAAGATTTTCCTTACCAAATATAACTTGTATTTGAGAAACTTTCCCAAAAATGGATCGAGTTAAATTAATTGATATACCCTGAATTCTGCTAAATAATTTATGATAAAATGATCTCGTTATTCCCGTATGAGGATCTTGCGATACTTCATGTATCAAGATAAGATGGATATTATTTCTCTTGCAGAACATAATGAGAGGAAATAAGATCTCATCAAAAAATTGGTTCACAATTTTAGAACGACTTGAAAAATCTTTTAGTTCAGCCAAACGATATCGCAAATGATGGGAGATATTATCAATTACGATGAATTTGACATCAGGAGGTAATTCTTTAAGGTATAAATCTCGCAAAATTTTGTTTTGTTCGTCAAACGTGTGAAAAATGTTTCTTGAGGGAATGATAAAAATGTTTTTTAACAAGTAATCAAGTAATTCAGGTTTTAATTTTAACATTGAGTTGACTCGCTTTTTTGGAAAACTTTCGCTTGCTTGGATCCACAGTGCAGAGGAGTTTTCCTCAAATGGTATTTTAGCGGTCAATGATCCCGCAACTATTTGGAGAGCTAGAGTAGTTTTCCCCGTTCCTGAAGACCCAGAAAGAGAGATAATTTGACCACTCTTTATCATGTAATCCTCGAATAAAGTCATAATATTCATGATTTGCACATCACTCCAATAAAGATAGGATTTCTTGCTTCTTTTCCTCTAATTTCAATATTTCTTGATCCTGTTCTCGAGGTTGTGGTTGTATTAGTTTATCATGATTCTTATCCAAGAGTTGTTGGACTAAAAACATCGTCATGATTTCATTTACTTGAGAACTTTCTTGCATCGATCTTACGCCTTTGCCAAAAAATACTCCGTTTCTCCTTGAACCGCCTTTTTTTCTTGATTTAATATAACCATAGCCAGCAAGTATCGCTCCGGCAATAATGAGCGTACCCACTGGATTCGTCTGATATACCATGAAAAATGCCAATCCGACGACTATTAAACACATCCCTTTCATCTTACCAACTCCCCTCCTCATATTTTGGTGGTTTTTTAGGTTTATGCCTCTTTCGCAGTACTTGCTGTGAAGAATAA
>CAZOYD010000009.1:0-12171 GCA_964583985.1 uncultured archaeon
ATTTTGTGGCTTGCGATACTACCCATATGCCGAGAAACCAGAGCCAAATACTTATTGATAAGTACATTTTTTTTTGCTTTTTTTAATTTAAATTCTGCAAGGAGATGTTACTATTATATTTAAATAAAAAAAATAGAATAACAAAAAAACAAAAAATTACCACGCGATATTATTGTCTCTTGAAAGGCTCAATTCTCCAGGAGGCAAGAATCGAGAATGATCAAAATACTCTGCATAATCAAAAGATTCTTCACTTTTCATTTCTTCCACTAATATTGCAACTTCGATTTCCACTAATAATTCACCTCAATTTAAATTCTAATGAGGATTTATTCCAATTTATTTAAATAAAAAATAGGGCGTGTTTACAAAATTCAGTGTCAATGAATCTACATCCCTCTTTTTTCAAGAAATTAATAATTTCCTACCACAATAAAGTGATTATTGTTTGAACAAGTATCCAAATGGTAAATAATATGGAATAAGTTTCTATTTTCTCCTTCTTTTCTAACTTATTAATCTCACTGCTCTCAGATTTTTCGAACATAATGAAAGTACTCGTTGAAATTAGAATACTAAATATTGTCCCTGAAGAAAAAATCTCAATTATAGAAGATAAATTTAAAACTTTTAGCAGAAATAGCTCTAATATGAGAATAACTACAAGTACCGAGAATGTTATAATAATAAAATTTATTGCTCTTTTTAATTGGGTAACTACTAGTTGAAGTTTATTGAACCTATGAATATCCTCATTTTCCTTGACTTTAAGTACAAGTTGCACGCAAATCTGACCAACTTCATTCAGTAGATATTTTCCATTAACATCTTTGGTAATCAGTAAATCATCCATTTCTCTTAAATGATAGTTTAAAATACTACTTTCAGGAATCTTAAGATTTTTCAAAATCATCGTGTAAGATTGTGGACTATTAGATAAAAGTTTAAGAATCCCTCTTCGCAATGGATGTTTTAACAAGTTAAAGATTTGCGAAAGTTCCTTTTCTGAAAGTTGTTTATTTGTTATTGTAATTATGATCACCGAATATCTAAAAGAAAATAAACAGTTTTAAACTTTTTAGGAAAATTTATTTTACAAAAAAAAACACCATTGATTGGGGTTTCACTATCACTGAATTTTGTATTCCCTCAAAATTGTGCAAAAAAAGTATTAGGATCCTTTTTTTTGGAGATCAAGATATATTCGCATGATTCTTTTCACCTCTGTAATTTTACTAATCCGTGATGGAAAATTCGCTTTCCAATACTTTTTGCCCGCTTCCTTGATAGGCTTGATGAATGACTTAAAATCCTGACTTCTTTCCAGAAACTGCTCATTTGTTTCAAGGAGAATGTCTCTTTTAAGCCTAAAATTATAAGGAGCAGCATTAAATTTTGCATTCCCAATGAATTTGATTGCCGTCCAAGGTAGATAGTATAATTGGTCAGGTTCATGAAAATTCCCTTTCGTAAAGATAACTGAACGATTTGTCATGAGAACGTGTGATTCCCAATACTCTCTCTCTTTAATGTCGAATTCAACGTGACATAACGTGCTGTATAAGATCTCTTCTTCTTCCGGGACCAATTCTACCGCTTTTGAATGATCGATAGGAACAAAAAAATGCGACAATTTCATATCTCCATTCTATATTACATTATAGAATCATGATTACCTTATAATGATCAGCAAATTTCAACTCGAAAAGGAATAAAAGATCTTTATTAAAAAATGGTCTTCATAATTTGAAATATGTTGAGTTTAAATAAATTCTTAAAAATAAAGAGTAGCGCCCGTGAAAAGGGATTTGTGGAAACTAAATTACAAAATGGGGGCGCGGGCTTTTATCAAGTAAATTAAATTGTTTCCCCAAATAAATCAATAATGGAAATTCTATTATTTTTTATTAATGGTTTTAAACTTTTAAAATAAAACGTTTTTTACTTATTTCTTCATAGGTTTTTTTGGGAGAGTGATCCACGAAATGAAATAAGCACACAAAAGTTCCCAAGATCGATCTTTTTATCTCTTTCAGATTCTTCCTAATAACAATAAATAATAAAAAATTGAATTGTGTTAATAAAAATACTCTTGTTCCTGAAGAAAAGTTTATCGTGATCCCTTTATAATTAGTGATCGCAGTGACAAAAAGTGAAAATAACAAGGTTCAAAAACCAAACTCCTACTTATTGTTTATTGTGGCCGAGAATATCGTCACAAAAAAATAATGAAAAGTGATTAAAAAAATGGCAACAAATGAAAGATTATCAAGGATAAAGCGTGAAGTTTATTCTTTAGACAAGGAGATTTCCACATGCGATGCCTGTGATTCCACGGACATCAAACAAACTCGTGAAGGCTATGTTTGCGCAAATTGTGGGTTGGTGCTTTCGAGTTTAGTCTTAGAATATCATCATCCTTATAATGAAACCGTGATTCAACATGCTCCTCGTGGAGGAACTCAAATAGGATTATATAAAGAACGAGTGACTACACCTCAATCTGCTCAACTGCAGAAATGGCAAAAACTTGATTCAGAGCGAGATCGTGAGGAGGATGTGAAAATAAAAGCCCGAAGCGAAATTAAGAGGTTATTGTCAGGTTTGGGGCTTCCTTTATCAGAATCACAGCATATTTTCAAGCAGTTTTGTGCCATTCGAAAAGTGTTGCAAAGTGGGACTAAGTTCAGGAGTCCCGAAAAGTTGGTTCCAATTACCATTTATCTTCATTTCAAGCTCAATTGCAAGGGGATCAATGAACAAGAGCTTCTTGAGATATCAAACATAACGAAAAAAGAATTTAACGCGTTCAAACTTCAAGTTAAAAATTTTATCCCTTATTATTGCAAGCGAAATCGGAAGGATTACATCCTCCAGAAAATCTTGCAAATAACCGAAGAATTTGGAATGGACATGGAATTTT
Source organism: uncultured archaeon (assembly GCA_964583985.1). GTDB lineage: Archaea > Asgardarchaeota > Lokiarchaeia > Sigyniarchaeales > SOKP01 > SOKP01. Next base: position 2,924 of record CAZOYD010000009.1, read on the forward strand.
ACAATACTGCGAAAAAAATAATGTACTCTTTCTGGGAAGTCATCAAAAATACAAAAGATGACGTGATTGCAGGGGTTGTTTGTAGCATTGTTGCGTTATGTGACAAACAGAAACGATTAAAAGTGAATGCCATCTGTTTTCATCTCGGAATTCAGATGTCCACCATCCAGCGTCAAGTAGAACAAAATGTGTTCAATCACTTGCGAGTGAAAGGATTTAAAAGCCTGGTAAAATCTTCTGAATTGCTCCGTAAAGTGATGATCAAGTTAGGGTTAATTGAAAAAGATGAGAGAATGCCCATTGTTGAATCATTAATAGAGGTAAATTTAGGGTCGGCCCAAAAAGTCTTTAATCCCCTTAAAACTTTTGAATATTACATGCATGTTATAAAAACTACTTCAGGAACATTTATAATTTTAAATAAATCACCAATGCATGATAAAAACGAGTTTTCAGATTTAAAAAAAATCATTCCGTTAGGAACACCAGGGAGCGAGAAGATTACCATTAAGGTGCAGAATTATCATTATCCGAAAGGACCTCCCTTACATTTAACAAGTCATTAAATATTGGTTTCTGCCTGGAGACTGAAATTTTCTACGCTTTTTTCCTTTTTCCTTATCCTTATTTTATTCTGATTTTCTTTTTTTCTCTTTATTTTTTTATGATTAAGATTTGTTATAATCTGCAGGGATAATATCTTGATTAGCGATGTTTAGGACAAATTCTTCTTTTTTCTTTAAATACTTCGGGAATTACCTAGGTTAAATGCAATATTTTTAGGTAGAAAAATGAAAATAACACGAATAATATTTGTTGGTTTGTTACTTACAGTCGTGATTTGCGCGCTCTCATGCACGCTGATCTGTAATGCCTTCAGACAAGAATCGGTCATGACTTTTGATTATACTTCAGTTGACAATCAAGAGGTTACACCAGTAACTTCTGATGCTACCCTTGAATTCTTGAATAATATTTTGACAGAAAAAACAGGGGAATATATGACAAATGGTTATTTCTCAAGTTACTATCAGCCAACACTTCAAGCAACATATCAAGCGCTATCAACATTACAATCCCTAGGAAGGCTTTCACAAATAGACGAAATTGCGGTGGGAGAATATGTATTGAGTCATTATATCCCCGAGAATTGTTGTTTTATTGATGATACTGCTTATAGATACTTGGATGTCGATTTTGACCAGGTATATTACCCACTAACAAGCATGCTTGAAATCACGTGTTATGGAATTCTTTCTCTTCAGATCTTAAATCAATCAGGGTCTCTAAACTCTGAGGATCTCATTTATTATATCTGGAGTTGTTATAATCCCATTAGTTCAGGGTTCATTGGAAGATCATACGATTCGAATTTAGAGCCAAAATATCTAATCTCAACTGCTGACAATACATACTATGCTTTACTCACGTTAGATATTTTACTGAGTGATTGGGAACCTTATCAAAATGAAGCAGAGGATCTAATAGCATATTTAAATTCACTACAAACAGGAAGCGGGGGATTTTATAACGATTTGGAGATGGCATTTGATTCCATTGGCGCATTTGATCCCAACTTGTTCTCCTCGTATTATGCGATAAAGTCATTAGAGGTGCTAGGAATGGAGCAAACCATAGATATTCCGGATTTTCACGAATATTTGAATGCATTATACGATTCAGATAAAAATTATTTCACCATATCCCAAATTTCATTTCCGTTCAATGAAAGCAATATCGTGGCAAGTGCAATTGGATTAGAATTATCAGATATAATGGGATTTACAAACTTTGATAGAACCCAATTAATTTCATTTATATTGGATGGAAGAACCCACTTGGGAGGATGGGTTTCATCTACTACTGTTCCCTATCATGAACTCATTGATACCTTTCAGATCGTGCGATCATTGAAGGGGTCAGGGGAATTGAGTTCACTTGGTTTAGCAGAAAAATCTCAAGTGGCATCTTTCATTTCATATTGTAAATCGGAAGGAGGGTATGCACCCCTTACTAATGATTACCAAGGATTAGGGCAATTGTACTCATTAGTGAGTTCCTATAAGGTAATGAACCGCTTGAATGAACTTCCAATTCAGCAATTATATGATTGGATTGCAGGATCCATAGAATTTTTCGAAATTGTAGATGGTTATGGGTTCTTAGGAAGCACTGGAATGGAAGTTTCCAGATCTTGGTTTCGTTCCTATCCCTTAGAATTTGATACATCTTGCAAGCACGAGATCATTCCTGAAGTGAGGAATTATTATTCTTCAGAATGGATGTTCTATGCACTAGAAATTTTGGATGTATTGTTTAAAATGGATGATCTAAAGGGAGATCTAAACTTGACTACCATGATTCGCGGAGTTGCTTCCACTCAATATTTAGATACTACTCAAAGTCACTTATTCGGAGGCTTTTGCATATCAATTTTGGATACGATGTTTCCTGAAGAATTTCAAGCAAAGAGCGTCATATTCGAAAACTCATATTATGCTTTTCGATCCTTAGAAATTCTAAGCGAGGAAATGAATGCTGGTTCAGTGAGAGATCTTTTATTGGATGAAGAAGCTTTAATAACTCACGTTTCTCGAAACTTGGTAGAAACTTCCACGGACATCTATTTATCACCACTGCATGATAATAGTCCGGAAAAAGCATTGGAAAACACCTATCAAGCAATGTATATTCTTAACGCACTAGGAGAGGCTGATCTGGACCATTCAAAAATTCAACATTTTGTAGAAGCGATTCTTGATTATAGTAATATCAAAAATATTTATTATTCTTATAAAATAACGAAAATGTATGACCTTTCCATTCAATTTGATATCGCCCAAACGCAAGCTCTAATTCAATCAATTTATTCGGATGAATTCAACCAATTTTATCTTACATCCAATAAGGAAACAATTAAACCATGCGTGCTCGGATGGGTATTTGAAATGGCACGCAATGATGAAGTAAGAATAGATATGACTCATGATAACCCAGTGATGCTCGGAGATTATTGTCATTTATCGGTAGCACTGGGAAACTTGGTGTTGGAAAGATTCGGATCTTACGTCACGGTAAAATTTGAATCGGAATTCTCAGGGACAATCGTCATGGATGCTGTTCCAGAGGGCATTCATGAAACATATCTCTACATTCCAACAGATCCGACGTGCTATCCCATAGCATCGGGGCATGTCTCTGTATATGATGGCGTGAATAAGATCGCTACTCAAGAGGTACATATTGACACTACCTATGAACTGATGAAGAGTATATCTTGGAAAAATACTTCTAAGACTTTATCCATTACAATCAACGCGTCTCAAAAATTTGGCACTGGAGAAACTCCCTTGCTTGAAGGTAATGCTTATATCGAGATCTATAAGGATGATGAGTTCTTTAGTACCGAACAATTTTCTCAAAAAGATTTTTTAACCTGGACGATGTTTTCATTAATTTACACGCCAACTAGCTCAAATTCATACCGAATAATGATTTACTTGGATGATGGTTATGCTTCTGAACCGATTTTGATGGGAGAAACGCAAATTACTTTAGTTGGAAATCCAAATCCCCCTGAATTTAACCTTTCTGAGGAAGAGTTTACATGGGCTTTAGGACTTGCATTTGGGTTCACATCAATACCTGGAAGCATCATTTACTTGGCTAGAAGAAAACAAATGAATCGCAAGCTCTAAAAAGATTATAATAAATCCTTTTTTTAGACTCCTTTTTAATTATCATCATATTTCTGAGAGAGATATATTACGCGCAGATCATTTTTTTTTTAAATAATTTCAAACTGTCATAATTTAATGCAAGACGAGACACAATTTTCGGCCATAATCTTAGGATTGAAGAATTTGATTTTAGTACTCAAGAAATTTCACCAACACCCTAATAAATCGCTCAATTTTAGTAAATTAGAGGATCAGTGGGGCATTTCAAGTGAAGATGTGGAATCACTCAGGGATCTCATCCTTCAATTTCAAGATTTATTCATCAATTCATTTGCAGGATATCAATTAGAGAAAAAATGGATGAATGGAAACAAATATTTAACTTTCTGGCCTAGAACTAACGCGAACTGGCACGATGAATTAAAGGAAGTGTGGATCTCTCAAGAAGAAGCAGCTGATGTAAGTGATATTGTAATTTATTTCCAAGAAGTCAAGATTGGCAAGGGATTTGACATTAAGGTTGCCAACTCTCAGTTTACCAAGAAAGTAGTGCAGTTATTTAAGAACCATCCCTACTTTTTTCACTCCCAGGGAAATAGTCTCATCTACCCTTCTGCTTTAGCCTTGAGATTAGGCACGGAGATTGTCACGTTTAAAAAGACTAATAGAACTCTTTCACATTTGACGGTTGATGAATATGAAATCTATATTGAAGGAGGAAGATAGAATGGCCAGGGTGAAAGAATTTAGTGTTCCCTTAAAATTCCTCGAAACAAATAAGATTCAATTTCGAGAGTATCAAGTGGAAATAGCGAAAAAATGCGTCAATACGAATTCATTAGTAGTCATTCCTACGGGATTAGGTAAGACAATCATATCATTGTTAGTGGTGGCAGAAACGCTTCAGAATTACCCCACGGATTCAAAAGTCATTGTTTTAGCACCTACACGTCCTTTAATCGATCAACATCGTGAATCATTTTCTCAATTCCTCGCTATTTCTGATGACAACATGATTACACTCACCGGAAAAAATCCATCAGAAGAAAGACCACGATTATTTGAGGACCATCGAATCTTATTTTATACACCTCAAACCCTAAGAAATGATTTGGTAGCCAAGCATTATGACTTAAAAAATACATGCCTCATAATATTTGATGAGGCCCACCATGCGAGCGGCGATTATCCCTATGGACTTATTTCAGACACTTATCATGACCAGAATCCCGATGGAACCATTTTAGCACTTACAGCATCCCCTGGATCTTCCAAGGAACGAATAGATGAACTATGTCAAATATTACACGTTGATAAAACTAATGTCCACGTGAGAACTCGAAAGGATGATGACGTGAAAAATTACTTACAACCAATGGATATATTCAAGATCGGCGTAGATTTAACGAGTTTAATGGAAGATACTCGGTTAATTATTGATCAATTGGTGGAGGAACGACTTCAGTTTCTCTCGCACATGGGACATCTCGATAAAAAAGGAGAAAATTTGATTAATAAGATTACTCGAAAAGACCTTCTAAAGTTAAATACCGAATTAATCAAGAACACGACTTCGGGTGATAAAAGCATTTACGGTGTAATCTCAGTCAATGCTCAAGGACTCATTCTGTATCACATGCTAGAACTTATTGAGCAACAAGGACTTGATACTCTTCTCATGTATTTAGAAAAATTGATGAAAGAGGCTCGAAAACAAAATAGTTCAAAAGCAAACCGAATATTGGCAGCAGATACCCGAATTCGTCGTATTTACTTCGAATTAAAAAAGCAAGAAGTGGAATATCCTAAGGCATTAATTCATCCTAAATATGCCGTTTTACTTCAGTTACTTAAAGATCAATTAGAAAAAAATCCAGATTCGAGAATTTTGGTTTTCGTGAAATTAAGAGATTCCATTCAGCACATCACTTCACGCTTGGAAAAAGAACCTTCAATCAAGCCCGCTCGTTTCGTGGGGCAGGCAACTAAGTCAAATAAAGATAAAGGGATGAGTCAGAAAAAGCAACTGGAGGTTCTTAAAGCATTCAAGGAAGGTGATTACAACGTTCTTGTCGCAACAAATGTGGCGGAGGAAGGCCTTGATATTGCTGAATGCGATATCGTGGTATTTTACGATATTGTAGCTTCAGAAATTAGATACATCCAAAGAAAGGGACGAACCGCTCGGCAACGGGAAGGAAAAGTTATCTTGTTATATAGCAAGAATACCAACGATGAGATATATTTACGCATTGCGCTTAATAAGATCCAAAAAATGAACGATCATCTCAAGGATTCTCCAGAAAAGAATAAGAAAATAGAATTAAGTAATGATATTAAGGACGAAGATAACGTTAATGGAGTAGATATTAAATCTGAACAAAAGAGAATGAAAGAACAAGGAAGAGACAGTAACCTGCTCCAATCAAAATCTCGCACTCCCAATCAAGAAACATTGCTATCCTACTTTTCTCCTTCCAAGTCAGAGTCTCCAATAATAAGCAAATCTTTTAAAACTCCAGATCCGGAAATAATTATCAGCAAGGACGTTCCAGGGAAATTTGGATTGCGCAAAAAATTACAAAACGATGGTATTATCCTTGGCTTGCAAGAAAATGGGAGAAGAGTTGATCTGTTTTCAGAAATTGCGTTATTCATCATCGATCCACGCACGTTCATTAAAGAAAGCATTTCTATGTCAGAGAAAGACTTGCTACGACTTCGACAAGCAAGAAAACTGGTCTTATTCGTATTTGATTTTGAAGATTTCACCGAACAATTCGAAGGTGAAAAGCGATTACTCAAGCAAAGAATTGCCGAATGGGGTGATGAGAATTGGTTTCGAACCATCTCTATTGACGTGCCTGAAGAATTAGTATTTATTATTAAAAACTTGTATATCCCCCATAAAAAAGGAGGTGAAATGAATGGACGAAGTTAAGTGGAAGCCAGATGAGACGCCCTACTTGGTCTTTGCTTGCGATAAATGCAACCAGTTTAGCTACGTAAAAACAACGCAAAAAACTAAAAAATGCTTGCGCTGTGGTCATTCTCATGAAGTCCAGAGCCTTTTACACAAATCAGAGATCGTGAACGGAATGACAAGTGCACTAAACAGGGTAAAACAATTACAAGAGGAACTTAGTCATCAAGAATTAAAAGGTGGACCTGATTTTACTTCAGAAGGAGGATTTAAGATTACTTCGAGAAATGAAAGAGTTATACCTAATTTACTACCAAAAAACGATAATGAGGATGAACAATTATTTGATTTATTTATTTTGATGTTAAGAGAGATTTCGGAAATGTATAAAACATTTCCAAAATATATCATTGAAATCATGGCTGAAAATAAAAACATTCCGCAATCAGTAATTTCCAGTCTCATTAAACGAGCCTTAAAAGAAGGGCATCTTAAGAGTCACGATGGAGATTATTTTGTAAAACGATCTTAATTGATACCATAATTTTCTTTTTTATTTATATATATCTGCTTGCATTTTCTTTTATGAGTTCACATGGATTAAAATATCGCAAAAATTTATCAGATACGGAGCACGCTGAGAAGATCCCGCCTTTGGATATTGATATCTCAAAAATCATAATCCCCCATTCTGAATTCCTCCACAGAACTAATAATGGAACCTCAATCGATGATTCAAGATATTTGTCACTCTCCTGGAGGGATCCTCTATTCAAGGCATTATTACAAATCGAGTTTGAAAGCGCGTGCCTTGAATATTTATTTAAACAAACGTTTTTTGGGAACAAAAAATAACTTCAATTACTAGCTTTTTTTTCTACTTCTAATAAGGATTTCTGTTATTCTGTTTGTTTAAAAAGATTATGACGAAAGTTAAATGCTTCGGTAAAATTACCTGTACATATTCTATTTATATTCAATTCGACTATTCTATCGAGCGTTTTTTTATCGTTCACATCCCAAGCATGAATTTCAATACCCGCTTTTCGTTAAAGTCGATATGACTTCTTCAAAATCTTTTGACAGATGTGTCTTTCTAATCGCTTTATTTTTCAAGTCTAAAAAGATATCTTGAAAAACCAGATCAACTAAAATTTAGAGCGGAAAAACTTAAAATTAATTTATGTTTGTATTTTGTACTTTTAGAATGCTAAAAAAAGTGGTATAATTTTTTCTGAACATTGAGATTCCATTCCAAAGCAACATAACTCCTGCGACTAGAAAAAGAATACTAATTTGAATACCAGATATAAAGATATCTAATAATTGAGTTGGAGTAACAGCATTAGACGCCAAGATTAAAAAATCAATCAAAGGAAAAAGAAGAATTGCAATTCCAAAAATCGTTGATATTAATCCTAAAACTGTCTTTCCTTTTTGTGTTTTTATAGGACGAATTGTAAAGAAAGCAATCAAACAAAATACAATGAATAATAATATAAAGGCAATAATTGATCCATACCCAATAGAATAAGCAATAATATAACCAGAATGAATCAATCGATACAAACTTACATAGCAACCTACTATTGCTAAAGCCAGCACTGCATAATCTATTTTTTTTTCATTCATATTTTGTGCCTCTTTTTTTAGTGCTTCTTTTTTTGGCATTCGGGAATTATAATTTTTTCTGAACATTGAAATGCCATTCCAAAGCAACAGAGCTCCAGCGGTTAGAAAAAGAAAACTAATTTGGATGAAACTTATAAAGATACTTAATAATTGAGTTGAATTAACAGCATTAGATGCCGAGATTAAAAAATCAATCAAAGGAAAAAGAAGAATTACCATTCCAAAAATCATTGATGTTAATCCTAAAACTGTCTTTCCTTTTTGTGTTTTTATAGGACGAATGGTAAAGAAAGCAAGCAAACAAAATGTAATGAATATTAATATAAAGGCAATAAATGACCCATATCCACCAGAATGAATAAAAGAATAACTAAAAAAATATAATAGATAATAACATATATAACCACCTACTATTGCTAAGGCCAGCACTGCATAGTCTCTTTTTTTCTCATCGGAATTCATATCTTATTGGCTCTTTTTTAATTATATATTATAATACAAATAATAGTATTTAAATATGATGGCATGAACAATTAAAAAGAGCTCAAGAGCACGCTGGGGGTTGATGGCACCATCCGTGGAAACGTCTTGGAAGTGCGCGGAGAACAAAATAGAAGAGTGGAAAAAGCGCTGGTAGACATGGGATTCGATAAAAATAACATTTCTTTTTGTTAAATTAAAGAGAAATTACTCATGCATTTTATAGGGATTAAAAAATATTTAAAAATTAGATAGATACTTTTGATTTGAAATTCATTCTATAATTGATTTTTTTTGATTTAATAATTTTAAATATAATTTGATAAGCGCTCGCTGGGATTGGCAAAATTCGATTTTCTGCAGAGGAGACAACTTATTAAAGGAAGCAATTGAATCCTTGAGAAATGAAAGTGCAGTCAACGCTTCTTTCTTGGAATACCCGAATGATTTTATGACATATTTTGTACTTCCGCTTTCTTCTTGTTTTTCCAAGACTAGGAAATCCTGTATTTTGATTTTCTTCTTTCTTGGAG
>CAZOYD010000009.1:12271-83084 GCA_964583985.1 uncultured archaeon
ATCCTTTCCAAGTTATCTCTCAGATTGTACAAGTCACCCGCCATGATATTATGCTTCTGAATGATACTATCGACGGGTTCTTCATCTGTCCATTCCAATAGGGGGTTTAATAATCTATAATCCCTCACTCTTCGTTCAGCACGAAGAATGTCATAGGCTTCCTTTATCATTTCTTGATAAGAGGCTATTTCTAAATTCTCCAATTTAGATCGAATTAGAACCCCTGATACAGGATACAAATATAGTCGTATGATCAACTTTCCAAATTGTGAACATTTTATGGTCCCATTCTCGTTTTTAATTATTAAACCTTTTTCAAACAAGTAATTTAGTATGTATTGGGTCTTTAAACATTGAGGAATAACATCCTCCACGTGTTTCTGGAAGTTTGGGTCGGGAATTTCAAACAGATATAGCAAGAAGGCTACGACATGATCGCAAAATTCAAAAGAAAACTTGGTAGTTGCGTATCCATCCGACATTCCATTCTCAAACCCACAAGAACATTCAATACCCCTATCAAGATCAAATTGGATGTTATAGACCCCATAATCTGTTTTCAAGTATCCACCAATTCCCTCCTTGGTAAACCGAGATATTTTAATGGGATACGATCGCTTCTTAATGGTATTTATTTTTTCAGGATGAGAATGTAATCTCAAAATGTTTTTTGGTGATATTTCTTCGATCAGGAGTAGCTGCTCTATAGGAATAGCATCATCTCCCATTTTATCTTGTATACAAAACCAAAAAAATGTTTTTTTAAAGAAACTCTTTAATTGGTCCATTGAAATGTTTTCTTCCTCGTAAACTCTTAATAGAACTTGTTCCTTCAGCGTGTGAACGGTATTTAACCCGGAACCTAAATCATTATATTTGGGAACAATTTCCTTGGTTGAATCTCCGGGGAAAAAATAATGATCTTCCACAAAATCTCTCTCATTTACATCACTTACGAGGATGATTCCATGTCCTATTGAATCCAAGCCTGGTCTACCAGCTCTTCCCAACATTTGAAATACCTCATTTGGGGAAAATGGTTTAAAATAGGAAAATCCATCTCCATTTTCATGAAGATCTTCGAAATTCTTGATGTTATGCCCCGATGTGGTATATCTCTTGAAATCTCTTAAAATGACCATTCTTGCCGGAAGGTTAATACCAGCAGATAATGTGGTGGTGGTAATTATAACTTTAAGCACGTGCTTTCTAAATGATTCTTCGACAACTTTACGTTCCCTTGGAAGTAAACCTGCATGATGAAATGCAATACCATGCTTTATTGACTTTCTCAAGTCAGGAACACCTCCTCTAAGTGATGACAAGTTACCTTCCGCTTCTTTACATCCATTCAGTTCATCGGGACTCAGGTGTCCTTTTACCAACATTCTTAGATTATTAGCAATGCTCTGGGTGAGCTTTCGCTTATTAACAAACACTAACACCTGACCATTCTGAGATAAAGTATCATTTACGACTTTTTTCAAGGTGGAATCCTTGTTACGAGTGATTTCAATCTGATAGTGAAGCGGTACGGGTCTCACATCCGACTTGATTAAAACTGTCTCATTTCCAAGCGATGAAAGCCATTGATTGAAAAATTCTGGGTTTGCAATGGTTGCAGAAAGCCCGATGATTTGAGGTTGGTGCAAGAATTCATTGAGTCGCACGATGAGTGATTCCAAACGCGGACCCCTATCAGATTCGTCAATAACATGGATCTCATCTATCACGATAGTAGTGATCTCTGAAATCCATTGCTTGTCGTGAAAATTCCTTAGTATGGAATCCATTTTTTCGTAGGTCGTGATGATTAGATCAGCTTCCTCTAATACTTTTTCTTCGGGTTCTTGATCTCCTATGGAAAGTTCCACGCGTATGCCAAACCGTTCGTAATCATGCTTGAATGAAAGATATTTTTCGGAAGCTAATGCTTTGAAGGGTACTAAATATGCTGATTTACCAAAATTATTGAAAAGGGCGTGAACCGCGCATAACTCGCCAATGAGAGTCTTGCCACTCCCGCTTGGTGCACAAACTAAGAAGGATTTTCGGAAAAATAACCCTTTCGCGATCGCTTCTTTTTGAATTGTTCTTAAACTAAAAATTTGGTGTTCTAAGAGCACCCGTTGAAGTCGTTCATCATTTATGTATTGAAGCACTTCTGGAGGTCCATCTATTGTGGGGATTTGTGATCTGACATACTTTTTTAACGACACGTATGAGCTAACCTTATCCTTTTTTATAAAGAAAAATTTTCAGGAAAAATCATGCAAGTTGCTTTTTCTCTTTTTTTCAGTTTTTTTTTTTATAAATAAGAACATTCTAATTATACTTGAATATCATGGTTAGCGTAAATGGAACACTTCAAGTAGAAAAAAAATGGGATTTGGTATTTTTATATGAAAATCTGCAAGAAATTCTCGATGAAAATGATATCGAGCAAGCAATGTATTTTGCTAAGAATGCATTAAGGGAAGCGCAAACTCAAGAAAATGCGGAGTGGACTGCAAAATTTCAAGAAATAATAAACCAGCTCATTCAAACCAGAAATTTATATGAAGCTCCATCTCAAGAATCTACAAGTAACAATCAAGTGATTCAATCAAAAAGAGATGATCTCACAAAAATAAAAGGAATCGGACCAAGTATCGCCCTAAAATTACAATCTAATGGATTTAATACCATTAAAGATATCATAACTTCTACACCAGAACAAATTGCTAGCATTCCGGGAATTGGAGTTGCTACCGCAAGTAAGATGATCACGAATGCAAACGCATGGGTTAATGAAAGTGACGAACAATCTATCCCTAAAAGTAAAAATCTCGCCGCCGTAACCCCAAAAGCTCTCACATCCTATAAAATGTTAAAATCCCAAGCTCAAGATAATAAGCCAATTAGTAAAAATCTAAATGAATGGTTCGATTCCTTGCAAGATCAAAAAGCAATTGAAACCGAGAAAGTTTCTGATTCTCTTAATGAAGAACGTGTAAATTTCAGCTCTGCCACAAAAGAAATAGATACAGATGAAAATATAAGTAAAATTGATGAGGAGAAAGTGGCAAAAGAAGAACTTGAGGAAGAAAATCTTAGTACTAGTGAAGAATATGAGGTAAAACCATTGCAAAACAAAATATGTGTGCCTTATTTCACGAGGAGAGTCGATGCTGAAATTGAACCATTATCAAAGCCAGTTCAAATACCAGAAATAGAATTAAGTGAGAAAATCGTACCAATAAAAACGCCAATAATTGACAAAAATCGGCATTGTCAAACAATTGCACGAATTATAAAAGATCGACAATTGCACGAGTTTTCTTTAAATGATCAAGAAATGCGGGAATTTCAACGTGGGATCGACAATTTTGCATGTAAAGTTATTACGGTTTCCTATAACAGGCGTTTAATATTGCTCATGCCGATAAAATTCCTAAACTCTCAAAATCCCCTCTTCATATCTGAAATGAGGGTTTTGAAACCAATTAGTGCAAATAACTCTACATCATTACAATATGTCCCAGATTCCGTAGCAGAAGCCCATGCAAGGCAACTCAAGAAGGTTTCTGATGCCATGTTTGATAATTTTACGGATGAGGGAGCTCTGTACGCATTATTATCGAGATATTTTGGATTGGATACCATTGTACAAAAAGGTTTCAAACAAAAACCTCTTTTCATGGCATCTGGAGAAATCGAGTATGAGATCGTCATCGATCCAATACTTGTGACAAATCATTCCGTTTCATCCATTGAAAAAACGGTCTCATTTCCTTATCAACATTCATCAAATTTACACGTAATTGAATTGGAGGAATTAAGTGAGTTAATGGAATTCTTGGAACAAAAACATAATCTAATAACAACTCAAGATTCGGCTTCAAATTCCCTCGTGAAACAAGTTAAGATGAAAAACGTGTTCTATAAAAACCTTAAGAATTATTCGTTACCTTTCTTGTTTTTTGGCGCAATTTTTTCCCTTTTCTTAGTAATACAAATGAGAGATTTAATACGATTGCTTATATCTCTTGGATTTGCATTGATTTTTATATATGGAGGTGCCATCGCGCTAGTTTTATATCAATATTTCCAAGGAACAAACAATATGGCAATTAATTTTAAGATGCCTTATTATGAGAAGCCGATTGAGCTTCGCAAGGAGGATCTGATCTTAATCAGGGAGGAATTTTCTGATGATTGGATGATTCAGCTTGAGCATGAAGTAAAAGAGACAGCATATAATTCAAAGAAAAACAGATTCACGTCTTTCCAAACCAAGAAATCGGGGATTGAGCCTCAAAACGATAATAATTCGATTAGAGGTGACCAATTAGGCCTCGAGCAATTCGAAGCTGAAACCTTGGTCAAGAAAACTGAATTCGAACGAAATCAAGATTTAAATTCATTGAATGATCCTATTCTATCCAAGTATCAGTCATTTTTAGATGACTAATCGTTCCTTTTTTAGACAAATACTTCACATATTATGACTATTTGAAGATATAAATTATAAATATGAATCTCAAAATGATCATCGCGCTTTTTTTTTGTTTTTTATATACTTTTATTTGTTTTTTATGATATGAATATTCATGATAAATCAGCTGACGTTCTTAAGCTGTGTTTTATCGTTGGACTATTATTCACGTTTGTATCGTTGTTTTTAGAATGGTACATCGTGGATGTTTTCAATGAATCGGGACAAAAACTAGTAGAAAACACTCATGCGATCCTGAATGGATGGGTAACCATCAAGTATCTTGAAAATAGCGTGTTAAATCAATATATTCCTAAAAATACCATGATGTCGCCCATGTTGACTCTCATTCAGGTCTTCATGATAGTAGGATCGATTATAATCGCTTTATTTAAAAACCCAGAAACTGCATCGAACTTGGAGACAACAAAATCAAATGCCTATTTCTTCCTCACAACAAGTTTTATGATCACTCTCATGATTACGACCTTTCCTTTCACGATTCTCTTTCCCAATGATCTTTTTTTTCCAGGAATGGTTCTAAATAATATGGGACTTTCCATCATTATCAATGAAGAGATTGGGATTGGTTATATTTTGCAATGCATGGGTTTCATCTTGACTTTTCCATATGCATTTTTTTGTTATAAAGTTGCCACCACGTTCCAACAACAATCAAAAGTTCCTAATAAGCGCGTTCAAATGCAACGAGTTAAGAAATCTGTTAATTTGGATCAACTAATAGCAGAAGAAGACGCTTTTTTAACTGCCAAAGAAAGCATAAAAGGACAAGAAGGGGTCGAGCACCAAGTTGAGATTGCCTATCAGCAATTTCAATCGCAAAGAAAAAATGGTAAGAGGGTAAAAAATTAATGTTGATGGATTCAATAGACCATAAATTTGAGACGTTAGTAGAGAAATGCATAATGACTGGAAATCACGCCAAACTTTCTGCTACCACATTACACCTAATTAGCAACCAAGCAGATGTGATGGGTATTAAATTAGGAATTGGTAGCCGAAATCCAAGAGAGGATGAATTTATCCATCATTTTTTGGAACGAATTAATCGCTATATCGTTCACTTAGGAATCGAACTCATTCCTGATGATATTATCATGAGAATAAAAATGGTCGAAGCGCTCTTTTCCAAATCAAGAGGAAACTTGCCAAAAACCTACTTAAAAGATGCTATCGCTCTTTATTATGACATTCAAAAGATAAAGATACCGGAAATTGATGGTTTTACTCGCATCCTAAGAACACAAGGCAATTCTGATACTAAGTCATTTAACATGTTTTCAAGAAGACCTCAAAATGCTTCTTCTTCAATGGTTCGCGATCTCTTAATGGATGAAATTGAGAAAAGAGAGAGAGAGTTCCAGAACCAATTAAAAAATTCAAAAGAAATAAATGAAGAAGTTTTAGAAGCTTCATTGCAATTAAAGAATATTAAGTCTATACTCAATCTCAAGGATTATCGTAAGATACCCATTCAAGGAAGATTGAAAGATAACCCGGAATACCTCGCTTCCAAAAGAGGAAGTGGATGGTTAGTGATATTAGGGTTTATCATCTTGTTGGGAATATTTGAGGCAACAATGATCGCAGAAACAATTATCTTGCCGAGTTCGTTAGAAGCGGTTGGAGGACTCTTGATCTTCTTAATGATGAGCATCCTATTGATAGGATATCTCTATTATAACGCTATAAAAAGAGAGAGGAGGTATTAAACAATGGTTAATTATGCAGAATATCTAAAACCAAAAATAATCCAAGTAGAAGAAAAGGAAGAGAAGCAGTATCTCAACATCTGGCGCCAAGGTCCTATACGAAAAGACGTGAATAAAAGCGTAATTTGGGTAAAATGGGGTGTTTTATTAGGAATCATTTCTGTCATTGGAGTCCACGGGTTTTTGTTATCATTTGATCTCTTGAAAATCATCTCTCTATGTGCGTTCCTCATCATGCTCTTCATCGCGATCTTTTCCAACCTATTATCTTTTAGAGTTTCTTATAATCCTTTTGAATCCTTATCTTTTTGGCAATTGAAAGGGGACTCAAATTCCATTTTTTTTACCAATCGAGAAGATTTGCTGACGGTGGGGACGAGAATTTTTCGGGTCGAGGTACTACCTGAAAATGTTAGTGCCAATTTCACGCAATTTATCAGAGTGCTCTCAACTCGCTATCAAACCATTACTTACCAAGTGATTCAACAACCTATCATATCTCCTTTAACTCAATCATCCCCAACGAAGAAAGAAATAAATGGAGCTAGGATGACTTCATTTCGAACCATTATCTATTTTGCATTATCTCACGAGATTATAGGTAATTTTTCTACTAATAAATTTAATCGATTCTTAGAAACCTTGCATTCTAAAACGTTGGCAATTAAATCTGATTTTGTCGCAAATTTCCATCACTATAAGATAACACTATTGGAAAAAAATGAAGCATTACAAGCCTTGAGGACCATTTTCCTCAAGCAAGAGGTTCCTCCAAGTGATCAGACCAAGCATGATGTAAAATTAACATTAAAAGCTATTTCCAAAGCAATCATGATCCTAATCATCTCAATTCTTGTTGGTGGGTTAGTTTCTGCCGTTTGGAAGAACTGGGTTCTTACAATCATATCATTCATCGTTGTAATAATGACTATAATCATTGGTTGGTGGAAAGAACCCTTATTCCAGCTTTTTTCAAAAAATAAATTTACCTCTCCAGAAATCATTCCTATTAATCCCTTTGAAGATATACAATTCTTTATTTTTTCACGGGTGCCTGAAACGATTTTTTTTCAAGTAGGAGACGAGTTATTGGGAGGAATAAAAGCATTTAGCGTGAATGAGGTTAAATTACCCATATTTGCACATGATAGTAAGTTTTTCGGTTCGCTCATGGCTCAAGGAATATCCTTTGGAACCACGATAGTTGCAGGAGCAATTTCTTATTATAAATTTTATAAAATAGGAAACAAGTCCTTGAATCGATCAGAAAAAAAAAAACATATGAGCAAGATAAGAGATAGGCAGGAAGAAGATAAGTGGATGATCCAAAGAGCCGGCATGTGGAAAATGATAGGAATGTATACTACTCAGGCATATAAGCGCGTGAAAAACGTTTCCACCGCTGATTTCCAAGACCTTGAATCTCAGCTCCGGGAAAATGCGATGATCCTGAAAACCTCATTTCATTCCTATTACTCTACTTTTAATATTAAACCTCTCAAAAAAGATCACTTGGAATCCGCACTTTCCCTGAGTTCACTCAAAACCAGGTTTATTCAGTCAAAAGGTTCATATTTGCCTTTCATGTTGATTCAAGGTACCACATTAACTCATTTCATCACCATTGCCAATGAATTCAAGAAAGGAATTGAAACCAGAATTGCGGCTGAATTTAATACCCCACTACAATTAGAAAGTCAAGTAAATATTGGAACAACTATCAATACAGAGTTTTTGGAGGGAGAAATCGACGCGGGATTTACAAGAGATCAGGTCAAACGTTTATTAATAACCAATGGTACATCTCAAAGCAGGGAAATGGTGACAATGCTAATGGTCGCAGAGCTCATCAAGCAAGGTCAGCATTCCATAATTTTTGATTATTCGGGAAATTGGTCAAAACTTATCAGATTCTTTGATGGAATGCCCAAACAAAAGTCAATAATTTACTATAAATTGGGTCGAACGATGACAATCGATCCAATCCATTCTGAACTTCCATTCGATGCCCATAATCTTAAATTTTTGAACTTAATGCTAGATGTCTATGGCATGAGCTTTAAAAAAGATGAGAGAACTGTTGATCTTTTTAAAAATTCACTTTCAAACCTCCCCTCAAAGTTAAAAGATGAAGATTCGAGTGCGGATTATTCCACGCTCGTAACGCACGTAAAAAATTTACCCGACCACGAAAAGAGAGATGGAGTTGAATCCATAATTGCCACTCTCAAAGAATTCTCGGCTGAAGATACTACATACCTTTATACTAAAAATTTTCGAGAAACTAAGTTCATCTCATCGATCTACGAATTCTTAACAAATAATAAAACGGTAATCATCGATATATCAGGTTCATCAGATTTGAACAAACAAGTCTTTTTTACTTGGTTGATCATAGCAAAATTCATCCATTATCTCAAATACAACGATACACATGTCCCCAAATTTTTAGTAATTCCAAATCTAGACCTCATATTTGATGTTTATTTCCTGGAAAAACCAATGAAATACGGCAAAATTTCTAAGTTAATGACCCCCTTATTGCAAAAAGGTTTTGGATTCATCTGCTCTGTCGATCAAATACACCATGTCCATCCACAAGTACTTACAATTCTTGAGAATTATATAGCATTTAAGTCAATTGATCCTCGAGATATTTCCACGCTTCGAAACCTACTCAATCTTGAAGAAATGCATGGAACGGGCATGTATAGTAAATCGCGAAATGAGTTATATCAAGCGAGATATTTAATGACCATGCGCCCTCTTGAAGC
Source organism: uncultured archaeon (assembly GCA_964583985.1). GTDB lineage: Archaea > Asgardarchaeota > Lokiarchaeia > Sigyniarchaeales > SOKP01 > SOKP01. The sequence continues at coordinate 21,256 of CAZOYD010000009.1, forward strand.
CATAATGAAGCGTACTGATATTTACCAGCCATTTCCAATAAAAATTGATTCATTAAAATTTACGGAATTAAAAGCACTCGATTGGGAAGAAATTATCATTCACATGGAAGCCCAAGGATTTAACATGAAAAAGAGCGAAAGAATAATATTAGAACGGGCACAAAAGACGGTGTTTGAAAAAGATATGGGGGATCATTCTCATCTGATTCCAGAAATCATCACGTTCTTGGAAAGTTTGAGAACCGTTCATGCCATAGGGAATTTATATAAGAGCAAGATTCGTGAAGAACTCAAGAAGGTGATATATCCCAAACTTTCATTGATAAATCAGAATAAAAATGTAGTGAATAAAATTAGGGATGAAATCTTAAATATTCTTTTTAGTAGAGGATATTTAGTGGAAACTCATCCCCCACAAGCAAGTGGGGGTCAATCCGTTCGTTCAAGTTATCAAGTCTCCCCAAAGTTTGATAGAGTCTTAGAGGATTATTATGAAACGCGAAGGAAAACACTAGCTGACATCGATTTGGAAATCATTGACAAGCAATCCGACACCATTCCTGATTTTAAATTCGGTCCATCCCAAGAATCCCTGCTAAAAAGGTTAGCCATAGACAAAGTTAAACCCATCATTCGCTCCGAATTAATTGATATTTTACAATGGAACTTGTTTCAAATAACGAGGGATTTGAACAAGGGAAATCTGGATCGTGCGTTAACCATTGCCCAAGATCTCTCCGAGATGTATATTTCTAATGTTCAAGCACGAATAGAGCAACTCCCAGAGATTGGAGTGTTTAAATCAAGAGAACTTTTCCTAAAAAGCTTAGTAGCACTGGATGGTTTTCCTTTAACTCAAGAAGAAATAGAAAATTATTTAGCATATCCATCAACCCTGACAATTTCTGATGAAAAAACACTGAAAAAGGAAGCGTGTGATGCATTAGTGAAATCCCACCAAAGAATATCTCATTTATTAGAAGAATATACTTACATGCAACAAGGAGGAGAAGACTTATGACCGCTGATGTGACTGATGTGAATTCATTAGACATTCTAAAGGGGCTAGTAGAAAAAGTGATATTTGATCAGGATAATCTCAACTCACTCAAGACGAAAATTAAGCAACTTTCTCGAGATGAAATTACCCAAAAAGAGATGAAGCAACTCATATTAAACCAGCGTGCCATAATGTTAGACGATATTCTCGAATTGTTTCCTTTCTATATTAATAAGTTGCAAGAAAATGAACAGTCAAGGACAAAATCAAGCAATAGCAATTCAATATCAGAATTAGAAGAAAAACTCGGGGAACGAGAAGAATTATTAGAGTTGCTTGCAAGAAGAATTCAAGGATTAGTACAAGGAAACCCTGCTATTGAAAAAACAGAAGCAAGTGATCTTAATGATAATGAGATGCTTTATTCTATTGACAATGTGATTATCAAGGAATTACAAGTGATCAATATTGATTCATGGCTAAAGATGGTTGATTATATTAACTTGGAGAAAAAATGTGTTAAGGATGACTTTCGACTCTTGGTCAGATTAATCGGAAATATCGCGTTATATCATGAGAGAATGCTTGAAAAAGATGAGGAATTACCAATTCCAAAAAAGATCAAAGAACTCAATTTTCCCATCGAATTGGAAAAAGATTTGATCCTCTTGAATAAGGCAAGAAATAATGCCGTTCATGATGGAAAAGAAATCTATGACGATGATCGACTTCTCATGTATGATGTTTTTTTTAGAGTTCTTCAATTTTTATTAGAATATCACGTGAAAGAAAAAGTAAATGGATTAGTTTCCGAAAATAGCGATAAAACGACAATATATAAAGAAACCAGGGAAATACTCGCTAATTACATTGCAAAAAAGGTATCGAAGACCAGTTGGGAACATCCTCAATTACATAATCTCATCAAAGAAGTGTTTTCTTAATCTAATTTTTTTGTAAAAAAACAATCCATATCACTTTAAACTAACGCTTGAATATTATATCTTAAATTACTCACCAAAAAGGATAAATTAGGAGTTTAAGATGAAAGAACATTATTTTTACATTTCAATGTGTTTCATTATTATTGGTATTTTTTATACTTTTATGATGTTTAACGGTGGTGTAATCGCTGGTATTAGTTACATAGTTGCTGGAATTCTCATGATAATTTATTTAATACTGCCTGATAGAGAAAAAGAGTGAAATTTTTAGTCAAAATTAAAAAAATATATATGATTCCATTGAGAAAAACCTAGTCAATGTAGGATAATTCCGTCAAGGAATTTTTTATTTATTTTTTATTCCATCTCGAAATGAAATGGAATCATTCGCAAGTAATCGAACCCAACAACGTTAGGTGCTAAATTCATTGGTTTTACTCCAAGAAGACCCGCAAAAATAATTTCGGCACATAAATATGATGCTGAAATACCGATAAAGGGAGCAAATGACCGATATGGAACCTCACCCCGCTTCATTTTTTCCCACATTCCAGGATAACGATCGTAAATCTCGCCGATTCGAGGAAATTGGGTCAGTTTGGGAAATAAATCCCCGAAACTCGTCATTCCTGATGTGAACAGTTCCTCAATAGTCATATCATGAGTATCAAGATCATAGCAGGTTTCATAGTCAATGCTGCTCTGAGTGAACCAAAACGACCAAATGTATGGAATTCCCCACGTTTCTACCATCGGAATGTTCCTTTTTCTGCATTCGCGTGCGATTAATATTGATCCGATTGGATCATCCAATGTGAGAGCAACAATTTTCACATCATTAAGTAAACTGTCTATGGTGTCAAGATTAACTGCATTGAACTTTCTAACTTGAACCTTGGGATTTATCTTCTCTAGGTGTTCAGCTACCACATCAATTTTTAAATCACCCATGTGCTTATTCATGCATATTTGACGGTTTAAATTCGAGGGTTCGAATACATCCCTATCACAAATAACCAAATGCTCACAACCAACGCGCACTAACTGTTCTGAAAGCAACCCACCTAATCCACCGACGCCAAACACTCCAATAGGGGTTGTTCGAAGGATTTCTTGTTCTATCGGACTGACGTGACCGATGTTGCGGCTGACTTGGTGCGAATATTCATGAGACCATTTCGACTCTAATTCTAATTCTAACATTCTAATTCTAATTTTAACATTCTTTGTATATAAAGAACAAAATGAAAAAACGATTCGAGAGATTATTGCCAATTTTGTCATTTTTCCTTTAAATAAAAAGGTTTTACTGGGTAGCTATTACTGTCTAATAACTATAAATGAAGACTCATGATTACTCAAGAAATATTAACCTGTCCAATCATTCCACGCAAAGTTTTATACCCAAAATCGATTGAAGCATTTCTCGATGCATTTGAAGGGATTCTTGATTTGGATATCGAAAATGGCATGGAACTCGATTTTTTGATCGAAGGACGGGAAGGTTCCACCAAGATTAGTCCCGTGTTAAAACTTGCTCGTCCGGAAGATGCCAAGGATTTAGCAGATATATGTAAAAAAGTATACGATAATTCATATCCATACCATGAAATGGAAGATGAAAAAGTAATTAAGAAGTTAATTAAGGATCCTCGTCATCATTTTATCTTGTTTAAGGTTGGAGACTATTCTGCAGGGTGTTTTCGCTGTGCTATCGATTTTGAGGAAAAAAAAGGATATATGGGTGGATTCATGCTGCGTAAACAGTTTCATGGAGTTGTAGATGTCATAAAAGTTATCATGGGCTCATATTATTGGATGTGGTCAACATTCAAGGATGATGTAGTAATGTGGCATTGCGAGAATCGAACAGCACACGCAGCACTCCAGCACATGACTGCGCTATGTGGTATTGATACGGTTGCCATATTTCCAAACAAGGACATATTTTTTGGATTAGTGGAGAGTGATGTAATGGGTTTAATTTTTAATGAAGACACTCTAAAAAATTGTCGAACAAAGAAAGTACCTGCTTTAATCGAAAATGCCTTAGAGCCATACTTATTTGCTGATAACTTGTACCAACTAGGATTTTTTCAATTGGTTTCTCCTCATTTAAAATTAGATCAGGAACAAATTGAATACTTAAGATCCAAAATTAATAGGAAAGTATCGAAAGATAAACACGGTTATGAACATTTCTGTTTAACTTTTCAAGGAAGTAAATCATATTTCTCTTTTTTACACACACCCTCAGTAAAAAATTATGAAAAAGTGGAGTATCACGTGGATTCAGTAGAAGAGTTTCATGTGTTTATTGAAGAAGTGAAGATTTGCATGGCAGAACAAGATATACGATACTGCGAGATTTTTACCTCTGCTCATGAACCTGAATATCAACAAATTCTCTTTGAATTTGGTTTCCGGGCACGAGGATACGTTCCTTGCTGGGAACATGATACAAAAAAACAATCATATGATGATAGCGTGGTGTTTAGTTACCATAAAGGAGAGATTAAGCACATTGAACTTTTAGCTCAGGGAAAAGAATTATTTTCCATGGTTGGTTTGAAAGTTGCCTAAAAACTATTTTCTATTTTTAAAACTAAGTTTGCTGATGGCGAATATAAATAAGAATCAAGATTTTTTCTTTTTAAATGTTCATTATATTGTGATATTGGGTTAAACAAAAGACATTAATAAATTAAGACAGTCTAGATCTTTTTTATCGGAGATTGTCTTAAAAAACATGCAATTCAGTGCGAATGGAAATTGGAATTAGCTAAAATTAAGATAGGTTTACTTAGTAAGTACTTTAAGTCAATTTTTCATTTGTATTAGAGCATTTAGGGGATAAATATGAAAAGAAATCAGGAAATTTGGAAGTTGCATTCAGAACATATCTTGATAGGCATTATCATGGTAGTGTTGGTACTGGATCAGTTTCAATTTCAACCAAACGTGACCGATAATTTCAATCTAAATCTAAACGCTTCTAGTGAAGAGGTAATTTGGGATTCTACGCATACTGTATTTAGTCCAAATGATCAAGTATTCCTTTCAGATCTATTTTTCGAGGAGAATTTTTTGTATGATTTTTATCTTGAAGTAATCACACCGCACCAATGTGTAATAAACATGTCTTTGACTGATCCTGAGGGATATTACTATGAAATTTTTCAAGGGATGGTAGATCAAGAATTAAAAGAGATTCAGTTCGGCATAGTTATTGAAGGTGATTACAATATTACATTAGAAGTTGTTACTGAATTTACACTGAATCTTCACATGAAGATTGAAAGAACAGTAAGCTTCATGGATCTTTTTGATCAAGAGAGTGATATTCTTACCTTCAATAGTTTCCGTTTCTCAAAAAACGAACCTATACGTGAACTACCCATTTTACTTAATCCAAACAGTTCATATAATTTTAATTTTGCTTTGGTCAGCCCCCTCATAAATATTTTACCCATATTAAATACTTTTATTGATGATCCCGCTGAAAATCATTTTATCATTCATCAAGATCTAGTCTTGAATGAATTCTACTTAACTTTTAGTTTTCAAACCATCAATTATGGTATCCATAAACTTCAAGTTTTAATCAATGCTTTAGAAGCTTGCCTGAACCTCATTGTTGTTGTAATGTTGGATAGCTCAGATCCACCAATTAGTAACAATCCACATTCTCAAAATGCACTCTATATACCGATTGAAATTCAAGTTGTATCAATGGGGGTTTTCATTTTTGCTGTATTGCTTGCGATAATAATGAAAAAGGTTTCAAGGAATGAACTTATTTACTAAATCTGTTTTCTTTAATTTTTTTGTTGTTTAAATAGATCCATATATGTAATGATCATGTTAGTTCAAGACATATTAGTTCAAGACATTGATGTGTTAGAAATCGATAATTTTCAGTTGATTTCACTCGCTCGTCAAGCTTTGGAACTGCTTTTGTACGTGCCAGATGAAAGGTTAAAGCCAAGGATAATTCAGGAAATTATGGATTATTATGGAAAAAAATTCCAATCTCCAGAACATCAAGTAAGCATGTTTATCACTGTAAAAGAAAACATACCCACGGGTTTTGTTATCTGTCAAATCGATCCTGATTATCGAACATATTCGAGAAAAGCCACCACTTTTGGATGGTTACTGGCAAATGACTTTGATACTTGTGCATTACTCATGGAGCAGTGTGAATTATTTGCAAAGGAACATAAACTTCGCAAGTTGCGGGGTCCCATCAATTATCCTAAATTGGTTGGAGGGATAGGAATTCAAACCGAAGGATTTGATGCACCATTAATGAATGGAGTTAATTTTAACCATCCAGAATCGCGTGTTTTAGAATTTCTTAATGAATTAGGGTACGAATCCGAATCAAAATACAGTTGTGTTCACGTAATTGATAAACCTTGGGAAAAGGGGGATGTTGTTGGACTTGAATATCGGTTGGGTTATCTCACACTTGAAGAGTTAATTAATCGTAAGGATGAAATCATGGAACTTGCTGCGAATTCATTTTATTCCATTTTAGCAGATGCTCCAGGAGGAAGATCTCGGTTTGATGAGATGATGTATCATTATGCTCAAGTACCTCCAGAATATTATCAATTAATCATCGATCCTCGCATGCTTACTGATGTTCCTGAATTCATTGAAACATATGAATCATATGATTTGGAAAACGTTGTTACGTGGGTCCATATCGCTTTTGAAAAGGATACTGATAAAATTGCTGGTCTAATTATGACGCTCCCAAATTTGTACCAACTTTGGCTTGGAGAGCCATTAACACACTGCAACGTAGATACGGTGATGATAGCCAAGCAACATGCAGGCAAAGGAGTATTCTCTTCAATCCACAACATAGGTAAACCAATAGTAGTCGCTAAAGGAATTTCCTTCATAGAGGGCACTACAATATGGGCAAATAACGATCGGGCGATAAAAACGATATTTCCTCACGCTAAACCATTAAGAACGCATGTTGTCGTTCAAAAAAGAGTGAAATAAAACAATCTTTATTTTTTTCAATTTTTATTTTATATAAATCTAATACTCGTAAATTTTAGCTGATTTTCTGAGATTGAATCTATATTTTACAATAAAAAATTATTAATATCAGATTTCTTTACTTTTTCTTATGAGAAAGGAAGATTTAATCGAACCAACTTTATCTTCATTTGCAAATGAGAGAATTGAAAGACAGCCATCTCAAAATATGCAACCACAGTCATTTAAAACGGGGACCACAACTGTTGGATTAGTATGTAAGGATGCTGTAATTTTAGGAACAGATAAAAGAGCTACCATGGCTTATTTTGTAGCTAGCAAGACTTCTGAGAAACTACACAAAATCCAGGAACATATCTACATGACAATTGCAGGGACCGTTGCGGATGCTCAATACCTCATTGATGTATTGCGTGCTGAAACTGCGCTCTATCAGCTGAAAGAAGAGAAGAAAATTAAAGTTAAAAGTGCGGGAAAAATATTATCGAATATCTTATATAAAAACAAGATGGATCCTTATCAAGTTGGGCTCATATTAGGCGGGGTTACTGAAGAAGAAGGTCCAGTGCTTTTAGACATCGGAGCGTATGGATCTATATTGCCAGATAAATTCGTCGCTGTAGGGAGCGGGCAGAATTTTTCGTATGGGGTGTTAGAAGCGAAATATAAAGATGATTTGACTATCGAGGAAGGAAAGGAAATTATTATTAAAGCCATTTCATCTTCTATAATTAGAGATATGGCTTCTGGGAACGGAATAGATATCGCTATCGTCAAAAAGGAAGGACCAGCGGAAAGAATTTTCATTCCAATAAAGGAATAAAAAAAATTTACTTATTTTTCAATTATGAAATATTTTATTAAACTCATTTAATAATAAGAAGAAACTTTAAAAGCGAAGATTTCGCAAGATTGATATTTACGTAAAATTTAAAAAGAAATTACTTATTACATATTTAAATTATTAAGAATGTCGCAAAAACAAGTATTAAATCTATAGAGATCTTCAATTAAAATACACTTTAGCATAACAAGGTGCAAATTTAATGTCATATAATATTCTAATCGATTTATCTCATCGTGAGCGGGTGGAGGAATGGCCAGAATTCGCGCTGGGTGAGGAAGATTATGATATAGATTATATAGATAAAAATGAAGGACCTATCGATTTTGACATGCTTGAGGATTACGATATCTTATTTATTGGAAACATTCAACATACACCAGATGGAAAAGCGGATAAAATCACTCAAGAGGAGTTACTAGCGATAAAAAAGTATGTAGGAGAAGGTGGAGCACTTCTCTTGACGAGTGGAGAAGGTGGGGATAGGGACATTCCCATGAAAAAGGGGTCAATTAGAGTCTTATATAAAATGACAGGAGTGAGGAGATTCTGGAATGGTGCTATTCAAGAGTCTGCTTCACATTTTTTAGTAAATCGGAGTAATATAATCGCAAATGAATTATTTAACCATCCGATCACGAGTGGAATTGGAGAAGTTGTCCTGCCTAACTGCACGTTTTTTACGATTTCTGAAGAAGACGTTGAAGATATCATTGTAACTTCTGAGAAAGCAGAATTTAGATATTCTGATGAGGAAATCGGAGGAATCGGTCCCGTACCTGTTTGTGCTGTAGCTGACTTTTATAGTGGAAGATGCGTGACAATAGGTTCTTCTGAATTCTTACTAGAAGACTCTGATTTCGGAATTGATGCTGGGGATAATTTGAAGTTTCTTCAAAATATCATTAGTTGGTTAACTTTTGAATCCTAATTGATATTACCTTCTTATGAAAGAAAAATTGTTATAAAAATTCCTTCATATATTGTATTGAGCATTAAACATGGTTTTCAAGATCCTCAGACCTGATTCTGAACAAGTATGGAAATATCAAGAGATTTTCCAGCGTTTCTCAAGATACCGCGGAATTATGGATAATACCGAAATTGCGCGTTATATTATTGCTAAAAGCCTTCAATGTGATTACAATCTTGAGAGCTCCATTGAAGATCTTGAGAAAATTTTAACTAATTCATCTATAGAATTTAATAAAATATTGAATGAACCAGTTGAAAATTTAAAAGAGCGGAGAGTGTTTCCAAACAATTACTTAACATTAGCTAATGCGCTTGCTGAGAGATACCTTGAGGATTGTATATTTTGCGAAAGGCAATGCTCGGTTAATAGAAAAAATGATGAGAAAGGGTATTGTCAAATTACAAAAGAATCTTATGTCTCATCTGCTTTTTTACACATGGGAGAAGAAGCACCATTGATTCCAAGTGGTACAATTTTCTTTCAAGGATGTAATTTCGGATGCGTATTTTGCCAAAATTATGATATTTCTCAAGCGTGGAAATCTAATCCCATTGAAAATGTAGCTAAAAAAGTATCGAACGAAGACTTAGCAAAAATTACAGAGAATTTAGTAAACAAAGGAGCCATTAACATCAACTATGTGGGAGGAGATCCGATTCCAAATATTCACACCATAATTGGAAGCATGAATTTTCAACATTCCAATATAACTCAACTATGGAATTCTAATTTTTACTTGACTGAAAAATCTTTAGCGCTCATAATCGATTTTATTGATTTTTGGCTTCCTGATTTTAAATACGGAAATAATGAATGTGGTAAAAAATATTCCGGAGTAGATAATTATTATGATATTATCACCCGTAATTTGAAGCGCATTCACAATTACGGAAGTGGGGAAATAATCATTCGACATTTAGTCATGCCTAATCACGTGGAATGCTGTTCTAAACCAATATTAAAGTATATAGCAAAAGAAATTCCACAATGCGTCGTTAACATAATGGGACAATATAGGCCAGAATATTTGGCTTATAAGTATTCTGAAATTAATCGCAGACCCACTAATCAAGAAATGATGGAAGTAAAAAGTTATGCCGATGATTTGAACATTCTCTACAAACCATTATCATGATCGGTAATTTTATTTCAAACTGATCGAAAAGTCTAAAAACAATCAAATACTTCATTGTTCATCTATTTATTAATTTTATAGTATATTTTTGAATTAGGATTTGAGTTCTAATGAGCTTTAAATTAGATGACGTGAAAGGTTTAGGTAAAAAAGCTGATGTTCTTGTAGAAGCTGGAATTGATTCCGTTGAAAAACTGGCAGCTTCGAATGTCGATGATTTACTGAAATTGAAAGGGATTGGGAAAGCCTCTGCAGAAAAATTTATAGAAAATGCAAAAAATTTACTTAAGGAAAGTGACAAGAAAGAAGTTGATGAAGAAACTTCTAAATTAGACGTTCCTGCAGATAAAATCGACGAGAAGAAGGAAATTGAAGAAGTCATGGCAAAATTGCAAGAAAAGCGTAAGAAGTTAGAGGGCAAGAAAGTTGAGAAGGGCGATTTTGTACTAGTTAAAATTACTGGAAAAACTCAGAAAGGTACGATTTTTCGAGTCTCAAGTGAAGAAGATGCACGAAAATCAGGAATCTATGATGAAGAAAAAGCAAAACAGGGTTACTACACGCCTGAATTTGTCATTGTTGGAAAACCTGGTTTTTTAAATGAAGGCCTTACTGAAACCGTGGAAAATTTGAATTTTTTTGAGAAAAAATCAGTGAGGATTCCACCAACAAAAGCATTTGGGAAAAGAGATCCGCAAAAAATTGAAAGAATTGGAATTAACAAGTTCAGGAAATTAAATGATGGTAAAAATCCGGAATATGGACAAGATTTTGTGAAAAAAGGAACGGGACAACGGGGGACCGTAATAAGAGTGGATCAAGGTAAAGTCATAATAGATTATAATCACCCTCTTGCTGGGCAGAGCATTGATTATAACGTGGAAGTAATTGACATAATTGAAGATTTCAATGATAAAATTGAATATTTCATGGTTTCTAAGGGTATTCCGAAAGAAAATGTGTCTGAATTTACTTTATCTTATGACAAGAATAGTAAAGACCTTGAAATCACTATTCCAAAAATGTTCTTATTTCAGAATTTGACTTATGTTAAGTTTGGGTTGGCAATGGATTTGCAAACACACATGGCAGATGATATAAATAACGTGAAGTTCATTGAAATTTATGAAAAAATGCCTTTACCTACAGCAACGGCGAACTCAATTGAAGAGAAAGTTGGAAATTTTGAGAAAGAACAAGATGAGTCAAAAACAGAACAATAATTAGCCAATAATTCAATTTATCCTTTACTCTATTTACTCGATTTTTTTAAGTTTATGATATTCATTTAAAATTAAGCGACATACTTCTTTTTCTGGTTCACTACTGCAATTCCAATTAGAAAATTCAGGAAAAGATCCCGGATCAACTACGTATAATTTTTTCGTCATTTCATCTTTTACTATGTCTAAGTGACCGAAAAGCATGTGATAATGATTTTTCCATTGCAACGTGATATCAATTACATTTTGAGGCATTTCTATTGCTTTTACTTTGGCATGTTCATTGGATAGTGGAATTTTTTCATAAACGCATACCTTATCTTCTATAAAATAAGAAAGGTAATGAGTTCCTCGGATATATTTTTCTACGTATATGGGTTCATTATCAGTGGATTTTAAATTTTTAGGCTTTTTAATGAGTTTAATACCTTTACTTCCAGAACCCATCAATGGTTTTTGAATTAAAGGGTACTCACTTTTCATTAGTTTCGATTTTAACACTTTAGCTGTACCCATAAATATTTCGGGTCCTAACAAACCAGCTTGTTTGATCAAATAATGTGCTTCGATACGATTTTTATGTTTATAAGAAAGATTCACATCAGGAATTACTGGAATTCCATTTCCCTCTAAAAAGTAACCCGCATAAAGGAAAAACAAGTGTTTCGATTTCAAGATATAAAAATCATTTTTAAGGAGAGATTTATTGATACTTAAATTATCTAAAGTAAACAACTCAACGATATGTCCTTCTGATTCCAAATATTTCATGATTTTAGCAGAAAACATTTTATTTCGCTTTGATAAAATTCCAATTTTCAAAATATATATCCCTCGCATGTTAAACTTTTGCTATTCTCATCAAATAATCACCGACCAATTTAGGTCCATTTTTGATATAATTGAAATTGGGAGAAGAATTAATATCAGTAAGATAAAAATCACCATTTTCCGATTGAAGAAAATCTATTGATGCGAGTTTTAAACCCACTACTTTTATTGCCCTTAAGGCAGTTTCGCTCAATTCTGGTATTTCATTAATTTTTTTTCTTGATTTCATCTTATCAGAATTTATTAATACAGGAATTTGCTTGTAGAAAAAAAGAGCATCTCCTATGCAATAAACTTTATATTCCCATTCACTCTTTATAAATTCTTGATAATATAAATATTGATAATTTTCTTTTCCTCCTTGAGCTTCAATTAGAGCCCTTTTATCGCTGACAGATATTATTCCTTTTTGTTCTTTGATTAAAGGATTAAAAGTATAATTTTTTTGATCTCGTATATTTTTAATAATATAATTCTGAAAAGGCGGATCTCTTCCAATGGGATTTAAGGAAAATTCTGGAACCCTGATATCATTTTTCTTTAATAATGTGCTATTTAGAAATCTATTATAGCATAACCATATACTAGCAGGTGAATTAACTATAGGGATGGAGGTTTCACGTTCAATTAGTTTTGCAAAATTTACAACCAAATCCCCTTTTGCTTTAACAATAAATATATCTTCTTTGAAATTTAGGTTTGAAAAGTCAAGTAAATACTTTTCTTCAACGTAGAAATTGATTTTCGCTTTATCTTTCATGTATTTTATGAATTCGTGTACTTTATTTTTTAGATGATATTCATCAATAATTAATCCAAGAGTTATCAAATATTCAATCCCAAAATCGTATAGTTCAATACATCGCTTTTTCTTAGTTCTATTTAGTAATAAATAATATAGAATTTAAATAAATATCAGTAAAATAAAAAAATATGATATTTTTGTTATATCTTTCTTCTTAAATGAATAGTCTATTAAGAGAGATCTCCTTAAGAAATCATTGTCAAGGCGTAACCTTATCAATATATTTATATACTTTGTTTAGTTTATAAAACATTAAACTGAAAGGGTTGTTCAAATGGCAAATAATTTAAAAAAAGTATATATAGGAGCCATTTGTAATAGAGATATTGAAGTTTTAGCTAATATTAAATCATTTTTGCTTAAAAACTATAATATTGCTCTAATCGATTTCATGAAAACGGGATTGAATTCGTTTAATCCGAAATATTTTGAGAAACGCTTGAAAAAATATCCCATTGTTTTTTTAATAGTCAAACTAACAACACAAAAAGAAAATAAAATAGTTTATGAAACTATTAAACAAATTTCTCCCAATCTTCCAATTCTAAATTCCTTGAATTCAGTTAACATTTGTGAAAGTAGAAAAGCAACATTTCAATATATTGAAGAAAACTGTAAGAAAGTTAATGTTCCAAAAACATATAATACAATTCAGAAAGCAAAAAGAGCTATAATAAATGGAGAACAAATAATTATTAAATTAGATGCTCATAACATCCCTAATTTTCCTAAAAAAGAGAGAATAATTGGAATCGCTAAGAATGAAGAAGATATACATGCCTTGATAAATGGTCATAATGAAAGTGAATTATTTTTGCAGCAATACCTTGGAGCACATGATATCGTGAATAAAGTCTATGTAATAGGACAATGGATTGTTTCGATTACCTCTCATAATCGATTGTGGCCTAATGAAAATTTATCACAATTAGAATTAATGCATATTAGAACTCCGATTGATGAGAAATTTAAAAGGAGAATTAAAAGAATTGGGCGAAAATTAGGAATGACCGTGTATGGAGTTGATTTTATAGATACCAACGATGGTCCCTATATTGTTGATGTAAACGATTTTCCTAGTTTTCATAGCATTCCTGAAGGTATTAGCTTGATCGCAGATCATATTTATAATACCATTGATATAAGAGAACAAGTCATTAAAGATTTAATAAAAGTTAGAAGTTAATAGCAAATTTTTAAAATCTTATCTTTCTCTCTTACCTTGTAAAAATTCAGATAATCTTTTCTTAGCTTCTTGATCCTCTAATTGCTCTGGAGGATGTTTGTTAAAAAAAGAACTCGCAGATTGTAAAACACCACCTATCTTTCGATCTTTCGCAATTTTTGAAACCCGAATGCAGTCAGCAATTATTCCAGCAGAATTATTTCCATCCTCCACAAACATTGTAATATCTACCCTAACAGGAGCACCTCCAAAAATTCTCCCTTCGAGTCTCATATATGCTTCCTTTTGATTCTTCAAAAAAGGGATGTAATCGACAGCGGAAATTTGACATTCTATTTCATTCCTATTCGGTAATCTCGAAATTACTGATTCAGTTTTTGACTGTCGTTTTCCTTCTTCATAAAATAATTGTCCGTCTGGTTTAGGGGTGAGAAGATTGCAAAAATCTGAAGAACCTCCCCAATCTAATTGAATTGTTTTATCAAGAATTGCCCCCCGCATGGGAAATAGGTTTGCTAAAGAACGATGTATTATTGTAGCCCCTACTTGTGATTTGACATCATCACCAATGATTGAAAGTTTCAATTTTTCGGCTTTTGCTACAATTTCTGAATCTTTCGCAACATGAGACGGCATTCCATTTATTACGCAAGCACCTGCTTCCAAAGCAGCATTAGCATAATATTTAACAGCTTCATGACATCCCGTTGGAAGCAGAATCACTGCTACATCTGCTTTTCTTTTTTCTATTTCATGGACAACATCGGATTCAACTTGATTTTCATCTAAAGGAACTATATTCTTTATATTGCTATTCAATCCATCTAAGACAGGTCCTCTAACTGCAGGCGCATTAAGAAAATCTGGTTTAAAGAGGTTCATGTTACAATTTGGTTCACTAAATATCGCATCACTTAGATCTTGCCCTACCTTATTAGCGTTTACATCTATCCCAAGAACAAATTCGATATCACTCACTAAATATTGATCGATTTCAGGTAATAATCCTATTATTTTATCGGGATTTTTCTTGTAATTTTCTACTCCTTGCACCAGAGCACTTGCGACATCTCCAATACCTATTAGTACTACTCTAATTGTGTTCGCCATATTATTTTCAACAATTCAAATAAAATATTTAAATTATTTTGAAATATACTATAGAAAAAAACCCAGCTTATTAGGATTATGACAATTTTAATAATATCGAGGGTATTCAATAATAATACTTAACAATCCTTGTTCATTAATTAAAGATAATTAATCAAGTGATCTATTTATGGAAATTAGTAAAAAAAAGATATATTTCGTCCTTTCTCCTCACATTAACTATTATCATTCATACAGAGGAGATTCAAAAGGTAAGACTGGCTTTGGCAAGGATCTCGCTATGATGAGAGGAATTCTTGATGAATTAGATGAGATAGAGGATATGAATTTAAAATTTGGAAATATGAGAATGTGTTGGGATTATGCCGATACTTTCTTTTCTATCCAACTTCAAAAAGAATATCAACACGATGTGCTTGACAGAGTCATCGAAAGGTGCAAAGCTGGAAAAGATGAGGTATTAATTGGGTCTTGGGGCAATGTTGCTCAATCCGTAATGGATACGGAAGAATTTTTACAGCAACATGATTGGTTTTTAGAAAATTTCATGGGTATCGGCGTTAACCAATTATTTCCCGGTAGAGTAGCACCCTATGCTCGCACGCAAGAATCAATGTTCACTCAGGGCATGATCGAACTCTACAATAAGATCGGTGTAAAAGGTATTTGTAATTATTATTCAATGTATGGCTTTGATGCTTCAAGACCTTATATCAATCCTAGATTAGACTGGGATCAGCGATATGGATTAATTAAATTCAAGTCCACCTTATCGGAAGCTTCTTGCTTAATGATTCCAACCTATGCATTTGGGGACATACTTGATTTTTATTCCATAAAAAAATGGTTCGAATATATTAGAAAAAGACAAGAAATGGGAGATATTTCCGGTCATGCATTAATATTTTTAAACTTTGATATGGACTATGAAAATTGGGTGGGTCTAAACCTCCCAAAATTTATGAAATGGATGCCAAATTCAAGAGGGGTCAAAGAATTTGCAGAAGCAGTAGATCAATATGATTATGTTGAATTTACTAATTTAATTGATATTGTTCCTAACTTAGAGATTCACGGAGATTGCATTTTACGTGAAGATGTAGCAGATGGAATGTGGAATGGGTATTATAATTGGGCTCAAAAATATGATAATACTAAATTTTGGACTCTTGGTCAAGAAGCAAGATGGTTAAAGTGCATTTCTGATACCTTAATTTCGAATCATGCCGTGAAAAATTCAATTTCTGAAATTAATGATTTGTTACGTAATATAGATGAATCTCACGACTCTTACATGAAAAATAAGATATTATTTGCTTCAACGACGAATTTTGGGATGGCCATGCCTTTTCTTCATTCTGATCGCCGAAAAACGGCAATGAATTTTGGTTTAAAAGCTTTTTATTCCTCTGAAAGAGCTACCAAATTGGCTATAAAAGAAGCTCTCATAACATTAAATAAAGGTTTACAAGATAATGAATTTAACATGTTTATAATGCCAATCACTAATCGAGGGATCTCTGAAAAAGAGAAAATTGAATTGAGTGATTTCACATTAGTTAAAATGGAATTACCTTCATCGTTGAGTGAAGTTGTTCAAAAAAAGGGAAAATTCTTAAGATTTTTGAACACTCACTCAAATGAAGAGTTAAAATCATTCAATATTCATGAAGAACATTCAAATTTGATTTTTGAAGCCTTAATACCTCGATCTGATTTCACTCATGACGACAGTAAAATGGCATTATATGCTATAACTTTTTCAGACGCTGTACAGAATAATGTAGAAAAGGAAATAGGCGCTACAGAAAATTATTTGAAAAATAAATATCTATATTTAAAATTCGATGAAAATGGAAAAATTATTTCTTTTAAATTTAAAGGGAAAGAATTTGCGGTTCCCAAATTTTTAGAATCATCAATTAGCTATGGTAATACTAAAAAGCCAAAACGGTATTACTCTAAAAAAGACAAAATTCTTATTCAAAGAGATGGGAGTGATGGATTTTCTGCATCTGTTATTATTCAGAGTGAGTTCTTTATTGAAAAAGAATATCTTGTCCAAACTGAAAAAAGACTAAAATTGTATAATGACCTGCCATCTTTGTTTGTTGAAGTATCGATGAAGATACCACCTATTCAAGGTAAGTCAAAGAATATCGGAAGGAGCGATGGAACATCTTATTTTGTGGAAGAGGAATATCAAAATAAATGGCAAGAAATAATTCCTTGTGAAATAAGATCGAATATTTTAGGAGTGCATGATTTTTTAAAAGTCTGGAAGCATAATTTTTTGGGAGTTACAGACTATTTTACCCTTGACATGAAAGAAGTTGACTCTAAGAATGCCAACATCGATTGTTTAGTTGCAAATATATCAGACGGATGGATGGCATTAACAGACAATGAAAAAGGATTATTAATTGGATTCGATTCGTTAAAAGCGGCGAATTTTGCATTTTCTCCAATTAAAATAAAAGATAAAGGATTCGGGGATACTAAAGTAAAGGCACAACAAGTAAGAATAAATCCTTTTGGAACTTATTATGGTAAGTCATTACATTATTGGACTAAGGGAAATGGTCATGCCCAGAAAATAGTTGCGCAAATTACAGGCACAAACGAATCTACAGCCCCTACTTTTAGTGGTAAAACTCTATCGTTTGATTTAATTATGACTCCCTTTTTAGGAGACAATCCTCCAAAGTCAATTCAATCATCCGTGGATCATTTTTCCTTTAAACCATTAATCATTATCACTCAAAAAGAAAAACAGATATATACAAATTATGAGAACTATTCTTCAAATGCAGAGAAATTAGTACGAGAATTTAATTTAGAGGAATTGATGAAATTAAGTTATATCGAATGGGTAAAAAAAGTGAATGAAAATTTTAAGCCTCCTGTTGTAGATTCTCCTTCGGGAATACCCAAGTTGTCACTCAAAACCTTGCTAATGATGTTAATTGATGGGATTAAAGGACGTTAGAATTTATGAGGGATAAGATGATGAAAGATAAAATGAAGGCGCTAATATTTCCTAAACCGTGGGAAGTAAAACTCGTAACTATAGATACTCCAAAGCCAAAATCTAGGGAAGTATTAGCTAAAATTATTAGCGTGGGTATCTGTGGTAGTGATGTAGGCATTTTTGAAGGAGATCATTGGATAGTCGCCCATGAACCCGGTGGACATGGCCATGAAACGGGTGCTATTGCTGTTGAGGTGGGGAAAGACGTTATTGGAATTAGTGAAGGAGATCATTTAGCACGCATGGGTCAAGGATATGCTGAATATTCAACTCATGTGAATGTTATTGGACATGGTAAAGATGAAGAAAGTGGGGCATTTCCAATTGTTAGAAATGATCTTTCAATGGATGAAATTTCTTTTGCTGATGCCGTTGGTTGTGCTATTAATTGCTTTGAAAGAGCGGAATTTGATAAAATTGAAGGCGAAAAAAAAGCTGCTGTTTTTGGTTTGGGACCAATTGGATTGATCCTCACTAAGATTTTATTAAATAATAATATTGAAGTTGCCGCATCAGAACCATACAAGCATAAACGAGATATTGCAGAGAAATGGGGTGCTAAAATATTTGATCCCAGTCAGTACACGCGTTCCACCCACGGAAATTACACGATAGCTGATCACGTTCTTAAAGTTTTTGGAGAGTCTCATGCTGTATTTGAGATGGTCGGTCATAATGATACCTTACTAAACGCAATCGATATAGTTAAATCAGGTCATCGAGTCATAGTTTTTGGAGCCCAAAAAATGCAATACATCCCTTATGTGAATTGTAGAAAAAAAGGAGTAGAATTAGTATACCCAGAAGCAATGGTTAATTCAAAACTCGATAAAGATTATTGGAATGATGCATTAGATATGATCGCAAATAAAAAACTAGATTTAGAAAAATTAATCACAAAAAGAATAAGCTTAGAAGAAGCAATAGACGCGTTTAATTATTATGATCGGGAAAAATGGATAAAAATTATAGTAGAACCTCAAAGAAGTTGAAATCAATTTAAAGATAAAAAAAAATGAAATGAAAAATTATTACTCTAGTTTTACAGTCTCCTTTACCTTCATAAAGAATGGAATTGACGCAATGAAAAATACTGGTCCCAAAACGAATATCCAAGAAATGCCAAATATCGTGAAGATGAGCGCTCCTGCAATCGAACCAATGATTTGAGAGACCGTATTAACTATGTTAAAGATACCTGTAAATTTACCACGTTTTTCGCTGGGTAATAAATCTTGAGACCATGCATTAAGAGGAGTGAGCAATGCTAATATTCCAACTAGTATAAATGGCAGGCTAAACATGAATAAAATCTTGTTAGCAAATATCCCCGCAAATGGCATTGTAAAAAATCCAATACTGACAAGAATTATAGCTAAGGGAACATACTTTTTTCTTCCAAATTTATCCGCAAGTTTACCTAAGTATAACGTTGCAATGAAAACGATTGGAAATGCAATAGCTATTCCTAGCAGTAATTCCATTGTGCTGAGCCCTTGAGCAAATATGAAGATAAACAGATATGGCATTACTGAAGATATACCCGATTGAAATACTACAAATGCTAAGAGGATCTTATAAAATTCCTTTTGTTTTTTCACGTCTGCGATATCGAAAGTTTGCTTCAATTCAGGAAAAAATTTCTTTTTTTCAGGAAGTTCCGCACCCGGTTTTTCTCTAATAAACAAAAACCCTATTATTGAAACAACCAAAAAAACGATGCCCGCAATCGAGAGGAGAATAAAATGACCCTCTTGAGGAATAATTGTGCCAATAGGAGGCACGGTATCACGAGGATCTGGAATTCCAAACAATTCATTACCTAAAAGTAAAAATGCGACACCAACCAATAAACCAATGTAACTGATTGAGTTAATTATACCATTAGCTCTTCCTCTTTTTTCAACTTCTATCGTGTCTGGAATTAAAGCTCTTTCAGCAACTAAATATGCATTCGATGAAAATCCAATAATGACAACATCTATAATTAGACACCATAAAAATGCAGTTTCAGTTCTCCCAAATAATGGATATGCAAAACCAAATAAAATCATTCCAATTCCCGCTATTATTCCAAATAGTAAAAAAGGTCTACGGCGACCATATTTTGTACGCGTGTTATCACTTGCAATTCCCCATAATGGCATGCTAATAAGACCAACAGTGGCGGATAATGAAACCATCACCGATATATATATTGGGGCAAGGTAAAGAACGTGATCTAGATATGTATTGAAATAATTTTGCTCAAAAAAGAAGAATAGATAATCTCCCATATATAACATTCCTATTAAGAGCACTTGTCTTAACAAAAACCCTCTAAAAGCTTTTTCTTTCATTTTAATTTCCTAATTATGGTTAAAAGTAAAAAATATTTAGATTAAATAAATTATTAATCTGTATAAAATAATTTTCTTTTCGATTCATTCCTTTGAATTAATAGAGTAATAAAAATGAATAAAAAGGTCATATTCTCCGCAAGACAAAGCCATGATGTAATTAAACAAGTTATTGATGAATTAAAAAATAATACTGAAGTGGATTTCACGTTTCATGATCCGACAAAACAATTTTTTAATCTTTCGAGAATGCCTAAAGCATTCAAAGAAGCTGATTTATTAATAATTAAAGTTAGAAATGATTGTTCTGTGGATTTACTTCATTTTGCGAGGATAAATGGTATCAAATGTTTACATGATGTTCAAACCGTATCTACATGTAAGAATAAAATAGCTCTTGACTATGCACTAAGGAGAATATTTTCCCAATACAAATCTAAATTGAAAGAATTTTCATTAGCTCAATCTTGGAATCAAAATGCGAAAAAATTAGATCAATTTAAAAAATGGGGCTCTTCTAAACTTCCTATAGTAATTAAAAGCCATTCTCAACATGATAAATATAATCGCTTTAATTTCTTGGCAAAAAATCCAGATGATTTCGATAAATTTTACGAGCGTTATAAACACTTAATTTATTATGATGTATATGTTCAAAAATTTATTGAATGTGATGCTGTAGATAGGAAAATATATGTAATTGGAGAGAACGTATTTGGGATTAAACGAGAAAATCCAATATACCTGTATCTGAGGGATAAGCCCACGAATATAGACGTAGATACTATCGAAAGAAAAGAATTTAAAGTTTCAGAAGAAATTAGGATGCTCGCTCATATTTTATCAAAAGAGCTAAACCTAAAAATATTTGGTTTTGACTTGATCAAACCAGTTGAAAAAGATCGTTATTATCTTATTGATTTGAATGATTTTCCGGGTTTTCAAGGAATAAAAAATGTGGAAAAAATTCTTGCTGATTACTTATTGGATTACATAAAGCAAATATAAAGGTTAATTCAAATTAAGAGAGGAATTATGATAACGAACGCTATCATTCCATATAAGATGCAGAAATAACCAAAATTGATTTTCCGTGCAACCCTTAATAAAATTTCAATGGTCAGGTAGCCAACTAAGAAGCTAACGATTGTTATGACTGAAATAGTGAGAAGATCCAAGCTACCGAATATTGATCCTTCTCCAAAAAGAATATCCACTCCAATAGATGCTAAAATTACAGGAACTGACATCAAAAAACTTAACTTTAAAGAGTGATCTTGTTCATAATTTTCGACCAGCATTGTAGACACGGTTAATCCGGATCGAGAGATCCCAGGAAGAATCGCGATTCCTTGGATTAAGCCCGATATGAATGAATCTCGGTTTAATTCTTTATTGGAAACATAATCTATTGTCTTTCTTCCATATTTCTTTTTAAAGATCAATAAGATAATACCTGTTATTATAAGAAAACTGGATATAACCAATGTAAGCAAGTCACCTTGATTTGCCGAATAGGTTCCCAAAATCAATACTCGAAAGATAAGATATAACGGAACTGCTGTTATTGCTGTTCCCAATGTTGCGATAATTATCCAATTCCTCTTTTTTATATCATTTTGATCAACTTTCACTTTACTGGGAATCAAAGACTTGATAATTCCGTAGTAATCTTTGCGAAATTTCAATAATACTGCAAGCATGGTGCCAAAATGCAACCAGATACTCAAACTATATGCTTGTTCTGGGGATATGTTAAGAAGATTTAATGAGACGAGCATGACTTGTCCTGAAGATGATATCGGTAACCATTCTACTAATCCTTGCAAAATTGCGATTATTATGTATTCAATCATATTTTTCACTTATATTTTTTTAATCCTTTAATAATGCACGTTTTAATTTGATCTCGAGCAATTCTAAAACCTTCTAATCCCTTCATGGATGGATCTTCAATATCACCGGAATCACCTGCAAATTCTTTCAAAGTAAATATATCAATCTCATTTTGTAGTTCTAAAAAAGAGAGAATTTCTTCCTTATGTTTATTGGTTAAAGTGAGAATTAAGTCCGCGTTTCTAATTAATTCAGCATGTTTTTTTAAATCTAATGATAATGATTGATCAGATAATTCAATTCCTTCTTCTTGCATTGCTAACTTAGCATCAAGAGAAATAAGCATTCCATCCCGAGCATTAGAGGAGATACCTCCAGAATAAACGTTCACATCAAGTTCATTAATCTTGAAAATATATTTCAAGTATCCTTCAGCCATGGGAGTTCTTGCAGTATTCACGCTACAAACAAGTAATACAGATTTATAAGGGAAATTATTGATTTTTAAATTCATAGAATAGCTTAAGAAGTATTTTGATATATAAAATGAAGTAGACTATTAAATTTTAAAGGATTTATAAAAAGAGAGAAAAAATAATTTTACGCAAAACTTTCTTTCAACACGAACCGTATCCCCTTAATCTTCATAGTTTTAAGGGCATTTGAAATATTACCTTTTGGTATATCTATCCCTTTTGTCAAGTCTAAAATAAAATAAACTTGAAATCCAAAATCTATACCATCCATTGCTGTCGCATAACAACAATAGTCAAGGGCTAAACCACAGATAAAAATTCTCTTTATATTGAGGGATTTAAGATAACCTGCTAAACCCGTTTCAGATTTTTTATCATTTTCAATAAAACCCGAATAACTATCAATTTCAGGACGATATCCTTTCCGAATTATCGCGTGAGCATATTCTTTTTTCAAATCCTCAGAAAATTCAGATCCATAAGTATTTTGAATGCAGTGATCAGGCCATAACACTGGACCAATTGCTTCTGATTGATATGTATCACCGGGATGCATTCCGGGGTGATTACTTGCAAAGGATAAATGCTCTTTAGGGTGCCAATCCTGAGTTAATAAAATAGTTCCCTTGTTTTTCCTGAAATTTTCTGCAATATGATTTATTCCATCCACTATTTCATTCCCTTTTTCAACCGGTAATGAACCTCCCGGAATAAAATCATTTTGCATATCGACAATTATCAGCGCATCTTCGTGAATAATTTCAATTTTTTTTTCTATGTTTAAATTTTCAAGGTTCATTTATGACACTCATTAATTCAATATTAGTAGAAATATAGAATTTGTGTATCTTAAATATATACTATTAAGATCATTACTTAACTCTTATTCAATCCAAGTTCTTGATTAATTTAATATTAAAAGTAGCTCCTTTGTTTCTTCCTTCAGATTCTGCCCAAATGGTTCCATCGTGTAAATCTATGATTTCTTTAGAAATAAACAATCCTAATCCAGAACCTTCAATATCTACATCGAGTTGTTGTCCATATCTTTCAATTTTACCAAATTGCTTAAATAGATGTTCCATATCATCAATGGTTAAGCCCACTCCATTATCCTTAATCGATAAATTTATCCAATTTTCATTATCTTCTAATTTTACTTCGATTACGCCGTTAGATGGAGTATTTTTGATTGCATTTGTTAAAATGTTTACAATAACTTGCTCTATCCTTATTCTATCGATTGTAATATAAACTGTTGGAGGATGTTGAAAAGTAATATCAAGATCACGCTCATCAAGGAGATATTTTAAGTCTTCAGCACATTCTTTAATGATCTCAACTAAATTTTCTTCTTGTAATTTCAATGTAAGTTTACCAGACTCGATTCGTGAGATGTCAAGTATATTTTCAATTAAAATTTTTAATCTTTTTCCACCTTTATAAATCATTTCAATAAACTCCAAAGCTTCATTGCAAGTGGAATCTTTATAGGTATTTAATAATATTTGAGCTCCGCCATAAATCGAATTTAGGGGTGTTTTTAGTTCATGAGAAACACGAGAGACGATATCTGTTTTCATTTTATTAAGCTCGAGTAATCTTTTATTTTCTGTCTTGATAATCTCTTCTGCTTTTTTTCTTTTAGTAATGTCTTCAGTGATTGACTCAATTATTAAATTCTCTCCGATATTTATGAGAGAGCATTGATAAAGGATCCATAAATCCTCTCCTGATTTGTTTTTAACCTTCAAACTTAAGGGTTCAAAAATTTCTCCATTAAGCATTTTTTTCACTCTAGTTTTGAGTAAAGATACTTGTACTGGATCAAATACATTAAAAGTACTAAAATTCTTACCAATAGCAATATGTCTTGGAATGCCAAAAATTCTATCAACTGCATTATTTTGATCTAAAATGGTTCCACGTGTATCTGTAACGACAATTGCATTTGGAGAATTTTCAAATAAATTTCTATATTGATATTCAGATTCCCTTAATTTTTGTTGAGCAATTTTTTTATCTGTTATATCCTTAATGGAAGTAATAAAACCGATTATATTCCCATTATCATCATAATAATTTTTAGATGTACTCGTTAACCAAATGTAATTTTTTTCATTATCTAAGATCCTGAATTCCAATACTTTATCAGGACTGGACTTTTCTTCAATCGTTTCTCGAAAAAAAGTCGTTATTTCATGTAAATCATCCTCATGGATATGTTGAAAGAACTGATCCGTTTCTTTAAAATCCTTTCCGTTCATTTTCAATATTACGGATAATTGTGGAGATACATATTGTAATTTTCCATTCAGATCGATTATGACAATGGCATCCTTTGTATTTTCGATGATATTTTGATATTTTTTCTCCGAATCTTTTAACTTTTCCTCAGCTCTTTTTTTTTCAGAAATGTCTTCAATAATAACTTGAATGAGTTTTTTATCTCCAATATTAACAATTTTTGCTTGAATTTTCATCCAATTGAATTTAAGTTTTGGATTATCAACATTAATTTCAAAAGGATCTAAAATTCCATCTATTAAGACTTTTCTAAACATTTCTGTTAAAGTTTTAAGACTTTTAATTTGCATTATATCGATAGTGCTAAAATTCTTGCCAATTAAGTCATCTTTTTGATATAGTATAGTATCTAAAGCAGTTTGATTTAAATCCAAGATCTTGCCTTTAAGATCTACAAGAAAAATCATATACGGGGAATTTTCAAACAGATTTCGATATTTTTCTTCTTTTTCTTTTAATTTTTGATCAGAAATCATCTTTTCTGTAATATCAATCGACATCACTAGATCTGCAGGTCTACCTAAATATGTAATGGTTTTTGAAAATCCATCAATCCATTTAATCTCACCTGTCTTTGTGATAATACGATACTTGTATTGCTCAACAACATCTTTAGCACCAGACTCTTTTTTTTTAGCTTGTTCTAATACAAATGCTTTATCATCAGGATGAATTATTTTTACGAATTCGTAAGGTTTCCAATTTTGGATCTCTTCAAGGGTATACCCATTCAACTCTATTGCTTGTTTATTAAGATACTTGAATATGCCATCTTGAATTATAATTATACCCATAAATGACTGCTCAGTACTGGTCCTAAATTTTTCTTCAGATTCTCTTAAATGTTGATCAGCTTTTTTTTTCTCTGTAATGTCTCTTAGTACTGTAACAACTTGGACAACTTCTCCGTTTGTAAGGATAGGGATTTTTCTAGTCTCTGTATAAATTGCATTTCCATCAAAAACGTTACATTCTTCAGTAATCAGAGTTTTTTGCGATTCAAACACGTATTTGTATTCATCAGCTACCTTTTTTGGAAGAAATGGAAAAAGGTCAAAAGGAGTTTTACCGATTATTTCAGAAGTAAGGTCAAACTTATTGATCCATTCCATAAAAGTAGAATTGGCAATAATAATTTGTAAATTCTTATCCACGACATGTATGGGATCTCCTATTGATTCGAGAATTTTGCGATAATGCTGTTCCGATTCCTCTACTTTTTTTTCATCATCTATTTTTTGTGAAATATCTCTGACAACAAAAATGTGCTTACATCCATCTTCTTGGTTGATTAGGTCTCCCTTAGTTGAAACATTAATGTAATTTCCGTTTTTATGTTTTGCTCGATATTCAAAAGAAAAATGATGTTCATCTGCTATAGCTTTTCTCCTCGCGTTCTTAACGATTTCCAAATCATCAGGATGGACAAAACTAAGAGAATTTTTACCAATTATCTCTTTAGGTTTGTATCCCAATATTTGATAACTTTGAGGGCTTACATATGTAAAATTTCCATTTTGATCGATTTCAACTATAACATCTAGAATATTATTAATGAGTTTTTGGAATTTTTCATTAGAATTAGTAAAATCATGGCTTTGGTTCTTTATCATATCTCATCATTCTCATTTTTGAATTATTTTTAATTTTGATAATATTCTATTTTCTAATCTTTAAATAGATAAATTTCTCCTCAAAGATTGACTTGTTGGAAATAAAAAATAATTTAATAAATCCACGTGAATATTAAAATTTTTTAGGTAATAAATATCTCAATGCATCCATCACTTGATATTTTAAAACTGTTATAATCTTAACCTTAAATACATTTGTTCGTTAATTTCGTACGAAATTCAAAGATGATTTTGATAGAAAAAAAATTTATTTAGAAATCCACATTTATTAACAATAGACTATAAAGCGTTCGTAGTATAGTGGTAATATGCTGGCTTCCCAAGCCAGTGTCCCGGGTTCGACTCCCGGCGATCGCATTGCTCCAATCCCAGAAAAATATCTGGGATTATCCCGAATAATATTCTGAATTTTAGGAATAGTTGTATTTATTTATTAATCTAATTACCAGGATATTCCTTTCATAAAGCGCAGATCATTAATTATTTGTATAGCTTCGTGATTGGGCACCTCCATAAAAGCATAAAACTCATTTTGCCAAAATGCTTTTCCGGAAGTTGAGGATCGAATATCTTCGGCAAATTTTATCGAATTTCGTACTGGTAAGAGTACTTCTATAATTGCTTGATAATCCTTTTCTTGATTGATATCTTTAATTTTTGCAGAATACTTTGAAAGTAAAGTGAGCGTAGTTTTGATGTAATCGGGATGTAATTGAATGATTGTATGATAAATTGGTTCAAGCAAGATGAGTTCAGATTCGTTTAAAGCTTTTTTAAGGGCATTATAAAACATTGTGGATAATTCTGAAAACGCATTTTCGTCATCAAGGTTGTTTATGACTAAATCCTTAATGGTAATTTTTAATCCTATTAATTTTTCTCCACACAGAGGCCCATTTGATAATATCTTACCGATAATTTCAGCAATAGAATCTTGATACACTTGATTTAATTCGTCTTTATGATGGTAGATTATAATATTATTATCATGATATATCCAAAAGTCGTTAATTTCATCCCCAGCTAGAGATGTAAATTCCCCCATCATTTCTTTCAATCTTGCTTTTGATTTGATTGCTGCAATTTCATGGATTCGAAAAAATCTTGATGTTTTCTCATCGAGTCTCTCAGTTTTAAGTTTAAGCGAATTTTTATAAAGGGATGATTCTACTGAAACTATAGATGAACCATGCCTGCAGGATTCTTTAAAAACAGCTCTTGGTTCTGATGTTGATACTTTTATGCCTCTTTTTTCAAGTTCATTTGCGGTAACTTCAAGGTGTAATGGACCCATGCCAGAGAGGAGGAATTCACCATTTTCCTCATTTACTTCAAATATTAAATTTGGATCTTCGATTAGCAAATTTTCGACGGTCTCTTTCATCGTATCTAAATCTCTTAAATATTCTGGTTCGATAGAGACAGTAACCACAGGGGTAGAAACGTATTTTACACTTTCAAATGGAACCATTTTATCGATATAGTTCTTATTAATTATTGTCTCACCACTTTTTACATGCTTTAACCCTTCTATAGCCACGATATTCCCAACGGGAATTTCCTCAACTTGTTCTCTCCTTTGACCCATAAAAATTGCGGTTCTTCGTATTGTGTCAAAATTATTTTCTCGTAATAAAAATACTTCTTCTTTTTTAATACAATTTCCAGAAAAAATTCTCCCAGTGGCAACTAAACCATGCTTTTCTGCTTGCACTTTACTCAAACATATAACTAAAGGTCCATTTGGATCGCAATTAACCATAGATTTTCCAACTTCAGATGTCACATCTCCGCCCCAAATCTTACCTATTCTATATTTCTGAGCTTCAATAGGATTAGGTAGATGATCAACAACCATTTCCAGTATTGCGTTGTGTATTGGAAAATGGAGAGTCAAGTCAGCATAGGTGTCTTTCGTATATGTTTCCTTATGGTATCGTGATCTAATATCCGAAAATTTTAATTCACTATTTTCTAAAATATTTAGGGTAAAACCCCATTTATGAAGAGCTGAGCCGAATGCAACATTTCCATCAGCAGGAGATACTTGCCATTCTTCTTTAAAAGGCTTGTCAGCGTATCTTTCAATAAGAGTATTGAAATCGTTGATAATTCTGGCATATTTTTTTCTTATTTGTTCATCTGTTAGCTTTAATTCTCGGATGAGGCGATCTACTTTATTAATATAAAGAACTGGTTTCACACCTTCTTGTAGTGCTTGTTTAATAACCGTCTCAGATTGAGAAATGATTTCCTCAACGGCATCAACAACCACAACCACTCCATCTATTAACCTTAAAGCACGAGTAACCTTGCCACTGAAATCTAAATGACCCGGTGTATCAACAAGATTTATCAAAAAGGGATCGTGACCTTTTAGAGATTTCTCATAATACAACGAAATATTGGTAGATTTCATGGTAATTCCACGTCTTTGCTCTTCTTCTAAATAATCTAAAGCTCGAGCTTCTCCAGCTAAATCGGGAGATAATAAACCTGCTTCACTCAAAAGAGAATCACTTAGAGTGGTTTTTCCATGATCAATATGACCAACAAATCCGATATTTCTTATATTTTGAGTCTTTCCCATCATATCCAAAATTTCAGAAATTTCCTTACGTTGAGGCATCCTTGCTTTATTCTCTTGTTAATTATATATAATATATTATTACACCATGATTGATTTGATTAAAATTTTAGGTTTATATGACTGCAAAAGGAGCGGGAAATGAGTAATCTCATTACTCAAGATCTTCTTCATTAAGTAATGGAAGATACCAATACTTTCAGTTGGGTCAGAGTCTTCAAAGATATCATTTCCCGCATTTTAGAGGTTTAAAAATTAATTTCACCTTCTACATGTACAATTCTATTCTCAATATGTAGGCGATTATCACAATATAATTCTATAGCTTTCGGGAAGATTTTATGTTCCCATTCCAAAATCCGTGAAGCTAGTATTTCTTCAGTATCTTTAGCAAATACCGGAACGCATTTCTGAATTATAATTGGTCCGTGATCCTCACTCGCGTCTACAAAGTGAACCGTGCATCCAGATACTTTTACACCATATTTAAGCGCATCTCGATGACCATGAAGTCCTTTAAATGCAGGTAGTAATGCAGGATGAATGTTCATGACCTTGCCATCAAAAGCAGCAATAAATTTTGGACTTACAAATCTCATGTAACCTACTAATACAATTAATTCACAACCATGTTCCTTTAGCACGTTAATCATAAGTAGATCAAATTCTTCACGAGGGATATCAAGATACTTATCTGATTCTATTAAAAAATAAGGTATTTTGTGTTTTTTTGCTCTCTCCATGCAGTAAGCTCCCGGTTTATTACAAATTAACACCTCTACCGAGGCTTTTTTCTTTAAAATCCCCCCTTCGCAAGCATCAACAATTGCCTCGAAATTTGATCCGGAACCGGATGCAATCGCGCCAATCTTAACTTCTGGCATAGGATTTTTTAATTTCCATGAGTTATAAAATTTTACTTCTAGATATAATGTAATGAGATATGATAAAATTTTTATGCGATAATCCAATATAATATTTAGAGATTAATAGAATTCATTCTTAAATTCACTCTCTTGTAATAGTGATAATATCTAAGAGATAATTATTCTATTTATACAAAATCACTGAAAATTAACTTGATATTTACCACGGAAAAAGGATTAATATAAAAAAGAGTTAAGGAAAATAATTTTCATTGTTTACACGATTAATTATTTTCAATCAAATATTTATTTACATAAAATAATTTTAAAATCGGATTACTATGAGTTTTGAAGGAGAATTACAAAGAATTAGGGAAGAAATTATTCACATCCTCCCTTCTAATATTGTTGTGAAAAATATCGAATTTGAAGGTCCAGAAATTGCTGTTTATTCTGAAAATTCGGATGTTGAAGGTATAGAAAATTCCGAAATTCTCAAGGATTTGGCAAGGACTATGAGAAAAAGGGTAGTATTTCGTTGGAATGTTGAGAAACGGAAAGATCCAGATGAAACTGAAGCATATATTAGAACTCTTGTCGGTGAAGAAGCAGAAATTACGAGTATCGAATTCGATCATACTCGAGGAGAAGTCATTATTGAATCAGGAAAACCTGGCATAGTAATTGGGAAAAAAGGGATGAATCTCAAGGAAATCAGGTCAAATACGTTTTGGCAGCCTAAAACAATACGAACGCCCCCTCTTACATCTAAAACTATCCAATTAATAAGACAAATGTTGAAAAAAGAACGTCAAAACCAAAAGCAAATACTATTAGATATTGGAAAGCGAATCCATCGACCCCCTCTTTTTCAAGATTTAGCTATCAGGATGACAGCTTTAGGAGGATTTCGAGAAGTAGGACGATCTTGCATATTAATGCAAACTAGAGATAGCAATATACTTCTTGATGTAGGATTAAATATTGGAAATAAGAATGATAAATTTCCCGGTTTTGATATCCCCGAATTTTCAATTCGGGATTTAGATGCTGTAATTGTATCCCATGCTCATTTGGATCATTGTGGAATGGTCCCATTCTTATTTAAATATGGATATCGGGGTCCCGTTTATTGTACGCTTCCCACTCGAAACCTTTCTACCATGCTTCAATTGGATTTTGTTCAAATTGCAGAAAAAGAAGGGACCGCCCCGCCCTATTCAAAAAGAGACGTAAAAACAACAGTACTTCATACCATTCCTTTAGCTTGGGGAAAAGTCACTGATATTGCTCCTGATATAAAGTTAACTCTTCATAATTCCGGTCACATACTCGGCTCATCCATGGTACACTTACACTTTGGAAAAGGAGGATATAATTTCGTTTACACGGGTGATTTTAAATACCAGAAAACCCGTTTACTTGAAAAAGCAGCGGTGAAATTTCCACGAGTAGAAAGTTTACTAATTGAATCTACATACGGAGGTCCTCAAGATCGAATTCCCAGCCGTCAAGATTCAGAAAGAGATCTAAAACAAATCCTCACTTCAACAATTCGAAGGGGTGGTAAAATTCTCATTCCAGTATTAGCAGTTGGAAGGGCTCAAGAATTGATTATAGTGTTAGAGGAATTAATCTCAAAAGGTATAATTGATCGAGTCCCAGTTTTCTTAGATGGTCTTATTTCAGAGGCAACTGCAATACATACTGCTCATCCCGATTATCTTAGCTTGGATCTAAGAGAAAAAATACTTCACCAAGGAAAAAATCCTTTTATGAGTGATTTCTTTACAACCGTCTCCTCAGCTGAAGAACGTCAAGATGTAATACAAGGTGGTCCTTGTATTATTTTAGCCACGAGTGGCATGTTGATAGGAGGTCCTTCGGTTCAATATTTAAGAGAACTCGCAGAAGATAAAAACAATAGCCTAGTTTTCGTGTCTTACCAAGTAGCTGGAACATTGGGAAACCGGATCATAAGAGGATTTAGAGAATTTCAATATATCGATCCCAGAGGAAGAACACAATTAGTCAAATTAAATTTAGGCGTATTCACACTTGAAGGATTTAGCGGGCATTCATCTCGAAGTCAGATCTCTCAATTTTTACGGAGAATTGCACCCAGACCTAAGGTGATAATCTGTAATCATGGTGAAGAGACAAAAGTGATTAGTTTAGCCACGATGATTCATAGAAAGTTAAGGAAGACTACGAAAGCACCTAAAAACTTAGAAACAATTTTATTGAAATAGTATTTCAATACTCCTAAATGTTTTCTCTTGAATTTAATCATTGAATTTTAACTATTTTTAATGATTTTTAATAATTATATTAATATACCAAGTTATTTTTAGAATCTGAGAGGTTAAATCATACTTTTATTGAAATTTTTTTAAGATCCTAAATTTTTCTCATTGCACCTAAGATTAGATCTCTTGGTTCATCTTTTTGGTCATATTTTTTCATGACATTTCTGAATATTCTAAATAAATTATTATATACTAAAAAGATAGATTCTATTGTTCTTAGGAGATTTCTAATTTGAATTAATTTTTTTAAACACCAATAATTTGATTATGATATTATAATAAATAAAGTTAAAAATTTTTATAAGTGGTACATTTGAAATTAAGACTTCAGTTGAAAGCTCACAAGATTATTCTGGCAAGACGCATCGTCCAAATCACTACATTTTTATTAATTAATTATGTAATACTTGAAACAATTTTTACAATAAATTTAAAGGGATTTGAAGGGCTCATTAAGGTCCTTCCAATTCTGAATAGTCCTCGAAATCCTCTCTCACAGGGAGCAGGAATTCTTGAATATATTTTTTATTCGATTACAAATGGATTCTTCCCTTTATTCCTCATTGCTGTTTTAATCCTTTTTATTCTTTTCACAAATCGATCATTTTGTGGTTGGGTGTGCCCCATAGGAACTATTGAAGATGCTTGTGCTGCATTACCAACAAAAAAGAAGGTTATCAAAACTAAAACTCATAAATCTCTACTTAATATTAAATATGTTATTATAATAATTTTAATAATCTTTATTGTACCCTTAGGAATTACGAAAACAACTAATCAATTATTTTACTTGGAATTTAAGACCCAATTAGGTGATTTTGGAAACAAACCAATTGGCTATTTTTCCATGTCAGAGTTTATCTTTTCTTATTTTATGCAATTTATAACTGATTGGTCATCAATTTTCAATAGCGGTAATTGGGGTGCTATTATCATTTTCCTGTTCTATCTATTGATTCTACTCTTATCCATTTGGTATCCTCGAATGTATTGCAGGTATTTTTGTCCTTTTGCAGCGGTTTCAGCAACAATTGCAGATTATTCCTTTTTGAAACTCTCAAGGAATCCTGTGCGATGTGTTGGAAGATCAGAGTGCGGGATCTGTGAGAAAGTGTGTCCGAAACAAGTTAGAATATTAGATGAACCTTTCGAATTTTTCACTGGAAATGGCGAATGCAATTTCTGCTTGACTTGTAAGGAAAAATGTCCTCATAATGCCATTATTATAAAGTTTGGTAATGTATAGCATCAATCATCATTATGATGAGTCAATTTAATAATTAAATGAGATAAATGAGGTTTTAAATAATAGATTCTTCATGTTTGGTGGTTGACTAATGGATCCCGCTCGAATAGAATTATTACGACAACTTATGCAAAAAAATACTGATATAGGTAAACGAGGTATCCCAGATTCTTGGGCGATAAGGCATAATAAAGAAGAGGATGATTCAGATATTCGACCCCCTTTCTTTAGGGATGTAGATAGAATTGTTCATTCCAAAGCGTATGCGAGATATATTGATAAAACACAAGTTTTCTTTGGAGTAATCAATGCAAATATAACACACCGATCTCTTCACGTACTATTAGTGTCAAGGGTATCACGTCAAATAGGAAGAATCTTAAAGTTAAATTCTGATTTAATTGAGGCAATAGCTCTTGGTCATGATATTGGTCATTCCCCTTTCGGTCATCTTGGGGAACAAATCCTTGATGAAATAAGTGACGATTATGCAATGGGTAATTTTAACCACAATGCTCAAGGAATACGATGGCTTTCATTTTTGGAAAAGCGATTTCCAAAAGAATCAGCAAAAGGATTGAACTTGACATTGCAAGTACTTGATGGGATTTTATGTCATGACGGGGAAATATATGAGAGAGAATTAAAACCTGAAAAGATAAATGGTAAAACGTGGATTGATCATAATAATGAATACCAAGATGCTATTGCGAAAAATAAGATCAGGAAAATTCCTACCACGTTTGAAGGTATTGCTGTCAGATTTGCTGACACAATTTCGTACATCGGAAGGGATATTGAAGACGCAATTTTACTGAAATTTATTAAGAGAGAAGATATACCTGAATTCTGTAAAGAAGTGTTAGGAGATACTAATCGTGAAATTATGAAATCCTTGATTATGGATTTATTAAACTATAGTTTAGAAAATAGCACTATCGGATATACTGAAGAAGTATTTAAAGCTCTGCGTGAATTAAAAGCATTTAATTATAATCGTATATATACGAGACGAGACTTGATGATTGGAAATGGAGTAAAATTTCTTGATAAATTAAAAGAGAAGTTTCAACTTATTTTTATCACGGCTTTAAAAGATTTAGAAGAAGAAAAATATGATTCACCAATTTTTAATGACCATATAGCATATATTGACGATCCCGATTATAATACATATTATCATCCCTTACAAGATCAAAATAAACTAACTTTAATTGTCAGAGATTATATCGCTGGAATGTCAGATAAATATTTTGAAGAAGTTTACTATAAATTTAAGAAAAATTGAGCTTAGGCATTAAAATTAATCTTAGATTAAAAAATGTAAAAAAAAAAAGTGATAATTCATTATGACTTTACTTTTCTTTTTATCGATATAAATATTACTACTCCAATAATCGCCATCACGCTTCCAGAGATAGTTAAGCCATAAAGTAAGGCAGAAGAGAGTTCAGCGGGATTAAAAGGTAAACCTTGCTGAATTTGAGCTAATAATGGAACAACTTTATCTCTGAAAGTGGGTAACCATAAAATAATATCATCCATCTGATCATCGGTTAAATAATTAAAGGTTTTCATATTACTATAGATTAAAGGGTCAGGATTGTCTAATAAACCATACCAATATTGAAGACCACTTTCACTGACTAAAGCATAAACATTAGTTACGTCAAACAATGATTCAGATGCTCTTAGTGAGATTGTTGAAGCAATTGGTACTCCGACCTCCCAGCCATTTACTCCCATTCCTATTGGTAATGTTAAACCATTAGGATAGAGTGTTCCATTTGCCCATTGGGCATAAAAAAGAATTTCTGAATATCGTGTAAGGGTTATCCCTCTATCATACAAGAATAATCCTGGAACGACATCTTCTTTAAAAGAGGAATTATATCCCCAAAGCCATTCAAGAATGGATTTAAGTTGAAAATCTGTCAAGTTAAACTGATTTTTTAAAGCATTTTTTGAAGAATTACCATCATCTATAGTATTATTCGCCAAGATCCACGTTGCTAACCCATCAGATTCTTGCAACGAGGGTAAATCTCCTTTATAAGTGATGTTTAAAAATGAATATGGATTGGTTTTATTAAATAGATCTAAGCACGTTTGAAAAGATATATTAGTAGCAATAGGATATCCTACTTCAAAACCGATAACACTATAAGTCATACCTAGTAAATCCCCGAGATCGAGTTGTCCCAATGAAGCATTTGCCCATTGGTCATAATACATAATTTCAGCGATATCAACCGTGGTTAATCCTACATATTCCGGAGGTGCCAACGAACTAAGAAGAATTATGTTTATTGCTTCTACAATAAAATAATCTAATATATAGCTCGTTAAGTTTGTTAATTGCCCCCATGATGCATTGTAATTGGTGATCATGAATTCCTTTATTGTGTCATTTAGACCAGCTTTATCATAAAGATCTAAGTAATTTATAACACCCCATCCTACATCTATATCTTCCATCAATCCGGGTAATCCAATTGAATCATTCCCAAATGTTAAAGCCTCACTTGCCGCATCAGTATAATTTAGCGAATAAGTAGCATTGGAAACATACTCTGATACCCCCTTTATAGGTGGATATCCGAGAGCAGTAAGGAGTGCACTGAGTGTAGCATAATTTAAAATTAATGTGATGCCCGTTAATCCAAGAAGATTATAAAATTCATTCATAGCCCCTGCAAGAAACGTACAATTTACTAAGAAGTGAATTATTGGAAAACCTTCTTCATAAATTCCCGTTAAAACGTCTGGGATTGCTACAGTCTTTATCGTTTCATTAATTTCTGGAATCATTTCTTCTTGTATACCAAGAAGTGCATCAGGAACTCCTTGAGAAATTTCATTGTTGATGAGATTATTTATTACTAAACCAGATGGGATTAAACCACATGCTAAAAGCATCGTGATTATCACAACAGTTTTTTTCTGCATTTTAATATACCATTATTTTCTTGGATTAGTGATACATTTGTTGGTCTTATGCTAATTCTTTATTTAAAAATATGCATAATAATGGTCACCATTATTATCAAATATAAATAATTTTACTTGAATAGGATCATCAAAAGCAATTTATCATAAAGGATAAGCTAATTGTGTAATAAATCTAACAAAAATGTAATAGAAAACAATAAAAGGATTACACATGGAGGATACAATTTTTAATACGGGGTTTTGTTTGTTTTCAGTCACGGGGTTTAACCCTATAAAAGGGCTAGAAGAAAATATTTTTAAAAAATTAGGATATCCTCCAAGAAATAATGTTGTGTAATCCAAGAAATAATAAAACCATTTACTAATAAAAATCTATCTTAAATTTTTGATAGTAGTCTCAATATTTTTAAAAAAAATTTTAATGTCATACATCTCTCTCATAAAATGTACTAAAGAAAGATAATTATAAATTAATCTTTCAATTGGTATTTAAACCAAAAAAAATACTAAATATCTTTCAGCCCGGTAGTGTAGTGGCCAAGCATTTGGGACTCTGAAAAAACTCAATTTCTGAGAACTGGTGAGATCCTGAGACCACGGTTCGAAAATTGAACTTTCTTTTGTTCAATCGAAATTCCGTGCCGGGCTATTAATTTATCTTTTAAAAAACCTATCCCGTTCTCTTAATTACATGATACCCATATTTGGTTTTAACAGGCTTAGATATTTCTCCGATTTTTAGGTTTTTACAAGCATTCCAAAACTCTGGAACCATATCATTTTTGGTAAACTCTCCTAGATTGCCACCTCGTTTCTTACTTGGACAATTTGAGAATGTTCGCGCTAAATCTTCAAGTTTATCTCCCGATAATATGTTTTCATAGATTTCTTGAGCCTTGCTTAATTTATCTACCAATACATGACTTGCTTTTATTTTTCCACCTTTAATTGGAGAACCCCCTTGGTTGCTTGAACTGATATCCTTTTTTTGGAATTCCTTGCCATACTTATTCTTTCCCATAAAATCACATCTTATCTTTTTTTTCTTATATTATTCCAATCCTTTCTCCCTTCGACGCAATTCTGCTTTTTTATGCATAATTTCTAAATAGAGCTCTGTTTTTGATGGAGGTGGAATAAATTCTGTTGTTTTCTTTTTCAATATTATTGCTTCTTCAGGACATATTATGGTGCAATTACCGCAACCTATGCATAAATTCTTATTGACTATAGCGATCCCATCTTCTAATGAAATAGCGTCCAATTGGCACCGTTGTTCACAAGTACCACAACCAACACATAATTCAATATCAACTTCAGCATAAAAATTATTGTGCATTAGATCAGCTGGTCTATCTAATTTCTTTATATTTGTTATCATATCGCAACAGCAACCACAACAGTTGCAAATATAATTAGGTTTTAAAGCATTCCCCGGTTGAATAATTAGTCCAGCATCTTGAGCTTTCTTAAAGATGTCAAGTGCTTCTTTCTTGGTAATTTCGCGACCTTTTTTGTTATCTAAAATGTGTTGAACAGAACTGTCTAAAACAAAGCATACTTCTCTTAAATCTGATACTTTACATGGTTTTCCGATGAGATCCTTTCCTTGGCGACATACACAATCTTGTACTGCGATTCTATTAGCATTTTCAATCAGATTCTTTATTTCATCAAATGTAGCAATATGATGCTCTGGAGTGATGCTTTTTTCCACGGGAATAGTCCGTAATTGATTTATTTTAGTACTTGCAAACTCTTCTCTAAAAACTTCATCCATGTACTGTTCGAACGTTTCATAAAATTCCGCATCCATGCGATGCAACTGATACTCAAACATGCCTACAGCTAAAAATGCATTATGATAATGAATCTCTTCTCCATTTTCATTCTCTACTCTTTTAACGTTAATTGCCCCATTTTTGTACATATTTCTTAAAATTATCTCAAGTTGCTCTAAAGTTATGCCATATTTTTTTACTCGTCTATAGATCGTCCTCAGTGATTCGGGAATCAATCTCAAGTTAATGCCAATTAATGCTTCTTCTGGTGTGAATATAAATTTCAAGATTTTTAAATCAGTTCCTGATTCGGTTGGTGGATATCCTATGGGTAAGGTATCTAAATGTTGCTGTAATTTTCGATATATATCTTGAGGTACATCTTTTATAAATGTTTGATCTACACACATGATTCATTTCTGATATTTAAGCTTGATTCTCCTAAACATATGATGAAAAGTATCACTCATTTTAAACTTGACTTCATATCAAGTTAATTAGCGAAACTAAGAAAATTAATTCATAATTATGTATCGAAAGTTTGAGATTTCTTGAATTCCATTTATTTCTACTACGAATTTTTGGAATAATTCTACAGTCGTTTCTATCATCATAAAAATTATCACATTATTAGCGTGAAAATGTTGATTTTTACTTATGATATAATCTTTATATTCCGCTTCTATCTTGTTGAGTTTTTTCTGAATTAATTGATCATGGGGCATTACAATTATTAGATTACCAATAATCGTTTTACCTAATGGAGTTAAATTACTAAATGTTTCTATATTTGATACATCCATAGATGACATTAATCTTAAAAGCGCGTCTCTAATCAACTTTGATTTATTCTCGTATTGATTTCGTGAGACTAATTTATTAATAAATTCTCGAAGATTTTCATTTATAGAAAAAGATACAATTGGCATGATAAACTGACTTTTTTATATTAATCATATATTATTAGATCTATTAAATATATATAACTATTAGTTGTGACAATTCAGTCAATTATCATAGCTTTATTGACCGTGCAATAACACCTTTGAATTTTTCCACATCTTGTACAAGCCGGTCGGCATCATCTTCGCTGATTTTATCATCCTTTCCGTATTTATTGAGTTGAGTTAGCCAAAATTCAATCCGCCCAAGAATAGCCTCATTATCACCTAATAATTTCCGCAAACGGACGAAAGTATCATGCATTTTATTTCTAATATTTTGGGCTTTCCACCTTAACATAGAATAGTCACTAATCTCTGCTAAATTTTGGGTTATTGCCATAACATCAATAGTTTTCTCGCGCTCCTCGCTCTTGATTTTTCTGATGATGTTAATTTCTTCGAATAAGAGTTCAATTATACGAGCTAAAAAACCCGTCAACTGTCCTGCATTTCCACACCATACTCGAACTTCTAAAGATTGACTGCTTTCTGACACGTAGACGCGTGTGATGATTCTCCCGCCCGTAATCTTCGCTTCTGCGCAAAACCAAGCTTCTGCTTCATACATTCCAGTTGTATCATTACCTTCGTGAGAGGTTACTGTGCTAGTCTCAAAATGCTTTAAAGTCCTGATGGCGGCTCTGAAAGTCAATCGGGGATCTAAATCAGCGATTAAAAATGCGCGGGCATCATTTGGTAGCGTTTGTATCGCTACTTGGCAATCCTCGATATTTGATAAATTTGTGCAGACCAATGGGCATTTAATTTGAACCTCTTTCTTTTTTATATTGATAGTGTGTTTTTTACCAGTTGCATCCTTGTAAATCACGGTTCCACCAACATTTGAAGCTCCACAGGATTTAGGTTCTAAATAAAAATCAACACCTCTACTCGATTTACTTTCTATAACGGGTATACTGAAAAGAGGTTGCTTCATTTTGAAGCTAGAAGGCGCATCTAATATGACTTTTACATTGTTGATCGCCATATTACTCTTATTGCGAACAGCTACCTTCATATGAACTTGTCCTCCTTCAAAATCGTAATCCCTAACAACCTCAATTTTACCTTCATCGATAGGTTCGATATCTCCCGGTGTTTTAGGCGGGCTTTCAGCCCCACCAGATCGAGGGACGCTATAAGCAACAAATAATCGTTTATGCAAGTCAATATACCCATCTATATCCCCTCGACTGATTAATTGAGCTAAATTTTCTTCAATGCTAGATTCGGTTACTCCCAACCTATTTGATAATTCTCTCAAGGGCATGGTTCTATATGCTCTTGCGAGTTCTTTTATCTTGTCTTCAAGATATTTTCGGGTCATGAATTCCCTTCTCTGAGTAAAGATGCCTTTTATTGACCCTGCTTTAATCAATTCATGAAGGCTTTTTCGAGCTAATTCTACAGCAATTTTTAGATTTTCAGCTAATTTCGATAATTCAAATAATCCCGTTTCCTTTGAAAAAGCTTTAATTTCATTATAAATCTGTCCAGAAGTGATAATTTCATTTCCTCTTTCAGCAAAAAAGGAATTTATTGCTCCAGTCCTCATTATATTTACACAAAATGATTTAGTTAATTCCTTTGGGATGTCAAATAGCTTTGATAATTGTGATAATGAAATCCGTCCTTTTTCTTTAATTTCCTTTATTAAATTATCCATGATGTATTTCTGGGTATAATAAAAGCTTTTATCTTGTGAAAACGAGCCTCTGATCTGATATTGATTTATAATTTTATAAATGACTTTCATTACAATATCAGAATTCATGTCTAACATGATACCTAAATCTTTAATATTGATCTTTCCTTCATCTTGGATTTTGGATAATATTTGTTCCCGAATCTCGTCCGAAATATAATAGAACATCTGCGTTTTCTGATCAATAATCCCATAAATTCTTTCTTCATTAATATATTGGTTAATCAATTTTACTACCTGGTTTGCAGGAATATTAAATGAATCCATAATTGTAGAAAAATTGGTAATATGTGCTCTTTTCAACAAATCAAGAAAGCATTCGGGACATATTTCTTTTCCAACATTTTTTTTCAAGTTCCTGCGACAAAGTTCTAACCGATATCCTTTTATTAATTTATTTTTCGCAGCCTCACGCGCTAATTGTTCTTTTGTGGGAAAAAATAAGCCAGGTGTTTTTAAATAAGAATTCCAGCCACAAGATTCATCAGTACATTCTAAATAATACTGTCCCGATGATAATCTCTCCAAACGTAGGAGTTTATCGCATTCTGGACATCTGCTATTTTCGATTATCGTACATCGATAGAATTTTTCTGCCGCACTAGCTTTTGAATAGATATGATCGTGTTTTTTACAAATCCATTCTTCAGTGCTTGCCATGTGATTGATGCAAAAGCTTGAATTGCATTTTTCACAAGTGAATGTAATCTTTTGGCTTTCGCAGAACTTGCAATTTGGCATTTGAACGTCTCCAAAAATGTTAATAGTTTTGATCTAGGTTATTAATATATAAAAAAATCCGATTATAAATAATTATTATAGTCCATTTTTCCTTTTTCTTGAAAATGAATGGTAAGTAAATTTTTAAGTTTATCCTTATCATGTCTCATATTAAATATTTTGTAAGGGAAAGACTGAAATCTGGAAAAATGATAAGATCATGACAACAGTGTTAAATACAACGATGATTAATATCATTAAAACAAAGACAGTATTTTTCCTGTTTATTTTTGTTTTTACTATTTGAGACGTTCCATACTGAGCTAAAGCAAGGGGAAATAATCCCACGAAAGTTCCTAAAGAAAAGTAAAATACCACCAATACTCCTTCAATAAATCCATATCCTAAAGAATACTGCAAGCATTGAGTATAGATAATAAGTTCGAAAATACAAGGTGCGAATCCTGCAATCATCCCAAATAAGTATGGTGTCTTGCTTTTTTCCCAATCCAGTGTTCCAATATCCTTTGATTGCTTGGAATGAGGCATGTAATTTCTTGTCATTACAAAAAATAATAAGTAGATACCTGCAAACGTGGATACAAGTGCTCCGAAGAAATTGATAGCATAGGGGTTGAAAACTAAATGGGGAGCAATTAACCTCGGAATCACGCTAAGGAAAACAGTACCCATCGCAATTATAAGATTGGCAGAAATTAATCCAAGCCCATAGAGAATTAAGATATTTACACTCCTTCTCGGTGTCTTCGAGATACCAAAAGACCAGAAACAAAATATGGCTTTGTCTTCGCACGGAATAACTGAATGGAGCAAGCCAAGTAGAAATGCTGGTAAAAAAATTATAAAATATTCGTACATTATGGATTAATTTCTATCTTTTAATCATGAATTCAAGTAAATTTAGAAACCTAATTATTTAATTTTAATTATTATTATTTCTAATCTTTCGGAGAATTATGATAATCCCATAAAAAGATAATATTAGGAATATAGTACTCGCAAAATTGAAAGGAAAGAACGCTTGAGTGATGAGAAATATCCCC
Source organism: uncultured archaeon (assembly GCA_964583985.1). GTDB lineage: Archaea > Asgardarchaeota > Lokiarchaeia > Sigyniarchaeales > SOKP01 > SOKP01. The sequence continues at coordinate 64,129 of CAZOYD010000009.1, forward strand.
ATAAATATTATATCAAAGAAACTAAAGAAAAATATGCTAGATTTAATGTATTTTCTGGAAATTTCTGAATTTCTAGGTTGATCAAATAATATTATGGTCAAGAGTGGGGTCAAGATTAATAGATGATGATCCCAAGAATCAAAATAAGTGAGAAGCATTACTAAAATACCTAAAGTGTATCCATAAATCACTACGTTGCGAGTTTTTTGTCGAAAAATGAACATGAAGAATCCCAGACCTCCTATAATGAGCAAAATGGGGATAAAAACATAGATCTGATATCGAACAAGCAAGTTTGCGGGAACCCCAATGAAATATAAGAAATTTGTACCCAACTTGGTTATGCTAAATGAATAATTGATCAGAGTATTCGTTTCTCCCGTAATATTTATTGCGATAAAATCTTGCAATAATGTAGGATAGATCATAAATACAATAGCATTAATTGCTAGGGGTAACAATATACCAATAGATCTGATGGTACTCCTTGAAAGTTCAAACTTGAACTTTTTTTCATTATAATTGTAATGACTTAGGATTAGAAAAGGAACCATGAAGATGATAATTGGTTTGAAAATTCCGCTAATCCCTAATATTAAACTTGCCAAAAACTGCATTTTCATTTGCTTTTTCTTCAAAAATAAATAAAGGGAAAAAATCGTGAAAAATGTGATATAGAGATTAATTTGTCCCAGGAAATAATTAAACAACTGAGGAAGACTCATTAAAAAGATACAGATATACAAAATAATTCGATCATCGCCTTCCTCATGATCATCTCGGTATATCAACTTGATAATCTTATACAGATAAATTGAGATGAAAATATTCAAGATAAAATTTATGAAATTAAAGATAATGAATCCTAGATTAAATCCCATCAAATAAAAGGGAATGAAGTAAAAGGCAGCTATGGGAAAATATCTAAATGGCCAGATATAGTTAGCAGGATTATACAATTCCATAAAATCGTTAAGAGCAATCTCACCTGCTCTATAATATACTAAAAAGTCATTTTGATTGCGGAAGAAAATAAGAGTTAATGTTGTGGAAACAATGAAATAGAAAATTTGAATCATGATGGCATATTTAAATATTGGTATGCTCCAATACCTTCTCAATTTTTCCTTAATATTTTGTAATAGATTATTATCGTTCATCGATATGATCTTCTCACATTTTTCTATTTATTTCTCTTATGATCCCATATTTTTTTAACTTTAATTGCCGTATTATATAAATTCTCGATTTTTTCACCAATTTTATCAAAATCATGTAGTTCTATCGCATCATTACATGCATTTTCAACGATTTTTTTTTTAAAATCTGAATTTGAGACTATTTTATTTATACCATCAACAAATTCAGCAACAGTTTTAGCTTTATAACAGGAATGTTCATGAGTAACCCAATCAAATGCTGATAAATCTCTGGCAACAACGGGTAATTTACAAATTGCGGCTTCAATTATTGGAATTCCTTGATTCTCCACCCAAGAAGTATTTAAAAATATGTCAGCTCCATAATATGCCTCCCGTATGTCATCATAAAACCCTGTAAATATCACGTTATTGAGTTTTAGGACTTCATCAATCTCGGGATTTTTATTTATTGGTCCAACCCATACAAAATAATAATCGGGAAATTTCTCCGCTATCTCTCCAAATGTCTTCACACCTTTCTTCTTCCAACTTAACCCCACGTTTATAATGACTATAGCATCTTCAGGAACAGCATATTTTTGAGAGAGAAATCTTCTAAAATTGATTCTATATTTATTATCTTCCTTGAATTCTTCAAAACATATTCCATTACTTACAACATGTATGGGATAAGTCATGGAAGTTTGAATATTTATTAAACACTCTTTAGAAAATTCACTGGGCGTAATTAATAAGTGTGCTTGACCATACAAAAGTTTTAGCCAGTATTTAAAAATCGAGTTAAAAATTGGTTTATCTGGTACAAAATTTCCTGCTAAATCTTCTACTGTTGTATGACCATGAATAACTACAGCGGCAGATTTGTACTTTTTCTTATACTTGCTAATTTGAAAAAAGGTAATCGGATCAAAAGTGGAGGCTGCTATGAGATCGATTTGTTGTTTATCTGCCCAATAGGGTTTTGCCTCTCTATTTAATACCCAGATGTTATGTCCTTTTTGACGAAGATCATGGATTATATCATTAGTATTAGTTTCAATTCCACCTATCGTCTTAACACTTGTTAATTTTTTAAATAGTTTGAAATTTTCAATAAAAAGAATGTTCATATCTTTTATTATTATTAATTGGAAAAAAAATTAACTAATCATATAATGTATTTAAACAAACCATTTAGCAACTACTTCCCAAATTTTTTATTCCAACCAATATAACAATAGATGTGAGTAATAGCAAATTTGAAAGGGAATATTTTGAAGGAGAGGATTCTCACTTCTCAAAATCACTAGGGTATGATGTCCTAGTAAAATTAAATCTATGGCGCTCAAAAAAGTACAAAAAAAAAATAAAACTTCATTCGACGTTTCATAAAACGCTATTAGATATCGGTTGCGGATATGGTCATTTCTTGGACATTCTAAAAGATGATTTTACCATTTATGGAATGGACATATCTAATCATGCCATAAGGGTGTCTAAGAAACGGGTGGATTGCGAATATACGCAAGGAAATTTGGAGGATACTATCCCTTTTGATATGAAATTTGATATCATTACTGCTATATCTGTTGTCGAACATTTAGAAGATCCAACAAGAGCTTTAAACCACATACATGCGCAATTAACCGATGGTGGTTTGTTTTGTTTAGAAATTCCTACTGTAAGCGGAAAAATAAGCAAAATAGTATATGACTTGTTTTTTGCTTCAGATAAAACACACGTTTTTATTAAATCGGTTGATGAAATTGAAGCTCTGATTGGTTTATGTGGGTTTAAAAAATTGGCAATGTACAGCTCTTTATTACCAATCTTTACACAACGAAGGAATTGGGTTGAAAATTTTAGTTTTATTTTTGGTGTCTTTGAAAAAATTTAATGGTAAATTCTTATGGATCCAATCATCTATTGGCTGGGCGTGTTATTGGCAATTTTAGGTGGATTTTCGCATTATTCGGGATTAATCATTGAGAAATATGTCATCAACAAAATGCCAGCTGAACTAAAATTGATGAAAACTCTCATCAGAAAACCATTATGGATTTTCGCAATATTTGTTAGGTTTGGTATTGGTTCCCTCTTATTTATTTTTGCACAAATAATCATTGGACCTGCAATAACTCCTGGATTAATGGCTTCTGGATTAATCATTTTAGCAATTGGATCCATTAAAATTCTTGGTGAAAAACTCAATTACAAGGAAATTGTTGCCATATTCATAATGATCTTGGCTATATCATTCATTGGACTGAGCGGTCTCTCAATTGAAATAAGCGAAGAAAATCTATTAGATGCAGCATTTTTAATCAGGATGTTTACATCAACAAGTATTTTAGTATTAGTTGCGATAATCTTCCAAATAATTCAAGAAAAAATACCCCGTTTTAAAGTGATTCTGTTGGCATTGATATCTGGGTTAATGTTATCATTGAATAACTTTTGGATAGCACCTTTCATTTGGGCAGTGATTCACATGTTCGGAAATTCCTTTTTTATCGAAACCTTTCTTTTATTTCTCGTATCTTCCGTGATATTAATAACAGCTAATATTTTTGGCGTTGTCAAAATGTCACAAGCTTTTAGAAGTGGAAAGGCAAGTTTTCTTGCTCCGATTCAAAATGTTCCAGTTCAATTGACACCTTCAATCCTCTATTTCTTTGTGTTTTTGATGACAATTTCGACAATAATATCAATCCTGTTGTTTATTCTTGGAATTGCTCTCATCATTTCAAGTTCTTTTATCTTAGGAAAAAGGCAAGCAGAAATTGAGCAAATTAGTTAAATGCAGTAAAAAAATTTGGACTGGCAAATTTTATATTAATTTATCTCAAAAATAATCCTGATCTCATAATAGAGAATATTTGATATAATCTTTCACGTGAAATTTGAAAGAAATACATATCCTAATAAACTACAAAATCTAGATAATTTATTAATCAATTAACTAATTAATTAAAAATATATTTAAACAAAATGGACAGAGGGTAACAATATTCAATGATAAAAGAACGAATATATTTGAAAATTTCCAATACCAAACTAATAAGTTTCAAGAAGCTCGAGGATGGTGAAATTATAGGCACGGGTATTTTAAATCCAATCCTTGAGAAATTACGTCTATTCGCGATGCTCTATTTGCAAGCAGGGTTTTATAGGAAATATAACAATCTTGGAAGATGGAATGGAAAATTGGTGGCTAACACTTTTGCTCCTCCTGTTGGAAGTCGTCCTCAGCTCCGGGCGTTCATAGGGTTAATAAAGTCGCACATTTTAGGACATCCTTCTCCTATTGCAATGACTTTTGCTGTAACATATAGATGCATGTGTAAATGTGTACATTGTAGTGCTGGGAAACATTTTAAAGAAGATGTAGCGGAACTGAGCACGGAAGAAGCAAAAAAGCTCATCGATGATAGTCAAAAATTGGGCGTTACGATTATCGCTTTTACTGGAGGAGAACCTTTACTAAGAGAGGATCTTTTTGAATTAATTTCTCATGTAAACAAAAAAAAGGCAATGCCCATCATGTTTACTAATGGATTGTTACTTACCGATGAAAACGTGCAAAAGTTAGTCGATGCAGGTCTTTATTCGATTTTTGTCAGTATTGATAGTCCAATTCCAGAAGAGCACGATAGTCTGAGAGGTTGGCCTGGACTTTTTGACACTGCCTTAAAAGGAATCCAAAAATTAAAATCAAAAGGCATATTCGTAGGTCTTTCTTCTTATGCCACACGCTCGGCTACCGAAAAAGGGATGTATAAAAAGTTGCATGATCTAGCAAAAGAAATAGGAGTTCATAATGTGATTCTTTTTGATGGTGTACCTACAGGTAACATGTTAAAGGACACGAGTGAACTTTTAACTCAAGAACAGCGAGAAGAAATATATGTTTATTCCTCTAAGTTATTTGAACATAGCGTCATACCTCCTCTTTCATCTCAATCGTGGCAAAATTCTGTCGAAGGTAATTTATCAGGGATAGGTTGTCTCGCAGGAAATATACAATTCTACGCATCAGCCTATGGAGATATTGCGCCTTGTGATTTTACGCCCCTTTCTTTTGGTAATATCCGAGAGCAACCTTTAAAGAAAATTTGGAAATCAATGATCTATCATCCAGCATATAATCATAGAAGCACATTCTGCAGGATGCAAAATCCTCAATTCCGCCGATTCTACATTGATCCTATACCAGATGAAGCTAAACTTCCTTATCCAATCGAAAAACTCCCTCGTGTAGATTATACAATCTCCTCGTGATTTAAAGAAGCATTCTCTCATTGAAGAAATTTTTCTTTTGGATTGAAAGAAATAAGCTTTTTAATTTTAAAAATTTGAAAATACTTATGTCCTTCATTGATAAACGAGATAAATTAGAAAAAATTACGTTTGGAATTATAGTTGGGAATCGAGATGTGTTTCCTGACACGTTAGCAAGGCAAGGGAGAATCGAAATAATCGAATTAATGGAAAATTTAGGCTATAATTATGTTATTTTGAGTGAAAATGATACTAAGTTTGGAGTTGTCGAAACGCACTCAGATGCTAAAAAGTGTGCGGAGCTTTTCAAACGAAATCGAGATAAAATTGGGGGCGTTATTACTTGTCTTCCTAATTTTGGTGATGAAAAAGCCTTAGCAACAACTCTAAGATTAGCAAATCTTGACGTGCCCGTTTTAGTGCAAGCTTCATCAGATGAGATCGATAAAATGGGTCGAAAGTACAGAAGAGACGCATTTTGTGGCAAAATTTCTGCCTGTAGTGTTTTATATCAATACGGAATTCCTTTTAGCCTCACGAGTTCTCATACTTGCCCCATAAAGTCAGAAATTTTTAAGAAAGACTTATCACGTTTCGAAAAAGTGTGTCTTATAGTAAATAAACTCAAAAACGTGCGATTTGGCCAAATAGGAACACGACCTAATGCTTTTGAAACTGTTCGTTATAGTGAAAAAATTTTAGAATTTAATGGTATTACGATTGAACCAATTGATTTGTCTGAAATCTTTGGGATGATTAATCGCTTAAAAGATGATGATCCAAAAATCCAAGATAAGATACAATTTATAAGAAATTACACTTCTACAACGATTTTCCTTGAAGATGGATTGCTCAAATTGGCAAAACTTGCCGTTGTTGTTGAAAATTGGGTTGTAGAGAATGACCTTGATGGTTTTGCCTTTCAGTGCTGGCCTTCGATACAGGACAATTTCGGAATCGTCCCATGTGCGGTCATGTCAATGTTTAGTGAGGGATTGGTTCCTGCGGCATGCGAAGTTGATGTTTCTGGTTTGATTGGGATGTACATCTTGCAAGTAGCATCCGAGACTCCTTCTGCAATATTAGATTGGAATAATAATTATGGAGAGGAACCAGATAAAATGGTTTTGTTCCATTGTAGCAACCTTCCTAAATCATTCTTTAAAGACACTCGCATGACCATACATCCTATAATTTCTGATCAAAAAGGAGCAGAGGAAACTTTTGGTGCGATTCAAGGGAGGATAAAATCAAAGCCTTGCACCCTATTGAGAATAGAAACTGATGACTTGTATGGAGAAGTCAAAGTATTATTAGCAGAAGGGAATTATACTGATGATCCTTTAGAAACCTTCGGAGGTTTCGGTGTTGTGGAAATACCTCGTTTACAATCCTTGTTAAAAACATTATGTAGAGAAGGATTTGCCCATCACGTAGCTGCTACATTAAATGAAGTAGGAGATATTGTATATGAAGCACTTTTTCATTACTTGGATTGGAACGTGATTTACCATAATAAATATGAGTAATTCACCATTTAATGCCTTTTAAATTTCATGTTTTTTTCAAAAAAACCAGTGTTAATTATTTTTCTCTTCTCATCAGTTAAATGAGTAAGAACTCTAAATTTATTTCCAAACTTTTCCCCATTTCTTGTTTCTTGCTGGTAATTCAATAATCTTTTCTTGGTAAGATATATCGAGAATTTTGAAACATCGCATCCAATCCATCTCCGATTCAACTTTTCTGCTGTTAAAAGAGTTGTTCCAGAACCACAAAAAAAATCGGCAACCAAATCTCCTTCATTACTCCCTAAAAGAAGAATTCTTTCTAATAATTCATGATGTTTTTGAGTAGGAAATCCAGTCCATTCTTTTGAGGCGGGTTGCATGCAAGGAATCTTCCATACATCATCCAATTTCTTATCTGATACGGATCTATAAATTACATGTCCATCTTTATCCTTAGCATTCTTTAATACACCATCAACTATGACTCTCTTTAATTGCTTGATTGGTTTATCACGAGGTAGTCTTAATTCATTGAGTGAATAGTTTTTCGTTTTCGAATATAACAAGATATCATCATGAGCTCTTGGTAAAGTTTGTTTTCCCGCAGAATATTTGTTATAATAGTACCAAACTATGCTATTAACAAAACGTTTTTCTCCAAAAATTTCATCCAATAGTACTCTAATGTAGTGACTGACGTGCCAATCAAGGTGCACGAATAATAAGCCCTTATCAGATAATAATTCTTTAAAAAGCACTAATCTCTCGTAAAGCATCTGCAAATAAGAATCTAAATCTTTATTCCAATGATCATAATATGCAATGGAATCATACTCCTCTCCATCATGCTCAATCTTCATACTATAATTAGTACCAGAAAAGAACGGTGGATCTATATATATTAAATCTATTTTTTTTTTTAAGTTGAGAATGAGATAATTAAGAACATGCAAGTTATCACCCCAAAATAACAAATTATAGGTATTTATTTCCGTTTCAGGTACAATTTGATCCTTTTGGAGCTTAATTTCAGTAAAAAAAACATCATAGTTTGGTGGAGTTTCGAATTTAGCATTTCTCTTAGTACCATTCCACTCTAACTTTACCATGATAAATTCGATATTTATATTTCAAGACATTAAAAAGGGAGATTGAATATTATAATTGTAAAATAGGTTAATATCATTAATAAGGTTATTGTGATGAAAATATATAAGATAAGGTGAAATAAATAAACCTTCTTATTTTTATCCGAGCGTAATGCCCTTGTAGAATAAAAAATCTTATTTAAAATGGCCGCTGATAACCCAATTGTCAACATTATTAATGCACTCCCTTCATTTATTAAATGCGACTGGAAAGATGTTACAACAAATAATGAAGATGCTCCACCGGATAATAATCCTATCATAAACACGACAATATAATAAACAAATACATCGAAATCCACTAAACCTAAAAAAATTGATAGTATAATTGCTAGCATATAAGTACCGGCAAAAGCTATTGCTCCTTTTAATGATAATGGATTTTTAACTTTTGCCAGTTCAATTTTCCGCTCCTTTTTTCTAAGAATTAAAAAGGATCCTAATAAACCAATACTCGATGTTATCAAAATTGGATATATCGCATAAATCATTAAAGTGGGTGTGATTGTTATTATAATTAACATTCTTATCAACATTGTTTGAATTACCAACCAAACGGATGAAGATGATGCCCCTGCTTCAGCTAATTCCAATGTTGTTGCTTCACTATGAGCAAATCCCCCTAAAAGAGAGATGTAATATACGTTTTTTTCAATTGAACTCCTAAGTATGAAGTAGCTGAAATATTTAACAACTAAAATTGTTATAAATATGATGATAATTGGCTTGATTTGAATGCCAAATAGTAAATAATCATTTGGGATTAAAATATACAGTAACACAACTATTGCTATAAATTCTATCGTCCCTGTCCATTCAATATCTTTCATGCTCTTGATTTTGTAAAATTGTTTTTTCGTTGAAAGGATGATTAAAAAAATAACAGAGATCGCAATCGCTAAGGTTTCCGTATAATATGTTAATATCCCTACAATTATCGCTAAAAGCATGGATAAAGTTGAAGTATAACCAGCATGATTCTCCCGAAATAATCTGTATATGCTACCAATTAGTAAAAACAACAGCATGCCAGCAAAAAATATGATAATTAGAATAAATCCTTCAGATGTTGTTAAAAATCTCTCATGCAATAAGATTAAAGTTGTGCTGATCATCGAAAAGAAGATATGATCACGTGCACCATATTGTGCACTTACTCTCGTACGCTCTATTCCGATAATAAAGCCACAGAAAAAAGAAATAAGGATCTTTATAAATAAGAGATAAAAATCTTCCAATGTAAGCACTTGCTGGATCATGATAAGTTTTATCTGTATAATTGAAAAAATAAAAATTAATTAAAAAACCTCTTAAAATAAATCCTTTAGGATTAATCATTCAAGTTTCGATCTAATATATCTTCTAATTCTTTATCACTGAGGAAGCCCTTGTGTACCATTGTATCCTTAATCTCCTCGACAATTTTAGGGTAAGTTTTTGATTCTTCAATGAAATCCTCAAGAGACTTAACTTTTTGGTTCAAGGACTCCGTTTCTTTTGATTGAACATCCAATTGACTTTTTAATTCTAAAACTTCATTTTCTTTTTCAGCTATGGCTTTATTCTTGTCATTTTTCAGGCTCTCAATTTCTATATATTTATCCGAAATTGTCTGTTGTAAATCTTTTTTGATGCTTTCTATTTCTCTATCTTTTTGTTCGAGATCTTCCTTAATATTGGTTAATTTTACCTCCGAATCACGAAATTTTGTCAAGTCTTTCTCAAAATTATTATTCTTATCATTTGCAACGGTTAATTTTTCCTCTAAATCCTTTTTTTCTGATTTAAGATTGGATATTTCCTTGTCCAAATTATCCTTTATTTCTTTTAAACTACTTTTTTCAATTTTAAGGTCAGAACATTTTTCACTTTCTTCTAAAAGTTTGCTTTCAGAAGTTTCTAATTTGGCTTTAGTGTCAGATAATTCTTTAACTGTCTTGTTCAATTTATCCATTTGAATTTTAAGTTTCTGTTCTAAATCATTTATCTTAGATCTTAAATCTAGAAGAAATCGGCCTTCAACTTTTAAAGATTTTTCAGGTTTTGACTCTGCCAAACTCCAATCTATTGACATATCGATTTTTCACCTTTAAGTTTATAATTCACTTTTTTAATAAATTGAATTTTTTATAGCATTTTATATTTATTAAGTTATTTTCTTTGATTTTTTAAACCCAAGAAATTAAGATTAATTCTCATGTTCTATTATGACTCAAACTCTTTTTTTATATCGGATAGTTCTCGATCCGATATAAATCCTTTATGTACCATCATTTCATTAATTTTATTTAGTATTTGTGGCGTGGATTCAATTTCAGATAACTGTTTTTCAAGCGTTTTAACTTTGTCAACTAATTGCTGCGTTTCTTGTTGCGAAATGGTTAATTGTTCTTTTATAGATGTAATTTCTTTGTTCTTTTCGTCTAATTCTTTTTTATGAATGTCGGTTGATTTATTCTTAAAAGATAATTGTTGTTCAAAATCCCTATTTTTTTCATTTAAGAATTTTATCTCACCCTGTAATTCTGCGACTTTAGCGTTGAGTTCAGACAATTTCTGCTCAAAATCTGCTTTTATCTTGTTATTTTCAACTTGTAATTCAGTCAATTGTGGTTTTAATTTTGTTAATTCAATATCAACATTGAGTTTTTGTTCTGAAACCAAATCCAAGCTCTTTTTTGATGCTGTAAATTTTTCATTCATTTTTACAAGGCTTTTTTCTCGACCTTGAAGTTTAGTGGATTTTTCTTTGAGTTCTTCCATTATTTTTTTCAATTGTTCCGTTGTTTGAGCTAATTCCTTTTCTAATTCCATGGTTTTAGCACGCATATCTAATAATGCGTGCCCTTCAATGGGAAACTTTTTATCAGGTTTTTCTTCAATTTTATCGTATGGAATCATGTTAATCCGCCTGTTTATTTTGCAATTTAATAGGTAATTATATCGTTGCTGTATTTAGTAATTATTTATTGATTCTATTTATTAATTTCTTCTATCTATATAAAAATTAGTACAAATTTATTATTTTATACATGACAAATTAAATCAAAATTACTGAGATTACTTCATACATGTGATTGAAAATGGTAGATATACATATTGGAACGGCAGGATGGGATTATAAGGATTGGATCGGCCCATTTTATCCCAAGAATCTTGATAGAGGTAAATTCTTAGCATTCTATTCCAAATACTTTGATGTAAATGAAATAAATTCGACCTTTTATAACCTTCTTTCTGGGGAGACTTTTAAAAAATGGATTAACAAGGTACCTTCAAATTTTCAATTTATCTTAAAGGTATGGAAAAAAATTACACATGAATTTGATAATCCAAGCTTAGAAGATGATATTTATACTTTTCAAAGTAATGTTAAACCTTTTGAAAACATGGTAAAAGGGTTTTTATTACAATTTCCTCCTTGGTTTAAGCATTCTGATAATCATTTCCAACATTTATCTTATATCGTCAGAAAATTTGCGAAAAATTACCGCATATTTATTGAATTAAGAAGTAATTCATGGTTTGAAGAACTTGATCTCGCAAAACTTATCGATGGTAAAAATATCATATTAGTAACGTCTTATCTTGAAAATTTGAAACCATTCTATTATCCCAAACAAGAAGTATACTACATTAGGCTAATTGGAGATAGAGAAATTACTAAATTTGATCATCTCCAAAAATCTCAAGATATTTCCTTAAGTCATTTATATTTAAATATTAAAGAACTTCAGATTGTTCCAAATATTCGTGAAATATTCATAATTGTGAATAACCACTTCTCAGGATTTGCTCCTGAAACCGTCAACCAACTAAAACGAGAACTTAATTTACCTTTCAAATATTTTGCAAAACAAAAAAAGTTAACCGAATATTTTTAAAGTTAAGATTTATTCATGAGGCCCTATATTATGAGAAAGTTTTCTAGTTTGAAGCGATTTCAGGGGGTATACATTCTTTCTTTGAAATAACTAAAAAAAACTGTGTAATATTCTCTTTTTAAATTCGAGTAATAAGTTCGCCTTTAATCAAAATATAGAAAGAAAAATAATTTGAAGAGATTAAAATTTCAATTTTCTTATTACACAAATGTTAAAAATATCTTTTTCTTATTTTATAGTCATATATCTAGTTTAAATGAAGTGAATCAGTATGCAAACAAAATTAAATTTAGAAAATGCATATGAAAATTTACGTGAGCATCTTGATAAATTTCCTATTGGATTTCCTGCGTCAGAAACTGGAGCAGATCTTAGAATTTTGAAACATTTATTTGAACCTGAAGAGGCTGTGATCGCTACAAAATTAACAGATAAATTTGAACCTTTAGATCAGATTTACATAAGATCAAAAATAGATATGGAAATGTCTGAATTGAAAGAAAAGCTGGATATCATGGCAAGCAAGGGAGCGATTCATTATAGAGATGTACAAGGAGAACGGCATTATGCTAATGCATATTTAGTTATAGGAATGTATGAATATCAAGTTAAAAGGCTTACCCCAGAATTTTTAGAGGATATGGGAGAATATGCAGGAAAAGAATTTGGAATTGAACTATTTGGAACGAAAATCTCCCAATTTAGAACTGTTCCTGTAGAAAAAAGTATAACTTCAGAACATAGCTTACCTTCATATGAAGAACTTGAAAAGATTGTAAATAGTTCTCCTGGTCCTTTTATGGTAACGGATTGTATCTGTCGAAAAGCCCATAAATTGGGAGGCGAAACTTGTAAAGTAACTTCACGACTAGAAACCTGTTTTGGGATGGGAGAGATGGCTGACATGTACCTTAATGAAGGATGGGGCAGAGAAATTACGCGGAAAGAAGCTCTAGAAACTTTAAGAAAGAATCAAGAAGAGGGTCTAGTTTTTCAAGCAGAAAATATTATCGATCCCAAATTCATTTGCAGTTGTTGTGGATGTTGTTGTGGTATTTTAACCAATTTAAAAGAATTTCCAAAAACCGTTGACTTTTTTTCCACGAACTTTTTTGCTCAAATTGATGCGGATATATGTGTGGGTTGTGGAACGTGCATAGAAGTTTGTCAGATTGATGCGATAAAAATGAAAAATGATATTTCTAAAGTCAATAAAAGGCGATGCATTGGATGCGGGAACTGTGTTGCTAGATGCCCCGAGCAAGCTATTCAATTAATTAAAAAAGATGATTTAGAGATTCCTCCCAATAATGAGGATGAACTCTTTGCAAAAATTTTTGCTAAGAAAAGAGAAATTAAATTAAGTTAAAATTTTAATTTAAATAATTTTTATTGAAACCTTTCAGATATTCATTTAAAATGTAATTAACACGCTGAAGTTCCATAAGATATAAAAATAAAAAAATTAATTAAAAGAAATTTACAAAGATACTCATTCCGAGACCCCATAATAAAATCCCTTGCACGAAGCTAAATACCATTATAATGAAGGCAATGGGAGGCCAAGAAAGGAACTTTGAAATCGTTTGAAGTATTCCAATATAAAATTTCGCTGTTACGGCAACGATCGCGGTCACGATGATGAAAACGATTATCAAACCAAGTTTGGGGTTAATCCAATATGCAATCCATTTCACAGCCGAATCTGGAACGAATAACACTAAAGCTAATGCTGCAGCACTTCCAGCTAAAAGTCCCATTATACTTGCTAGTGGCATGTCATTCACAGGTTTGAATAGCATTGCAATACCGATGACGATTAAAAAGATGCACGTAAAATGATCTGCCCCATTTTCAGTGATTGCCGCATACCGAAAGCTCGGAGGAATATCTAAAATTAAACCCATTGCCCCTGCCCATACATCAAGAATTCCAACGACAATTCCTAAATAAGATAAAACTTTGAGAAATTTAGAAAGAGCAAATTTCTTATCGTCACCTTCTTCGGACGCTTTTTTTCGAGTAAAAGAGCCTCGTCTTTTTCGCTCATAACCCAACCAAGTTAATGCTATAAAAGCACTAATAAAAACCATAACGCCAGCAGATTGTGCTACCCAATCAAAAAAACTCGTTATTTGAAATATCATGATATATCATTGTGTATTTTTAAAAAATTAATTAGATAATAGATCGAGCATGATTTTAAATAGTTATTGATCAATCCCTCATTAAAAACGCTCTATTGACGTTTTAGTTCAAACAAAATTTTTAAATACATGTAATCGATTATTATTGCAATATTTAGTGAGAATCATTTTAAATTTGGTTTATAAACATGGATACGATAGATAATCTGAAAAAATTATTTCTAAAGGAAAATTGGAGATATCTAGTTCTCGTGATTTGGTTGCTCGTTGGAGTCGGTCTTGTACAATTCGAATATACCCGTATTATTGGCCTGATTTCGTTTCTACCCTTTCTGACCTTCTTAATGTACTTATTTCTATATAGTTTATTTATAAAAAAGGATGTGCAAGAAGTTGCAACATGGAAAGTATTATTGCTATTCGTATTATCGCTTCCAGTCATGCTATTAATAGCTTTCTTCTTAATAATATTATTTGCATTTTCTATTTTGTCATATTTCTTCTTAACTTCTTGGTTCATCTTGTATGGTGCGTTTTTGTCGAGTCGAAGATTGGATCGAAACCTTGAAGAAAAATCTCACTCTAAAACTCTCAGATCATTCGAATTTTTTGGGGGGTTAACAATAGCGGTTTTTCTCGCAGTAGGATATATATTCAACTCTCAAGAAATAGGTGCTTTTTTAGGTGAGAAAATCGCAAGTGTTGTTTATCTTTCAAATTACGTTGTAATGTTTGTTTTAATCGTAATAGGAATTTTTACTGTGTTTGCTATTATAGTACTTTTTAAAAAAGTATTTGTTTCTTGGTTAGGGGTATGGTTCATACTTTTAGTTATTTATACATTCTACTTGCTTATCAAGATTTTCTTAGCATTCAGGAGCGTGGGTGGAGTAGAAACTTCTTCTTTATTTACGCAAATTGTTTTGCTCTTAGCTGATTTTGGAATTCTTTTGTATTCTATCGCTACCTTAATGGGTTCTCAAGCAGAACTGCTCATGTCAAGATTAAAGTTGAAACGAATAGGAATAGATACTATAGTTTTATGGTTAGTTTTTTCCAAAGTTGCTTATGAGTTTACCCATTATTTTCCTTTTAGTGATTTCGATGTATTAATAAGTTGGTTTCCAAATATTTCTAATATAGGTCTAAATGCAGATTGGGTGAATTTGTTCAAAAATATTGCTGTTTTGGCTTTTTTCTTATTGACATTATTACTATTGGGCTTTTATCAATTTATAAAATATTATAGGGATCAGAAAAAATCAAGTAAAAAAAGAGATGATCAATTAAGTTCTATTCAATCTATTCAAGATTTAACCGAAAACCAAGAAAAAGTTCATTATGAATCTGAAAACGAAGATTTACCCAAAGAAGGGTTTAATTTTGTTCCATTCGATTCCACGAAAGCCTTCGAAGAAAAATCGACCAAATTAGAGGAAGAAAAAGAAGAGATAACTAAAGAAGACGAAATTGAGACTCGTTCCGATGAAATGGATAATAGGGATTCCATTTAACCAAATTCTCACATTTTTTTTCTTTTTATAAATTATTGATTCAGAAGGGATTAATGGTTTAATAATTAGTTTTATTAAGTAATATGTCAGATGAAAACATACATTTCTGAATGCAAGTGATTATATTGAGTGATTGTGATAATCTTATTGATAGAGAACTTTTTCTTGAAAAATTTGAAAAATTGTCGCTTAAAGTGGAGCAACTCACAGAACAAATTGCTAAAATGAAACATGAGTTTGATAAATCGAATAAAATCAATAGATCTTTCGGTTTAGAGGCAATAAGAAATTCTGAACCATTATCTTTTACAAATGAAATAAATGGAGTTGGTAGTCCATCAAAACGGTATATTTTTTCCATCAGAGCAGTGTCTGAATTATGGAAAGGGAGAAAAAATGATATTTTATTCACCATCAGACAGCAAGAAAAAGAGACTCATGCAGATTTAAAAGCGTTAGGTATTCGAATTCCAATTAACCAGACGAAAAATTTTCAAATCCTCACAAAAGAAATATTATCTTTATTATATGTTTCTTGTGAATTGAATGGGCTTGAAATAAATGATATTTTAAGAGAAACATTGAGCGAAATTAATGCCAAGAGAAATGAAATGATTCAAGAAATAAAAACTAAGTTGAATTTACCCACTCATTAATTTGTAATAGGATTATTCCAAATAATTCTTATAAAAGGTTTTATCTATTTAAAAAAAATTGATTTTAAAACTTCGTGAAATTTATGTTTCACGAAAAATAATGCTATTTTTTATTTATTTTTTCGTTTGGTTAAATGAAGTTTTGATTGAGTTCATCAACGAAATCAATAACTTTCGACATTTTAATCCCGAACAAACCACTAAACTTACGCTTATTTATCACAGAGCCGCCTTTCTCTTCAATTTCAGCTTGCATGTTTTCAAGGGTTTTTCCTGATGAGAATCTACAAGTGGAAAAGACTATAAACTTCTTTCCTCCAACATTTTGAGCGTGAGTAAAATACCCATTAAATAAAGTTGCAGGACGCCCTCCGTGGGTTGGAACTCCAAAAAATATGAGATCATAAGGTAGGAGATCTTTAACATTCTCATTATATTTGAAATTTGAAAGGTTTCCTTTCATTATTTTATCTTGTTCCGATAAATAGGCTCGAGATTTCTTTGTATATTCAAATGGTTCAATACTTACATCCGAGTTTTTAAGCCCTCGTGCGATGTATTCTGCAACTTTTTTTGTTCGCCCACCCAATGAGAAATATAAAACCAATACTTTCATTTTTATTAATATCTCCTTTTTTAAAATTACTTTTCTCTAATTATTTTAA
The DNA here is from genome assembly GCA_964583985.1 of uncultured archaeon. Taxonomy (GTDB): domain Archaea; phylum Asgardarchaeota; class Lokiarchaeia; order Sigyniarchaeales; family SOKP01; genus SOKP01. Next base: position 81,077 of record CAZOYD010000009.1, read on the forward strand.
ATTATTAAGTTTTGATTTAATTTAATATAATTAGGAATATAATATTTGATTAATGAAAATTTTAGGGATGAAATTAATTGGAATATGAAGATATAATTTTTGAAAAGAGAGATAAAATTGCTAGGATAACAATTAATCGCCCTCAACGATATAATGCATGCACGCAACAGACCATTCATGAATTAATAGATGCATTAAAAAGATGCATGGATAATGAAATTGGAGTGGTAGTACTAACTGGTCAAGGCGAAAAAGCATTCTGTACTGGAGGAGATCAAACAACACGTGAAAAAGGAGGATATAAAGGAGATTACATATTGCCTTTAGAAGTGGGTTGGCAATCAGTAACGCATTTAATTCGTACTTTACCTAAACCCGTAATAGCAAGAATAAATGGATATGCGATTGGAGGAGGTCATGTATGGCATGTAGCTTGTGATTTAAGTATAGCTGCTGACCATGCCCAACTTGGTCAAGCAGGACCACGTGTAGGCTCTTTCGATCCAGGATATGGCACGGGTGATTTAATGCGTGCTGTCGGTGTAAAACGTGCCAAAGAAATTTGGTACTTGTGCCGGCGATACACTGCCCAACAAGCATTACAAATGGGTCTTGTTAATGCTGTAGTCCCTTATGACAAACTAGATGAAGAAGTGGATAAATGGTGCAAAGAATTATTAGAAAAAAGCCCTACAGCGTTAAAAATGTTAAAATTTGCATTTTTAGCCGAGAGTGACGGCACGACAGGCATCACTCAATTGGGTGTTGGAGGTCTTTCTCTATATTATAATACTGATGAAGCTGTGGAAGGAAAAAATGCGTTCATTGAAAAAAGAAAACCAGATTTCAACAAGTTTAGAGAGGGATGATACGTGGAAATTAAAAATGTGTGTATTATTGGTGCGGGAGCGATGGGTTCCGGAATTGCACAGATTATAGCAATTAGTGGGTATTCCGTAAATTTAGTTGATATCAATGAAGAAATCTTGAATATCACAAAATCTAAAATTGAACATAATTTGCAGCTTCACTATGTAGCAAAGAATAAGCTAACTGAGGATGAAGCCAGTACGATTCTTAGTAATATAAGATGCAATACAAATTTGGAAGAAGCAGTTAAAAATGTACAACTGGTAATAGAGGCAGTTTTTGAAGACATAGATTTAAAAAAAAACATTTTTAAAAAATTAGATTCAATATGTGAGAAACATGTCATCTTAGCTTCAAATACATCATCTTTAAGCATAACAGAGATAGCATCTAAATGCAAGTACCAAGAAAGAGTTGTTGGAATTCATTTTTTCAATCCCGCAACAGTAATGAAATTGATAGAATTAATAAAAGGTGCACACACATCAAAAGAAACCTTGGAAATCGCAAAAGCTTTTTCAAATCGTTTAAAGAAAACGATAGTAACTATTAATGACTCTCCGGGTTTCGTTACATCTCGTTTAATCTACGTGATGTGTAATGAAGCGATTCACATGAAAATGGAAGGCATTGCGAGTACGGAGGATATTGACACAGCCTGTAAGCTAGCATTTAATTTTCCCATGGGTCCCTTGGAATTGAGTGATCTAGTTGGATTGGATATTTATAATAATATTGGAGAATATTTGGCTAAGGAATTCGGAATTAAATATGAACCTTGTCCCCTCTTGAAAGAAATGGTCAATAATAATCTATTAGGGCGAAAATCAGGGATAGGATTCTACAATTATTAATATTAAATGATTTTTTCTCTATTTTTATTTTAAATTACTTTTTAATTCTTCTCGGGCAATTATTAAATTCTGAATCTCTGTTGTCCCACCTCCTATCATAAAAAATCTAGCATCACGCATGTATTTTTCAACAGGATACATATCCGTATAACCATTCCCACCATGGATTTGAACCGCTTCAGATGCAATTTCCATTGCTGTCTTACTTGAAAATGCTTTTGCCATTGATGCTTCTTTAGTAACTTTTAATTTCATATCTAAAAGTTTTGCGGCACTATAAGTCA
>CAZOYD010000010.1:0-80402 GCA_964583985.1 uncultured archaeon
ATTAATGATATTAAAAAAATGGCAAGTATTCAAAAAAATCTCTTAAAATCTGGTTTAAAATGCTTGAAACCAGGTGGACAATTAGTTTATAGTACGTGTTCTATCGCTCCTGAAGAAAATGAATTTGTAATAAATGATATTCTTGAGCATAATCCAGATTACACAATTCTTGAAATTCATAACAACTATGGAATAAATGGATATAATAATATATTTGGAAGAGAATTAAGGGCAGATCTGATTAATTCAAAAAGATTATTTCCACATACCGACGATACGATTGGTTTTTTTGTATGTTTGATTCAACGAAATAAATGATATAAAAATAATAATTTTTGTAGAAATTTAGTCCTTATTCATTTTTATATTTCAATTTCTTAATAATCATGAATTAATTCTTTTTTCAATAAAGTAAGAGAATTGGGTGAAATCCAATGTTTATTTTAATAAAAGAAAAAAATCTCTTTCTTAGAGAAATAGTTTTCAAACTTTCCATCTCATTTTATCTCTGGTAGAAATTAACCTTTACTTTTATCCAATAAATACATAAAACGAGTAGGAAAATTTGATAATAATCTCAAAAAATTATTTAGTGATGAAAAAGAATATGAAAATATAACAAAATAAATGCAAGAATCTACAATTGATTTAATACCAAACTTTTTTTCACTCTTTTATGATCTTAAAGACGAAATTGACACTTTCGAGGAAATTGAAAACTTGAATTTTTTTGTTTCATCATTACTTATTGCTTTCTCCTGAGATAATACCCTTTATCAGTTAAGTTAGTTGCAGCTAATTCTCCTTGATCTAACAATTTAAAATTAGTATTATCAATTTCTGAACGAGCAAGGGCTATTAGCTCCCTTGACTCATTTAAGACTAGAAGGATTGCATTTTTTCTCAAATCTATTGGAGTTTTTAAAATCATCTTTTTTACAATTGGATTTCCATAAAGAATTGCTTTCTCTGCTCTATTACTAACATTAAAGATTTTTTGATCAGGAATTAAATTTTGTTTAAAAAAGAATTCTGCTCCTTCTAAACTTAAAAAAAAAGTATTTCTTAAAATAAAACCCATGTATAAACCAGCTGAAGCAATATTTATATTATTTTGAAAGCTAGAGATTACCTTTCTTAATTTTTTGGAAATTAAATATATGAGATGTTCTTCTGGATTTTCATAAGTTAATATATATGATGATAAATGCTTATCTTTTATAAATAAGGCAATATTGTGTGAAATTTGATTTAAAGCAGTAAGAACAATTTTAATTTCAGTTTCATCCAGATGTCTAAAATTTTTAAAATCTCTCATTCTTAATTAGAATAAAAAGAAATAAGTAGTTTTATTATTACTGATTAATTAAGCTTTTAAAAAATATTTTTTTAATTGTGTCAATTAATTAACAAGATTCAAGAAAAATAAAAATTATTGCACCCAAAAGGGAAAAACCGTAAAGTGGTGTTATTGAATTGGGAATCCGAAAAATTGAAGATGAGATTGATTTAAGAGAAGCAATGAAAAGGAAAGCAGCAGAACTAAAAATTAAAGATATCCAAGCAAAAGCTTCAACTGAAAATTTCACCAAAGAACGACTTAAAGATTTAGCTCAAAAACACGGCGTGATTTTAGCCTTAACTCCTGAATTGAAAAAAGAAGTGAGAGAATTACAAAAAATGTATAACATACCTTCTTCTAAAATTATTACAGAGCAAATAACTGAACACGATGTATTATTAAAAATCACGAAAATCGATCATGAAAAATTGGGACTATTAGCATATCAAAGGGTATTATTACAGAAAGAAGAAATTGGTGTTGGGTTGGTTCCGATTAATGAAGTATTTGATCTAGTAAATACAGGAATCCTTAAAGGTAACATTGATTTGAAAGATTTGCATAAAGCTTTACGCATACTCGAGAAAAAACACGTGATAGAAGAATTGTTTGAGTCCGATTCTAGAACAATTATGATAAGATTTTTCCCAATTCAATATACAAGTGATCAAGTGAAAATTATGGGTGTGGCTAAAGAGAAAGGATACGTTTCGGTAGAAGACGTTTGCGTATCTTTAAATTGGTCCCAAGATCGTGCTTTAAAAACTTTAGAATCACTAGAAAGTAGCGGAATAGCAAAATTTAGAGATTCATTATTAAAAGGAAAACAATGGTATTTTCCATCAGTTTAAATGGTTATTCAACTTTTATCTTAAAGGATATTTGTCCATCTTCTAATTCTATTATTTTTCCTCTTCTATCCTCTTCTAGCATCTTAAATATTTTCAAGATATCTTCTTTTGGAAGGTTGCTAAATTCTTGGTTAGATTCTCTTATTTCAAATATCAAAATAGGCTCCAATGGTGAAATCTCCATTGCCCAATCATATATATCTTCTGCCCAATTATCGAGTGATTTCCAATATACTCTCAATTTTTCTTTACTCTTTGAAAGCCATTCTGCTTGTTTTTTATCAACAAGTCCTTGCGCAATTTCTCTCAATGCAGTATCTCTATCTTCAAAATTTGCAAATGGCTTAACGGTGTGCATCTTTCTTAAGTATAAAATATGTAAAATTGCATATCGAGCATAATCGAAAAGTACTTTTTGCCACTCATTTTTCCAAGATTCATAATCTTTTGTATTAGTCTTCTTATTAGGTATGGAATACATGAAAATGTATCTTGTTTCTTCTAACCAAGGGTAATCATTAAGCAGTAATTCATACGTTGATACTTCTTTTGCTACAACTGCTTTTTCTCCAATTATTTCTGTTTCTATGAGGTGTAACTCTTTTTCAATTTCTTCAGCATTTTGTTTATAAGCGCTATTATCTATTTTCCCTAGATTAGAGGTGAGAAAATCTTCAATTTTATTAAGTCGGGTTTCAATGTTCTCATCGGTAGGTTCATTAAGCTGTTCTTCGGTTGAAACTTCCTCTTCTTGAATGCGCTGCAATTCTTGAATTTTCTTTAATTCTTTTAATCTCGCAAGTTCTTTCCTTAATTCCTCTAAATCGCCTTCAGTTTTTTCTTTTACTTCCTTTGGGATTTCTTCTGATTTTTCTCTCTGTCTTTCCATTCATCCTCAACTGGTATTAAGGTTAATATTCTCCAAATTCTTTTGCCCAATTTTGATAATGATCCAAATCCTTTTCAGTGGTCATTGGTTTGACTTTCTTTAAGGTTTTAATAAAATCCTTCAAATTTATATCCCTAACAATCACATCTTGACTCGGATCTTCTAATAAACCCCCCATATCTAATTCCCTCACAGGTATCATTATAACTTCGCGGCATACATTCGAAATATCCCTCCCAGAATAACCTTCAGAACGAACAGCCAATTCAATATAATCCTCGTCACTCAAATCAGAGTTGATACCTTCGGTATGAATCTTAAAGATTCCAGCTCTTGCAGGCATATCTGGAAGAGGAACATATACTTTTTTCTCAAATCTACTTAACATTGCAGCATCAATGTCCCAAGGACGATTCGTAGCACCGAGTACTAAAAGAGGTTTTTCAGAAGAAGATTTTATTCCTTGAATTTCACTTAGTAATTGTGTTTTAACCCGTCGTTCACCCCCTCCTTCATGACCTTCACCTCTTTTTGTTGCAAGTGAATCAATTTCATCCATAAAAATCAAGCTTGGAGCTTTAATTCTTGCAACGTTAAACAGAGTGCTTATTAATTTCTCACTTTCACCCAACCACTTGCTTAGAAGATCAGCCGAAGATACGCTAAAAAATGTGGCTTTGCATTCTGTAGCCGCAGCTTTAGCTAATAAAGTTTTCCCGCATCCTGGAGGTCCAAACAAAAGTATACCTGACCAAGGTTTTCGTGCTCCTGAAAATAATTTGGGTTTTATAATAGGAAGAACAATAGCCTCTCTTAATGATTGCTTGCAATCTGCTAAACCTGCAATATCTATCCAGCGTATATTTGGTGATTCTGTCAATATGGTGTCAGAAATAGTATCAATTAATTCTTGTTCCTCTGGGGAATACTGACTTCCACCTTTTTCACTCTCTTTATCACCCCCTTCTGAATCAGTTGACTTTGGTGATGGATGAGAACTACGTCCGCGCGGACCACTTAAATGTGCTTTAAGAACTTTAACACGTTCTACAAAATTTTCGACTTTTTCTTGACAGACTTTTCTCATTTCCGGATTTTTATTGTATTTCATAAATTGTATGAGAATATCCGCGGCTCTTTGATATTTATTTATAGCTTTACGGTATTGTCCATTTTCATCCAATTCTACTGCTGCTTGAGCTTCTCTCACTGCTACTTGATATAATTTAGAATCAACACTACTCACGACTAAAAACCTTTAATTTTAAGATATTTATTTCTATTAAGATATTCTTAGTATTTATACGTGATCTAGAACAATCTTTAATTCTAATTTAATCTGTGGAATTATTTCAAATTTTCTCTTGAAACATCATTTATAAGAATTGGACTACAAAAAATTATATAACCTTGAATTTTCTAATTATATATAAAAATAGCAAAATTAAGTGATTACGATAGGATTTTTAAAGGACATGTCAAAATGGTTAAGCGGTGGTAAGAAGCCAGATTCGATTCGATCCGCTACAGTCAAATTGAAAGTTTTCAACAAGCGATTAATGAGACAAACAAAAAAAATGGAAATGACTTCAAAATTGGCAAGAGACAAGGCAGTACAACTACGAAAACAAGGCGATATGCAAGGCTCAGAATTCCACGCAAGAAATTATTTACAGATAAAGAAACAAGCCCGTGCAATCGATCATTTCAGAACTAACCTTGAAGGAATGGTCTTTAAATTAGAACAAGCTAATGCCGTAAAAGATGTTTCGGATGTAATGGCTGGAATTGCTCAGAGCTTAGGAATGTTGAAAAACCAACTATCAATCCCCCAACTTACAGAATTAATGACTCAAATTGGCATAGATATGGAAGATTTCAGTGTAACTGAAGAAATAACCTCTGATGGAATTGGAGATATGATGGTGGATACAGCAGTAACTGATTCTCAGGTAAAGGAAGTTTTAGGTGAGATTGATGCGGAAATACAAGTTGAGGTGGGAGGAGCATTACCAACAGTTGAACCTGACGGGAAAATCAAAGAATTAGAAGATGAATTAAATAAATTAAAATCCAGAGATTAACTACCCTTAATTTTTATCTATATTCTCTTATATTTAAACTCTATTTATTCGAATTTTTTATCGTAAGAATTAAATTAGTAAAAAATAGAATAAAAAAAAAATTAATAACATAATTTACTTGGCAAAATTATTTAAGATAAAATGCCATTCTTATCATAATTTCTAATTAATTTTATCCAAGGAATTTAATCATGAGCATGAAAAAAAAAATTATTACAATTGGAAGTAATACTCTCGATGCGCTTATACAAGTAAAAGACATTCTGCGATTTGAGCTATTTGATAAAGAAACCGTCAAAAAATACACCGCTATTGAATATAGTCGGAAATTGAACGTAGAAGATATTCGATTTTACCCAGGTGGTTCAGGTGCAAATATCGCTTCGAATTGTGCGATGTTGGGATTTAATGCGATTTATATAGGAGTAGTCGGAAAAGACTTCTCTGCTCAGATATGTATAGATGATCTCAAAAGAAGGGGTGTTGATTTGTCTTATTTAAGACAAACTGATGAGGACTCAACGGCTTTTTCTGTCATCTTAAAAACGGATTGGGGTAAAGATAGAAGCATTCTTGCATATAAAGGTGCTAATAACCTGCTTAAACCAGAAGATATAAAAGAAGAACTTTTTAAGGATATAAATGCTTTTGCTTGGACGTCATTAACTTCTGAAAGTGGATGTCAAGCTATTGAAAAAGCGATAACTCTTACTAAAAATAACGGTGGGATGGTTTTTGCTGCTCCTAGCATGTCAATTATAAAAAATAATCCAAATTGGGCAAAAATTTTAATTACAAATTCGAACGTCGTTTCAATGAATGCTGAAGAAGCAGAAGTGTTTACTAAAGAATCAGATCGATATTTTGCTGCCAAGAAAATATTGGATTTGGGACCTAGATTGGTTTCAGTTACAGATGGTGCAAAAGGTTCTTTATTAACAGACGGGAAAAAAGTTGTAAGGAGTGGGATATACAAAGTTGATGTCTTGGACACAACCGGAGCAGGAGATGCATTTCTAAGTGGTGTATTAATATCAAAATTAAACAACTATCCACTTGATAAAATGACCAAACTCGCAACCGCAATGTCCTCCTTTGAATCCATGAAAACTGGCGTTCGCGAAGGATCAGCAACCAGTCTCCAAGAACTAGAGACCTTTATTAAATCTCACGAATTGCAGCAGACTGTTTCCGAATTCACCCAATTTTAGATCTTTTTTAAAATTCTTATACCAATCTTAAACAAAAAATTTTAATTATTTAGTTTATTATAATTAACATTAAAAACTCGCGCTGCTAGTATAGACTTTGTTAAACATCTTAGCAAAAGTAGTCTGGTCAGTATACTGGTTTGCCAAATCAGTGACCCGGGTTCAATTCCCGGGCGGCGCATTCTTATTTTTCATTCCTCAAAAATATCTATGAAAATTGGTCTCTTGATCTTATTTATTATGAAAATATTTATATTCATGTAATATCTGTTAATAATGTTATATTATCAACCTTATACAAACAAACAAGTGAAATCATATATGAGCGATATAGAAAAAGAAATTATGAATGAAGTACGCGATTTCATTAGGGTACTGCTTAAAAAGTATTGGTATATCTTAGTAATCGTACTGATTGGAATAGTTGGAGCCGTTGTTGGCGGAATAACAGTTGAATTATTATACATAGAGTCTTCCGATGTAGGAGGATATGGTACTTGGACTTTCAATGATTTTTCAGTTGGTACGACCCTCTTATTTATCCTTCAATCGATAGGATGGTTGCTTTTACTCGTGCTACTTCCATTAATTGGGTACTTTGCTCTCGTAGTGGGCATTTTCTGGTGGAAGATAATATCTACCGATAATAAAGCCTTTATTAAGGAAAAGATGAAACACGACGAAAATAAAGAAGCGAGAAAAGCACATAGGAAAAAACACGCTAAAAGAAGAGGTGGAGGCGGTGGATTTACATTTTTCACCTTCATCATCTTTTTAATTATTGTATTTGCTGAGGGAAATTGGCTTGTTCCATTTGCGAGCTTACCATATAGTTATTTCATCATTACATATATTAAAATTTTAATATGGATTGGAATAATTGGTGGAATAGCAGGAATTGTCGTTTTTATCCTCTGGCTTTCTGGTAAAATAGGGAAATAAGTAATTTATGAATAAATTCTCAAATTAATTTTTTTTTTCTTTTCATTTAAGATACGAAACATTCTCATTTTATCTCAAAATCATCAACTTTTTCCTCATTTCAATGATATAATACTTAAGTTTATTTATTTCGGGTTCAATAGTCTTTAGGTGCTAGACAAAATACAAAAATTTTGATTTCCTTTTGAATTAATTAAAAATAAGCATTTTTTTTAAATACCCCTCAAACTTAATTTAATAATTATACAATAAAGATCTCTATAAGTTCAAAAAGGGGATATCTTTGAATGAAAATACAAAAAAAAATGAAAATGAAGGAGAACTTCATGTAATATATCTTAGAAATTATTCTAAAGCGATATTTCTTTTCCCTTTATTCTTTACATCAATAATTTTATGGATAATCGAAGCACTTTATGCTTTACCTGGGAGTTCTATAACCGGATTGGGATTTATATGGACTTTGGTATTTTTTATTAATTTGCTGACAATTTCATTTGATTTTTCTTCGATGAAGCTATTCATAATAGCTTTAATAATCGTTGTTATTATTCTGCTAGTTGTTTTTCTCGTATTACCTGCGTCATTGGCCATGATTATGGGCGAAGTTCAAACCTTTGAGTTTAATATCGGAATGACAGCTGAATTTTACATGGTAATGTCATTTATTTTGACTGTAGTGTTAGCCGCTGTATTAATAGGGGTAAGATTTGATTATTGGCGATTGGAACAAAATGAAATTTACCATAGAAGTGGTATTTTCGTCAAAACCGAGAGATATTCAACTCAAGGGATAAGGATTTCAAAAAAAATACCAGATCTAATAGAATTTCTCCTATTAAGAGCAGGATCTATAACATTAATTTTTGGAGATAGTGACGTTGTTCATTTAAGCACAATACTAAATATCAATCAAATATCAAATAAGATTGATAAACTTCTCAGCGAATTAAATGTTGATGTCGAATTACCTGATGATATTAAAAAATTAACTTCAAAATAGATTGAATCTTTATCATTTGTAACTAAAAAATAAAACATAGGAATATTGCCAAGATTAAGAGAACTGAAAAATGAAACTACTAAAGTTTCCTACAAAAAAAAAATAATTTTGGTAACTCCCATATTATTTTTTATCATCTGTTCTATATTTTTATATTCAAATAGGATGGAAAATTACGTTTATTATGAAAGATTAAGCTTTGAGTCTTCTGGAGCAACCATTTATGCCAACTTTTTTTATCCTAGTCATGAACTAACATTTCAAGAAAAAGCACCTTTAGTAATTTTTGCTCATGGATTCGGAAGTCAAAAAGATTTGGATCCACGCATTCCAAATGAACTTACCAAGAGAGGATTTTATGTGGCATCAATTGATTACAGAGGTGATGGAGAGAGTACCGGTCACATATTGGATATGAATCCTCAAACTTATAGAAATAGAACCAATGTTCCTGCGGTTGCTCAAGATTGCTCAAAATTATTAGATTTGATTGAAACCTTGCCAGTTTATGAGAAGATAAATTCTTCACAAATCGGTTTAGTTGGACATTCTTTAGGAGGAATGGTTGCTCTTATGACTAGTACTTTTGATAAGCGTTTTGTGGCTACAGTTACCTGGGCCGGTTTAGTAAATTTTACAGCAAGCTTTTTTGGAATTAGTACTACCAATCCATTTATGAATTACATACCTGCAAAAATAGTCAATGAAACCAATCCAAGTAACTTGCTTGCAATTCAATCTATTTACGATGATACTGTACCATATAAAAAAAATGCCTTAGTTCTTCAAAAACTTACAAATTGTACATTAGTTAACATAACTCAACAATTATTTTTAGGAGCACATTATTTATTTTCTGATACGGTTTTAATTAATACAATAAATTGGTTTGAAAATATCTTCTTTACTTCAGATACAATTAATGGACCAATACAACTCTCTTATACATATACTTTATTATTACTTGGTTTGTGTTTAATGGGGCTATTTTTAACCACGATATCGATAATGATCTTCATTTTAAAATATTTTCATATAAAAAATGAAATTAAATGTGGTGGGAAAATTCAATCAGAAAAACTTGAATGTAATACAATATTATCTCCTTTAAGGCAATCTTTAAAGGTTCTTTTTTATTTTATAAGCTTTTTAGGAATCTGGTTCGTCCCCTTTCTAATTTTCGGAATCTCTAGTCTTATCATTACCCCTATTATCATAATTATTGTTTATTTTATAACTATTATGATTAAATATTATATTAGTTCAGAGAAAATTGGAGAAAAACTAAGCTTATATATTGAATTACAATTAAAAAAGGAAATAAAATCACAATTTCACAAGAATGTTTTATTGTATTCATTTTCATCTACGATAATTTTTTTAACTTTATACATTACTTTCTCAATTTCTTATCCATTTGCTTTTTTTTCACCAGTAAATATCCTAAGTTTTATTTTAGCTTATACAGTTTACCCCTTTTATTTAACCATGGAATATTTTTATAGAAAAATAATTTATCCTTCATTAAATTTCATAAGATCCACATCCAAGAAAACATTGATTACTAGCACATTATCAATCATTAATATTTTAATATTAATGATTTTGACTTATCCTGTTTTTATTATAAATTCAATCATGGTTAGTTTTTTAATCTTTTTAGCAGTAATGATTATGAATTCAATAATATACGAAAAAACAAACAAATTTAGTTCCGTAATATTAAATTCTTTCATAATAATTCAAGTATTTTTCGGAGCTGCAGTGTCCACAATTTTAGGAATAGGTTCATTGATCCATTTAATTACCATTTTATGAAAATGTTTTAAATGATAAAAATTAAAAAATCACTGTAATTTTATATAAAAATAGCTTATGAAAAGGAGATTTTCTTGACAGAAAAGAGATTAATTAATAAGAAGGATATAGAAACAAAAGAGAAATTGTTTCAATACGTAGAACAATTTAGCTTCCCAAGATTAGCAGGATCTGAAGGTGAAAAAACCGCTGTGAAGTTAACCGTAGAAGAATTTGAAAAAATAGGTTTCCAAGCAAATGAAATTCAAAAACAAGAATTTGAATTTTCGACTTTTTACTCAGAAGAATTAGCAAAAATAATTGCATTTATGACTCTTATTCTCATCACGGTGCTTCTATTTATAAAATATCTTTTTCCGGCTTTTGTTTTTCTTACAATTCTTGGTATTATAATAATATTTCTCTCAATGATCAAATTCTTAAAATATCCAGAACTGCAAGGATTTTGGGAGAAAAATTTTGGAAAAAAAATAAATGCTACTAATGTGTTTGTTAAGGTTCCCGCAACTAAAGTTCCCGCTGAAGACGCCCGCAATATAATCATTTCTGCACATTTAGACTCTAAATCCCAAACCTTCAAAACCATTTGGAGAGTTCTTTTTGTCGTGTTATGGGAACTTGGAGGAATTCTGTTTATGATTTTTTTTACAGTATTCTTAATTGATTTTTATTTTGGAGCATTTAAATCCATTCTTTTAGGAATAGAAATTTGTATAATTGTTGTATCGATTGTAACCATTTTTTCGTTACTTATGGTAATGGCAATTAACACAGGAAATAAGTCTAAAGGTGCTTTAGATAATGCTTCAGGAATGGCATTAGTTTTTGAATTGAGTTCAATATTTAAGACCGCGCCTCTGAATAATTTTAATCTATGGTTTTGTCAATTTTCAGCCGAAGAAATAGGTACTATGGGATCAAGATTTTTCGTCGATAAATATGAAGGCTCTTTTCATGAAGGAAAGCCACTTCAAATTAATTTTGATATGGTTTCATGTATAAATAGTAAAAAAAACGAAGTTGAATATATCAGATCCTACGGCATTTTTCCCCCTAAAAGTGCATCTCATGTATTGCTTTCTTACATTCATAGATCGGCAGAGGAACAAAATATAAAGATTTACGGTCATCGAGTCTTAAACGGAGCCCACACAGATTCGGTCCCATTCCATTTAAGAAAGTATGATTCGATTGATATCACTTCATTAGCTGCAGCAAAATATTCTCATAGTATAAATGACACACCAAATAGAATTAATCCTCAGGTTTTATTAGAAACGTATAAAATTGTGAGAAGAATGACCTCAATGCTTGATGAAAATTTATAATTTAAAGAAAGAGTGACTTATTTTCTAAAAATTAAACATTCTTTTTCCATAATGGCTGCTTTTCTAGACCATAAGCTTTTTTTGCATATTCAGTAACCATGCGGCTTGTATTGAAAAATGCCCCTAATTTAATGGCATGTTTCATTCTTTCGCTCCACTCATCTGGTTCCTTTTCATAAGTAGGAATTATTTCATGTTCTAATTTATTATATAAATCTTCAGCATCAGAATGATCATTCCACTTTTCTACATCTGGATTATCTGGTTCAGGTCCTATTGCCCATCCTGCTTTTTTATTTGACATAAAATAACCTTCAATCCACCATCCATCAAGTGTTGAAAAATTCAATACTCCATTTAAAGCCGCTTTCATCCCACTTGTACCACTTGCTTCCATATATCTTCTTGGAGTATTAAGCCATAGATCTACACCGCTGACTAATAATTTCGCTAAATTTATTTCGTAATTTTCTAAAAATGCTACTCCGATATTATAAGAATTCCATAAATAATCGCTAAAGCTAATTATCTGTTTTATGTAGGATTTGGCTTGGGTATCAGCGGGGTGTGCTTTTCCAGCAAAAAAAAATTGCGCTTTTCCTTTGGTAATTTTTGCCAAGCGTTCAAGATCTGTAAATAAGAGTAATGGACGCTTATATTCAGCCATTCTCTTTGCAAAACCAATCGTTAATAAATCGTTATTAAATAAAACCCAAGAATGAGACTCCTCGCGCTCTAGTAACTCGCGTTTAGCTTTTGAATGCATTCTCCGTAGTTCGTAATTATCTAGCTTTAACGCCCGTTCAAATACGGTACTGTCGTGATGCCATGTTCGCCCAAATTCGTTATTAAAAAAATCTCGCATATAGGGAGATAACCAATAACCTATATGAACTCCATTCGTAATGGAATCGATATTGTAATTGGGGAACATTTTTCTGGAAACTTCAGAATGCTTTTTAGATACAGCGTTAATATAGCCACTTGAATTCAAAGCAAGAAAAGTCATGTTCAATCTATCCTTACCAGCAAGTTCATATACATTTTCGGGTAGTCGATCTCGAAAAAGATCCCGAATTAAATTGTAATCAAATTCTTCAAGACCAGCCCTTACTGGAGTGTGTGTTGTAAACACGCAGTGTTTCCTTACTTCTTTAATATCCTTATATTTTTTTAATAATTCAAAAATCAAAAATGCAGCATGCCCTTCATTCAAGTGGTAAATCTTTAAATTATTGAACCCTAATTTTTCAAGCATTTTAATCCCACATAATCCTAAAATCATTTCCTGTGTGATTCGTTGAAAAGAATTGGCATCATATAACACATGAGTGAGGTTTCTTTGCCAAGGTTCATTTTCAGATAAATCTGTATCGAGTAAAATTACAGGAACTACATGTCCTGTACGACCTACGACATCATAACGCCAAGCTTCAACGTGAATAATTTTATCTTGTAATTGAAGTATTATTTTCTCTCCTATTTTTTTAAAATCATCACTAAAATCCCACTCCATATCACGTTCAAATTGACTTCCATCGGGAGCAATTTGTTGATAAAAATATCCAGCGTTATAAGTTAATGTAACTCCAACTAAGGGTATGCCTAAGTCTGCTGCTGATCGAATAGCGTCTCCAGCTAGTACCCCTAAACCGCCAGAATATATTGGAACACCGCTATCTAGGGCAATTTCCATTGAAAAATAAGCGACCTCTTGATTATTTTCTTCAAGCATATTATTTCATTACTCAAATCTGATATTATAAGGATTTATGATAAATAATAAAAAATTATCGAATAATTAAGACATCACATGGAGCATTATGAACAACATGAGTAGATACCGTACCTAAAAATAAACCAATTTTTGAATGTTGTCCTTTACCTCCTAAAATAACTAAATCAAAATTTTCTTCATTAATTTTATCAATGATATATTTTTCAGGTTTGATATCTTCCACTAATCTGGTTTCGACAGTAATTCCCTCACTTTCAAAGATCTTTTTTGCTTCTTCTAATATTTGATTGCCTATTTTAACGTATTCGTCCCTAATCTCTGTATAGCTATTTAAAGGAAAAGAATATGCAGTAGTAAATATAGGCATCGAAACAGGAATCATGTGATGTTCGACTGAGTGAAAAATTACGATTTTACTCTTCCAATCTCTATATAAAGCTATAGCTTTTTTAAGAGCATCGTGAGCCTCTTTAGATCCATCTATACCTATGATGATATTTTTATACATTTGTTTTCGTTTCCAATTTTTGTTTATTTTGAAAGTATAAATTCCCTTTATTTTTTAAAATTATTCTTTTTAACTATTTGGATTTACTTAAAATATCTTTAAAATATCAGAAATTTCTATTCATATAACATTTTTAAATTGTTAAATTTTATTAATCAAGCTATAAATTCAAGCTAAACAATTTTATTAGGATTAAAAAAAATATTCATAATTTAAAACAAGTTTAAAATAGTAAAATTCGAGTGTCTTCTAACATTTGCTTTTTTAATAATTATACTCATTATAAGAAAAATAAGAAATAGATTAAGGTTTAAGTTAAAATGGAAAAAAATTATATTTGTAGAGATTTTTCAATTTTTTTTGCATCTCTGCGATTTAACCACCTTATAGTTCCTATCTTTATGAAGTCATTCCCTACAAAGGCTCCAAAAGCAAACACCCATATGAAACCCGCTAATACCCAACCAATTGGTGCCATTAAAAATCCCATGGCAGCTAAAGTTGTGGCCACTAATTGAGTTATTTCACTAGTGAAAAAGAGACTTTTTGCTGGAAAAGGACGTTTCCAAAAATTATCTTCTTCAGTTCTAGTAAGATATATTGTCATATGTCCAGCTACAGTCAATTTCAAAAAGATGAACGTCTGAAGTGTTGCTGGATCGAGTAAAAACACAAATTTTCCTACCATAAAGATAGTAAAACTGAAGACAACTCCGGAAATCCCTAATACCGAAGCTATAATTAGAATTCTTTGCATTCTCCATCGTGATGGTTTTTTATCAATTCTAGTATTATCAAACGCAATAGTCATTATTGGCAAATCATTTAAAAGAGCTAAAATTACGATCATAACCGCGGTTATAGGGTAAAAGTTAAGAATAGAAATCGAGAGAACTAAAAAAATAAGGATTCGAACAGTTTCTGCTATTCTATATATTGCATAACTTTTCATTCTTGCAAAAATCTTTCGGCTTTCCTGTGTTGCGTTAATAATTACAGAGATACCGGGATCAGTTAACACAATAGCAGCTGCGGATTTTGCAGCGTCAGTTGCATTAGAAACTGCTATTCCTACATCTGCTTTCTTCAAGGCAGGAGCGTCATTTACACCATCACCAGTCATACCGACTACGTGATCTTTACTTTGAAGAAGTTCTACAATATGATATTTATGTTCCGGATATACTTCGGCAAAACCGTCAGCACTCTCAACCAAACGAATTGTATCAGAGTCCTGTTTTCCTAGGATTTCTGTAGACACTACAATATTTGTGCCAATTCCTAAACTGCCCGCAATTTGTTTTGCAATTTCTACATGATCCCCTGTTACCATTTTTACATTTATTCCTAATGTCCTTGCTGTTTTTATTGTATCTGCTGAATCTTCTCTAGGAGGGTCATGAAGTGCAACGATTCCTATGTATTCCCATGCGTTATTGCTGTCAGATTTAGCTATTCCCAATGCTCGAAAACCTACCGATGCAAAGTCCTTACCAAAGTTATTAACTCTATTTTGAAGTTCTTGATCTCCATTTACTAAAGATAAAATGACTTGAATGGCACCCTTAGAAACTTGAAATACTTGATCATTTTCAATTTTTATTTTCGCTTCCGTTCTTTTTGCAATAGGATCGAAAGGCTTAAATGAAATTAATTGGAATTTTGAAAAAGCTGCATCAAGCTCAGGATCTTGCTTTAATTTTTCTAAAAAGGCATCATCAATAGGATCTCTACTTTCTACTTTTGAAGCTAATCCGCCATAAAGAATTACATCCTTTTCAGAATACTTCCCAAATGGTATGACTTTCGCAATGGAAATTTGATTTTTCGTTAAAGTTCCCGTTTTATCACAGCATAGGATGTCCATACTGGCTGCTTCTTCAATGGAAAGCAATTTACTCACAATAGCTTTTTTTTTTGCTAATTCCATAGCTCCCACCGCCATTGACACCATCATCACAGCAGGTAGTGCAACGGGAATTGCAGCTACAACCAAGACCAAAGCAAATTGTAACAAATTAAAAAAACCTTCTGCTCTTATTAAACCTACAATAAAAACTATTGTTACCAGAGTAACTGCAATTATTATAAGATAATTACCAATCTTAACTATGGCTTTTTGAAAGTGGCTTTTTGTTTGTGCATCTTGAACTAATTTTGTTGTCTTTCCGAAAAAGGTATTTAAACCAGTTCCAATTACTACTCCATTCATTTCGCCCTGACGAATAATTGCTCCTTCATATCCCATATCTGAAACCTTTTTATCAACGGGTAATGATTCTCCTGTTAAAACAGATTCATCTACAGAAAGATACTCCCCATCAATTAGCTTTACATCAGCAGGGATTATATCTCCCAATCTAAGATGCACTATATCTCCAGGGACTAACTCTCTCGCTTGAATTTCAATCCAATTTCCATCACGAATAACTTTAGCTCTTAACGCGAGTTTTTCTTTTAATAATTCTATAGCATTATCTGCCTTGTTTTCTTCCCAAAATCGTACTATACTATTGATTAAGAGCATTAGTATTATTATAATAAAGTCGTCCCATTCTTCGATGATAAGAGATAATATCGCAGCAATTTCGATCATCCATGGTATAGGTCCCCAAAAATTTCGTAGAAATCTCAATAGTGTTGATTTTTTCTTTTCTGGGATTTCATTAGGTCCATATTTTTGGAGGCGATTAGCAGCGTCTTGAGTTGTAAGTCCCTGTTCGTTCGTTGATAATTCGTGGTAGATCTCATTAATTGATAATGATTTCGTTTCTTTAATATTAATATCCATAAAAGAGAAGGTATTTCTTAAATATTTAAATTTTTTTAATCAAATTATAAATTGCACAAGAGATGTTTCAGATCTATGTTATAACCATCTACTTAAAAACAAGATTATTAAATTACAGCATAACAAAATTAAGAACTAATTAATTACATTACTTTAATAAAAAAAAAAATTAATGATTAGAACATTCTTCCTCTATTACGCAGGAACTTATAGAAATAATATTTTAGATAATCCGTTATTATAAACCAGACAAATGCATAAATTAATACAAATATTGCCAATCCCCATCCCATTGGAGGAAGTATTATCCCATATACTGTAAAAATTACCGCAAGAATTTGTGTAGTAGTTGTTGCTAAGAATAATTCTTTAGCAGGTTTTCTTTCCCAGAAGTGACCTTTAGTTCGTGCAACATACACAGTTAATGATGCTGCCACTGATAATTTAAGAAATATAAACGATTGAATGATTATAACACTAAGGTGAAAAACAACCACTCCTATATAAAACAATAGAAAAGAAGCTACAACCCCTATAACGCCAAGATAAGTACTAATAATTAAAATTACATTCATATTCCACCGTTCTGGCTTATTAGAATACCCTACATTATCAACAGCAATTGTCATAATTGGAGCATCATTTAAAAGGGCTAAAAGCACGATCATAACTGCGGTTACTGGATAAAAATTGAAAATAACAATCGCAAGTGTGATAAAAATAATTACACGAATGGTTTCTGAAATTCGATATATGGAGTAATTAAGCATTCGGTGGAAAATTTTACGACTTTGGATTGTTCCATCAATTATGACTGAAAGCCCTGGTTTTGTAAAAGTTATATCTGCTGCTGATTTTGCAGCATCTGTTGCATTCGAAACAGCAATACCAACATCTGCTTTTTTTAATGCAGGGGCATCATTAACCCCATCTCCAGTCATTCCTACAATATGATTTTTCATTTGTAATAATTCAACGATTCGGTATTTGTGTTCTGGAAAAACCTGTGCAAATCCGTCTGCGTTCTCAACGATTATTTCAGCTTCATTGTCTGGTTTACCCAGAAAAGCAGAAACTGGTTTAATATTCGTACCTAATCCCAGAGTTTTAGCGGTTTCTTTAGCTATAGCAACATGATCTCCAGTAACCATTTTTACGCTCATTCCCATAGATTCAGCAGTTTTTATTGTTTCAGCAGAGTCCTCTCGGGGTGGATCGAATAATCCTATCAATCCAATAAATTGAAAATTATCACTTTCATTTGACGTTTTTCCCACTCCTAAAGCACGATATCCTTTTGATGCATACTCCTCAACAGCTTTATTTACTTCTTCTTCTAGACTCTCTTTATTTTCTGAAAGAGATAAAATAATCTGAGGCGCTCCCTTTATGACTTTAAATGGTTTTCCAGTGCTATCTTTTACCACTGCTTCAGTACGTTTTATAACGGGATCAAATGGCGTGAATTTCTCTATTGTATATCCATCTATTTTCTTTTTTAGACCTTCAAAAGTCTCACCCTTAACTAAAATTGCATTATCAATAGGATCTTGATCTTCTGCCCTCGATGCCAAAATTCCATTTAATATAACACTTTCTTCATTAGTATCTCCAAAAAACTTGATCGTTGCTACTGAAATTTCATTTTTAGTAAGAGTGCCCGTCTTATCTGAACACAAAATTTCAACACCAGCTAATTCTTCAATGGCTACTAATTTACTAACAATAGCATTCTTTTTCGCCATGTTAATAGCTCCTATCGCCATAGTTACTGATAGAACTGCGGGTAAAGCAACAGGAATAGAAGCAATGATCAAAACTAAGATGAACTGAAGTGTATTCAGAAAGGTCGCTCCACGAAGAATTGACACAATAATAATAATTGTAACCATGCAGAATGCAAAAATAATTAAGTAATTTCCTATTTTTACAACAGCTTTTTGAAAATGGCTGCGAGTTTTCGCTTTTTCCACAAGTTCAGTGGTTTTTCCAAAAAATGTATTCATTCCAGTAGTAGTTACGATACCATCCATTTCTCCTTGTTTAATGATGGAACCAGAATAACATATATCAGCTACATGTTTCTCAACTGGTAGCGACTCACCGGTTAATGCTGCTTCATCAATCTGTAAATAATCTCCCGATATTAGCTTTACATCACCAGGAATAATATCACCTAATCGTATACGAATCACATCTCCAGGTACAAGCTCTCTTGCAGGCACATTGTTCCACTTTCCATCACGTAAAACACGTGCTTTAATAGCTAGCTTACTTTTTAAAAGTTCAATTGCATTATCCGCTTTATTCTCTTGCCAGAATCGCACAACTCCATTCACCATTAATAAGATTAAAATTATCCAAAAATCTTCCCAGTGTCCGATTATCGCCGATATTACAATTGCAACCTCTATCATCCATGGAATAGGACCCCAGAAATTCTTAAAAAAATTTAATAGGGGATTCTTTTTTTTCTCAATTAATTCATTTGGTCCGTATATTTCCAACCTTTTTTGTGCACTGGTATTAGAAAGCCCATCTTTGTTTGAAGATAATTCTTTAAAGAGTTCTTCAATTGCAATCTTTTCTGCTTTGTCTGCTTTAATTATTACTTTTTCCAACTTGTAAAACCTATTTTTATATTTGATTTTTAAAAAATATATTTTATATATGACAAATATTAAAAAATCGCATTTAAATATGTCTTATATAATTCAAAGACTAATTTTCTAAAATATTAATCAAATCAAAATAAAGATAATTTTTTCTAAAAAATTATTTCATCCATTAGGTGTTTGATAGGATATTTCTTCCCCTTTTTCTAAGTTTAAGAAAACATCTTGCCATAAAATCGGTTAAACTAAATTTTTTAATATTCATTAATCAATTATTACAGATCGTGAAACAGACCTTTCACGAAAAAAACTATAAACAATTATTGTAAAGCTAATTTATCTCAAGCTTATCTAAATCCGAAATTGCGTTGGGTTTTTGAAAAATAAATTAAAAAATCAGTGGTGATAATCTGTTTTTAAGCTAATTTTCAATAGTTACATCACATTTTATCACGATGTGAATGAATGATATGGCAGTAGTGAACGAAAAACAAATAGTGGATAATGAGACGAAATTGATTGATTTGATATCACAAACAAAACATTTGAGTCTAACTCCTGAAGATATTAAATGTATTGATAAACCAGAGTTGCTTTTTGAATATCTTAAAGATGATTCCAACAATATTCAGTTTGAGTACACCGTTAAGTTCTATGCATATGGTTTTGGTCTTGATGGATTTGACAGCTATAAAAAAATCATAAATAATTCGAAAATACAAGAATTAGACTTTAAAATAATTTGGTATCCTGAATGGCGTCCCTTAAGAAGAAAAGATTATATTGAGAATTCGGTATAACAAAATATCCAGGAGTTATGTAGTAAATATTTAGACATGAAACTTTTTATAAAGTTCCTAAGAAATTAGAGATGCTTGAAGATTTGGGTATTGTTACTCCAAAATAATATTCGACTACTTCATATAAATATTCCAAGTAAGGAATTTGAAGTTGGATTCCACGTATATTTGCTAAATCAGATATTACTTTTTTAGAATATAATGTTTCATTTTTCTTTAAATTCTTAATCATGTCCACGATTATTTCAGAGAGTTGGTAAATGCGCGTGAGTTCACTTTTCAATAAAACCATGCTGGTCATTGGTTCTATTTCATTTAGGAAGGTTTGAATTATAGTTCTTTCAACCTTAACATTTTTTGAGGCGAAGATATTATCATCATCCTTTATGACCTCATTTTCTTGAATGACAATATGATTTCCATATTTCTTACTATCATAATCTTTAAGTTTTATTATATCAAATTCAACATCAAAAGATTCGTTGCAAATATACCTAAGAAAATTAGATAAGTGTTCGTGGAGGAATTCTTTTTCAGATATTATAATAATTTTTTTTCTCCTAATTATAGCTTTTAAAAAATACGCTAATACCGATGCTGTAAAATTAATTCGGAGTAAAGATACATCAAATGATTTAGGTAATATACCGATGTCTTTTTCAATTTCTTTTTTTGAAACTGAAACCGGCATGTCAATTTGGAAATCAGCTATAAATGAATCTCTTACGACTAAATTTTTATCTACATAAACTACAAATGAGTGATCGCAGATCATTTTATCCTTTACATTTACTGCATATAAACCTTTAGTCGTATTTTTAACTTCTTCTTCAGAAACCTCAATTTTACCTCTTTTAGAACAAGCTGGACATCTCACTTCGAGAATTACCATAAATTTCTACTATTTTCCTTCTCTTTTATATAAATAATCTAGAAGTAACTATTATATAAATTTTGACCAAAAATATTAGCCATTAGGAAATAATCATGAATTTTATATTGAGAATTGGAAGAATGATAAGATGAAATCGGTATAAGCTCTAAAATCGCCTAACCTTAGCATAATTCTTCTCAAAATAATTAGCAATAAGCAAACAAACCACTCCAGCAATTATTTCTGAAATCAAAAAAGCCATTTGGTTATTTATTAAGGATGAACTGATGAAAAATGTTATGAAAAAGAATGTGGTGAAGAAAGCAAAAATGATCAATAATGGACGTGCAATAGAATTATTAAGAAAAGCCTTAATTTTTGAAGAATATGAACCAGATTTAATATATTGACGTTTTAGTTTTTCTTTTCTTTCCACTTGGGCAAAAGCTTCATAAACCATTATTGATGCGAAATACAATGCCGCAATTGTACCAAGAGGGATGATTGTGATAATCAAGTAATTTCCTACATAAAATATATATTGACTGATCGCGATGATAAGTACTTGAAATAAACCACAAACACCAAGTAATATTAACGCAGTTGGCATATACTCTTTAGAGCTCCAACGAATTTTAAGCGGCATTTTAATCTGTTTTTTATATAGCTTTATGGTGGGCCAGGAGAGGATTGAACTCCCGACCTTCCCCACGTCAAGGGGACGTTATTGTCGTTTTTTTTGAGAAAAAAAATACGACTAAACCACTGGCCCAGCATATTGCAAAGTTGTGATTAAGTTAATTATAATGGTAAAAAATAAATATTTTATTAAAATTACTCTCTACTTTAAAAAATTAAAAATAAAAATATTAATATTTCTTTTCTCTTAACGCTTTTATCATCGGAAGGTCATGACCCGAAAGGATTTCCAACATTGCACCTCCTGCAGTGGAAATAAATGATACGTCGTCAGCTTTTCCTGCCATTGAAGCTGCAGCACCCATTTCACCACCACCAATCACTGTTAAGGCATGATTTTTCTTAGTAGCCTCAACCATGGCATCAATAATCTTGTTTGTAGATTCTCTAAAGACTTCTTTTTCAAAGATACCTGGTGGACCATTTGCAATGATAGTTTTGCATTTCATGATTACTTCAATGAACTTTTTTACAGTTTGAGGCCCGATATCACCAGTAGTCATGTTATATGTTTCGGCTTCATCCACAGTGATAATTTTTCGAATCCCATTATTATCAATCACTAAATCTTGGGGAAGGATGATTTTATCCTTAAATTTATCATAGGTTTCTTTAATCATGACATGATTCTCTTCTAAATCTTTGGCAATGATTTTATGATTTGGTTCACCCATTTTTTTGCCAAGTGCTTCAAAAATTAATACAGCTGTCAATCCCGAACATAAAGCATAATCCAATTTATCATTTTCAAAATTAAATTCCATTGCTTTGAATTTATCAATTGCTTTTGCTCCTCCAATGAGCATCGCCATTGGTCTTTCTGGTTCGTCTATGATTTTTTTTAACACGCCTAATTCTTTATCAGTTATGGGTCCAGCAAGCATTTTTGGCCAACCTACAATGGATGCATGAGCACGATGAGCAGCACCAAATGCATCCACAATAACGTAATCTACTAAAGGGTATAACTTTTGTACTAATTCAGTCGCTTCAGCATCGGAGAAATTCTTATAATTTTTCATTTCGCCTTCAAATTTTCTTACATTATCAAGAACTAATACTTCACCCGGTTTTAACTCTTTAATTGCCTTGATTGCGACCTCACCAAAAATATCCTTGACAAATTTTACGGGGCGCCCTATTTCTTTTTCAATTTCTTTCGCATGCAAGCTCAAATCAGTAAAATCGGGATCTCCCGGTCTCGATTGATGTGCCAAGATAATAACAGCACATTCCTTAAAGTGTTCATTTAATGCTAATGCTAACTCTCGAATTCTGGGTGAATCTCTAATCACCATCTTGTCAGTATCAATATTTGAGTTGATATCTACTCTGAGAAGAACCTTTTTACCTTTTAAATTTACATCCTTATACGATGTATAGTCGATTTTCATTACAACCACTTCATGTTTTTTAGATTAAGATAGTAAACTTATAATCTTGCATTGCAATTAAATTTTGATTAGTAAGTAAGCAATCTTATTCCATTTTTTCCCCCATAAATTTAAAGATCTTTTTGGGATTGTATCAAAGCTACAGAAAAGTTTAAAGATTTTTAACAGCTTTTCAATTTGTATCATATATATGAAAGGTGATATGATTGGAAAATATCAGAGAGATACTTAATCGATTATTAGAAAAAAAATGTTCAATAGAAGATGCGGAAAAGCTTTTAAAAGCCAATTTGATTGAAGAAGTGGGAGATCTTGCCAAGTTAGACGTGTTTCGTAAAATGCGTACTGGAATTGTAGAAGTAATATATGCAGAAAATAAGAGTGCTGATATGATTTTGAAAATAATTACATCTTTTTTAGAATCGAGTAAGTATGCAATTGTTTCGAGGTTCACTGAAATCCAACAAAAAGCCATTATTAATAAATTTGGATCCAATTCCGAAATTTCAATAGAATATAATGAGTTAGCCAAGATTATGATCATTAAACTTAAAAATTTCGAGTTTGAAAGGAGAAATGGTATTGTTGGTATCATAACTGCTGGTAGTTCTGATATTCCGATTGCTGAAGAAGCTAAAGTGATTGCGGAATCAATGGGATGTAAAGTTATTAGTAGTTATGATTTAGGTATTGCTGGGATCCATCGCATTTTTAAACCTTTAAGTGAAATGATAAAATCAGGAGTGCACGTAATAATTGTATGCGCTGGAATGGAAGGAACCCTTCCGGGAGTAGTAGCCGCTTTAGTAGATATTCCAGTAATTGGTGTTCCAGTTTCAAGTGGTTATGGATTAGGAGAAAAAGGTATAGGGGCTTTAACAACAATGCTGCAATCTTGTTCTCCCGGATTAGTAGTGGTAAACATTGATAATGGATTTGGCGCCGGAGCTTCAGCAGCTTTGATTGCTAATCAAACTACAGGATAATTTCTTCTATTTGAGAGTTTTTTCTTCAGATGATTATGGTGGATTAATTTCTGATGAAAAAAATATATAAATATCAAAAATTAAGATTTTGCATGATTAAATTAATAATATAAAAAATTAAAAATCAAAATAGTGCATTAAAATGACACCTACACCTGCTTCTCTTGAAGCACTGTCGAATTTAAGACAGTTAAATCAAGATACTGGATGGTATATTGTTACCTTATTGGTAATTGTGATGTATATATACGGCGTTGAAATAAAAAAAGCACGGGAAACAAATAATTGGAGTACCGTCCTTGCTGGCTTAACTCTTTTAGGCTTGGATTTTTTTAATGAGACTTGGAATGCCTTGGTGTTCGCATTCTCAGGATACTCTGCTTTCTGGACAACTCCTAGCGCAAGTGGTCTCAAAGTCTTGATTGGATGGAATATCGAGATCATATTTATGTTTGCGATATCTGGCATCGTATTCGCAAAATTTCTACCTGATGATAAAAATAAGAAGATGTTTGGATTACCAAACAGATGGGCAATGGCAATTGGTTTCGCAATTTTTGGAGTTTTTGTTGAATGCCTATTAAATATAGGAAATTATTTAATTTGGGCATATCCTTGGTGGAATCTTAGTTTAGGAGGTATTTGGTTAATCTTCTTTATCGGATATCTTCCTTTTTTTGTGGGAACGTTTTATGTATATGACTTGCCAGAAACAAAGGATAAAATAAAAGTAGTTGTAGTAATATATGGTATCAGCATCATCCTACTGTGCATTTTTGGTCCCTTGTTTGGTCCATTAGGGCTACTTTAAAAAATCCTCTTTCTTTTTTTTTCATATTTTTACTAATCGTTGGCTTTTACTTAAACAACTATTTAATTAATTCAAGACCCTAAAAACTGTTCTTAATTTTATAATTTTAGTAGCAGTAAGAGAGATATTTACTAACTATTTATCCCTTTTTTGATACCAAACACATTATCTAAACGATCTAAAACCTTATATAGGTAGATTTCTATAGTTTATATTGAACCTTATTCTAAAATCTAATACAAATAAAAATTCTCGTTTGAGACTTATGGTCGCTGAAATCGACTATTTTCAAAAATCGAAAGTATTATTTAAACAAGGAGATATTTCTGCAACATTAGAAAGCTATGAAAAAGTTATAGAGCACTTACATGATATAAAGGAGCAGAAAAAAGAAATAATAGAGTTCCTTACAAAGATCTTGAAGTACTGCCAAGAAAATAATTTAGCACTAGAAGAAGCTACTGTATTGCGAGCACTCGGAAGAACTCATTCTAAATTTAAAAACCACATCGAAGGTTTAAAATTTTCATACCAAGCGTTAAAGATTCAGAAAAAACTTGGGAAAAAACAAGATGTGGCTGAAAGTTTGGAATTTCTGGCTGAAGACTTGGAAATTTCTGGAAATTATGAAGAGTGTATAAAAATTTTTAATGAAGCAAGAGAGATCTATAAAGAGTTGGGAAAGTTAAGAAAGGTGAAAGATATCGAGAAAGAGATTTCTCGTTTAAAATCGTTTTCGGAAAATATTGTTGAAGACGAATATTTAATGAGCAAATTTCACGTAGATAAATACTAAAATCGAATTCAAAATCATTACTTTCCTTTTTTTTTACATTTCTTAATTTAATTTTTGATATAACATTTTCAGTTTTTCTTGAGCAAACATTTGAACTTTCTTCATTGATAATCCGGTTGCTTTGCAAATATTGTTAAGATCCTCGTATTCTGGTTTGATATTAACCAATTTTTTTTGATCTAATGTCTGTATGTATGAAATTTTGTACTTTATTGGATACTTTTTTCCATCAATTTCTATTTCTATGGTTTCATAAATTCTTTCAACACATACTCTATTAAAAGTAGTAAACCTGACTCCTAATGTGCCCAATTCATCTAATAAAATATATATTATTTCAAATTTGTATTCAAGAGAGCACAAAACTTTAATTATATTACTCGGCCTTCTTTTTTTTGTCCAAGCTGGTATTATCTGAACATCTAACACGTTCTCAGATTCTAATCGTTTTATGAGATGACCAATTATTTCCCCAGATACGTCATCAACATCAGTTTCAATAATAGCTATTTTTTCCATGTATTTCTCGAGATTAGTAGCTATTTTAGAACTCTCTCCATAAAAAATTCGCAATATATTTGGAAAATTAGCAAAATCCATTTGTCCCGTACTGCAAGAAATTTTCTCCATACTCATTTGAGGTTTTTCGCAAATAAACGCAAGGTTTTTTAACAATGCTGCTCCAGTAGGGGTTGTTAATTCACTATCTATTGGTCCAAAGCGCACGCACATCCCAGAATTTTCAATTATTTTAGAAGTAGCCGGTGCTGGAACAGGTAAGATACCATGGGCCGTGTTAATTGTCCCTCCTCCTAAAGGGAGATCACTAATTGAGACGTTTACTCCTTTTTTAAATACACCTAATTTTTCTAATACTCTTGACACACCTAAAATATCTAATAATGTATCAATGGAACTTAATTCGTGCAAATGGATTTCTTCAGCTAATTTTCCATGAACCTCCGCTTCAGCTTTGATTAAAGAGTTTAACACATTGTTAGCATACTCTTTTGCATTGGTTGAATACTTTTTTTCCTCCATAAATCTATTTAATGCTTCTCGTAATGCTTTTGTTGAACGATGGTCTTTTTTTTCTTTAATTGTCACATCAAGTTGGTTGGTTTCAATGCCGGAACGTCTAACTTTCACTAATTTTACTTCAAAATTGATCATTCCGGAGATAAATCTTGAAATTTCATTGAGTTCAATTATAATCTCATCAGGGTCTTCCACTAATCCTAATAAACCAGCAAGTAGCATATCTCCAGATACTCCTGAACTTGTTGGGTCAATAAATAAGGTTTTCATTTAATAATATCTTCTCCTTTATGCAAATTTCATAAAAACTTCAAATTTAATTTAAATTCTCCAGAAATACTAAAAAAATTAAATTGAAATAATTTTGTAATTATATAATTATTGAAATAATTATTATTGAAATAATAATAGTATAATAATTGAAAGTATTAAGATTTAACAAATTAAATTGAACTATTAAAAATTAAGGCTTACACATGAGTGAACTTCAAACTATAAAATGTTACTTAAATCAGTTGCCTGCTACGTTTTTAAAATTATTAGGAATCGACCCTCCATTAAATACAATTGCTCCACCCGTTCAAGATATTATAAATCTATATGAAAGAGTTGATCGCATTAGCATTAATCTCATTGATAATTTTGGATTATTTGAATTAACATATCATAAGCCACAATTCCTCATTTCTAATTCGGAAGTAATGCTTTTATTATCAACAAGGAATCCTTACACATTAGGAGTTTTGCATCAAATCATGTATGGTGGGTTTGACGTGGAACCTAATGGGTTCCATTTACTAAAATATCTGAATGAGAATAATAAAAAATCGTGTCTTATCGGAAGACAGAAAGATATTGAAAGATATGATGGAGGAACTTATTCAATTCCTAAAGATAGTGATATGGCAACTTGGGTTGAATCTGCAAAGACCATTAACAATTTTGAACTCTCTTGGATGCATTATCTTGATTTCGAAAACCTTCATAAGCAACAACGATCTCTAAAACAAAGAACACCAGAAGATTTAATAGAAAAGTTAATCTTACGTACGGATAAGTGGATATTAAGTAACTATAAACAATTAAGATCTAATTCACTAATGATTATTTTAGGAGATCATGGGCGAGTTAAATTGGATTTAGAATATTCTGGTAAAATTGCGCAATGGCGAGAAGCATCCGTTCCAATTGCAATTGTAATTAGAAAAAAATGATTTTTCATTTTGGAAAATTGATTATTATTTTGATAAACTTTATTTCTATAATATTATTCAACCAATGGAAGAATAAAGATGGAAGAATATAAGCGCTTTACTGTATCCCTCCCTAAAGATCTATACGATAAATTTGAGAGATTTAGGGAAAAATTGGGAATATCTCGTTCGGATGGTATCAGGAAAGCCATGCAGAGTTTAATGATTAGTGAGGAGAATATTCTTGAGACTTCGGGAAATGTAGTTGGTTGCATCACGATCATCATGGTTCATGAACATTTTCAACCAAGTTCAGAAGAACATCATCATCTTGAGAGAGATATTCATGAACATGAACAAGATCATGATCATCAGTATAGTTCTCAACCAGTTTATGCAAGTGTTCATCAAACTGATGAGATTTTAAAAAATGACATTCAACATCATTTCAATGACATCATAATTTCTACAATGCACATTCATTTAGAATTCGAAAAATGCTTAGAAATTATTGCCGTATCTGGACCCTATGATCGAGTAATTAAATTAAAAGAAGATTTGCAACGATTAAGAAGTGTATTATCTTTAGGTTTCTTTATAATTGATAAAGAGAGTCCATAAAAGAAGAAGAAAGAATAAAAAATTCAGTTTCAAGATGTAAAAAATAAGGATAAGGCGATTTGTCGTGAATTTTTTATTCCATTAGGTCGTTAAATGTTTTGTGTGTGTAATTAGATATTGTATTTTTAGCATAATAAATTACAACACGGTAAGAAATTTTTGGTTTTACATCTGATATAAAATAAGCGAATATTAATTATTAAAATGGATGTGTTATTATCATGAAAGATAAAAAAATTATCGCATATAAAAGCGAATGTTCCAAGAAAATCGCCTATAATCTCAGAAAGTTACTAACTAAGGTGGTTATGCAAGAATGGAGTCGTCTAAGCGATGAACAAGAGGGTAAATCTACACTATAACATATTAGAATCGGAAATATACGTAGCGATTTGTACAGGGCTTTACACGCGTCGATTTGTATCTGTCCAGGCTGTCATCAAATCGAAAGAAACATGATGTACAATGCTTATCTGTAAGGATGGTACTGCACCTCCTGCGCTCAAGAATACCGCGAGTTCTACCACAAAAAAAAGGCAATTCTCGATAAAGGCGGGTTTTCGGCGATTTTGACGCAAAATTCCATGAATCTTTTTTATGACGTACATCCTCTGTTGAACTTCATTTCTTTCTTTTTTGCCTTAGAATCTTTTTAAAGGACCTCTTAATTCAAGATCATCCCCAATTATCTCGATCCTTGTCTACATCTTGTTTAAAATTAAATGAAAAAAAAATTTTTTTTCCGACCTCTTCATTATTTCGTCTTTGCTTTTTTTCTTCCCTTTAGATGCGAGAAAAAACGCACACAATTGAATCCCGAAGATCTCGGCATCCAAATATTAATTTGCGATGTGAAAAATAACGAAAAAATTTCGTCTAAAGGTCTTTTTCTTGAACGGTCTTCCTGCCATTCGCTTTAGCCCGAGCAATTGCTTTATCTAGAATCTCAATGATGGCATCATTTAAACAGTTTCCATCAATTAGGTCTCCAGATGTGTTACAATCTTTTGCTTTTATATATTCTCGGATTTTGCTTTTCACGAACAAGGCATCAACCTGAGCTTTTTTAGCCATTTTTTATTCCTCCTTATAGTTTGTTTAAACTAGTTTTAAAAATAAATTGTGTTTAAATTATATTTCTCCTTGCTTATATTTAAAGTTAGTTGAAAGATCATCATAGACTGTTAATATTCTCCCCATAATCCCGTTTTTTGATCCATGTTTCAAAAATCAAGAGGATTGAGCTTTTTACACCTTGATTAAAAATAATGGAGATTTTAAAGTGTAAAAAGGATAGCGAGTGCATTATATTACCTACATTAAGTAATTTTAGTCTTTATAATGAGAAATCCCTTTTAAGACGAGAATTTATTATTTTAATTTTGATGTTAAAATCTGTGATAAAAACATAAAATTTTTTTAATTCTCAATAATGGAGATAAATTAGGAGGAAAAAATGAAGAAAGTTGTATATTCCAGAGCTCCCGTAAGGATCTGTGATATAGGGGGATGGACAGATACATGGTTCTATCCAAAAGGTGTAGTTTTTAATATTGCGGTCGATCTTTTTACTTATCTTCGAGTTTGCGAAAATTCTAGCAATAATATTTGCATTACATCTGAAAATCTTGAAATAGAAACTAAATTCAATGTTAATAATATTATTTATGATGGAAAATTAGACCTTCTAAAGGCAGTTATTAACAAGATGGGTATTGACAAGGGTATCGATATCCTTGTAAGATCTGATGTACCTCCTGGGTGTGGAACCGGAACTAGTGCAAGCGTAGCCGTGGCACTAATAAGTGCTTTAGCTCATCTTCAAGGAGAAGAAAAAGATCCTTTACAAATTGCTAATTTAGCACATCAGATTGAAACAGACGAGTTGAAATTAGAAAGTGGCGTTCAAGATCAGTATGCTGCAGCGAAAGGGGGGATAAATTTTATGGAAATAGATTATCCTTCTGTAAAATTAACACCGATAACTGTTTCTAAAAGAAGAATGTATGAATATGAAAACCAATTAATCTTGATCTATTTTGGTTCTCGAAGTTCAAGTGAGATGCATAAAGCAGTAATTAAAAAATTTAAGCAAAAAGATGAAAAAGTGATTAAAGCATTTGATACAATCAAAAATTGTGCGCTAAAAATGAAAAATAGTGCTAAATTGACATTGGAGGAAATTGGAGCCATTTTAAATACAAATTGGAGTGCTCAAAAGCAATTACATCCTTTGATGACAAATTCGTCTATAGAAAAAGCAGAAAAGATAGCACGAGATAAAGGAGCTTTAGGATTTAAATGTAATGGGGCAGGAGGAGGAGGATCCGCTACGATTTTAGCAAAACCTGAAGGAGTATATTCATTAATGAAAGAATACACTCGAAATGGATATACAGTATTAAAAATTAAGTTAAATTTTGAAGGCGTCTACAGTTTTACGCTTTAAAAAGTGATGTGTTTGGTTTTTATAGTCAATTATTTAAAGAATGGTATGACTATTCCAGATGATTCAATTATCATCTCAAAAATAAAACGATTTCCTGAAAAGTTAAACTTTCACCAGTTGCTCATCTTTAACAAGTCAGGCATTTGTATATATAAATTAAATATTTCAGATTCTTTTCCAATTCAAGAAGAACAATTGATTTCTTCCTATTTTACTGCATTAATGTCATTTACCAAGGAATTAGTAGGTAATAGAATAAAAGCATTAGAAATGGGAGGAAATCTCAAACTCGTTGTATTTGATAGAAAAAATTTATATTATGTCCTTTTATGCGATTCAATAGAAAATATATCTCTTATAAAAGAATTAATTTCTTGTATCCACAAGGAATTTCTTCATTATGTATCTAAAAATGAAATTAGAACAGATTTAGAATATATTAGTGATTCAATCTTAGATCTTACATTGAAAGATGTATTCGATAGGGTTTTAGGAAAAATTTTTGATACAGATAAAGAAGAATCGATTTTGAATTATTTAAAAGATCTTAGATTAAATGATGATATTAATGGAGTTATATTCTTAACTGATCTAGGGCATGTGATATATTCCTCGCTAAAAAACCCTAAATTACGTAAATTTCTTAAAGAAGTCGAATTTCGAGTTAAAATCTGTAATAATTCTATTATTAAACTTTTTTATACTTCTAAGGATAATGAACTTATCTATTCAGAATACATCAAAGATAAGTATTTGATCATCTTGATTTTTGATTCCAAAATTAAATTCGGTATAGCAGAATACTATTTACAGAAGGTTTTAAGGAAGATTTCATTACTTTTAGAGAATACTTAATTACCACTTTGATGAAATTCTTTGTTTTGAACTTTTTATATTGAAATTTATATAATATAAAATACAAATTGAAATAAGTAAAATCATAAATCAACATAATAACTTATAAAATGAAAGAGATAAATGACAAAATCAGAAGAAGGATTAAAAACCGCATTTGCGGGCGAATCTCAAGCCAATAGAAAATATTTAGCTTTTGCTAATCAAGCAGAAAAAGATGGTCTTCCAGGAATAGCACATTTATTTCGTGCTGCTGCTGCTGCTGAAACCGTACACGCACATAACCATTTAAGAACGTTAGGAGGCATTAAAAATACTAAGGAAAATTTAAAAGAAGCGATTGGGGGGGAATTTTATGAATTTACCTCAATGTATCCAGAATTCATCGGATACGCAAAAGATGAGTCGAATGCTGCTGCTGAGAGAACATTTAATTATGCTAACGAAGTTGAGAAAATTCACCACGAGCTATACAAAAAAGCATTAAATGCAGTAGAAAACGGAAAAGACCTCAAAGATACAAGTATTTATGTCTGCTCTGTTTGTGGATACACTCACGAAGGAGAAGCCCCAGATAAATGTCCCGTTTGTGGTGCTGTAAAAAAAGCGTTTAATAAGATTGATTAGAATTTCTTTTTTTTTAAATTATCCAAGGTTTATATCCCGATTTAACTTTATTTAGATAATCATCAATAGAAATGTCACATTCTTTTTCAGCTCTTCTTAATGAACCCATATTTGCACCATTTTCATAATATCTGATTAATAGATTTGAGATTTGATCATCCCCTAATGAAATAAGTGTTTGCAATTGAGCTTGTTTGATTAATGCGTTAAAGTTTTTAAATTTTAAGTTAATTGAAGGAATATCTTTTAGTCCCTTTTGGAGTATTTTAAATTTTTCTTTTAAGAGAGGTAAATTTTCTCTTAAATAAGTAGTACATTCTTTTTCATAAGGGGTGTTAAATTTAGGAATGAAAGGGTTCACATTTACCTTTAATGAATGTTTTTGAAATCCTAATTCATCAATCTTTTTAAGAAGTTGTATAATTTCTCTTACATCGTCGTCAGTTTCTTCAGGTAAACCAATCAAAAAGTAAAATTTAATCCCTCTTATTTTAGATTTCTTAACTTGTTCAATAATTTGAAATAATAAAGTATTTGATATATTTTTACCAACCGATTTCCTAAGTATTTCTGTTCCTGCTTCAGGAGCAATAGTAATTGTTTTTATGTTTCCCTTTTCGAATAAACTAATTAATTTAGGTGTTATATGATCTATTCTTATTGAAGGAACGCTGAAATCCTTTCCTGTGGCAATTATGCGCTCACAAATTTCATAAAAGTTGGGGTGAGATGATACACATGACCCAATTAAACTAAATTTTTCAAAATTCCTGAAATTCGCGCTCTTGTTGATACATTCTACTATGCTTTCATAACTTCTATTTCTAAATGGTCGATTATGAAAGGAAGAAATGCAAAATTTACAGTGATAAGGACATCCTCTATTTACCTCAATAAAAAAATACGACCCAAGAATTTCATCTTTATTGTTTATATCTTGCAATAAAAACTGTTTCTCAGGAATCTTTGATTCATCAAGATTTTTTAATATCACCCTTTTAACTTGATTTTTTAAAACGGGTACATATAAACCTTCAATCTTGCTACATTCAATTAGGAAATTATGATAATCAGCCTTGCTTTTTTTATACTTATCATACAAGGAGAGAAAAATTCCCAAATTAGGCTCAGCATCACCGATAAACATGATATCGAAAATATTACTGAAAGGTAAAGGATTAGAAGTTATGACAGGACCACCAGCAATTATCAAGGGATGATCTTGCTCTTCAAATTTAGCTCGATTCCATCTTTCAGAATTTAATAATGGAATTTTTGCCTTGTCTAAAATCCATAGTATGTTCCTAAAATCATTTTCAAAATGGATAGAAACCCCCAAAATATCAAATTGATTGGGTAAATATCCAGTTTCAAGACCCTTGATACAATTAATGGGTTTAAGATCTTCTATTGCTGGAAATTTAATTCCCTTAGGTAAATGTATTCTATCACATAACACATTATTATATGAATTGAGATAACTATATAGGAAACGTATTGTATAAGATGAGAGCATTATATTTAATTGATTTGGATATATCAATCCAAAAGAAGTCAAATTTTCGTTATGACCCTTCAATATCATTTTCCTTTCATTAATAGGTTCTTAGTGTCCAAAATCTGTTTAACTTGCTCCACAATTAATGGTAGAATTATTCCCGTTTTATGTTGAATTACAACCTCAGCCCGGGCATCTAAATGCGTGGGTTGATCATTTACAATGATTAATTTCCCTTTATCTCTTAATGTATAAAGCGGGAGATCACAAACAGGAGCCACTTCGAGGGAAGATCCCGCTATAAGCATGACATCTGCTTTTTGAGATAAAGCTTGCGATTGATAAATTTCAAACTTAGGTAAACTTTCACCAAATAAAGTAACAGAAGGTTTCAATGGAGCAGAGCACACATCACATTGAGGGGGATAATGTTTTTCCTTTTTTAATTTTCTCAATACTTGATCCTTTGTATAAGAAGCACCACACCCAAAACAATCAAACCGATTAATATTACCATGAACTTCATAGACTAAAATAGAACCTGCTTTTTGATGAAGCTCGTCAATATTTTGAGTGATAACTCCTTTAATTATATTCATTTTCTCAAGCTCAGCTAAAGCTATATGTCCCCTATTTGGTTTCGCTTTAAATAATGTAGGAGCTATTTTTTCAGCCATTTCCCAGAATTTTGTTGGATCCTTTATGAAAGCCTGGATGTTGCCATAAATCTCAACCTTATACTTCTCCCATATACCACCTTCACCTCGAAAGTCCGGTATTCCAGACTCTGTGGAAATGCCTGCACCTGTTAGGGCAATTGCGCTTTTAGAGTTTGCCAGAAGTTCAGCAGCTTGCTGAATTTTCTTCTTTTCAATAATTCTCATCACTTTCATTAGCATGACCTCATTTTTCCAATTTTAACATGGATTTAAAATGAATAAATTAACATCTAGACTTAAAACGTGTAATTGTTGATTCAATTATATTTCAATATTCCCGTTATACAAATATTTTTAATATATTGTTGAAAATTATAAAAAGTTAATTATTAGGAAAAAAAATATGTAAGACTTTTCATGGAAATTTAGTATTATACTATGTCCCGTAATATGTTTAGTTTCAAAAATCATTAATATATTCATTAATTCCTTATTTTCAATGGGATAGCTTTTTTTTTTAAAAACCATATTTTCTGCGCATTTTTATGATTACCGGTTTCGCAATAATTTTGAATGAGGAAATATTGTACGTTTCTAATGAAAATAAATATGCTTTCTTTGAAATAGTGCTATTTATTGAGAAATTAATTAAAAGCATAAATCCAAAAAATTATTGGCGCTTGAAGAACATATTTTTCGAAAATGAGAAGGGCAAAGAGCGTATGATTATTAAACATCTCATAACAGAAAAAAATGAAAACTTATTTTACTGCATTACCGGTGAATTTATTTCTGGTTCAGAAGAAGCAAATAGAATGCTTGACGAATATATTGAAAAAGTTAGCGCTAATTATCCTAATGTAGACGCAATTGAAAGAGCTTCAAGTAAACCTGAATTCTCTAAAATAATAAAGCTGATTACTGCTTATCTTTGGAATAAATATCGTGATTCTATCGCAGAAGAAGAATTGACAAGTAGTTGTCTTACTAATAATAATAAAATCTTGTACTGTGGTATTTCTACCCAAGGATTACCTATTATTTCAAAATTATATGATGACTCTCTTTTAGAAAATATTAAAAGAGACGCGTCAAAAGAAAATATCGATATCTTTACTTCAAACTTATCAGCTAAATTAGCTACAATTACAATGAATACTCAAATAAGAGCAAAAAGTTATATTAAAGAAATCCATTTCGACGATTTGGAAAATGAGGGATGCATGAAATTAATTTTATATGGTAAAATTAATAGTTTTTCATTAGATCTTATCGCTTCTGGAAATTTATTTAGAATTAAAGATATTTTTAGCCAATTGGAATCAAAGATTGCTAAAGAGGAAGTTTTACTTAATGAGTTCGATGGAGATCTTAAACCTTATCGAGCACTTACATCTTATCTAGATGAAATAATACATGAGTTTGATCATTAATTTATAATATTATGCTTTTTTAGAGATATTTATGAAAGCCGTAATCCTAGCAGCTGGAAAGGGAAAAAGGTTACGTCCTATAACAGCAACTAAGCCAAAACCCATGATTCCAATTGCAGGTAAACCTTTATTAGAGCACACAATCTTAGCTTTAAAGAATGTAGGCATCCATGACGTTCTAATTATTACTGGTTATAGAGAGAATGCCATTAAAGATTATTTTAAGGATGGAATTGATACAATCGGTATAAATATATCATATATTACTCAAACAGAATATCATGGCACAGCAGATGCGACTAATTATGCAAAAAACTTTGTGAAAAATGATAATTTTCTTTTAATGTACGGAGATTTGTTGGTTGATGAACGTGTATTCAAGGATGCAATTGAGCAATTCAAAACTCACGATCTTGACGGAATTATTTGTCTAATTAGAGTTGAAAATCCGCAAGATTTTGGAATTATCACGTTAGATTCTCAGTTAAATGTCAAGAATATCACTGAAAAACCAGATCCTAATATGAACTTAGGAAATTTAGCTAATGCAGGAGTTTATGTCTTTAAATCAAAGATTTTTAAAGCGATTGAAATGACAAGGGAATCCATTCGAGGGGAACTGGAATTTACAGATTCAATGCAAATTTTAATAAAAGACTTAAGCGGCAAAATTAAGGGTCATGTCATTAATAATCTCTTTTGGAGTGATATCGGATTACCTTGGCAATTACTAGATGCAAATAAGTATTTGTTAGATCAATTAAACCCCTCAATTGAAGGTATTATTGAAAATAATGTGACTAAATCAGGTTCAATCCATATTGGTAATAAATCGATAATAAAAGCGGGAACAACAATAAACGGGCCTTGCTATATAGGAGAGAATTCATTAATAGGACCTAATGCTTTTATTCGCCCTTATAGCGTTATAGGTAATAATTGTCACGTTGGAATGTCTGAAGTAAAAAATTCTTTGATTTTCTCAAACACAAAAATCCCTCATTTTAATTACGTTGGTGATTCAATTATATGTGAAAATGTCAATCTCGGAGCGGGTACAAAAGTATCTAATCTCAGATTTGATAATAAAAGTATTAAGATGAACATCAATGGAAAATTGATAGATTCTAATAGAAGAAAATTAGGAGTTGTAATAGGTGCTAATTCTCAAACAGGCATAAACGTGAGTTTGATGTGTGGTAAAAAAATAGGCGAAAATTCTGTTATAGGAGCACACACTTTAATTAATGAAGACGTACCCAGAGATAGTATTTACTTCCAAAATTCAAATGGGAAATTAATAAAAAAAGCTAATCATTTTTGATAAGAATTCAATAATATCAGTAAAAACGAATGCTTTAGCAAAAATTATCGCAGAATTTATGAATATAAATTTGAAGCTAAAAAAATCAAAAAAAGTAATAAAAAATTCTGAATTAAGAAATTATTCTTCAGCTTCTTCTTCCTCTTCTTCAGAAATATCTTCCGGAATAATTTCTTCCTTTTGAGGTGTGGGTCTAGCTTGTGCTAGTTTTCTAACATTAATCCTTTCACTTCTTTTTATTTCACTCTTACGAGATCGTTTAACTTCAACTTCAACGATGTCAAAATCCTCTTCTTTTGAAACGTAAATTTGATCCTTCCCTCCTTCAGGAGTAGAAATTAATTTGCTTTTAATGATTGAAGAATTTGATAAGGGATAAATTGTTTTTGCTACTCTTTGTATTTGCTTAGCAAATTCTCCATAAACCATTCCACTTATGAATTTTTCATGATCAATGGATTTCCCAAATTCAGTGAGAATTTGTTTTATTATCTTTCTAATGAGAATTTGTTGACTGCTTCTAGCTCTCTTAATAGTTGTGCATATTGTTGTTAAGCGAAATACATACCCATCTTTTGTTGTAATGTTTAAAATAATTTGGATCTTTGAGCTTCCCCTTTCAATCAACGATCTTACAAAATCATTGGTAAAAATATGTCCTATAAACATTGTGTTACAAGTGTTAGTTTCAGGATTTACGTCAATAACTTTAAATTTTATCTTGAGATTGATATCTGAAAAATTATTGGTAATATCATAGAGTAGGATTTCAATTGTTCTGTCAATGACGTTATTTTCAAATCCCATAATTTCTCCAATTTCTTTAAAATTGAAGCTTTTTGGGGCTTTTAAAGCAAACCAACTTTTATCTTTAAAAGATACTTTCTTTACTCTCACTCTCTTCTTTTTAGCTTTCTGGCTCATTTATATTATTACCTCGCCATTAATGTCCTTATTTTTTCAGGAACATACTTGAATTCTTGCTCCAATACTTTCTTCTTCTTATAATATCGGATTAACCGATAAATTTTTGCTTCAGTTCGTTGCAACCCTTTTTTTGATTCAAGATCTTTATGATTAATTTCGAGATGTTTACGTAGATTGAGTGCTTTCTTAACTAAATCGGAGAGATCTTCTGGTAAAGGCGAAATTATGTCATTATTTTCGAGAATCTGACTAATCGACTTCCCAGTTACAACTTTTACTAAAGGTACGCCATGGGAATCTCTTAAAATAATTCCAATCATTGCTTTGGAGAATCCTCTTTTCGCTAATTTGACGACTTCAGCTTCTACTTCTTCACCAGACAATTCAACCCATACGGGTTTCTCTAATCTTGCAGGTCGAGTACTGCCGGAAGTTCCCTTCTTTCTTGAATGCATCCGAGCCATTTTATCACAGCACAATTAAAAATTTTAAGATTCTAATTATAATTTTAAATGATTTTTCGAAAATAAAATTTTGGAATTTTATTTAATTCCCAACCATTCAGCGTATTTTTTTTTCTAGATAAGGGAAAAAAACTCACACAAAAATTAATTGTTTATATATCTAAATAAACCTTAGAGAATTATTACCAATATGACTCTATTAAAAGAAGACTTATATTTTATCACAGGGAATTCTCATAAATTTCTTGAAATTCACCACTTATTCAAACAAGAATCCTTACAATATAACCTTATTCAAAAAGAATTAAAAACAATTGAAATTCAATCTAATTCAATTAAATCCGTGGCAGAATTCAAATTAAATAGCGTAAAAGAAAAATTAACCAAATCTGCCTTTGTAGAAGATGCTGGTTTTTTTGTCGATAATCCATTGAATGGTTTTCCCGGTGTATTTTCTTCTTATGTCATGAAAACAATCGGGAATAAAGGAATATTGAGTCTAATAAATAATTTTGAAGAGAGTAAAGCTCATTTTTGTACAGTAATCGCATTATACTTTAAACCGTTGGATAAAGTATTATGCTTTGAAGGGATAGTAGAAGGTAAGGTATCAAGTGTTCAGAAAGGGACCAATGGATTTGGATTTGATCCTATCTTCATTCCAGATGAAATCCCAACAAAAACATTCGCAGAATTAACTACGTCACAAAAAAATTCAATTTCTCACCGTGGTAAAGCTTGGATGAAACTCATTGATTTTTTAAAAGAAAATTGAAAAATTGATTAAAAAGTCTGCCTAAATATATCCATTATAGATTGCCTACTCAGTCGTATCAGTATGAAGTACATTCCTACAACACCAATAAGTATTGATATTGTAAACACTCTCAAAATGGCATCAACGGGTAGGATAAAATTAGCAGGAAGCTCTGTCATTAAGGCCATATTCGTTTCAAGCAAATAGCCACAATATGTGCCTATAAACGTGCCCATCGTTCCTGCTGATAATAATAATAAAAGACTTTCGATTAGAAACATATTTCGAACATTTCTAGTCTTCATGCCCATGCTTCTTAAGATGCCAATTTCAAATTTTCGCTCAAGCATGATCGCAAACATATTGCTAATTAGTCCAAAAATCGATATCATAACCGCAAACATCAAGATAATTTCCATCAATGTACTTTGACGCTCCATCATTCCAATCATAAAGTTTACTTTCGAAATCGCATCATCAATTGAAAAACTTTTATCTTTATAGATTGTATTTATATCATCCATCGTTGATTCTATATTTTCTTCAGTATTTTCAATCAGATTGACAAATATCTTATCAATGATCATATTTGGTTCTCTAGGATTATCTACCTTCATTAAATTAATATAATTATCTAAAGAAACTAAGATCCCACCACCATAAGCAGAAATTTCTGAACTTCTAAAATTCCAATAACCTGGCATTCCTCCACAGATCCCAACAACCCTAAAAAGCGAAATATTACCCGGATCATTTGGTATTTGAGGATTATAAAAATTTAATCGAACATATTCACCTACATCTTCAATTCCTAAAACTGATGCTATTGATTTTGCGATGATACAAGTGTTATTATTTTGAAAGATTTGACTAAAAGAATAATTAAACCCGCTATTGGGGCTACTCCAAATTATGAGATCTTTATCTACCACCTTGGTAAAATCTTCATCAATTCCAATAAATCCTGCTTCAATTTCATCAAAATTGGCGATATCTGCTGCAGTCACTTGGAACTTTGTTTCTGCTTGTCGAGCATAGAATTCAAAGATGTTTATAAAAACCTCATCTGTAGAGTCACCTCCAAACCCTATTCCTCCTTCTGATGATGAAAAAATTGTTGAAATCACAGAAGTCAAATCATATGTATTAAAAAGAGAGATCGCAATCGATTTAATACCTGGGAAGGATTGTAATTCTTCTGCCATATCAAGAGTCAAGGCGCTCTCCGGATCATAACCTTGGTTTGCTAGCACCAAATCTGAACCATACTGCATTTTCAAACTAGTTGACATGGTTACTGATTGCATTTCGGTAACACTCGTTATAAAAAAAATGAAACTGAAGGATATTGAAAACATTACTATGGTGCTTGTATTTCTTCGTGTATATCTCTTTAAGGAAATCTTGACGATATTCCTATATTTTCTTATAAATGGTGAAATAATCGTTAAAAACACCCTTTGAATGATCGGTATCATTCCTACTGAAGCGAATACAAGTCCAAGTAAAACTGCTGCTAGCATTCCTATAAATAGTCCAGCTAACATCATCATTCCCCCCGTTACCATTATTCTTGGTAATAAGACGAATACTATCATTCCTAACGTGGAAATTGATATTCCTATCAGAAAATTCTTTATGTTTATGCTTCCTTCTTTTTTGACTTCCCACCCCTCTTCTTTGGTATGAAAAGGTGTGATAGATTTTATCAAATCTTGTCTCGAGGTTTTCAGTGCTGGTATTAAAGCAATACAAAGAGAGGTAATTGATCCAATAGATAATTCCAATGCAACAGTTTCTGGATTTATAACGAAATCTTCCATCAAAAAAGGAAAATTAGTCATGCTGAAAAGTACACTAACAATGGAAGGAGTGAAAATGATGCCTATTATTACTCCTATTATGGATCCCATTACTCCTAAAAGAAATCCCTCAAAAAGGACCATTTTTATTGGCATGCCTTTTCTACCTCCAACAACGCGCATTATGCCAAACTCTCTCATTCTTTCTTCGATGGAAGTGGACAATATTGAATTAATTAGGATTCCTGTTATCAAGATAGAAAGAATTGTTATAAACCAAAAGATGATTGTCATCATCACTAGCGTAAATTCACCACTAGATAATTCCTCTAATTTTGGCATCGTAACTGAATATGTATTAATGTCTAATCTTTCTTGAATTCGTGTTCCGATTTCTCGTAGACGAGTAGTGGTCTCATCCAAATTACTCACATCATATATAAATTGTGGATTTTCAATCGTGCCTACTATAAAATTAATTTCATCTGATCGTTGAAGAAATTCTTGTGCTTGTTCTAAGTTAACTAAGATCAAACTTGTTTCGAATTGGAAAAACTTTAGATCCTGTTCACAAATAGCAATGATTTCTAAATCTAAATTATATTGCTGATATTCTAAGTGAATAGTATCTCCTATTGAAACATTTAGTAGTTCTGCAACATTCCACAAAATAACACATTCTCCATCATCAGGTTCCTTAATGTAAATCTCCCCGGTTTCAACTCCATTTTCATCGACGATTTTTAAATCTCCCAGCTTTCCACTGTTTGCTTCTTGAATGAAATTTAAACCATACATTTCAAGGGATCCGTTTGAATCTGTATTATCTGATGATGTTTTAACTACAGCCATAATCCTTGGAAAAAATTCATTGACACCCGAGATATCATGGAGTTCATTTTGAATGAGAGATTCATCAAAATAAGGGTCATATGTAATATCTGTTTGAGGAATTTTGGTGATCATAATATCAGCACTTCCAGTTGTAGTAGTTACTGAGTCGATATAATTATAACTCATGGTATCGTTAACCATTCCGATTGCAGTCAATAAAATGATTGAAATTGCAATTCCACCAATACCAAAAAATGCTTTGGCTTTATTACGCTTAAGATCAATCCATGAGTTTTTGATAAATTGTAAATTAATCTTCAGCTGAAATTTATACCAAATTTCTCTTATGTTCAATTTTTTTCCTTATTTTATCAAGTAATTCTAATCTAAAACACTAAATTTTTTATTCTTTTTATCATACTTTTTTAATATTTTTCCCTCTTTTGCTAAAATATCCATAATTTCTTGCTTCTCTCTTCTAACTAATCTTACTCCTTGACAAGTTTTGTTTTTACAGTAGTAATGCTCTCCAGGTTCATCTTTAAAATACCATTTTCCACAATTCAAACAGTTATATGCGACAAATAACTGATCATGCTCGCAACTCGGACATATATAACTGTATCTATCAGCAGAAAACCAAGATTTGCAGTATCTGCAATGAACTATTAAGGGTCTAGTTAATTCATCTGCTTCCATGACTTGAATCCTTTTAATTATCTGATCTTTATCAATGGACTTTAGGCGTATTTTTTCAACATTATTAACTGTAAGCCGTTTATTCCACGTTCTTCCTTTTAAGAATATTATTAAACCAATTATGAATGCTACTCCAAAGATAATTAACCAAGGTCCAAAAGTACGGAAATTGAAAATTCCATTTTGAATAGTTATGGTTATAGAT
Organism: uncultured archaeon; assembly: GCA_964583985.1. Classification (GTDB taxonomy): domain Archaea; phylum Asgardarchaeota; class Lokiarchaeia; order Sigyniarchaeales; family SOKP01; genus SOKP01. The sequence goes on from CAZOYD010000010.1 coordinate 42,866, forward strand.
TCTTCTATCCAATTTCCCTCTTTATCATAAGCAATGACATTTATGTGGTGTATTCCATCATTATAAAAAGTTGTATCCCACTCATAGAGCAATAAGTTGGTACTGATATCATATGAAAAAGAGTTTCTACTTATAACCTCACCATCAATATATAGAAAAATTTTTGCTAAATTTAACTCTACGTTATCCGTTATGTTGACTTTGATTGTAAATATGGAACCTATTAATTGGTCCTCTATAGGTGATAGGAAATTTATTGTGGGTTGTATGAAATCTGTTTTTTGATCATATCCAATATACATATTTGACAATAACCAGCCATAACCCAACCCTATGGTATTATCATTTGACTCCAAAGCAAACATAATCATTACAATTTCATCTGAATATTGGGATAGGTCAATAGATTCATTACCAGAAAGAGTCTCATCATAGAAATATTCTTTTAATACTTCCCAATTATCACCATAATTTGTGGAGATTAAGACCACGCATTTATCCAACAAATCTCTATCCATGTAATATTCATTTTGGAGTGAGATTTCAAAAGAATATTGGAGAAACGTGGTATATTCATCTCTCAGTTGAATGGGCTTTGTGATTAATTCAATATTCCAATTTGGACCATAACCTTGTTCAAATCCACCATAACTCATTCCCAAGCCTCCATATAAATAATGCTTTCCCAATCTTGTTATTGGGTGCCAAGTATTATCTCCTTTTAACCAAGCCGTGTTTTCTTTTGGAGTTGGGACCCCATTTATATAAAAGTCATTTAAATTCTCATCAGAGAATTCATAACCAATTAATTTTTCACTATTAATGATATTGTATTCTAAAGCCATAGGAAACTCGAAAGAGAATAACTCATTATTACGATTATACCAAGGCGAGTGATACGTGAATTTACCATCAGAAACGTGAAATCTAAACGATTTATTGTCATAATTTCCTAAAAATAAAGATTTAAGAAATAATATTCCTTCTCCTTCATTATGCTGAGAGCTCACATTCCAATCCCCATGTATATTAATCATTGAATGATTCTCATTGCCAACTTCTAAATAAAGATACTCAGGATAATTATTATCTAAATCGTAATACCTACACATAATTAGAAATTGTTCATATTTTGAACCCTTGTTATTTGAAATGTCTCTACTTATATTAAAGTCGATGAAAGGTGTATAATAATTTGTTAAGTTAACCAATGAAAAGTAATCTAAAATTAAACCTTTATAATTAATAGGATCATATTGGTCATCAAGATTAGTAATAAATTGGAATTGTACAAAATTTCCTAAATATCTTGATAAATTTATACTTTCAATGAACCAGTCGCTTTCTTCATTACTGTATGTTTTTATAGTCGTCCATCCCGTCCAATTAAGGTTAACCTGTAAATAAACATAATCTCCCGCATTTATACTCGTTCTCATTCCAAAATTCGCAAACGGTTGCGTATGATTTTCGTTTAGTCTTGTTAAATTAAATAAAGGACTGATTAATGTTCCATTCGGATATGGATTTGATAAAATATACGGTTGGTAAGTATAATTGGATGGAAAATGATGGTCTCTCCCAAAATACATACTTTCCCATTGAGTATCATATAACAATGAACGGTTATCTATTTGATTTGATTGAATTAAAAAATCCCATCCCGTTCCAATAATTGTCCAATTATTCCAACCATTATTGAAATAATGAGAATATGGTAATTGCTTGCTATCATCGGGAAATTCCACTGTAATATTTAGAAACCCAATCTCCGGAAATCGTACGGTGTGCAAACCATCACTCGCTAAAAAAAAATAGTGAAATACTCCAGATGACGGAAACTTAAGGTACTCCGTTTCAAAAAGCGCTCCATCTGTAAAATTGCTATCAAATTCATACAATTGAGACATTGAATAATTTAATGATGTTTCCATTATTGATACGTACACTTCTTGTGGAGGAACATTTGAAACATCCATATCAAAATAATCAATATAAAAACGATAGCTATCTATTGAATAATTCTTATATGGATTATATCCTAAATATTCTTGACGGGAAAGAATTGTTGCATTCTTTTGACCCCCCACGAAATTTATTAAAGGAACGCGCAATTCTGGAACGTGATTGTTATCAATCGTTGATATATTTAAAGTAAAAGTACTTTCACCACTGATTGCTTTTACAACTATTATGCATTCAGTTTGATTTGATTTTGGTGTAAAATAGAACGAGTCAAAATCACCATACCATTTTCTTGTTGATTCTAATAAGATCGGTTCTCCATTTACTTTTGACGAATTAACAAAGAGAAACATATCCAAATTTGAATTCTCATCTACATTTTTTAGCTTAAATTCATATTGTTTATCTTCATTGAGTAATATTCTACGAGCAAAAACATGATTACCTAAAGGATTTATTTTGGAACTGACTACTGAATTTTGAATTGAAGAATTAACTGAAAGGTATTTTATTAAAGCCTCAGTAGCTGCTTGAATATTAACGCGCCCATAACCTTCATGAATATCTTTAATAGTTGAGGGAATTCCTATATAAGAACTTGGTGAATATTGGCTTTCATCAATGACTGTTGAAGGGTTATCTTCTCTATTAAGATTTGTTTCTGAAGCAGTCATTAACAGTATTGCTTTTAATGATTTTGCTAATTGTGAGGTATTGCAAGCGCTCCAAGAACTCCAATCATTCCATCTCGCATCAATTAAAATATTTATTGCAGCAGAGATTATTGCTGCTGAAATAGAAGTTCCTTGAGAACCAGTAACATGATCAGAATTTGCTTTAGCACTTATGATATTCCGATGTCCTGGTAATTGACTCCCTCCTGGAGCGAGAATGTCTGGTTTAATAATATTTTCACCAATTAATTCTCCCATACTACTATAAGCAGCTACTTGATCCTTGTCATTTATTGCTCCTACAACAATAGCATTCTCACTAAGTGCTAATTTGTTAAGAGGACTTGATCCCTCGACGCCAGAATTTCCAGCTGCTATTACAACCACAATACCATTATCTGCTACATCATTAATTGCTTTAGTAACTGCCATTATATCTTGACCTAAAGTCCCAATACTCAGGCAAGCAGACACTATTTTATTTGCATCTTTATTTTGTAAAACATTCCCTAATGCTGAGATCAGATCAGAAGTATACCCATAACCAGAATTGTTCAATATTTTATAAGAATGAATATTAGACGCGTTTGCTATCCCAGTGAAATGATTGAAATTGGGAATATAATTTTCTGGCAAAAAAGACGCATTTACATTATAATAAAATTTGGGATTTTTATTTAATTGCTTGTGATATTTCATGTACAAATCATAGATCCCCGTTCCGTACGTCGAAATTCGTTGAGAAAACTGATACATCGTGTTTTGCATTAGATTATGGGTCGAATTCACTAAAGTTGAATCGAAATATAATTCAAACCACACGTTATCTATTCCAAGTTCCTCCAGTTGCCAACTTGCCGATATGTTTATATTAGAACTTACAGGTGTGGCATTAAATGATCCGATCTTAAAAGAATAATTTTTAGAGGGAATATATTCTTCGAATAGATCTAAATGAGAATAATTCGCTTCATATAATATTAAAGACGGATTTACACTATCATAATGATCAATTCCAGTGCCTGCTATAATTGAGGATATAAACGTACCATGACCGTTATTATCAGAAATAGGCGCTAAATCCACAAAATTATCATAACCCGAAATTTTACCTTGCAAAAATTGTTGATTAGAATCAATTCCAGTATCTAAAACTGCTATTGAAGAACCCGTGTCTCCATTAAATCCATTTATGCTCCAAGTTGAATTAACAGCCCCTGATTGATATGAAGCATAATTTAATTGAGTTTCAATAATTTCATCTAATTCTATGTTGATGTCGTTAAACTCGGAAGCAAATGAAGAAATATTCTCAGCAGGCAACTTTCCGGCAAATCCTGAAATACTTTTAAACACATTGTTCCATTCTTCATTCTCCTTTAATTGACCTCCATAAAACTCGAATCTGGTTTTAATACTTGGATTAAAAGTTGATTGATTGAAAAATATTATGAGATCTGGCATGTTTGAGGTTGATAAATGAAGATTTCTCTTTTTTAATTCTGAAGTAGATTGAACAGAGATGTGCTGCGGGAATAGTAATTGAATTCCAAAAATTGAAAATATGAAAATTACTATGAAGAAAATCGTTTTATTTTTCACATTCACTTTTCTTTTACTCCTCCCGATAATTGTGATTTAGTACCTCTTAACTCTTTTTTCTCATCTTCAGAAAGATTTAGGAAAAAATCATTTAATGTTTTTTCTACCTTTAAAATCGTATCTAATCCTTTCATTCTGAATAGCAATTCTTCATTCCTCGCAATTTCATACTTTTTCAGGTTATATCTTCTTGATTGATATAGATAGATTGCTAAAATCAACAGAGCTAACGCTGTAGGTATACCGATAAATAATATCTGAGTATGAATTGGAAAGATTATCTTAACTTCAACCGCGTTTGAAGTTACTTTTACTTGATGAATGTAATATAAATGAATGGTGGAAGGATTTAATTTTATAAGACTTTGACTCATGGCTTTGATTGCATATGAATACGTTTTGTTCTCGCCTGGATTGATTAAATCAATTTCATTTATCAACTTACCTTCAACTAAAGCAAAGTTAATTCTTGTAAAACTTGTAATGTCACTTAAACTTAAACCTTTAACGCAAATATTTCCCGTATTTCTAACTATTAAAGTAACCACGAGAATATCCCCAATTTCGACTTGATTTTTATTAATGTTTTTAGTAATGGTCAAATTGATACTTCCTAATATTACCGGTTCAGAATGAGAAATCTGTATTAAACGACTGTTATCACTATCAAAGTAATTAATGGGAGGATAGTAATAACCATTCCACTCCAATTTTTTCAATGTGATATTATAAGAATAAATTTCATCATATTGGATGTTTGTAATGGTATGTCTTTCATTTTGAATAATTCTTAAAGCACCATAATTATCTTTAAGATTTAATGATAGCTTAGAGATATTCAATCTATTGGGACTAGTATTTTTTATCTCTACCGAAATATTAAAAATCTCACCGATCATTGGATTATTAATGAGGGGATTAAAGAGAATTTGAATCGTATTAAGGAAGGGTTGAGTCTTCCCGTAATCAACTCTTGCGGTATAAAACACCTCATTCGTACGAGTTATAATTGTGCGTGTATCTAAATTCTCAATTTTTTCTGTATTGTTATACTCGAGTCGTAAAGAATTTATAGTAGCAGAATTTGGAGTGTAAAATTCCATTTGAATTGTTTGCTGTTCTAGGGGTGCTAATTCGTCTAAATAGAAGTATAAGTGATTATCATATATAGAAAAATTAATATTATCATTTATTATTCCTGGAAGAAGCATAGAAATATTAAGATCGTGGGCAATTTGGGAACCAACATTTTTAAAATGTAAAGTATAAGTATTAATTTCACCAATTTCAGTATTATATTTTGAAATTTCAGCAAATGCTATGATCGACGCCATATCATAAGTACTTAATGAAATAGAATTAGAATATCTTACATATTGGACTTCTCCACTAGTAGTACTGTATATTACTCGTGATCTTGAAGCCTCATAATGATTTATGTCACGATAGGATAATTCGACTTCTAAATAATTTAAGCTAATATTGAAAGCGCTTGATTCTGATCCAATCAATCGTAAAACCATTGTGTGATTTATTCGAGATGGAGAATCAAAAAGCCATTCTAAAGATCCTTTATTTTTAATAAATGAATAACGAGTTGTACCATTTTGTTGAGATTCAAAGTAAGATGAAATATCTTCAAATTGGCCACTTGAGAAATTAAATATTTCTAATCTTAACGAATTTTGTTGATCTGTTAAATTGATAAGAATTGATACGCGATCCAAAGATTTATTTTGATAATTGATGCGTGTCGTATTTTGAAATAGAAATTGTACTTCAATTTGGTGTTGGTCCACATATTTTTCTTCTGAAGATATATTCCAACTTTCATCATCAAGTCTCAATGCCATACTAGGATCAGTATCATCTAATGATGATCCTGAAATCATATCAGGAAGTGGTGGATATGATTCATCAATTATGAAACTATAATTATAAAATGGTGTGAATGTATCAAATGCTTCGATTGAGAAGTTAGAATACACGTAAGAAATCCTTTCTCCTGGCTCTAAAATCCAATTATCATCGTTCCAAATACTATATTTATTGGTAAAGATATTTTTTAAATCATTTGAAGTGATCCCTAGAATTAATAAACCAGCAATTAATTGAGGATAACCAATACTTATGATATCAATGACATTATCCATTTTCTCATTATAAGGGAAATAATTTGATAGATTGCTCAAATCTGGAAAATATGTATCCACTAATCCTGATCCCAAACTATCCATATAGAAAATTCTTGGATTTTCATCAAAATTGAAAAAATCTTCTAAGGAATCATATTGACCTGAATATTCTACTTTTACAACATCCCATATTGCATCCATGAGTTCACCACCTAATGGACCACCAATTAAAGTGAACATTTCTTCAAGTCCTAAAGGAAATGAGGTTGGTACACCCCAAGCAGATTCATTACCTACATTCTTTACAGTTATATTAAAATCATAATTATTATATGCACCATATGAAGCGTTTCCGTTAACTAAATCTTTGGTTATCATTAAATTTGGTTCTGAATTAGAAATCTTGTAATTTACAATAAAATCAGAAACAGGATTAAATAATCCTGTCATGATACCAGAAATACCTTGGAATCCAAGTTGAGGTAGAAAATTAATAATATCTAAGGAATCGTTTAGATTAATTGGCAATACGTAACTTCTTTTTATACCACCAAAATCAACCCATACTAAATCAAAGGAATAATTTTTGAGTGATTGAATGTCAATATCAACATTTGAATAATATAGTAATAATCCAAGTTGTTCTAGTAAAAATTCATACAATTCAAAATAATTTGGAGTAGTATCAATTATATCAGAACATAATATTGATACATCAATATTACTTAAAAAAGCTCCTGCTAAAGCGATAAATATTTTGGCACTAGGTTTTAATTCATCTCCATTATAATCCATGGCATCCCACAAATTGAAAGAAAATTCATCATCTCCAATTTTTTGTATCGCATTTTCAATTCCTTCGTATTGGATCATAAGATTTGTATAATGAGAATTATTTGATAGAGATAGGCTACCAAAAAGATCAGAAAGCATCTCAAGACCAGTCTGATTTGTACCTAAAGTATCATTTAAACCTGAATATGTTTCAAATATATTCTCTAATTCAAGATTTTCTAAAAAACTTAGATCTAATGAATCCAAGTTAAAATTGACTTGGCTAGTTAAATCAAAAATATCTTTACTAAGAATATCAAGAGAATTTATCAAGAAATAAGTTGATGAAAGGTGATAATTTTCATTATATTCTTTTGAGGTTATCCGATCAATATCTAGAGCCTTCCAATATCCATCTTTTGGGAGATTTAATGTGATTTGATCGATATATACATTCCAGTCAGGAACATGTCCAATAAATGGATAATAATTTGGTTTAGATACATTCAAAAGAATGAGATCGATTTGGAATTTTCTCCTAATGATCTCAAGAGCTCTCTCAGCTCTAATATCAGCATCAGTTGCGCTTATATCTTCATCATAATACAAAAACCCTGAAAATCCATTAAAACTCATTTCATATTGCATGCTAAATCCATCTTCTGTAAGTAATCTTGGAAATATAGCCGGAGTAATGCCATTTGAAACACTAATGAGCACATTACACTTATAGAACGCAGGATCTCGTGTATCAAACTGAGATAAAATGCTCGTATCATTAGTAAAAAGTGATTGCCTGATAATTGATTTATTTCCTGCCACATAAGCATCTATATTTTCAGAATACAGATCTGTTCCTGCGATATCTGATAATTTCAGCGTTTCAGTTCCATCTATTTCTTTACTATTAGATTCATTTATAATAGAGTTATCAAAATTAAAGTTAGGAGGGATACTAAAACAGATACAAATGATAAAAAATAATCCTAATTTCCATGTTTTCATTTGTAATTCTTTCCTCTCACATTGTTTCTCTATAGATTTCTATTATTTTTTTCTTGCGAATTTTTCTTAATAAAAATACCATGCTTATCAAAATGAATATTGTTGAAATAAAAAAGACAGATAAAGCATCTGAAAGTGGAAAATTTGTTGGTGTAGGTATGTTTCCCATTTCATTTAGAGATGAAGCTAATAATAATCCTGTTGCATATCCAATAAGCACGCCTACTGAACCACTACTAAACATGATGATAAGTGCTTCAATAGTAAATAAACGATTTATTTGTCTCCCTTTTAAACCTAACGTTCTAATAATACCAATATCTTTTTTTCTCTCAATAATTGAAGAATAAGACGATGAGATTAAACCAAACAAGCAGATAATGATAGTAGCATCGAGTGTTATGGTAAAAAAAATATCTAATATTGAAAAATATGATTGTTCTTGACGGATGGAACTATCGAGGTTATCGAGATTAAAATCGAATATACCTCTATAAGCATCCCAAATTGTCGCACCAATTGCTTGTTGGTAATCTAAACCCGTCTCAGTTAATTTTATAAAGACTTTATCTAAGTATGGAATGGGAGGAATATCCATTAAAGTCATGTACGTTTGGTCGTTAATCATTACTCCTCCTCTAAAAGCAGCCCCGCTTGATCTGCTAAATACAGAAGAAAAACCAGGCATTGCTGTTGCTATTCCAACAATCCTAAAAGGATAAATTTCTGATTCATCGCCTCTATGTACTATAATTCTGATTAAATTTCCCATGTAGAGATTTAAATTGATAGATATGGCTTCTGAGATTATACACGTGTAATCACCCTCAAGATTAAATAGATTATCAAATGAATCTATCAAGTTACCCCCAGTAAAATCAATATAATTCGTGTCAATAGTCGAAGGATATTCTTCATCGACTCCGATCAATGATATTTCTATCGTGGATAATCCAGCATAATCTCCAATTTCTGCATAAAATTCGTTTTCTTCATCAGAATATAATTGTGTCAAATGAAATGGACTGGCAATGATAGTTGATACTTTCTCTACTCCCTCAATTTGTAATATATCAGTTTTGAATTCACTTGTTAGAATTCTACTCGGATCAACAGAAAAACCATCAGTAAGCATCTTAAAAGATTCCCCAGAGAGCCCAAAACCTCCTCCAGTGTCTATTTCCTCAAGATCTTCCCATCCAATTGTTTCAATAACTAAATCAGATCCTAAATCCAAGGTCGTTTCGATTTTCCCTTGATCTGATAAGAATTTAAATGCTCCAGAGACGAAAATAACAAACGAGAATGTAAAAGCAAACATCAAAATGGTGCTTGAATTCCTTCGAGCATAACGAAATACGAAAATTTTATAAATTGGAGCTAACTTTCTGGAGATTAATCTAAATGCTTGTATAAAAAAACGTAAGATGACTGGCATCAACCCTAATCCAGCAAGAGTAGTTCCGATTAAAAATAGAATAAGTAACGCAATGAGAATACCCGCCATTAATGCGAGATCTCCGGTGATCATGACACGAGGTAATATTAATATAATAAATAAACCATTTGCTGCCAATATCAATCCAACGAGAATAATTTTATAATTAACTGACGCTCTTTTTTGAAGATGATAGAGGGTATCTTCATGTCTATAAGGATGAATAGATTCAATTAATTGAAGTTTCATTACTTTTATTGCTGGAGAAATACTCACGATCAATCCCACACCTATTCCTATTATATATGAAAGGATAACTGATCCCAACGTAATTGAGTAAGTCATGTTACCGGCTAATCCTGGTATGGATCCTGCAACGACCACTTCAGCAAAGGGTAATATCACAAATTGAGTCAGCAATTGTGCTCCTATAATCCCAAATATTGTCCCAAAATTACATAAAAGGAATCCTTGAACTATCACTATCATTAAATTATGGTTTTTTGTCGCACCAAGGGTTCGGAAAATTCCAAATTCTCGTATTCTTTCCTCTACTGATGTTTTTAAAATACCATTAATAAGCACTCCAGATATAAGCATCGCAATCATGGATACAAATACGAAAATAATAGTTATTCCAACGCTTAACCATTCTGAGAATCCTAGCACTCTCAGTTTAGGCAAATCCAAGAAATATTCATTGATGCCAATTTTCATTTGAATTTCACCCGCGAGATCTTTTACCCTATTTTCAGTTCCCTTTAGATCTCTTACATCGTAATATTCTCCCGCATTTGTAAATGTTAGAATTAATTCATTACATTTTCCACCAAATGTGCCATTACCAAATAAATCATATAGCGTGTCAATATCCACAACTATCAATGGTCGATCTGCATAATTAATAGGCCATTTCTGCTGAAAGTCAAATATTTTTGCTATTGTGAAATTATGTGTCTTGTAATAAGTTACATCTCCATTCTGCATTCTCATGGCTATTTCAATGGTGTCATTTTCAACATATTTAATATCTTCGCTAAACTTGTATAAGATAGCACATTCATTGATAGATAATTCTTTTATTTCCAAAAGGGCATTACTTTTTGGTTGAGTAAAGGCACCAAAACCTAGTGAATTTTCTAAATTAATATCAATTCCAGAAATTAACGCATTTGCCCTTTCATTTGTCAATTCTTGCGTTTCAAATCCTTGGGAAACGTTAATTTCCCCATATATTTCCATTCTAGGAATAAATGCATCGATTTGAGGAAAATTTCCTTCAATTTTATTGACTAACGGATTGAATTCAAAATAATTTGAACGATTACTTGGTTCTCCATTATAATGTCGAACTGAAATTGATATGTCTTGATTACCCGCATCAATTGATAAATATTGGGCAAATGTTACGGAGATTGAATCCGATAAAAATAGGACTATAGCTAAGAGGGCAATTGAGAAAAAAACCCCAAATATCCCTATTGATGTTCGGATTTTTTGACGTCCAAGATCCTTAAATGCATATTTGAAAATTATTTTAAAATTCAGCATAGATATTTATCCAATTAATAAAGATTTAATACGTTTCCATCAACATTTCCATTCAAATTATTCTCTTTAACCAATTCTTGTAAAATATCGTTAAAATGTTCGGGTAAATTTAACAGAATAGCACTTGGAATGCTATTTTTAATATCTCCTACATCTATTGACGTTTTTCCTTGATGTGAAAAGAGATATTTAAATATCATGTTTTTACATTTTTCTTTGTTCATTTCTGCTTCTAATTTCCTATTGAGTTCCATCTGCTGAGTTTCTTTTAGTCCTCCAATTTTACCTTCCTTGGTTAATTTTCCATCTCTCATGTGAAATACGCGGTTTGCAAATTCTGAGACTGCTGCGTCATGACTCACTGCTATAAATGTTGCACCCTTACGATTCAAATCTCTTAATAAATTTAATATCATGACTCCTGTCTTACTATCAAGATCTCCTGTCGGCTCATCCAATACACAAAGTGCAGGATCATTTGCAAATGCTCGGGCTATTGCCACTCTCTGTTGTTCTCCCCCACTCAATTCTGAAGGTGTATGATGTGCGCGATCTTCTAACTCTACGAGTCTCAATAAATCTAACCCTCGTTTTCTCTTTCCTCTTCTACTTAATTTACCGGAAAAATGTAAAGGAACTAATACATTCTCCAAAGCAGTCATTTGCGGTAAAAGATTATAGAATTGAAAGACAAAACCAATATTCTCTCTTCTGATATCTGCTAAATCATTATCTTTTAGGGTAGCGATGTTCCTTCCTTCAAGAAAAATCTTACCTCGTGTAGGTGTATCAAGACCCCCAATTAAATTTAAAAGTGTTGTTTTACCACTCCCACTAGGACCCATGATATCAACAAAATCACCTTTATCAATTGTTAAATCAACGCCACGTAGCGCAGCTACAGCTGTTGTTCCTAGTAAGTATGTTTTATGGAGATTTTCAACCACAATTAGATGTTCATAATCTTTATCAACGTCTTTTTGATTTTTATCTTCTAATTTTACTCGATTTCTTTCCTCTCGTGATGTTGATAATATCTCAAATTTATGTTCCTTAATTTCTTGTCTTTTTTTCTTCTCTTGCCAATTATAAAAATTTTTACTAACTTTCCCCTTCCATATAGCAAGATTCCCCGTTTCTTCTTCATATAATTCCATTTCGGGTGTTTTAATAATATGGGCATCTGGCATTACATTTACCATGAAATTATTTAAAATTTTTTTAAAAAATTATAATGTTTTTAGGCATTTAATTTAATACCTTTGTGTTAGCATTAGCAAAAGTTAGGAAAATTTTAAATCTTGAGATTCTATTTTTTTAGAACTTGCTTTTTCTTCATTAAAATCGAATTCATGTTCTTGAATATACTTTAAAGCTTTTAAACAGAAGTCTTTTTCAGCGTCTTTTCGTTTTTTATGGAAGTCTGAAGTAATTGAATGAGGAATAGAGTAAATTTCTTTTCCCATTATGTTCAAAATTCTAATTCCCTTGGCTTTCCATCTAATTTTATCTCCTTGTTCAAATTTTTCATATGAAAACTCAATATTGGGAGTAATTCTGAATTTTTCTTGGATATATTCGAGAAAATTATTTTTTGCGAATTGAAAGCTTGTATCAATTATTTCATCCCAATTCTTCATAAATCTCGTAATAATTTTTTCATCCACCATATCCAAATTAAGATTAGAGTCTAAAAACAAAGCCCCACATATACTTTCAAAAACATCAGCCATAATGGACGTCCCAATAACCTCTTGATTGTTAGCTTTAAAAATGAACTCATTTAATCCCATATTAGAAGCGATTTTTATCCAATTTTGATTGCTTTCTACACATAATTTATTTCGTGTTAAAGTGGCTGGGTCATTTGTTCCTTGATGATATATCTTTAACGTAAATATTAATTTGAGAACGGCATCACCAATCGTTTCAAGAATCTCATAATGATTTGTGTTTGTTTTCTTACCAAGTTTTGGTGTTGTTAATGCTTGTTTAAGAAGGTTTAGATCATTGAATTGATAGTGAATATATTCTTGAAATTTGTTCAATTTTTCTGCAATTTCCTTTTCCATAATATTAACAAAATAATTAATTAAGAAAAATTTATAAACCTAAACTAGACTTATTTAGTATATGGATGCAGAGCAAGCAAAGAAAGCATTATCACTTATTGAAGGAATTGAAAACAAACAATTAGAGATTGAAACATTTTTATCAAATTTAACTATCTCTTCACGAGAAGAAATAATTAAAGATATCATCATAGAAGTAATTAGAAATAATTTATTCTTCAGACAATTAGGCATAACCCAAGAAATCCTTAAAGAAAATAAATCGTTGGAATCCAACTCAAAAGAGATGATTGTAGATCATTTAATTTCCAATATCCAAAACGATCCTTCAAAAAAAATCATACATTTAAGACATTTCTTGGACAGATTTTATGAAATATCTGAACAAGATAAAAATGTCATTCTCCAATCGATAAAAAATGAAAAAAATGAAAATCTCAAAGAAGAACTGCTTTCCTTGGTAAATATTTTCAAATTGAAATTATAAAAAAATTATTTTAAGCATTATCAGGTTCTAAGAGAGCGAATAAATCGAGTATTTTATTCATACCTTTTATCTTTAATTTTCGGGTTATTATTTTTACCAATGAGGCTCCAGTACCTAATTGTCCTGATGCTATTTTTAGAAATAATTCTGTCGTGGTCTCAAGTTTCGCTTCCCACCCTAAAACATCTTGCTTTAAATCATTTTTTTCTTTATTCACAATTCCTTCTACATCTACAGTTCCATTATCAATAATTACTAATGCAGCATATTTACCATCCACCGCATTCAATAAAATTTTACTTTTAATATCTTTATATTTTTCCTTGAATTTTTCATTATCATTCAAAGGCATCACTGTCTTGTATATCATGCTAGCGAAGCCTCTTGGTTTTTTCTTGGTTTCTTCTGTCATTTTAATCGGACTTTATTTATTTGATTTCTTTTAAAAAGTTCTTTATATATTACAGATCACATACTAAAGAATAAAAACTTTTAAATTATTTTTGACAAAATAATCCAAACACAAATCATGACATGGATTTATAGAAGATTGAAATCATTCAGAAGAAGATTTGAACTAATAAATATGAATACATTAGTCAATTGGAAACTAGTAAGAATCGGCTTCTGAGCCCCCAAAGAATTCCTCATATGCTTTTCTGTCTTGGGCCGAAATACGACTGTCTTTAATACCATCTCTTAGAATGACAGGAGCTGCTTCTTTTTCATCGTGCTTGATTTTTTTGACTATTTTGTACTCTTCTTTCTCCTTATCTAACTCGAACTCTTCATTACACGCTTTACATATAAGCTTCTTGTTCTTTGGTATCAGAATGTTATCGCAGTGTGGACAAAACTTCATGAATAAACTCCATTTCTTTTATTCTTGCTTTTAAAGTTTATGTTTCAAGTCTTTATATATTATCAGAAATATTAAAAATGTAAAACACTTATATTCTTTTCTATTCTAATGTCTATGTGATGCAGAATCAAGTATAAAAATCTTCTTCTAAAAATACTAATAATTTGTGCGAAAAAGAATTAAGATTATTAAGGTAAAATACTAAAATTAGATAAAAAATTATGGGTATTATAATAGCCGCATAATTCAAGAAAAATTAAATTTTAACCCGATATATTATGAATGAGAAAAAGGATCAAATTGTAGTAATGGGTCATCGTGGAGCAAGCAAAGTAGCACCTGAGAATACTCTCCAATCTTTTAGGAAGGCAATTGAATTAAAAGCAGATTTTATTGAATTTGATGTTTTACAATCACGTGATGGAGAATTAGTGGTAACTCACGATGAAAACCTATCCCGCTTAACAGGGAAAAATAGATTGGTTAAAGAGATGACTTTAAAAGAATTGAAACAGTTGGATTTTGGAAACGGGGAAAAAATACCTACACTAAGTGAACTTATTGAAGTCACTAAGGATCATATAAAATTGAACTGTGAAATTAAAGTTAAAGGGATTGCAAAGAAAATTATAGATTTATTTCGAGTTAAAAATATCGTTGATACTAGTATCGTTAGCTCTTTTTTACATGATGAATTATTGGAATTTCAGTTAGAAGAACCTAATTTGAAATTAGCTTCATTAGAACCAACGCTAGGAGTAACTAAGTTCGATTGGAATATAAAAAAGAAGATGATTGATTATTGTATCGACAATAATTTATTTGCCATTAATCCAATAGTAATGCTTGTTGACCAACAATTTGTTGACTATGCTCACGAAAATGAAATAAAAATTTTTCCTTGGACAGTAGATACAAAAATTTCAATAAAGAAATTAATAAATTTTGGTGTGGATGGAATAATCACGAACGATATAGAAACAGTAAGAAATCTTTTGGAAAAATATAAAAAATTGTGACTAAAATGAAAGAGAAAATATTAGTTATAGGACATAAAGGAGCTAGTAACATCGCTCCCGGAAACACTCTTTTGGCTTTTCGAAAAGCAATAGAACTTAAAGCAGATTATATCGAATTTGATATCCATAAATCCCTTGATGGAGAAATAGTCATTATACATGATAATGACACGTATAGTGTTACTGGAAAGCAAGGATTAATTAAGGAACTAACTTTAAAAGAAATACAAGGATTAGATGCGGGAAGTGGTGAAAAAATTCCAACTCTTATCGATCTAATTAAAATAGCAAAAGACAAGATAAATCTCCAACCAGAAATTAAAGCTCCTGGATTAATTGATGATCTTGTCCATATTTTGATGAAAAATAAGTTGGAAAAAAAAACTATTATAAGCAGTTTTGATATTTCTCAATTAATAAAAATAAAAGAATGTGAACCTCGATTAAAAATAGGTTATCTAATTCCTTCAGAATTAACCCGACCTCGAATATTAAATCGATACATACAAAAAGCAGTAAGAAATGAATTTTATGCAATTCATCCACATTTTACAGCTATTAGTAAGGAATTTGTCGATAATGCTCATGAAAATAATCTTAAAA
This sequence comes from uncultured archaeon, assembly GCA_964583985.1. GTDB lineage: Archaea > Asgardarchaeota > Lokiarchaeia > Sigyniarchaeales > SOKP01 > SOKP01. Next base: position 59,053 of record CAZOYD010000010.1, read on the forward strand.
TAAATGTATGGACTGTCAATGAAGAGGATGAAATTATTAGATTGAAAGCCTTAGGAGTAGATGGAATTATTACTGATGATATCGAGTTAGTTCATAAATTGTTAGGGAACTTACAGTAATAAAATATTTTAGTCAAACTACATTATTTCTTTTAATTTTAACTTATTTTTAGATTTCACCACATAACTAAAATAGAGGATTCAAACATGGATTTATCGAAATTATTTTTCCCTGAATCAATTGGAATCATTGGAGCGAGTTCTAATCCCGCTGGTGGGGGTTTTTTTTATAGGGTTATGAAGGATAAATTTAAAGGATCCATTTATTTATTCAATCCTAAATTAGCAGGAGGAAAATTATTTGGGGAACATGTATATTCATCAATTTTAGATGTTTCTGAACCAATCGATTACGTCATATTAGCGGTTCCTGCAAGAATAGTTCCACAAATGTTAGAACAGATAGGTCAGAAACAGGTACCTTTTTGTACCATCTTTTCATCTGGATTTCGAGAAGTCGGAAATAAAGATCTTGAAAAAGCAACCTTAGAAATGGCGCGGAAGTATAATATTCGAATAATCGGTCCTAATTGCCTGGGGGTCTACAATCCCAGAGGGGGGCTTTACTTTGGTTTTGAGCAATCGAGAAAATCCGGAAATTTTGGAGGCATCTTTCAATCTGGAGGTATTGCTCAGAATATATCCCAACTTGCAGTTTCTTATGGACTGTACATCTCAAAATTTATTTCGGTAGGAAATTCATTAGACATCTCTCCTGCAGATTTCTTAGATTATTTTATAGAAGATGAGCATACTAAAATAATAGGAATGTATATTGAAAACTTGCGATCGATTGCAACAGGGAGAAAATTCATGCAAATGATGAAAAAGTGTAATTTGAATCGAAAACCAGTGATATTATGGCGAGCAGGTTATGGAGAAGCGACAAAAAAAGCAATTCTTTCTCATACGGGTGGTTTAGCAGGGAATAACCAAATATGGAAAGCAATAGGAAAACAAACTGGGAGTTGTATTGTAAAAAGTTCAAATGAGCTTGCAGCCTTGGCTTCAGCATTCAATTTCGCGAGTTTACCTGATTCACGTAATGTCGGCGTAATTGGGATTGGAGGGGGATCAACGATAGAAGCTGTGGATATCTTGGAAAATTATAATCTAAAAATTCCTGCATTATCGGCAAAAACTATAAACAAAATGAGTCGATTCATTCCTGATGTGAATACAAATCTCACAAATCCAATTGATTTAGGAGGTATGGGAATTCAACCACACATATATTATCGGACTATCTTAGCGCTTGATAAGGATCCTAACATTTCTTCAATAGTGTTTATTAAAGATCCTGAAAGGTTTGGAGGATTTACGGAAATTTTAAACGAATTAGGCTACCATGGCATGGATTTAAATCGAGAATTTATAAGGTACATCTCTAAAGCGAAAAGTGTTTGCACGAAACCGATGTATTGTGTGATGCTTAAAATTAATGAGGGATTTGAAGAATATAAGAGTAGATACAAATTCAAACTAAAGCTGCTTAATAGGAATGTCCCTGTTTTTGAATCATTGGAGCTCACAGGTTCAGTTCTTGATAAATTGAATAATTATCGAGAATTTCTTCAAAAATATGATAAATTCCCCAAAAAATAGTAATTTTTATATCTATTTCAAGTGTTTCACTTCAATTGGTCTTCCAGGACTTCCTTGATAATAAAACTTTTCCGGTTTTCCTCTCCAATTTTTATGTAAGACTGTATTAGGGAAAATAACATTATTACTTGTTGTCAAGGCATTTGGCCCGACGATATTTCCTGGATAAAGTGTAGTGTTGTTATCTAATTTAATTTCCATTATAGAAATTTTTCCAAATATTGAATTAACAGCATGAGATGATAATGCAGCTGTAGGATAAATAAATACATCATTCCCTAAATCTGTAAATTCTAATCCCACATACGCATCGCAATAGATTACATTTTTCCCTATCTTATTATGGCCAACTTTTCGTAGAGTTCTATTAACTAACCATGGAAATATGGATTTAGATGTAAGCCACATGGGATATTTAATAATGAAACCACGCTTGTGATAATATTTGATCATCTTTCCTTCTTCACTATTAATGTCATCAAGTTCTCTTTTGAACACGCCTTGACGGGGGGGTGATTTTCGATGCCAATAATTAGCCCAGAAGGCAGTGAATTCAACTAAAATAATTAGATATAGATAATATAAAATTAAGAGAACTATAGGCAGGATGATCAAATGAATGATCAATGGAATTGAAAATAAAATGATGAAATAATATTCAAATATGAGAAATAAACCCAAACATGCATATAAAGGTACAATAAAACTTATAATGTTAATCTTAAAGAAATCTAAGGCTGGTAAATTGACAGTTTGTTTTTTTTCTTCTTGACCTTCTTTATCTTTGGTTGCATTCATTATAAGAAGATATAAATCCTCTCAATAAAAAAATATGTGATCGTTTTTATAATAAAAAATAAAGTAAAATTTCATAGAAAACTGGATTTGAAATAATTAGAAAATTGAACAGTTCCTCATTTTTTATACGAATACAGTATAACGAAATACTTTAATAATAATTTTTGATTTTACTCTTTAATTTGGGAATTATAGGTACCTATTCATAATCAATACAAAGAAAAATAAGATTTTTATATCTGGACTCAACGAAAAAAAAATATTTAAATATCGAAACTTAACACCCCTCTGGATTTCTGTCTTTACAGATATAATAGGATTTTCTTTAATCCTTCCCATGTCTGGATTCTTTCAAGATCTTTATCACACCACTACTATTATGATCGGATTAGTTTTTTCCATTAATGCCATGTTTGGTTTTGTTTTTGGTCCAATATTGGGAAAACTTAGTGATAAATTTGGAAGAAGACCCTTGTTATTAATTTCTCAGTTTGGTACTCTAATTGGATTTGTATTATTAGCGTTTTCAAATTCACTAGAACTTCTAATTTTCTCAAGAATTATTGATGGGGTTTTTGGAGGAAATTTTCCTATAGCAAAAGCGATTGTGAGCGATGTTGTACCTCCTAAGGATAGGGGAATACAAATGGCTAACATAGGAATAGCTCATGTTTTAGCCTCTCTCATTGGACCTGGATTAGGTGGTATATTTTTTTCAATTGGGGGCCTTTTTCTCAGTGGTATCTTTGCTGCTGGTTTATCCGCTTTCACAATGATTCTCACAATCTCCGTGTTAAAAGAATCATGGCCTAAAGAGCAAAGAATGGAGTCTCACAAACTTTTAAAAGCAAATAATGAAAAAATCTTTAGTAATAAAAATGCAGTATTTCTTCTAACACTTTTTGGATTTCATTCCGTATCATTTATGATAATGATGAGCTCAATATCCTTTTTTGGGGTATTAGTTCTTAAATTAGGGATTTTAGAAATATCTTTAATATTGATGGTGTCAGGAATTGTTCGTACAACCATTCGTTTTACGCTTTTTAAACCAACTCTTAGGAAACTAGGAGAAAGCAATGCAATTAGGTTGGGTTTATCTATATTTCTAGTTTGTTTCTTCTTCATTGGATTTTCTCCAAATGTTATGATATTCTTCATCTTATTGATGGTAATCAGCTTTGCAGCTTCTTTAACGAGGGGACCTTTAAATAGCATGATTAGTCAAACTGTTTCATCAAAAATTCAAGGAAAAATTAATGGTTATGGTTCTTCTTTGGATAGCTTTGCTCAAATTGTTGGACCGTTGATTGGTACATTCATTCTTCAGTTTTTTATGCCCTTTTGGTTAGGTATTGTCATAGCCGCTTTTGCTTTTCCTCCATTCATTATGGCTTTTCAAAAAATTGAATCTAAAAAATACATACTTCCATCATTTAGAGAGGAAAATACTATAGGATAAAACGAGTGTAAGATCTGTAAAAATAAGATTATTGAAAAAAAATTTATTTATTCTTTTAAAAAATCAATTATAGCTTGATTAACTTCGGGTGCTTTTTCTAAAGGGCTACTATGTCCTGCTTTTTCAATTACTATAAATTTACTATTAGGTATTTCATTATGAATTTCTTCCATTGAGCTTTTTGGAGTTAATCTGTCGTGTGATGCTGTTATAATCAACGTAGGACTTTTAATCGTTTTTAATCTATCGAATGTATCATGTGTTTTTAACGCACTTGCTTGCATTTCAATATCTTCTGCCGTAGGAGAATCAATTATGCTTGTTTCTATCATATCCTCGGCTGACCATAATCCATACCATTTTTTAGAAGGATTTGCTTCCATTTCTTTCCGAAACTTTATATAATATCCACTTCTAGCTCCATCCCACCACGCTTTCACGTGATCAATTTTTTTTTGCTTTTCTTCTTCTAAACGCATGTTTTTATACACTAATGGACCATCTTCATCTGGAAATCCGTAATTAGTATTGATTAAAATAACCTTTTTTATTTTCTCTGGATATTTTAAAAGGAAATTTTGTACAATCATCCCACCAAGCGACCACCCCGCTATATTGGTCTTTTCAATACCCAAAAAGTCCATCAAACCTTTAATATCATCGGCGAATACGTCCATCGTATAGTTTCCTTTAGGACGATCACTTTTTCCAGCACCCCTATTATCAAATCGGATCACTTTGAAATGTTTAGATAACACGGGAAATTGAGCAATCCAACTCTCCTTTTTACTGCCAAATCCATGCACTAAAAAGAGTGGTTCCCCATCTCCGGCTATTTCATAGCAAATTTTAATACCATTAACTTCTGCATATTGTTCTGTCATTTTTTTTGATTCCTCATTTCATAGATTATCTATCAAATCTCATGTTTAGATTAAGCTTTTTAGTCAATTATGATATAGTAAAAAGATTAGGATTTTAAAAAATCTATGATAAGTTGATTAATTTCAGGGGCTCTTTCTTTTGGAGAATCATGTCCTGCTCCTTCGATAACAACTAATTTGGCATTTGGTAAATTTTCGTAGATCTTGACATTTACAGCTTTGGGCATTTGTCTATCTTTATCAGCACAAATTACTAACACTTCATTCTTTATTGCTTTTAATTGATCTATAACGTCCATGTGTCCCAATGCATTTACCTGATTTGTGATATCTTGAGGCGTTGATGGATTAATCTTAGATTGCTCAATGAGATCTTCAGCTGACCATAACCCAAAAAATTTTTTCTTGGGATCTGCTTTCATTTCTTTTAAAAAATCACGTGTAAATCCCATTTTTGCTCGTTCGTAAAAAGTAGAAACGGGATCTTTCATTGTATTATAATAACCTTCGATTTGGCTATTTTTATACATTTCTAATCCAGATTTATCTGATGGCCATTGTGCCATTGTGTTAATTAATATCAATTTATCCAAGCGTTTCTGATATTTAATCGCGAAGTGTTGAGCTATCATTCCACCTAGTGACCAACCTATTACACTCGCCTTTTCAATATTTAAATCATCCATTAACCCCCTTATATCATCTGCAAACATTTCCATCATGTAAGGCTCATTCGGACGATCAGAATTTCCAGCACCTCTATTATCAAACCTTATCACTTTAAACTCTTTGGCTAAAGGTTGAAATTGAGCAATCCAGACCTCCTTAGAGACGCCAAATCCATGAACTAAAAATACGGGTTTTCCTTCTCCCGCCATCTCATAGGATAATTTTATCCCATTTACTTCAGCAAATTGACCTGTCATAATTTTTTAACTCTGCTAATTTTAATGTTACTTTAACAAGGCTTGTGGTATATTTAAGATTTTTTTAAAAAAAATAAAACTATTTAAGATTGCTGAGCTAAATACAGTTTAGATAATAAAATTAGGAGGAAACATTTTGGGAGAAGTAAAAGTCATTATTTCAAGCAGCACTGGAAGTGATCTCCATGGAATCCATTATATATGCGATAAAGAATTAGAAAAGAAAAGAATTCTCATTATATGTCATGGTTTTACAGGAGATAAATATGAATGGGGGCGTTTTCCTAAGCTAGCTAATGCTCTAAATAAAGAAAAAATTGATGCGTTAACTTTTGACTTTACTGGTTCAGGTGAAAACAAAAGAGTACCCATTACTCTATCAAAACAGATCCAAGATGTAGAGTCTGTATATAATTGGGTAAAAAATAAGGGATATGAGGAAATCGCCATACTAGGTCTCTCTTTTGGAGGTCGCACTGTACTAGGAGCAAATTTACCGGAGATTAAAGCTTATGTATTTTGGGCACCAGCTCTTTTTATACAATCATCAGAAGATCAAGTAAATTGGTTCAAAGATTTGGATAAGGGACCAGTAAAAATTCCCTCTTCTGGAGATGGTGAACCAATTATAATTGAACTTAGTTTTGTCACAGAATTTGCTAAATTTAGAGTAAAACCTGCCTTAAAGAAGCTAGATACTCCTACTCTTATAATTCAAGGCACCTCGGATAAGTCAGTTCCAGTAGAGCTTACAAGGAAAGCATTCCAATTATTACCTAAAGATGAACATCATGAACTGATTGAAATCCAAGATGCTACTCATGATTTTGAAGGAACACACTTGAAATTATTTATCAATAAAACAGTAAAGTGGTTGAAAAACATCTTTAAATTATGAAATAAATTTTTATCGATAATAGAATTCTTTCACAATTATTTGGCAAAATTTCAGCATTTTATTGCCTAACTCTAATTCATTTCGAGTGCTTGTGAGTATCCAATCTTTACCATACATTTTATTCAGATAATCGCCTTGAGAATCTATAGAAAATGCAAATATTTTAAACTTTTTTCTAACATCTTGAATATCTGGAATTGCATCTGTCAAATTATATCCTCCGTCTGCTGCAGGCTGTCCATCTGATACAACTATTATTATATCTTTCTTTTCCAGTTTTTCAGATTCGTGTTTTATGGAAATTCCATCTAAATTTTGACGTGAAGTATTATGGCAACCAAATTTATCAACATAACTTAATTTCAAAGGTTCATTGAAATCTTTCACCAAAATATTCAAAGCGTCATAGGTTCCTGTGAATAATACAATTCTAATATTAGCCAAATCTTCAAGTGCTTCGTACAACATTATCATAGCTATTTTTGCAGCTCGAATTTTCATACCCCTCATACTACCGCTAATATCTACTATTAAAAGCAATCTTAATTCTTTATTTCTTATTTTCCTTGTAAAGCATTGATTAAATTGATAATCGCTGGTAATTGCTTTTATAAACTTGTTGTTTAACCTCCCTTTCTTCTGAAATGTATCAAATGCAGCTTTATTTTTCAAGTCAGTAAAGATTAATTTCATTTTTTTGATAATACCTTGATAATTAACCTTAATTTGGGCATAAGTCATTGTATCAGGACACATGTGCTGATTCTCAATTTTCACATCGATAACTTTTCTCTCACGTTTACCCTTATTTGGATATAAAAAATAATTATCTCCTCCTAAAATTAAAAGTCGTTCTTTCATTACATTATCTGCTTGCTTAACTAGAGTACTGATACTCTTCAAAGTTTTAACTTTTTTAGCATCATTTCCAAAGGAAATATTCTCATCGTCCTTATTTTTTGAATAAATTTTCAAATCATCTAATTTAAATCTCGTTTTGATGAGATCATCAAGTTCGTTACCTTTTTCTTTACTATTCTCATGTAGATTGTCACTATTTTCACTTTTACTCATATCCTTATTTATAATTTCTTCTTCTATTCTAAATTTTCCTTTTTTGGATTTATTCTGACTCCTACTTTTTCCGTTATTATTTATATCCCCTTTAGATTTTATCTTTTCTTCAGGATCTTCTAATTGGTCTAAATCTTCAGGTTTTATATCAAAATTTTTTAATTTTTCGATGAGCTCTTCGCTAATTTTATCTAAATCCGATTTTTCTCTCAGATTTTTATTTTGGGAATTCATTTCAATATGATTGATTGTGTTCATACAAGAAGCGGGATTCATGCGAGGATTTTGTTTCGTATTCGGATTAGAAATATTGGGTCCTTGTGTCGAACTCCCATTTTCTTTAGGAATATACTTTTTGAGAATTTTACATAATACATCACAAGAAATGATAGACGTACTTGGGTTTAATGACTTAAATAGAAAATTTTTGACTTTTGATACTCCTATCCAATCTTTTTCACTTAAACTAAATACCCCCAAAGATGGTTTTTTTTGAAACTCATCATAATCTTCCATATACATGTTAATATATAATAAAATGTTTTTATTTGATTGAATTGATAATCTAATTTGTGGTAATATCTTAAAAGTTAAATCTCTCAAATTTCTATAAAATCCCGGAAATTTAATGTTATTAATCGCATTTATTCTAACATCTTCAATGACATTAATTAAATTTTTAATAAAAGCTGGGGGTAAATCGTATTTTTTAGAGAGAGTGTTAATCAATTTTATAAATCCAAGTTCAAATGAACCATATCCAATATGACCACTTTCATGAGCAACAAGACCCTGAGATGCTTTCAGATCTTTTCTAAATTTCTCGGGTAAATATACAAAAATGCTATCGGTATAGACACCATGAATATTATTTCTAAACTGTATCATTAAGTCCTTGTTTCCACTGATTCTTTTCCCTATATTAATCAAAGCTGATACATCGGAATTAAAATCTCTGTCATAAAGATCTATTAATTCATTAAACATGACTATCTAACCTTTCAATTTGATTATATTTAATTAGAACACATTTAAAGTTATATTACTGGAAACGATTCTTCCATAAACTTCTTCAACTCTTCAGGTTTTTGCTGGTATATCCACTTTATGTACCTTAAAGTAATATTCCCATTATACATATAGTTTCTACCTAATTGTTGCTTATATTCAGTTTGCAAGTTTAAAGATTCTGTTAATTGAAAATACCTTTGTAAAATTTCTTTTTTATTTCGCCACATCCAATCAATCAACTTCCACAATATCCTCCCATTATAGTAGAATGTATTATTTCGTCCATATTTAGTGATATACTCCGCAAAACATGCTTTAGTTTCATTAAGAATCTGTTCGAGTGAATCTTTATCTAATATTGAATTTCCTTTTAGTATTGATGTCGTTTTGTTAACTAATTGTTCTCTTAACTTGGTTTCGAACATCTTTCCATCAAGGATCATCGCTATGCTTTTTTTTTCTTCAGTCGTAGTTCCAAGTTTATTGATGATTACGTTTTCGATATTGTGTTTCAAGTATTTTGGTGGCATTAAAGATATTAACATGCAAAAATGAACTACTAAGCGAGTAGAAAATATTTTTGTTATTGTATAATCTTGAGTTGCTTGTTTCCTAATTTGACGAGCAGCATCTACGACAATTTCTGCAACCTTTGGTGTGCATCCTGAGATCTGGCTTGCTATATCTATTTCTTTGTTTTTTAGGGGATAAGAAATTTCAGGAGTTATAATAAAGCGATCTTCGAATGCTTCTTGTAATTTATTGATACCAATAACTCCCATATTCATTGTTCCTATAATGATTAATTTACTTTCGGAATTTAATTCGTGTTTTTCAAAACCTTTAGAAATAAGGTTTATCTGATTTTCGGATAAAAGAGAATTTAATGAGATTTGTTCATTTTCGCGAATAGCATTAATTTCATTAATAATTATAAAAGCCATTCCTTGATTATTTGCGTCTTTAATGGCTAAAGTAAGGGGACCATAATTAAATTTGGTTTCATTCTTTAAAATTTCCCAATTACCTTCGATATCTCTTCTATCAAGGTCAGGTGACCCATCAATGATATAATAAGACGCATTATATGCTTTAGCAAGCGAAATTGCTAATAAGGTCTTTCCTGTGCCTGGTGGACCTTGTAGTAAGATTCCTACGCAATTTCCCTTTTCAAGTGAGTTGATTAAGCTTATTAAATAATCAAATTCGTCTTTTTGTTGGATATATTCAATCTTTTTCTTGGAAATAGTATCAGATATAATACATACCTCTCCCTTTTATGTTATTTTATTATCAATTATTAAATTTCTTTAGAATCATTGCAGTAATGATTAATTTCAGCGGTGAATAGCTAAAATTTACCGATTTTTCGACTTTGGTAATAAAATTATATTTTTAGTGATTATATAAATAGCATCTCTATCCAGAATTTTAATAAAAAAATTAATGAATTTTTTTTAAAAATATTGAGGATCATGTGAAAATAATTCTTTAAAAAGAAGTAAGAATTTGCAAAAACCTATTCATAACAATTTACATGTTAACTAAATGATATACTTCAGGTGGTTTTAATTCCCATTCCTCAAAAGGATCATCCTTTACAGCTTCTATCATATCAGGTCTTGCAGCTAGCCAATCTTCTTTGGATTCCCATATTGCTAAACCAATAAGCTGATTTTTATCTTCGTCCTTAGTAGTATGAACCATAATTAGTCCGTTGTGCCCTTCCATGGATTTACCAAATCTATGCATAGACTCTATTAATAAATTTTCTTTTCCTGGTTTAGGATAATGAATTGAAATATGAATATACATTTTATGTCAACTCTCTATATTTTTATCTAGTTTTCATGATTGGCATTAATAAACGAAATAATTTAGCATATATAATTCGAATTAATTTAAAATCAAAAATGTACCTTATTAATCTCAATAGCAAATACTTCTTTGGTTTAAAGGTGCTTAAATCTTTGTCGTACGTAATGCTTCTTATGTAAAAGTTTTTCTTAAAGGTCGAGATTAGTAAAGAATAAGTTATGATTGCAATGACGTCCCATGCTCGTTTAATGTGGTCTTTAGGATAGTTCAGCTCTTCACCCATTGACATTCTGACAATTTCAATTATATGAAATAAATCTATTTTAGAGCCAAGCAACTCCTTAGTAGCCCACATTAAATAAAGACATCCTCCACAGTATGTAATTAGAGCTTTTGCTCCTGTCTCTTCCGCTTCTTTAAACTTTTTAACACCCTCAGAGATCATGTCAAAGGGTAAAGATATGTTCTTGACCCAAGACGCTCCAGCTCCAAAACCACAGCATAAAGAATCTTTTTTGATATGGTTCATTTCAAGAATGGTACAACCACATTTCTCCAAAATTGACCTTGGTTCTTCCCAATATCCTCCTGCAGCTTTAGAATAGCAGTTATCATGAACTGTTACTGTTATATCAAGTTGTTTTTGTAGATTTAAATCTCCCGAGCTAATTTTATCCAATAACCACGAATTAAAATTCATAAATTTCTGATCGTGATTTACCCCCATTTCCTTTGGATGGACCTCCTTGAATATATACTCAACAGCATCTAATGTAGCAACAATATTTTTGATGCCCCAGCTATCAAAATCCTTTTTTGTTCTTTTAGCAATCTTTTGTACAATATCTAAGTATCCTCCTTGGTACAAATAAGCACCTCCTTCCCATTGGTCAATCCGATCAATGGGTTTGAAGTGGTCAAGTAACTTACTCCCTCCAATGATGAATGGGAATAAATGTGTATAGTTACCAATTAGCAACACAGTATCTTCACTCTTAGGAACATAGTGCATCCATTTATATATCCAAGTCTTTTCTCGTTTAGATAAAAACAGATTTAGAAGTTGCCAAATGTTACCATCTTCAGTAGGGCACACAAAATAGTAAAGGGGAGGGGCACCTCTCTCTTTATACAAATCATTCCATCTCTCAAGGATTAATTGATATGGATTAGCATTTTGAGGACAATAAAGATTACAAGAAAAACACGTGTTACATTTTTGGAGAACATATTTTGTTTTTCTACCTTTGATTAAATTATTAATTTCTTCTTTTGCATCATTTAAAGGTAATTGTAGAACAGGACATAGGTGAAAGCAAAGTCCACACAAATCGCATGAATCTTCTCTAAAAACGAGAGTTCGTTTAATTTCCACTATTTTTAATACGCCTCGCTATATGGTGGTGGAGTTTCTGGGAGATCTGCTATTTTAAAAGTCTTTTTCGAAAGCAATTTTGGGACTTGTTTTTTCATTATACCCCAAAAGAAATGCTTAGCTCTTTTTTTTTTCTCTTTATTGGACATTGGTTTTTCTCCCATTGCCATCTGGAGAAGTTCGATAATATGATAAACTTTAAATTTCCCGAAGTATAATTTTTTGGCAGTGGTGTAAGTGGCTAAACACCCAGCACAGTACACGCAAACAGCATCCACTTTAGCTTTTTTAAATTCTTTTATATTCCTCAGCGTAGCTGATCTTAATTTCATTGTGTGATATGCTGAATCCAAAGAAAATCCACCACCAATACCGCAACATCTCATGTTTTCGCGACATGCTTCAATTTCGATAACTTTTACCCCAATTGTTTCTAAGATTTTTCGGGGTAAATCCATATAATCATCTCCAAACATTTTTGAATAACAAGAATCTTGAATCGAGACGGTCATATCTAATTTATTGGTAATTTGGATTTTCCCATTTTCAATTTCTTCCCATAAATATTGGATGTAAGATTTAATAGAATCAAATTTATAGGTTAATCCATAATGAGGTAATACATTTTTGAACACATTGGTTCCTGCAGTACATAATACTAACAATTTTTTGGGCTTTAATATATTAAACCATATATCTAATCTCTTGGTTACTTGATATAATTCATTAGTATATCCCGTCCGAAATAATGTTTCTCCACAACAATATTCAAGCCTTCCTCTAATATCCAGATCCTTAAAAAAACTTGCTTGCGTTAATTCGGCATAAGTAATTACATTACACCCCGGATAAGTGAGTGTATCACCATTTAAAGGAGATAAATCTGCCCATGATTTAACAAGCTCTTTTGTTTTCTTTGGCATGTGATCCATAACATAAGATCGGAAGTTAGGATAATAAGGATAAAACGTCATGTAATGCTTCCCACGGATTTTTAAGCCCTCTTTTTTGTACGCTTCATTCCATCTTTGTAGTATTAAACTAGCTGGGTGAGCATCTTCGGGGCAATAAAAATTACAGCTAAAACAACTCTGACATTCTTTTAATACTCTTCTTGTTTTTTCTCCATTAATTAATCGCCTAATTTCCTCAACAGAATCTTCCATGGAGAGTCCCATTACAGGACATTTATTAAAACAAATTCCACATTTGGTGCACGTTTCCTGATTAAAGGAAGAAAAGAACTCTATACTTATTGGTTTGATTTTATTCATAATTAATCCCCTAAATTCGTTATTAAATCATGCTATTATCAAAATGAACATGTAAACTAAAACTAAATTTCCTAAAATTATCCCAATATCTTTTAATGTGTATCTACCTCGCAAGTCCGTTCTAGGCTTTCGAAAGATATACATAATTCCTATGGGAAAAATGATTATTGGGAAAAACACATAAATCTGGGTGATGATTATCATAAAAATTCCTAAAATTAATGAGATACAAGAAACCCCCAAAATGACAATTTGGGACATTTTCGGGCTCAGTCGTGAAAGAGAATCTCCATCTATCAACTCATGAAGCATCTGTCCCGTATATGCCACAACAGCAATCGAAGTCAAAATTAAAATTTCAGAAACACTCATTTCTGGAAAAAAATCCATGAAAATGTTCCCGGCATTTATTTTAATCATAAAATAAGGTAAAATTATATGGGAAATTCCAAGAATGATATGATTGACGATTACAAGTGATTTATAAATGCAATACAAGATAACCATTACTACAATAACAAATAAATAAATTAGCAAGATAGGATGAAGTATTATCTCATTTATGAAGCAAGCAGAACCCAAAGCAAAACTTGCTATACTCAGTACAAATATTTCTTTTCGTGAATATCCCTTGACTCTTTCCAAAGTTTCTTTTTCATCAGGATCTTTCATATCTATGAAATCATTTAACGTGTTTCCCGTTATCGCATAAAATGCAAAACCTGCTAATATCCATAAATTATCTGCAAGATTAAAATGATTTAAGTAAATCGCTAATAAACATGGAATTATAACGGAGAAAAGATACTCAATCCTTAGAAGTTTAAATCCCTTACTCATATTTAATCGTTGCATTTTGATATATGATTAAATTAATTTTAAATATCCTTTAGAACATTTAAAGGTTATTTTAGAAAATAGACAAAATGTTGGAGTTAAATGCTCCTTAAGAAAGTTTTATCTCAGAAAAACATGTTGATTGCTAAACCCATCAATACTATTGCTACAATAATTTGGAGATGAATTCTAGATATTTTTTTGGAAATTTTCGCTCCGAAGAGTGAACCGGATATTGATCCAATCGCAATTAACAATCCTGTGATATAATCTATTTGACCCAAAATTATCTTTATAATCGTGTTATATATTGCTGTGAAAAATATTATTGAAGTCGAGATTGCTGTCGAATTATGAATTGGATATTTTAAAATAAGATTTAATACGGGAGTATTTATAATACCTCCTCCAATTCCAAGTAAATATGCTATAAATCCCGCTAGCATAAATAAAGGAATGGATTTTTTAAGATTTGGCTTGTAATCATGTTCTTGTAGGATAAAATACGATTCGCGTAAATCAGTTTCTTTCGAAGTTTTACGTGCATTTAAAGTTTTATAGAACATATTCAATCCAGCTAATAATAATGTACAAGCGAATAAAATTTTTAATAAGGTAGCTTCGATATGGATAAAGGAAAAAAGAATACTAGCTATTATACTTCCTAGAATAGAAAATGTAGCAAACATTATTGAAAATTTAAAATTAGTTCTTTTTTGCTTTAAATATGAGATGAATCCAGCTAATGAGGAAAATAAGATAATGAATGTAGAGGTGCTAACTGCAGTATCAATAGGTATCAAAAATAGTAATGTCATAAATGATACAAAAAATACTCCTCCACCCACTCCAGCCATGACTGAAACAGCTCCAGAAAGAAAACCAAGAAAAATTAACAAAAAAATAATGATTAAGGTATAATCCATATTCGGTAAAATTAATTCAAAGTGTTAAATATTCTCAAAAAATCAAAAATTAAATTACTAAATTAATATTAAAATAGTAAGTATATGATTATGAATTAGTGCTATTTAAACCATGCCCGATTCTAATGAAAAGAAATTCATCGTAAAACTCGTATCCTGTTCTCGTTGCGGAAATGCTTTTATGATTAATGACGCAAAAAAAGAATTAAAGAATCTGGTATGTGATAATTGCATTAAATTGGAACAACGTAAGAAAATCTTATCGGAATCGGTTTTAGAATCACAAAAAGAGACTGAATCCAATATAAAAGAATTTAAAGACCATCTGAGAACCGCAAAATCGCAACAAATTAAGCAATTATATTTTGAGAAGATAAAAGAACAATCTGATTATTTATCAAAATCCATTGAGCTTCTTAAAAAGATAGAAGAAACCAATGATGAGAAATATATCGAGGAATACAAGAAATTGTTCGAGAAAATGAAAAACCAGTAATTCAAGAACCATTTTTAATAAATACAAATGCAATATTCAATATTTTACTTTTAGGTTGGAATTTCGCATCTAATTTCATTAACCATGAAAAAATCTTAACAAAACGATACCATAAATTGTGGAATATTATATCGGTTTCGTATTTCTTCCTCAAAACTAGAAGATTTTGTTCCGTTTTTTCGGGAATTTTAGACTGAATAAATGAGATCTTCATTATTTGACC
The DNA here is from genome assembly GCA_964583985.1 of uncultured archaeon. Classification (GTDB taxonomy): domain Archaea; phylum Asgardarchaeota; class Lokiarchaeia; order Sigyniarchaeales; family SOKP01; genus SOKP01. The sequence continues at coordinate 74,719 of CAZOYD010000010.1, forward strand.
GTATACACCAAAATACTTTATTAGTTTAAAATCAAAATCATGAAATAAGTTAATAACATCTTTAATTTCATATCTCCTATAATGACCGATTATTTTATCCTGATGAGTATAGTATTTTTTCTTGTGAGGAACTGTAATAATGACAAAACCTCCTTTTTTTATTATTCGATTAATTTCATTTATTGCCTTACTATCATTTTTAACATGCTCCAATATATCAAGTGCACTAATAAAATCAAATGAATCATCCTTATAAGGCAAGTGGGTTATATCCGCACATAAAGGATGTGAATTTTTATTTCGTATGTAACGCTTTAGTGGCAAGGAGGCTATATCTAAGTAAGACTTATGGAAATTAACATGAAAATGATCTAAAAAAGAATTTCCTGAACATCCAAGATCTATAGCGTTTAGTGCTTGTAGATTTTTTAAATTCTCATTTATCAGATCAAATTTGCATCGTATTCCCGGAGATAAATAGTAATCTGAAGCATTTCTAAATGAAAAATTCCGGTGATGGTCGTAAAATTCCTTCAATGTCATTTTTCTTTTGTGATACAATAATAATCATTACTGTTTAAAAGGTTTTTAATTAATTTTAGCATGATTTTTATAGAATCTAATGTTCTAAATTAATTAATAAAAAAATCATTTCAGAAAAATCATTTCCAAGATGAAATTAGGAGTTGGATTAAAATAACTTTAAAGCAATTATCAGTTTTTATTCCCAATATACCTGGACAACTTGCAAGCTTTTTTGAGCTTTTAATGGAAAAGAAAATATATATTCGATCGATGACAGTTGCAGAGACCGAGGATTATGGACTGCTTCTTTTATTAGTCGATCAAACTGAGAAGTGTATAAATATTTTAGAAGAAAATGAAATATTATATTCACTCACTAACGTAATAGCTATAGAGCTCCTAAATAATTTTGCAGATTTGTATAAAATCTCAAAAATTTTGGGCGCCAATAATGTCAATATTGAATATTTATATTTCTTAGTATTAGACGATCATCGAAAGGGAGTGGTTTTAAGATTGGATGACAACGAAAAAGGATTAGACATTCTGAAGAAAAATAATTATCAAATGATAGATTAAAGTTTTTTATTTATAATTCTATGCCTTTCAACTAATATTTTTACTGCAAATGCTGCTTCTTGAGGAGTATAAAATAGTGGGGAATTTTCTTTCTTTGCAAAATTTATTAGTTCTTTAAAGCTTTCGCCAAAAAAGATAAGAGGTATTATTGGTTTCTTTCTATTTGTATCATTCCATGCGCGAATCATGCCTCGATAATGCTCATCTGAGCTCATTTCAAGAAATGGAGGGATCACTAAACACGGAACGACAATATCTATGCCAGGATCCTCTAACATCGCTTTGGTAACTTGATAATATTGCGCTTCACCAGCAACTCCAATCATGTCAAGGGGATTAACTAATTTTACAAGAGGAATTAATTGGGTTTTGATTTTTTCCTTTAAACTAGTTGAAAATTCAACAAGACTAAGCCCGAAATCTTCAGCTTTATCACTAAAAAGAACAGAACTGCCACCACTATTTGTTAATACTCCAATTTTATCTCCTTGAGGAATTGGTAAAAATGAAAAAGTTTTTAATGCTACCATGAAATCAGAAGCAGACTCGCATAAAGTTGCACCCCCTTGTTTCACCACTGCCTTCAACATTTTATAATTGGTTGCGATTGATCCCGTATGTGAACTTGCTGCTTTCATTCCAGAAGCAGAACGACCGCCTTTAAAAACTACTATTGGCTTTTTAGGTATTATTTTTTTTAATAATTCTAAAAACTTTGCTCCTTGAGTAATGGTTTCCATGTATAAGCCGATTATTTTAGTATTTGAATCGGTATTGAAATAATCTAAAATATCTACGAATGAAATATCCACATTATTACCAATATTTGCAAACTTTGAACATCCAATATTTTCCCGATCCATTGCATAAAAACTGGCACATCCAAAAGAGCCAGATTGACTAATCAAGCTAATATCTCCTGGAGGTGCTGCTTGGATAAACGATGCATTGAGACCAATGTCATTATTTTGAATTCCCACGCAATTTGGACCCATTATTCTGATATTATTTTGTTTACATTTTTCGGCAATTTTTTTTTCCGCTTGCTTACCTTCTTCACTAATTTCTCCAAATCCCGCTGTGACAATAATGATGCGCTTCACTCTTTTAATAATACATTCATCGATTACAACATCCACGGCGCTTGCCGGAACTAAAATAATTGCAAGCTCTATCTCTTCAGGAATATCAAGAATAGATTGAAAGCAAGGAATTCCCATTATTTCTTTACTATTTTGAGTCACAAGAAAAAGTTTACTTTTAAGATTCTTGTTCTTAAGTATATTAATGGTAACTGCATTACCAAACTTTTTTGGATTAGCTGTAGCTCCAATCACAGCAATAGTTTTTGGCGTGAAAAATACGTGGGGCATAATTTACTATAACTCCTCCAAAATCGCGTGTTGGGGACAAATCTCAATGCATACTTTACAACCACGGCAAGCATTTTGATCAATCATTGCTTTTTTCAAATCATCATCAAAATTTATGGCAGGACAACCAAACCGATTGACGCATATCAAGCATCCGATGCATTTTTCTTGATCAACCACGATCTTAGGCGGAGTGATTTGTTGTGCTCGCATTTGATTTACTTCAACTAAAGAGCACGTATGCCGGGATATGAATACTCGTACTCCCTTTGAATCTACCGCTTCTTCTAATTTAATGATAAGTTCATTTAATTCATTCGAATCTTGTTCCCAGATATTTTCTTCTTTAACGCCACAACCTTTTACAAGATCTCTTAAGATAACTCTAGTACCCGGTGTTTTATCTATTTTAATTCCAGTCCCCGCATTTTCTTGAAATCCTGTCATTGAAGTCGATCTATTATCGAGAATTACAATTAGCATGTCATTTTGATTGTAAACCGCATTTATTAATGCGGGAATTCCTGAATGAAAGAACGTAGAATCTCCTAAAATTGCCAATACAGGATTTCCTTTTGGTTGGATCTTTGTGATGCCATTTGCTAATCCAATAGAGCCCCCCATGCAAACTTCGGTATCTAATCCCTCCAATGGTTTATATACAGCAAGAGTATAACATCCTATATCCGAGGAATTAACAAATTTTGTTTTTTTCTTTTTTTCTACTTGTTTTATAGCATAAAATGTGGCTCTATGTGAACATCCTGGACACAGGATGGGGAGACGAGGAGGAATAATTAGCATCTTTTCTGGCACTGGATTTCTTTTATGCTCAAGACCAATGAAATCAGAAAGAACCTCTAAATAGAGTTCAGCTGAAAATTCACCATTTTGAGGTAGGTAATCTTTTCCATGGATTGCAATTTCCTTTGACAATCCTTCTTCATATGCTGATTGTTTTAAGATATTTTCGATGAAAGGTTCTAATTCTTCAATTGTGAGAATCTCATCTACATTATCAAATAATCTTTTAATTAACTTCTTAGGTGGAGGATATACCAATCCTAATTTAAGTATTGATACTTTTTCTAATATACCAAAATAGTTTAAGGCATCTATTAAATGTCCATAAGGAATACCAGCAGTTACAAATCCATATTTAATTCCATTAATCTTTTCATCAGATAATTTTAAAGAATTAAAAGGGAATTCATCAGCAAATTCAGAAATTAGTTCTAATCTTTCCAATAATCTCATGCGCAAGACTCGAGAGTGAGAAGGTAGACAGACCCATCGAGATCTATCCCAATCAAATGAATAATCTCTATCTATCTGCTTTATTTCTCCTAAGGCAACATCTCCTCTTCCATGGTTGAGACGCGTTGTTGTTCTAAATAAAACTAATGACTGGAATTGTTCAGAAAAATCAAACGCATATTTCACCATATCTTTTGCTTCTTGGGGCGTTGATGGTTCAAAAACAGGGACAAGAGCATGCAACCCATAATAGCGGTTATCTTGCTCATTTTGGCTGCTATAAAGATTAGGATCATCAGCTGATATTAAGACCATTCCGCCTCGTGCTCCAGCATAACAAGCCGTCATAAATGCATCAGATGCTACATTAACCCCAACATGTTTCATGCAAGCAACAGATCTTACATCACACATTGATGCTCCATATGCGGTTTCAAAACCTACTTTTTCATTGATGCTCCATTCTAATTTTAAATGAGGATAATATTCTTTCAAAATAGCTAAGGTGCTTAAAATTTCAGAGGAAGGCGTTCCAGGATACCCCGCTCCGACTATTACACCAGCTTCTAAAATCCCTCTAGCTAAAGCTTCATTCCCTAACAATATTACTTTTTTCCCAATTTCATCATCAGCATAATCAGGTTTAGTCATCTATGACCCTCCTAAGGATCTACCCTTTTCCAATCCCAAGTTAAATGCGATTTTATTGACTTCTTTAGCTTTTTCAGGTACAAATTTCATCATAGCACTTAACATCGTTTCTTTACTAATTGGAATTTGTCCTGAACCAACTAATACACCCAACATTACGACATTCATTGTTTGTAGATTACCTGCTTGAAATGCTAACTCATTAGCGTCAATGAAATGAATGTTTAAAGATACATTTTTTAAAAATGTTTGAATTTCTTCTATCGTTGGATATTCCATTCCAAGTTGGTGTATCATTGGAGGAATAATAAGCTCTCTATTAATAAAGAAGTATGTATTTGGTCCAGCGTAGTTGAAATTTCTTATTGCTTCACTTGCTTCAAAAGCCATTATCACGTCAGTCAATCCTCTTGGAATTAACGGACCTTCTACTTCAGAACCAAATCGAAAGTAAGATGCAACAGAACCACCTCTTTGAGCCATTCCATGAGTTTCAGCAGTTCTAACTTTGTATCCATCCAATAAAGCTGCGTGTGATAAAATTTGAACTGCTCTTATAACTCCCTGACCGCCTACTCCTACATTGAGTAGATTATATTTTTTTATCTCCATTATGCTTCAATCAGAATGATTTAGCTTTTTCAAAGATTATCTATTTATTATTAATTTCCATTATTTATTTAGGTTGTTCGTTATCTGTTATAATGGGAACAACATCCCATCATCCCGTTTTCATAAATATGATCTTTCATAATTTTCAGTCAAATTACTATATATATAATGCAATAGCTTCTCTAAATTATTGAAAACTATTATAAATTTCTTGATTTTATCAATTATTATCTCTACATTCTACATATCCGACTTATTTGGGTTTTAAAATAATAAACGTTCCTTATTAAATTCTTAATAAATTATGATTTGGAAATGCATGGAAACTCAAAAAAATAAAAAGAAAAAAAAAAAATGGAATATTGAATTAATGCAATTTCGCAGAAGTCTTATGAAACTTAGGAAAAAAATTTACTTTTCATTAAATTTATGAGTTATCTTAGCTTTTATAAGTACATATAGGGCTATGGAATAAAACCTATAGGGAACATATTTCAATCATTATTCTATCGCTAAAATTTATGGAATAATTAAACAGAACGTTTATGAAATTAACCAAATATTTTTATATTGGGGAATCTATTAATTAGTTACGAAAAATTTGTTTTTTTCGTGCTTGTAGTGGAATGCTTATATTTAGCCATAATTATTCCTCCACAATTTTTTTGGCAAATCATTCCATTACTT
>CAZOYD010000011.1:0-77332 GCA_964583985.1 uncultured archaeon
AACTGTTCTTTCACGAAAAATTGAACTCAAATAAAATTAAAGAATAAAAGCGTCTTTTTAATACTTTTCAGAACCTTGGAAAAAAATGATTATCTTTATGATTCAATATTCAATTTTTGATAAATGAAAGCAATAATAATAACAAAAACAAGTAAGATTGGAATTGAAATTACAATTGGGGACATATTTTCACCTTCAGAATTGAGTATAAGCGAGGCAGGAATGGAGAGAATTAATGGAATCAATTCAGCTATAAGTGCTAAGATAATAAGCCATTTTTTTGACATCTTTCCTTGAAGGAATCTTACGATCCCATATAAAACTGCAAATCGAAAAAAATAAAATTCCACATAGTATCGCAGAGTCACGAGATATCTAAAAGAATAATAAGTTGAATAATCCCAAAGCATTGCTATAATTGAATTTGTACCAGGCCCTAAATCTATATGGTATCCATATGGAGCTAATAGTATGATTAGGATAGAAACAACAATAATAAAGAGATTAATTAAATTTTTTCTTTTAAATGTCATAACGGGAAATCAACCATATAAAATTTAATTTGTTAAGCAAGAATATTAGTAAATTTATAAATCTAATTCTCTATAAAAAGAATAGAATAAAATTGGTTAATTTTTTATGATTTTTGGAAACCATCTTGGAACCTTTTTTTTATACTCAAGAAATTCGTTTCCAAATAAATTTTCCATAATTTTTTCTTCGAATTTTACCATTTTATTATATACCAGAAAGATTGGAATAAATGCTACGATGCTTATTAATGATATTGATAAAGAGATACATGCCACATATATCAATATAATGCCAAAATACATCGGATTGCGAGTTCTCCCGAGAATTCCTTCATCAATTAGATTTGTGGGAGGTTCATGCGATTTAAATAGAGTCTTATGTGAGACATATATGAAGCTATACGCTATAATTAATATTACGATGAATAAGATCAAACGTAAGATGAAAGGAACATAATTATCTAGTACCGTCGATATTCGAAAGATATTTGTATCCAGAATCCAAATTACCATAAAGGTAATAGGTAATAAAATATGATAGAGATGCGTATAAGGCATTTCTCTTTCAAAACCAGGCTTTTTTGAACTCATTAGAATCACTTGATTTAGTTAATATCATATTAATCTCTAATTTAATAATATTTCTAGAGACCAATTTTTAATCATCCTTTTTGAAATAAGGGATTAAGAAATTCCAATTCAAATTTGTGAATAACGCATATTATCTCTATTCAAAATCTAAAAGAGCCCGAAAGAAATCCCCTTCTTAATTACTTAATTATTATAATTTTTTTTTTCTATTATTAATTTTTTAATAGCAGAGAGTTTAATATGAAATACTAATTCTTTATAGCATTATTTTTTTAAAATTGAGGAATACAAGAGTTATCATGATTAGCGAACCCAAAAAAGCAACAAAATTAGTGGATTTAATTATTTTCATCCTATATGCATTAGGACCACTAAATGGAAATGTTATTTTAGTTTTATTTGGTGTTCTTTCTTTGGAATTTTCAGTGATTCCAAATGCGATATTGCTTGCTATTCCGGCATTCATGTTCCCTTTTGCTTTTGTTCAACTATTTTCTGGGGCTATTTCGGATGTGAAAGGACGTTTTCAAGTAATTCTCTTGGGATTATCTATCTTTGGATTAGGAATGATACTGGCATCATTTTCCTTTTCGTTGACAATTTTTATTATCGCAAATATCTTAGCTGGTATTGGTTTTGGATTTGTAAATCCTGTGTTGATCGCTCTACTTACCGATATCACTCCAGATGCTAAAGTTCCCAAAAAATTAGGCGTATTAGGTGCTGTTGCTAATCTAGGAGTAAGTTTAGGACCATTGCTTGCTAGTCAAATAATTAATCTTGGATGGAGATATTTGTATGTGATAATTTTGGGTATTACAATTTTAGGAATGCTAATCATCTTTTTTGTAAGGAAAAATATTCCAATAACCAAAAGTAACGCAAGAATTCGAACATTTTTCTCTAATCTAACGCGAGAAATTCGTCGCACACCCGTTATTTTATTAATCTTATCGGCGTTTTTATTTTCGCACACATCTACTGCAAGTGTTATTTGGACATCGCGATCTTTTACTCACGTAATTCCTGAAACAATTTCTGGGGTTGTACTTGCTTCTTTTGGATTAATGGGTTTTGTATCAGGAGTTTTAACAGGATTCATTATAAAGAATAAGGGTATACGACTAGCTTTAACGATAGGAGCAATTTCATTATTGATTGGTAATATGATTTTAATAGCATTTGGAAATATCAATCTCGTAACCCTTCCTCTCACTACGATCGGACTCATTTTTATGGGATTTGCAGGTGGAATAATGATGACATTAATCATGTTTTATAGTCAAACTTTGTCTAAAGAAAGACGCGGTGCTCTTGCTGGTTTAACGACGGCGTTTATTTTCATCGGAATTGCCTTAGTTCCCTCCACTTTAGAACCATTTTTTACTTCTGGAGGAATTTCCATGGTTTACGTGGTCATTTTTGCATTTTCAATAGCCTTAATTTTCAGTTTAGTATTATTATATAAATTCGGAAAAAAGAGTCCCAAATAAGAAATTAGGCGAAAATAGCGACAATTTACGATTGTTTTTCAGCCATGGAATTTATTCTGCATACATGTATTCTTCTGATACGTTCTTCTTGCTTTTATCAAGAAAGTATGGTTCGACTATGGATGTTATTTGCTTAAAATCATAATGGAGAGGATCAATTGCTTTTAAGCGACAAACTGTCGAGCATCTTCCACATCCTTTACAGATAGCGGGATTAATGTATGCTTTCTTCGTAGAAATGCTCACATCTTCATACTCTTGTTTTAAATCGACAAGTGTGATTGCTTTAAATTGGCAAACTTCAGCACATTTCCCGCAACCATTGCACTTTTCAATATTTACTATCATATCCTTGAAAAAGCACTCAATAGAGAGGAAAACCGACAACATCTCTAATTTTGTGGTAGATATTTCATGGAGATTTAAAAATCTGCTGGCTCTCCCCGCTGCTGCATTTGCTTCTAAAATCGAATCTTGAACATTTTTTGGCCATTGAGCACAGCCACATATAAAAATACCATGAGAAGATAAATCTAAAGGTCTTAATTTTTTATGAGCTTCAATGAAAAAGCCATTATCATCGATATTAACTTTTAATTTTGATGCAAGATCGGGTATATCTTCAGGAGGAATCATGGGTGTAGATAAAATAACAAGATCAGTCTCAAATGTAATAATTTCTTTATTGTTAGTGATACTAGGCACTTTTATTTCATATTTCTCAGGATTGTCGTTAATTTTAGTAACATATGGAATAGTTGTCAAATCATATTTTAGATAGTCAGCGATTTTTTTTCTTTTGCTCACATATTGTTCAAATTCCTTTTTAGCCATGTGTAATTCTCTAAAAAGGACTATAATCTTTAATTCAGGCTTTAATTTTTTTAAGATATTAATGTTTTTTATGGTATTACTGCAACATATATTAGAACAATAGGAGTATCCACCCTTCTGTCGCGCATTTACGCACATTATTATTGTGATATGTTCAATCTTATCAAGCATGTCACTTTTCCCTTCTTTTAATCGCTCTTCTAATTCTAATTGGGTTATTACTTGCTTATTTTCCTCATTATATTGAAATAGACCTTGAGGTTTGAATTCTTTACTCCCTGTTGCTACTATAACCGTACCTACATCAAAATTAATTTCTTTTTCTTGACTGCGTATTTTTACATGATAATTTCCCAATGACCCTTCTAGCTTCTCTATTGAAGAGTTAAGAAAGACCCTAATCTTTTCATTGTTTGATACTAGTTCGATCTTTTCCTCCATAAATTTTGATGCTTTTTGTTGAGTTGGATAAATCAAGTTGAGATGAGTCAAATTTCCTCCTAATTTATCTTCCCTTTCAACTAAAATAGTTTCAAATCCTTGATTTCCGATGTTTATTGCGGCAGTCATTCCTGATATGCCACCTCCAATTATTAATGTTCGAGGAATAATCTTGATTAATTCTTCCTCAGGTCTGGATTCAATCTCTTTATCAACTATTTGTGTGTATCTCGCAGGGCTCAAAAATGTAGAAATTTGAGAGGCAACCCCACTCGCATTTGAAACGGTCTCAGCAATCACCATTGGACCTTGACAAAAGCCACATAAGTACACTCCATCTTTAGTTGATAGTGATTTGTCAAAATATGAAGAGTCTTGAAAAAAACCGAATTTATCAACATTAATACCCATAATTTCAGCTAATTCTCTTGTACCACGAGAAGGGACTAAAGGTGCTGCCAGGACCACTAAATTTGCAATATAAATCTTTCCTAGTTCCCCTGTTCTTAAATCATCATATTTAACAATTATATCATGAGAGCTTGGTACTTCTTCTATGGAATTAATGTTAGAATTGAAATAGTTTATACCATAATCTAATTGAGCTTTCTTGGTATATTCATAAAAATTTTTACCAAATACCCTAATATTATGTCGAAATATAGAAACTTGTGAGTCTTGAGCATACATTTTCGTTAAAACCGCATCCTTAGTCGTATACATGCAACATGCTCTCGAGCAATAGGGAATATCGTCACCCAAATAACTGGATCCAGCGCATTGAATAAATGCGATACTTTTTGGTTCTGTCTCATCACTGGGTCTTAGAATTTGGTTTCCAAATGGTCCTGTTGGGCTAAGAATCCTTTCATATTCTAAAGCATTCACGACGTTCTTGTATTGATAACCCCATTTCGAAGATAATCTTTGTCCTAGCATTTCATATCCCGTCGCAATCACAATTGCACCGACGTTAAATTCAATATTTTTTGGTTTTTGTTCGAAGTCAATTGCTTCATTCTTACAGACTTTTTCACAGACTCGACATACATTCCTATTAAGATAAAGACAGAGTTCTGGATCAATCATGTACACAGGAGGAATGGCTTGGGGGAATGGTATGTAAATAGATTTTCTCTTTCCCAAGTTCATATCAAATAAATTGGGGGCTTCCACCTTGGGGCATTTTGTTGCACAATCGCCGCATCCTTTACATCTTGCTTCGTTCACGAATCGTGGATTCTTTTGGATAATAACATTAAAATCTCCTGCCTTCCCTGAAACTGTTTTAACCTCAGATAATGTATAAAGATTAATATTAGGATTTCGATATATTGCAATCATTTTTGGAGCTAATACACATAAACTACAGTCGTTTGAAGGAAACAACTTGTCAAATTGTGCCATGTGCCCTCCAATATATGCTTCTTTTTCAACAAGATGAACTTTAAATCCAAGTTCAGTGAGATCTAGTGAAACTTGGATTCCGGCTATGCCACCGCCTATTACTAAAACAGATCCTTCCATAATAATAAAATACCTCAAATTATGTTTTTATAAAATAAGCTGATTCTTAACAAATCAGTCTGATATTTTCTACTATTCTAAAAATAATGATAATCGATTATATAAATATTATCCTTACAATTTGCTAAATTTTGATCATTAGTTCATGAATTATTAATTTTTTTAGACAAATATCTAATTTTTGTTAAAAAAAGTGATCATTCAAGAATAAAATAATTGATATAGAGAACCAACTTTTGTATTAGAGTACTTTTAGAGGTCCTAATTCTTTAATTTCATTTGTGAATTCTGTAATTACCTCTGCGAACCTTTTGCCCTCCGAGGCGCTAATCCATTCTAACCTGATCCTTTTTTGATTTATCCCAAGTTGTTTAATTAAAATCTCATGTAATCTTTCAAATCTTTCCTTAGCATACTCATTTCCAGTTATATAATGACAATCTCCTATATGACAACCCGTAATTATGACCCCATCGGCTCCATCTTTTAACGCTTTTATTACAAAAGAAGGATCGACTCTTCCAGAACACATTACCCTGACAATTCGAATATTAGGAGGATATTGAAAACGAGATACACCCGCTAAATCTGCTCCAGCATAAGAACACCAATTACAACAAAATGCTAAGATTTCTGGATTAAAACCAGGAAATTTTTCCTTCGATTTAGTTTTTGACATCTTTTTTCTCTCCAAGTTATGTTTCTAATAAAAGTGATTCAATCATTGCTGTTATTTGATCAAAATCATACTGTTTTATAGATATCGCCCCGTTTGGGCAAGTAGCTGCACATGTACCACAACCCTTGCATAATGCAGAATTGATAAACGATTTTTTCACTATAAGATTTATGTCTTCATATTCTGTTATTGAATCTAAAAGATCAATTGCGTTGTACGGACACACTGATGCGCACTTTCCACAGCCAATACAGTTTAGTGGATTTACTTCTGCAACAATACCCGAAGTGGTAATTTCTTTAGCGCTTAAAAATCTACTGGCTCTTCCGGCAGCACCATTTGCCTGAGATATTGTATCTTGGACATTTTTTGGCCATTGGGCACAACCACAAAGAAAAATTCCTTCGGTGGCAAAATCGAGTGGTCTTAATTTAACATGAGCTTCGAGGAAAAATCCATTTTTATCTAATGGTACCTTTAACATTTTAGCTAGATCCATCAAATTGTCGGGTGGTACCATTGGAGTGGATAAAACGATCAAATCCGTATCAAATTCCAAAAAGTCTTGAAGGTTCGTATCATAGATTTTTATCTCATACTTTTCTGGAGATTTACTCTTTCTTTTTACAATGGGTAAGTTATCCAAGTCATAACGTAAAAAAATTGCATCTTTTCTACGTTCTCGGTAATAATCTTCATATCTTTTTTTAGCCATTTGAAGATCTCGATAAAGAACGACAAGTTCAATTTCAGGTTTGAGCTTTTTTAAAAGTCCAACATTCTTGATTGAATTACCACAACAAATATTTGAACAGTAAGTTATTCCCTCATTTTGTCTGGCATTCACGCATAAAATCGTAGTAATACGTTTGATACCATCAAGCCAAGCGGTTCCTTTTTCTTTTAATAATTGTTCTAATTCAAGTTGAGTGATAACATTCTTATTTTCCTTTTTATATTGGAAAAGATCTTTAGGTTTATGCTCTATAGCTCCAGTAGCAACTATTATCGTTCCAATACTTAATTCTTGAGTTTTATCTTTGGAAACTTCCACGGAGACGATATAATTACCCACGTATCCTTTTACTTTCTTTATTTTAGCATTTAAGAACGTCTGAATATTCTCATTTTTCTCGATTTTTTCAATAGTCTGATTAAGAAAATCTGATGCATTTTGTTCGATCGGGTACAAATCGTTTAGATAATTCAAATTTCCCCCAAGAACGGGTTCTTTTTCTACAATAAAAGTTTTGAATCCTTGATTGGCAAGATTTAGAGCCGCACTCATTCCTGCAACTCCGCCACCAATAATTAGTGCTGTAGGAGTGATCTTTAACAGTTCTTCATTTAGTGGTTTTAACAATCGTGCTTTAGCAACCGCCATTCTAATTAAATCTTTAGCTTTTTGTGTTGCCGCTTCCGCATCCCCCATGTGAACCCAAGAACACTGGTCTCGAATGTTGACCATCTCAAACAAATATTTATTCAAACCCGCTTCCACGCATGTTTCTTGAAATAATGGTTCATGAGTTCGTGGAGTGCACGATGCCACGATAAATCTATTTAACTTATTATTAATAATTAATTCTTTAATCCTTGCTTGGCTATCTGAGGAACATGAGTAAAGATTGTCTTCACATTGAATTACATTTGGTAAAGCTCGTACGTATTCAGCTAATAAAGGGACGTGAACATATTTACCTATATTAATTCCACAATGGCAAATAAGAACGCCTATTCTTGGTTCATCACCGTCTTTTATACCTAAGTCGGGGATTTCTATATCTTTGGCTTTTATTTGCTCAAACCTAACTGAGCTTAAGTAAGCAGCGACTTGTCCGGCTACACCACTCGAGCCTGCAACTGTTTCTGGTATGTCCATTGGACCTTGACAAAAGCCGCATAGAAATATGCCCTCTTTTGTTGATTTTGACTTGTTAAAATAATCTTGTTCTTTAAAAAAGTTGTATTCATCTATTTCAATTCCTAATATTTCAGATAATTGCTCGGTTCCAGATGAATGAACCAATGGAGTAGCTAAAACCACCAAGTCGGCTTCAAAATCATCAAATTCTCCCGTTTTTAAATTTTCATAATGAATTATCAAGTTCTTCGTTTCAGCATTTTCCGCTATCTTACTAATTTTTGTTTGGAAATATTTTACCCCATATTCTTTTTGGGCTCTCTGTATAAATTCATAAAAATTCTTTCCAAAGGCACGTATATCATGTCTGAAAACGAAGCATTTTGATTTTTCTGAGTGTTCAGAAGTTATTATTGCTTCTTTAGCCGTGTACATGCAACACACACTGGAACAATACGAGACTCCTTCGTGTAGATCTCTTGAGCCCGCACATTGAATAAACGCAATTTTCTCCGGTTCAACGTGATCAGATGGTCTTAAGACATGACCACCAAAAGGTCCCGAGGCACATAATATTCTTTCATATTCTAAAGCGCTTACAACATTCTCAAAACAATATCCCCATCTCGATGATAATTTTTCAGCGGGCATATCGAATCCAGTAGCAACCACGATTGCGCCAACGTTGATCTTTATTTCTTGTTCTACTTGTTCAAAATTAATTGCGTCCGCTTGGCATACCTTTGCACAAACTCCACATACGCCCTTAGTCAGTTTAAGACAAATTTCAGGATCTATGAGATAAATTGGAGGAACAGCTTGAGGAAATGGTATATAAGCAGATTTTCTTTTGCCTAAATTCATATCAAATAAGTTTGGGACTTGAATTTTAGGACATTTGGCAGCACAATCTCCACAACCCTTGCATTTCGTCTCATCAATATAGCGAGGTTTCTTAATTATTGTTGCCATAAAATCACCTGGTTTACCAGAGATTTCCTTTACCTCATGATAGGTCATTAACTCGATATTCGGGTTTCTGAACACTTCAACCATCTTGGGAGCCAATATGCATAATGAGCAATCATTTGTGGGGAAGGTTTTGTCAAGTTGAGCCATTCGACCTCCAATAGAAGGGTTTCTCTCCACGAGGTAAACTTTAAACCCTAATTCTGTGAGATCAAGGCTTGTTTGAATACCAGCTATACCCCCACCTATCACTAAAACGCTTCCTTGCATTATTTAGACTCCTTCTCCTTCTGCCTTGGTTTTTTAACCTTAATATGATTAACTAAAAATTCGGAAAAATCTAATATCTCAATGGATGCTATATCCTCAAAATCATTTTGAAGACAGCTCAAGTGAATGTTACACTTAGGACAAGAAGTAACCATTATGGTTCCTGCTTCTTTTGCTTCTAACATTCTCGTATATCTCAACGCTTTTGATTTTTCATTACAATTCATCCAAGAATTCACTCCACAACATAATGAGTTTTTCTTGTTATGCTTCATTTCATTAAATTTATAACCTAATTTTTCCAATTCCTTAAAAATTTCTCTGGTCATCTCGGTGATGTCGTTCTCTTTGGGTAAAAATCTACTCAATCTACATGGATCGTGATAAGTGAAGGGGGTGATTTCTTCGGATTTTTTAGGTTCTGCAAATTCAATATTTCCGTTCTTCCAATTATCATAAATATATTCTATGATATGCTTTACTTCAAACTTTGATTCAAATTCCTCAAATATTTGAGCATAATCGATCTTAAAAGTTCTGTAACATTCAGCGCAAGCTGTTACTATCTTAGATATACCGGCCCTTTCAAATTTTTCGATATTCCTCTCTCCTAACTTGATGAAAGTTTTTAATTTGCCTTGCCCCCAATAAATGTCGTGTCCACAACAAGTTTCATCCTTTAAGACGACAATTGGTTCATTTTCGACCTTACACATGATTTCCAAGGTACTTTTTGCTATTGTATCTAAACCTTCAAATTCAAAATTAAAAAATGGTAAACAACCTACATAATATAAAATGGTTCCTTTCTCTGATATGTTACAACCTTTTGGAACCCAATCCATGTTTCTTTCGGGATTGATGTATGGTCTACTCATTATTTCTGAAAGTGTAGTGTATATTCCTTTATGAGCTAAATATTCGTCAGCGGATTGATCCTTATGTCGCATTAAATATCGTGCAGTTCTAACAATCTCAGCAAAATTTATTTCTTCGGGGCAATCCTTCAGACATTGGTTGCAGGTCAAGCAATCCCATAAATCACCACTATCAAGAACTTTTTCTTCAAATCCCTCTAAGATAAGCTGAATTATTTTACTTGGAGTATATTTCTGTACCTTACTCAATTGACACACGCCTGAACAACGACCACATTGATAACACCTTTTTAAAAGATCCCGTAAATTTGGATCATAAATTTTATCAAGATATTTTAGGGTATCACCAAATAGTTTTTTCCGCTCTAAATCTCTTTTTGATTCTGTTATTGCTTTCTCCTCTCTAAGATATATTTTTCATGAATCGTTCCTTTCGATTAACTTTTGATTTTGAAAATTGAGCGATAAGATTCATCATTTCTTTCTTTTTATCATCGCTAATGTCTTTTTGTCTTATTACACCGGCGTTTAATACTTTAGTAAATAAAGCTTTTCCTTTTTTAGTTCGAGGAATAACAGTCGTATATTTTTCAGGAGAGCCTAATCCCCCAAAAGAAATGTCAGAATATATGTTCGTAAAATCAGCACAAGCATTACATGCCGCCCTCATGTATTTTTCTAAATGATTAAATGGGACATGAATTATCTTTTCTCCATTACCTTGATTTTTTAGAGTAAAAATAACATCTTCCTTGATGTTTATTTTTTTAATATCGTTAAATTTAATATT
The DNA here is from genome assembly GCA_964583985.1 of uncultured archaeon. GTDB lineage: Archaea > Asgardarchaeota > Lokiarchaeia > Sigyniarchaeales > SOKP01 > SOKP01. The sequence goes on from CAZOYD010000011.1 coordinate 10,870, forward strand.
AAAATCTTTTTCGAACCTTTCAATTTGAGATTTTTCGAAAAAGAAATTTTCATAACAAAATAATCCTAAACAAACTTCTACATTTTGTGAAGGTGTAACGCCTAAATCTTTCATGCAAGCAATTGTATATAGCTGACAGGGAGTCCCAACCACGGCCAGTTTTTTAAATTTATAATGATTTAATTTTGGAATGGAATGGGTATAAGTACAAAACTTTTGGATCTCATCCAATTGAGGGGTAATGTCTAGTCTTACTCCCGAAGCTTTTAATAAATCATACTTGCTATCCGCATATGCAGCTTCTCTTGAAAATGGAGCCTCTGTTCTGGAAACTACAGCACCATCAATTTGTTTACTTTCTATTAAAAAGTTAATGATTGAATTTACTACACCACCATCTGTTCCATATTCTAAGAATTCTTTATCTGTTGCCTGACAAGAATAAATATTATCGAAATTTCCTAAAGGCATGGATGTGTAATCAGAAAAATTATACGTTTTGTTTAATTCTTCATCTAAAATATGAGTTTGAGGACAAATATAATAACATATCCCACATTCCAAGCATTTATCTTTATTAATATATACTGGAGGTGAATATTGATCCTTAAATCCAATAATATTAAATTCTGCTGAGCTACAAAAACTAACACAGCCTCCACATTCTTGACAAATGCCTTTTTCATGTACTTCCTTTATTAAATCTTGAAATGATTTAGTGTTCATCTTTATTCTCTTTCAAATTTATTGTTTTACAACTTGTTCGTTTAGTTCCGCCTATTCTTTCTACTAAAAATAGTCCGGGCTTTACATCTTTTAAACTCTGGGATTCGATTAATCCTGCTTTAATTATTTCATTATATAATTTATCAGCTTCTTTCGATCTCGTTAATACAGAAGACCATCCATCTTGCGACCCAATCGATCCTACAGAAATATCGGCATAATCCGAAGTCAAATCTTCACAAAAATGACAATTATGACGAGCATAGCTCTTGACATCATTTAAAGGAACGTCTAATTGTTCGCCAGATTTTATTTTAATGATGAATTTACCGCCCCCGATGTTCATTTTTGTCAATTCATTCACATCTTTATCAAATTTCTCTTTTGCTAACTTTACAATTCCATCGTAAGGAAATGCTTCCATGCAAAATAAACCGATCTTGTATTTAATATTTTTAAAAAAGGGTAAACCACTTGGATACAGCATTCCTTTTCCCAGAGCTTTCATCATACAAGGTACTCCAATAAACGCAATTCGTTCATATTTTGTTGCTTGATCAATAATTTTCAAAGAAGGTGAATTGGCGTATTTTGTACCTCCCGTTTTATATAAATCTTTTACATCATCAATGATGACAGGTTCAGGCTTCCATAATTCTTTTGAATGCTGTACTGCAACAATGGCATCTACTAATTTGTTCTTCAGCAAATATTCGGCGATTGTCGTTACTACGCCTCCATCTTGTCGTACTTTTACAATGTCTTCATTTGTAGTGCTTCCAGTATAAGCGTTAAAATATGCTCCAATTTTATCTGACCAATTCAAATCTTTATCTAATTTCTTGATTGCTTCATTAGCTTGGTCAATAGAAAAGGAACGGGGACAAACACTAAAACACAAGCCACACTTCATGCAAGTTTCATCATCTATATTTAAAGTATCAGCATCAACTGTAATTGCATTTACAGGACATATAGCAGAACACCATCCACATTGACAACAAACACCCGCATCAAACACGATTGAAACGGGTTCAAAATAACTCTCCAAAAAATCATTTGGTAACTCTTTCGCTTGATAGCGATAAAAATATTCCTTGACTTCGACTTGCTTCTCTTCGCCTTTTATCTTTTTAGTGACCATTTTTGTTTTGACTTCAATCTGCTCCTCTACATACCCCTGTTCTTTCAAGTAGATTACATCACGAATGACATTTTTGGCGGGAAATTGGGTAATTTCAGCTGCAATTTCTGAAAGGAATAATGGATTTTTCCCATGAAGTTTTTCAAGCACAATTTTCCGTTCTGTTTCAGCATCAATCATAGCATCTAAAATTTCATAAAATTCGTTTTCAGAATATTTTCCCGTCTTCAAAATTTCATCCTTTGCTTCAAAAAATGCTCTTACTTGAAAATTTGCAGAAGCAGCATAGGTTGCTTCCATCAATTCTTTAAGAGATATATCTCCAAAATTGTTGTTCTTTTCTATTGAGACCATGTTTTTCAAATCTTTTTTTTATTTTAAATTAAACAATATAAAACCCCATCCTTGCGAGGACACGTCATCCTATAACTAATATTTTTTTATAGGATTCATTCTATGGAGTTGTTTTAACCTTGGTTTTTGATAATTTTAAACCCTGAGTACTTATCGGATTGGGACCTAAACGTTGGATTTTTTCAAAAGCGTCTTCAACACTTTTAACTAATTTCTCTGATTCTGCGCTACTACACCAATACATATTAATCCTTTGATTGCCAAAACCTCTTTTTTCTAAGATATGATTCGCAAACTCAACATGTTTTTGAGCGGTAAAATTTCCGACCTTAAATTGGCATTCATCTGGTCTTCATCCGACAACCATCACGCCATCAGCGCCATGGTTTATAGAATGAAGCATGTATTTGACGTCCACCCTTCCAGTACATCTCACTTTTATAATTTTTACTGATGGGGTATATTTCATTCGAGAGACGCCAGCTAAATCGGCTGCTCCGTAACCTCATTTAAGACATGCAAACATTATGATCTTGTATTTGTGTTCCATCTTGTTTAACCTCCTTCCAATATTCCATTAATTTCAGCAAATAATTGATCATCCCGATAATATCGAATATCGATTGCTTGTGTCGGGCAGCATGTTGCACAAATTCCACATCCATCGCAATTTATCTCATCCACGACAGCACCTATAGATTCAACGACTTTAATCGCTCCTTTTGGGCATTCCTTTTCACAACGGTTACATGATATGCAGAATTCCTTTGTAACTTCCGCTACAATTAATTCCAAATCTATTTCTCCAGCAGAGGTTAACTCTGCAACCTTACTTGCTGCAGCTCTAGCTTGAGAAACGGAATAAGCTATATCTTTTGGTCCTTGAGCGAATCCTGCGATAAAAATCCCTTTTGTTTTCGTTTCTTGTGGCATTAATCCGAAATGAGATTCTGTTAAAAAGCCGTTTTTATCAGTATCCAAATTGAGAATCTTAGCAATTTGTTGAGTTCCTTTTGATGGCAATGCTGCAGTAGAAAGAATGACTAAATCGGCGTTAATTTTAATGATTTCATCAGTTAATGATGAATACACCCGAATTTTTACATCCTTCGTCTCGGGATCTTCAGAAAATTCACCTACTTTTCCGCGAATCATGCGAATGTCAGAATTCTTAGCTCGTTGATAGTATTCTTCAAATCCCTTTTCATTCGTTCTGATATCAATATAACATATCGTGATGTTTGCATCCGGAAACTCTTCCTTGAGTAATTTTCCATTTTTAAGCGCTAACATGCAACAAACACCTGAACAATAGGTACGCTCCGTTTCCCTACTCCCTACGCACTGTATAAACACGATTTCTTTAGGTATCTTTCCATCCGATATTCTACTGACATGACCATCAAGAGGTCCATTTGGTGCAAGTATTCTTTCCAACTGAGCTTGTGTTATGACGTTTTCGAATTCTCCATAACCATATTCCCCGAAGGGCTCATATATGTCCCAACCAGTGGCAATGATTATCGTGCCTACTTTAAAATTTACCTCCTCCGGAATTTGGCTGAAATCAATGGCATGCAATTCGCAAGCTTCAACACAATTGAAACATTCAACACAAGTTTCACGGTTAATATCATAAAGAAATGGGACCGCTTGTCCAAATGAAATATCTATTGTTTTCCGAGCGCCTAAATATTCATCAAAGAAATTTGTTGTGTAGGTGGGGCACATTTCTGAACAAGCTCCGCAGCCATTACATTTTTCAGGATCGACGAATCTTGGTTTTTTCTCGACCGTTATCTCGTAATTACCCACATATCCCTCAACGCTTTTCACTTCACTATAGCTTAAGATCTCTATGTTTTCATGGCGATTCACATCCAGCATTTTCGGTCCACAAATTCAAATGCTACAATCATCTGTTGGGAAGGTTCGGTCCAATTGTGCCATTCTTCCTCCAATAGTTGATTTTTGCTCAACCAAATAGACTTTAATTCCTTGGTTTGCTAAATCTAACGCAGCATTCATACCAGCAATGCCTCCACCAACCACCAGAGTCGCTTTTTCAACCGGCACGGTTTTGATGGGAATTACTTCTAATCGTCTTACTCGTTCAAGCCCACCCTTTATAAGAATTTGTGCCTTTTCAAGAGCGTCCTCATTATTTTCAGTACACCAACTACATTGCTCACGTACATTAACCATTTGGAAAAAATATGGGCTTAAGCTAGTCTGCTTTATAGACCCCCGATATACTGGTTCATGAGTTCGAGGGGTTCAAGCAGAAGCGATAATTCGATCCAGCTTTTTTTCCTCGATATCTTTTATTATCTCATTTTGACCGCTTTCAGTACATAAGAATGCATGAGTCTTTGCTACGACCACGTCATCAAATTGTTTTGCGTATTCCACTAATTTATTGCAATCAACTTTACTTCGTATATTTATACCTCACTGACATGCATAGTATCCAATCCGATGCTTTTGGGTTTCTTCCATCCTTTTTTCACACTCACCTCTAATTTCTACAAAACTGTATTTTTTTTAATTTAATTATTCAAAAAATAATACTCTCAATCCTCCAAACTCAACATCAATAGTTTCGAAATCTATTAATTTTTGAATATTTATTTTACTTTTACTTTGACTTTAAATCTATTTATATTTATATATTTATCGCATTGACCGATATTAATAATTCTTGACAATTTAATTATCAAATTAGCAATTTTAATTCATATTGAAAAAAAAATGTTGATTTGTTAAGGAAAATAATAGAAAAAGGATTAAAAATTATGGGGTTTCCAAATTAAATTTTAATAATTAAATAATTCTTGCTGGAATAGGAAATTATTAAAATTTTTTAAATGCTTATTCTATAAATATCGAGATGTAATTGTGAAAAAACGTTATGATTTTTCATATTGAATCAAAAATGAGTCAATATGGTTTTTTATTTTAATGGAAAGAACAGAAAAAATTTTTATAAGTTAAAGTTCTATAAGGTAAATAATTAACAAATATAATAGCATTCTTAGATTTCAGATATGTGGGAGCCAAACCTTCATCCGGAAGAAATATTTCAAAAACGAGACCAATTGGGTGCGAAAAACTCCATTAAGATGCTTACTGAACTATTAGACTCCGCTAAAGAGAAATCAAAACGAATAAGTGCAATAAAATATTTAGGTTTGGTTAGTGAAGAAAATCCACAAATAAGCACGGAATGTTATGAATCTTTAGAAAATATCTTGATATCAGATGAAGCTATTGAGATTAAATGTGAAGCCGCAAAAGCTCTTGGAAAATTAAACCTTGAGAAGGCATTAAAACCATTAAATTGGATCTTAGATCAAGAATCAACCGATCTAACTATAACTCTTGCAGTATTGGAAGCAATATCTAATATTAGATTTGAGGAGCCTGAAATCAAGCTTTTTATTAAAAATATTGCCGCGAAATATACTGATATTAAAAAATTCGCAAGAAATCAGTTACTTGATTTAATGCCCGATGTTTTGATAAAATACCTTTTAGAATCTTTAAAAAATGAGAATTTTTCAAATGAACACAAATCTGAAATCTTTAAATTAATAGGCTATGAACTGTCCAGCATTAATATTTCGTTTGAGGATGTGAGTTATCTTAAATCCAAGTATCCAGAAGTAATAACGAATCTTATAAAACATAAAAATATTGTACTTGATGAAATAACTCGAGTTTTAAAGGAAGAAGATTCTGAATTGATGAATTCAATAATTGCAATTTTAAAATTATTAGGGGATGAGATTAAGGACGATCTCATAAAGCTTTTACTCACTGATGATTTTATTGTCAAGAAAAACGCAATTATCATAGCAGGTAGACTTGGAATAAAAGAATCCCTAGATTCGTTATTTAATAATTTAGACAGCTTATATTCTGAAGTCACTATAGCTTCTATTGAAGCATTAGGTCAAATAGGAGACATTTCCGCTGTACCTCAACTTTTAGACATTTTAAATATTGATGATGTCAGTTTTGAATATACTGATATTGATATGAAATTTCAAATTATTGATGCCATCAAAATGATATACCTTCATAATGAAAGTGTTCCATATAACTATTTATTCACCTATTTAGAAAAAGAAAATGATACAATAAAGGAAAGTATTGCTTTCATACTAGGAGAACTTGGAAAAGAAGAATTTAACGAAACTTTAATTGAGTTACTCAATGAACGAAACTTGGATATTAGGAAAAATGCCATCATTGCTCTAGGAAAAATAGGACAGATAACATCATTAGAAACCTTAATATCTCTATTAAATAACGATTCAACCTATTGGTTACTCAAGAAGGTTGCTGCTGATGCGGTTTATAATATATTTCAAAAAAATTGGTTCAGATTTAAGGCTTCTAAAAATGAAGCATGGCGCAATCTAAATCAGTATTTTGCTCAATTGATTGAATACTTGAAATCTGGCGAAGACGAAGACTTCAAGGTTAAATTAAGCATGATTAAAATATTGGGAACTTTTGGAGATAAAAAAGCTATAAACGCGTTATTATCCCGAGTGAATGATTTCCATCGAACTGTTAGGATTCATGCTTCAAATGCAATAAAACGGATTGAGGAACGACTCGAATTAGAGGAAGAAAAGCAGTGATTCTTGATAATTTCCCCCTCTTTCTGATTTTTTGATATTGATTTGATATCATCAAATAATTAATTCCGTATATTTAATTTTCAATTGAAGATTAATAATTCTAACTATCAATTTGAGTTAATTAGTAATGAAAGATATTGAACCAATTGTATTGACAAAAGAAGAATTGGAACGCATTCCCGCTGGAATTAATGAGGAAGACTTATTAGAATTTGAAAAACATAGTTTAAATTCCTTTATTGAACCCTTAATTCCTATTGAAGCAAAAGAACCTGGTTCTGCCTGGGTAAAAGTAAGAGATAAGGAAGGAAAAATGAAAGAACTAATTGATGTTACATCCATGAATTGGACTCTCTCATTAGGTTTTGCTCATCCAGATATTAATTATGCGGTATATCAGCAGATGTTAAAATTGACACACGTAAGATATAACACTTTGACACCTTCAAGAGCTAAACTAATAAATAAGCTTGCTGAACTTGCTCCTGGGAAGCTTAAAGGAGGAAGGGTATCAATTAATAATGAAGGAGGAGGGATAGCAAATGAAGCAGCAATGAAGTTAGCATTGATGACATCAAGAGGAGCAGATAATTTTGGTGTATTTTGGGGAGCATATCATGGAAATTCATTAATTACTGGCTGTGCCTCTCAACCTATTCATTCAGTAAATCGATTTGATTATTTAGGACATGGTTTTTTTACTCGAATGCCTTATCCATATTGTTACAGGTGTTTATGGAAGTATCAAGGAGGGATTCGAGGTAAAAAAGATCCTGACTGTAATTTAGAATGCTTTGATTTAGTTGATGGATATATCAAGGGGATGGCGCCTAAACGATTTGCAGGCATTATGATCGAGCCAAATCAAGCAGGAGGAGGTCAAATTCCCGCACCTGTCGAATTTTTAAAGAAACTTAAAGACACTTGTGAGGAAGAAAGTGTAAATCTCATTTATGATGAATGTCAGACATGTTTCTGGAGAACTGGAAAATATTTCACCCTTACGGAGAGATATGAGAAAGAACAGAATATCGATGTATCTCCTGACATGATTACATACACGAAAGGAATTGGAGGTGGATTTCCTTTAGGTGTTTTAATCGCTTCCCCTAAAATTAGGAAAAGATTTGGGCCCTCTGAAGAACATACAACTTTCAGTTCCAATCCCGTATTAGCTGCTGCAGGGTTAGCTGCATTACGCGTGGCAGAGGAATCCAAATTAGGGGAAAACTGTGAAAAAATGGGACAAAAGATGACAAAAAGATTTTTAGAAATGCAAGAAGATTATGAAGTAATTGGAGATGTTCGAGGAGAAGGATTATTCATTGGAGTAGAATTAGTAAAAGATAAAGATACTAGAGAGCCATTTACTGAATTATCCGAAGAAATGGTTTTAATAGCTCCAGAACACGGGATGTATTTAGGAGAGTCAATGCCGATTCTCACAATGCGGGGGCAGATATTACGTAGAAATGTCATAAAGATCAAACCTCCTTTGATCATAACAGAAGAAGATGCGGATTTTATATTGGAAAGATTCGAGGATGTACTAAAGGAAGGAATCAACAAATTAAAATAACAAATTCTCCTTTTTTTCTTTAATTATCTTAGTATTCTTTAGATGATTCCATGAATAATTTAACATGAAGCTTAAATTGTCCTTTCAAATTAATGTTAAGTTAAAATAAAAGACTATTTTTAATGTACATTATTTCCTCATTTAACTTCAAAAGATATATCTAAAATGACAAATATGTCTGACAATAACATTATTCATACTTTTCTCAATCCAAAATCAGTAGCGGTAATTGGAGCTTCCAAGAATCCATTAAAAGGAGGAAACAGGATTGTTAACAACTTAGTTTCTAACAATTTTAAAGGCAACGTGTTTCCTATTAACCCAAATACGAAAGGACAAGTTTATGGGCTAGAATTTAAAAATAGCATCCTAGATATTGAAGAAGAAGTTGATATTGCGATTTTTTACGTGCCAAATCGAATGATACCAGGTTTACTTAGGGATTGTATAAAAAAGGGAGTAAAAGGTGCAATAATCGAAGCTTCTGGATTCGAAGAAGTGGGAGAAGCTGGGTTAGCGCTTCGGGATGAAGTTTTAATGATAACTGAGAATTTTACTAAAATCAGGATTGTAGGCCCAAATTGCATGGGTTTAACTAGGTTTGACGAGAGTAGCTCCTTAGAAAATAAGGGAGGCTTCTTTACCAGTTTTGGAGTCTTTTCTTATTATAATCGTGGAAATATCGCAATATTGAGTCAATCTGGGATGTTAAATGGAGGTTATTTAATGCATGTTTTCCATCAATATCCAAATATTGGAATTAGATATTCTTGTTCAATAGGAAATAAGATGGACATTGGAGAGAATGAATTTCTAGAGTATTTAATTGATGATCCAACAGTAAATGTTATAGCTATCTATTTAGAATCATTTAAAGATCCTCGCAAATTCATAACACTATGTAGAAGAGCCATGACAAAACAAGACAAGACTATCATCATGGTGAAAGGTGGCACAACTTCATTAGGACAAAAGGCATCACATAGCCACACTGGAACGCTTTCTGAAAGTATCAGATTGATTAAAGGAATTATGAAACAAGCAAACGTAATTCAAGCCAATAGCTTTCATGAACTATTTCAATATGCAAGGACTTTTTCCATGATATATAATACTCATAAAACACTTCCAATCAAGGGAAATGCGACAATGGTTGCGGGTTCTGGAGGAGCAGGAACCATAACTGCTGATCTTACACATAAACATGGATTGAATTTTCCGATTCTAAGTGATAAAACGTACGAAACACTCTTGAGTGTATTCCCGGAGTGGATGCCTCCAAACCGATTTGGATTTGTTGATATTTGGCCAGCAATGGAAAAAGCAATGATGAATAATATTCAACCAAAAGTTGTAATGGCTAAGGTTTACAGGGCATTGATTGAGGATCCAGAAGTAGAAGGGATTTTTAACATGCTTTTTTGTTCTAAACTATATAGAGGGTTCAATGACATAGATGATATAATAGAGGAGCTTCGAAATGCACCAAAACCTTTTTTTTATTGGTTAGTCGGAGAATCAAAAGAAGTAAAACGAATGTCTAAATTTTTAAGTAAGAATGATATTCCCGATTTTCCAAGCTTGGAAGAAATGGTAAAAAATCTTGAAATTTTAGTGCTTGAAGCAAGGCACAAAAAATCTAGAAAGGAATTTACGGTTCCACTATAATTTGATTTGCAATTCTTTTACCTCTCAAAAATGAAAGAAGAGCCGCAATAAAACAAATTATTGTTGAAACAATTAATGCTATTTGCATACCCATGGTAAATTCCATTTTGACCAACGGATCGGTTATTACAGCTGGATTTGATAATATTGGATTCAATAGGGTAATAGGGATAAAATTTATCAATATTGCACTTAATAACGCTACACTTATGGATTGCCCTACAACACGCATGGTTGAGAGCGTCCCCGCAGCTATTCCATGATCTCTTGGTTCTACTGCATTCATAATTGCTGAATTATTAGGAGATGAGAAAAATCCAACCCCCAACCCCACAATAAATTGGGTTATAATTATGAGCATTAATGGTAAAAAACCAATAACTATAATTGAAAGGATAAATCCCACCCCCATGATAATCATGCCTAATGTTGTTAAGATCCTCGTTCCATATTTATCAGAGAGTCTACCACTTATTGGCGCTACAATTGCCATTGTAATGGCTGTTGGGAGTAACAATAAAGCCGTAAAAGCAGGCGATATTCCTAATATTGATTGAAAATAAATTGACAATAAAAAACTTATCCCCGAAATCGCAATGTAGTTCAATAAAGCTGCAAAATTAGCAAAAGAAAAGATTCTATTTACTCTAAACAAACTAAGTTTAATTAAAGGATATTTCGTTTTGCTTTCAGTATAAATAAAAAAAGTCATACTTGATATAGAAATGATAAATAATAAAAGAACTTCAAACGAAAGCCATCCCACGCTATTTGTAAAAGTTAGCGCTAAAAGAAGAGAAGATAAGAACAATCCGAATAAAATAGTCCCCCGAATATCAAAACTTTCTCCCTTGATTCCTTGATCAACTTTTTTTAATTTAAACCAGCCAATAATAATAAGTAAGATTCCGATTGGAACATTAATAAAAAAAATGAGTCTCCAAGAAGAAAATTGGACAATAAATCCACCTAATACAGGTCCTATTACTAATCCAGCATAAATGGTCGCCACATTAATTCCTAAGGCTTTCCCGGTTTCTTCACGAGGAAAAATATCTGTTATCATCGAAGGAGCGTTTGCTGCAATAAATGAACTTCCAATTCCTTGAATTGCTCGAAAAATTACAATTATTATCCCTGAAGTTGCAAATGTAGTTAAAAAGCTTGATAAAGTAAAGAATAAGATTCCGAGGAGGAAGAAAGATTTCCTTCCTTTTAAATCTGACAACCTCCCAAATCCTATTAGAGACACAGCCATTACTAACAAATAAATAATAGGAATCCATTGCACGACTTCAAATGATGTACCCAAATCCTTTGAAATTGAGGGAATTGCAATATTTACGATACTACCATCTAAAGAAGACATGAATACTCCAATGGTGGTTATAGCTAATACCTTCCATTTATATTCTGCCATTAGAATATGTGCTATTTTAAAGAGTTATAATATCAAGATTCTTCTTGGTTAAAAAGATTTTTATAATGAATTATTTATCGTTTACTAGAGGTAAAGCATATAGAATTAATTAATAACACCTTCCAGTAGATTTTTCATTTCTCTTCTAAAATAATAAGTCTTATTTAATCGAGTGACATTTCTGCCGGAAGTATCCATACTGGAGGTTCTCGTCTAAGACCTTTACTTTTCAAGTATTCTAAATTTTTTTCATATTTTTTAAAAAATACTAATCCATACAAACATTTACCATGATCGATAGCATCAAGAATGGATACTACTCCTTCGTAAAACATCTTTTCAAACTCATCTGGTGTGTAGCAGAAAGCGTCGATACCTAATCCTAAATGAATATCAAAATTTTCAAGAACGATCGAAGAACGATTGATAAATTTATCTAGAAAATCACCAACAAAGATTATATCTATGTCACTATGAAGCGTGTAATCTTTCCGTGCTCTTGAACCAAAAAGAATAACACATCTTAAAGGGATTGATTTACCAACTTTATGAATTAATACGTTTAGAGCCTCTAAAATATCTTCATTGTTCATTTTTTTTACCTTTTTCTATCTCCTTCTTTACGAATTGGATTAATTTATCAGCTTGCTCGATTGCAATTTCTGCTTCTTGGTTATTATATGCGTTATGAGGAGCTAAATCTGGAAGTGCATCTGGATATCTTGTGGTTATATAGTGCTTATCTAAATTCAATGCATAATTGCTTAAATCATCGAGATCTAACTTTTTAAGTTCTTTATATTTTTCAAGTAATGTAAAGATTGAATGCCCCCATCCATTAATGTTATTAAAGTATAATACAGCTTTTAAAGCTTTTTCTGCGGCTTGTTGTGAATGGAATACTACAGTATTATATCTCTTATTTTTAAGCAGAATTTTAGCATTTTCAAGATCCCATTCTGCTTCTTCTAGCCAATTGTTTGATTTGTTATTCATAGGATAATTATTTTAGACGAATATGGTTACCTTAGATAAATATATTTTATTCTTTATAAATACTTTATAGCAAGAATTTTAATGATTTTTCTTATTATCTTAATCATTATCAAAAATAAACTTCAAATAAAATTTGATGGTCAGTACCATAATGAATGACGACATAATTGAATGGGACTTAAGCGATTTTTATGATGGACTCAATGATCCTAAGATTACGGGAGATATTCAAGAGATCACTACCCTGGCTGATACTTTCAAAATGGAAGTTAAGGGAAATCTTCAAGATCCCATGCTTAAATCTGAAATTTTACTCGACTGGTATAAAAAATATGAGAACATTTCTGAAAAGTTATTTTACTTACAGAGTTATTCTAATTTAATTTATTCAACCAATAATTTAAATGATGAAGTAAAAGCATTTTACTCAAAAGTAGAGGATTTTTCTGTAAAAATTCAAGAAAAATTAATTTTTTTCAATTTAGAGTTAAATGAGATTTCTGACGAGAAATTTAGAGAACTAATAAATTCTCCCCAATTAGAAAAATACAAAAATGCTTTGAATAATAATCGTTTGAGAAAACCACATCAACTATCGGAAAAAGAAGAGCAAGTTATTTTAATGAAAGATATAACAGGAACGAGTGGATTCTTAAAGCTTTATAATGAACTTAAAAGCAATTTTACTTACGATTTTGAAGTTGAGGGCGTGACAAAAACACTAACAGAATCAGAATTATTCTCATACTTATACCAAGGAGACAACAATATTCGGAGGAGAGCTTTAGGAGCTATTGTTAAGAAATACAAGGAAAATGAAATGATATTTACCCATATTTTTACGAATATATTAAAAGATTGGGACTTAGGATCAAAAAAAAAGAATTTTAAAAGTCCAATTTCAAGAAGGAATTTAGCGAATGAAGTTAGTGATGATATTGTTGAAGTTTTGGGGAAAGTAACGTCTGAGAGTTATAAAGTCGTAGAAAGATACTATAATCTTAAAAAAAGAATTTTACAGCTCCAAGAATTACACATGTCAGATTTATATTGTCCGGTTGGTGAGATATCGAAAAAATATACATATGAAGAAGCAATGGAACTAATCAAAAAAGTTGATGAACATTTTTGTCCTGAATTTAAAGAGATCATTCAAAAGACCCATGAGCTGCAGCATATTGATGTCACTCCAAGAAAAGGAAAAAATCGGGGAGCTTTTTGTGAATTTGGAAAATTAAAAAAATATGCTTTTGTATTTGTCAATTTTACAAATACGGTTGATTCATTGCTTACTTTAGCACACGAATTAGGTCATGCAATTCAAGCATTCTACATTCAAAGAGACCAAAACTTCATCAACTTAGGTTTGTCACTTGCAATTGCAGAAATAGCTTCGGTTTTTAATGAAATTTTAATGTTCGATCATTTAATGGAAATGGATCTGTCTAAAGATGAAAAAATCGCATTATTAGCGGTTTTTATGGAAAATAATTTCTCCACTTCATTCAGACAAAACGCATTTTATAATTTTGAAACAAGAGTACATGAGTTGATAGAACAAAAATTACCTACGACTGAAGAGATAAAGAATATTTTTGCTGATGAGATGGAAGCGATGTTTGGGAATTCGATGACTGATCTCCGGGAAGAATACGCAAACTATTGTTTTGTGGTTCCCCATTTCCTCCACACTCCATTTTACGTTTATGCATATAACATGTCGAATTTACTCGTGATTTCATTATATCAATTATATCTTGAGCAAAAAGAGAAATTCGTCCCAAAATACGTAAAATTACTATCATTCGGAAGCTCCATTACTCCTGAAGAAATGCTCCAAAACTTAGATATTGATCTGAAAGATCCTAATTTCTGGAAGAAAGGAATTGCATATTTGGAAGAAAAGCAATCGGAATTAGAAACTTTAGTCGAAAATAAATGAGATCTACTTTTTTAATAAATTTTTTTTATGGTATTCCATTTCTTTAACTTAAGTTTTCATTAAAATTCATAATTTTAAATTAAAGCAAAAAACATGACTGAAAATCAATCTGGTGAAAATAAAAAACAATATGATTATTCATTTGATTACATTCAAGGAAAGCTTGAAGGCAAGAAAGATTCATTCGGAATGCTCATGAAAGAGATCGTTCGTGCGGGTATATGTACGGAATGCGGAACCTGCGCGGCGGTTTGTCCCGTGCTTGAATGGGATCCACTAATCGGGCAACCCAAATTGATTGGAAAATGTACAGGATGTGGGATTTGTTACAACCAATGTCCCAGAACCATAACAGATCCGATTCAACTCATGGGTGAATTTAAAACCGGTTATGTCGGAAATACAAATATTCCTGAAGTTATTGGGGGTCAAGATGGCGGAAGCATTACATCACTCTTGTGTTACTTATTTGATGAACATTTAATCGATGCTGCCGTGGTTACCATGAAGGATCCTAAGAATCCTTGGCATCCAATTGCTCAAATCATTACAACTAAAGAAGATGCAATAAAAGCTTCGGGTTCCATTTATTCTCATTCCCAAACCGTAGAAGCTTTAATGGATGCTATTAGACAAGATTATAGGTCCATAGCTTTTGTGGGTACTCCTTGTAACATCGATGCTGTTGATAAAATGATGAGCAGCCCAGCAGGTATGTTAAAATACTTCATGAGAGCTCATGTACTAAAGATTGGTCTCTTTTGCATGGATTCCTTCGCACCAGAAGCAATTTATTCCTTCTTTACCAAAGAAGGTATCGATTTAACCAAAGTAGAAAAGATGGATATCAGTAAAGGCAAGTTTCATATATATGAAAAAAATAAAGATGAGCCCGTGAAATCATATACCATTAAGGAGCTTGATAAGTTCAAATCATCAAGCTGTAATTTTTGCACTGATTTAACTGCTGAGAATGCAGATATTTCCGTTGGGTCCGTTGGAAGTGGTCCAAAGAAGAATACCATATTTGCTCGATCGGGAATTGGAACCGAAATTATCGAGGATGCTGCTAAAAAGGGATATCTAACCATAGAACCCTTTAATGCCATAAACTTAAATGCGGTTCTATTCTTAGCAAAACTAAAGAAAGTTTCTCAGTACAATATCCAAAAAAGGAAAGTTTTTATCGTTAGAGATTCTGAAGAAGAACCTCGAATCAAAACTGAACCCGAGTCAGATCAAACACCAGCATCTCCAACTCTTGGAACTCGAAAAGTCTTGAGTGTATCAAAGACTTTAAATGAAGGTGAGAAAGTACTCAATATTTCTCTAACTAATAGCTTGGGTCAAGTTTTAGAAGATATAAAAATAAGGATCGTCAGTATTGAAGAATTATTTGAAAAAAGACCTTGGATTACCACGATAAAAGAATTATTTCCATATGAAACGATCGAAATTGGATATCCTCTGGAAGTTGAAGAAGGGGAAATCAAATATGAAAATGTCTTAGTTGAAGCATCTACCGATGAGTTTGGTAAGATTTTTTCGAAAACTTTTAAATTAGAACCACCAGAAAAAAAATAATTAAAATAAATTTTATTAAAAAATTAAATGGAATAAATTATTATAAAAAGCAATAATAACAAAATAGGTGAATTAACGTTAAAATATCATTAATTGGGTTAGGAGGATGCGGAAAAACCTCACTCTATTCCGTGGCTTTTGCTGAGAAAAGCCCTGAAGATACAAAGGGCTTAAGCCCTACGATCCTTTATGAAACTCGAAGACATCCCTTTTTAGGATTACAAGTAGGCATCTTTGACTTCGGTGGGCAAGAAGAATATAGGAGAGAATACATGGATAAACCGGAAATCTTTCGCGGTACAGATATCCTTATACCCATTGTGGATCTTCACGATCCAAAGAATTTTGAACAAGCTAAGGAATACATTAAAGGGATATTAGATATTTATCGAAAGAATAACGAAAAACCAAAAATTTTCTTGTTCTTGCACAAGTATGACACGGAGAAATATCAAAAAGAATTGCTTGATACTAATGTAAAGAAGGCAAAAGATATCTTTTTAGACATGTTTAAGGAATATGATTTCAATTACATGCTTACAAGTATTTACCTACAAGACGAGCTAGCTAAAATATTTCGAGACATTCTGATATCCTCTTATTCCAATTTGAAGGCACACGTGGAAAAAGCTGAAGCACAATTAGAAGAAATAAAAGCAAAAATCATCATTTCAGATGTTTCAGGAAATGTAATTGTTCACAATGTTCAAGGTGTTAGTAGTGGATTGACATTAAGGGGAGATTTAAGAGATTTCATCAATGCATGCAATACTGTAAGAGAAAATATATTCATGTCCGATTCTGCAAATTTTAAAGGACGCAACGAAGAAGGTAAAGAAATTGAATTGCACATTTTCAAGTACATCATCACAGTTTTAGTGATGAAATCTGGAGAAATCGACGGAGAATCTCAGAATAAACTCAACACGTTATTAAAAGACATGAATCTATTTGCAGATCTAATTATAAGTGCTCATACGGATTAAAAAATTCTTTTTCATTTCTTTTTATTTTGAATCTCTAAATTCGATGCTATGAGCCATTTTTTGTTGTTTGTGTTTTTTTAAAACACAATTTAAAATGGTTTCATTTGAATATTCATTCTTCTATGTTTCTCAAATTGAAAATTGGACTATAGAAAAAATATAAAGTGTCTTATTTATTTTATTTCATAATCTGCATTCATGTAAGATATATAAGAAAATGGTGAAATCTTTGCCTGATAATGATTTTTATAGATTATGGAACGAATTTGGAAGGAACATGAATCTTGTAGCCATTTTAACACTTTTGACCATTGTCACGGGCATTACTGGTTTTGTAGCAATTATTTTTGTCTTCATATCACTTGGAAATATTAGATTAATTAATAATAATTTGAAAAGTTTGTACCTTTATGATTTTCGATCAAAAATGATTTCCTCTTTTATTTATAAGTTAATTTCTGTTTGTCTTTTAGCAGGAGGTATCGTTGGAATTGTATTTTCCTCATATTTTTGGGTTCATAACGAAAATCCTAATTACGCTGCATTGAGTGTAAATATTATTCTTAGTTGTTCTCCTGCTCTGATCGGGCTAATTCTTTTTATAATAGGTTTTTCAATTGAAATGAAATCGTGGGAAAATTTAAAATTGTACATTGTAGAAAACAAATCAATGTTTCCAGAATATATTGCACGTGAAACTATTGATGGAGCAGAAAAATTAAGAACATCAGCATTAATGTATGCACTTGGATTCTTAATAATCCCGATATTCATTGGATTCATCTTGCAAATTATAGGATTCTTTAAGTTAGCAAAATTTAATACCATGATTGGTTCAGAATATTTAGAAGTAAATATGGCCCCTCGATCACCAGTCCCCCCTCAGCCACCAGTTCCTCCTCAACCACCGAGTCTGCTACAAGTATCTTCAGTGAATACCATTTCAAATGTAAATCGAGTGGTTGGCATACGCCCTAAATTCTGTCCTAATTGTGGCGCTGAAATTTTGGAAGAAGGCAGTTTTTGTCCTGATTGTGGTTCTTCATTCTCCTAACCTGAGATTACATTTATAACATTTTTTTAGTCTCATTTTGAAAAATCATATTTTAATGCATTTTATGAGTTCAATTATGATGAGTAAATTATAAACAAGAAGATTAGTAATTGATTTATGTGATAAAAATTTCAAAATTATGACCGATAATGGAATGGTTTAAATCGCTTCTAACTAAAAGATTGGCTGAAACTCTAGATGATTTGAAAGATGATTCTAATTATTATCAAATGAAGCTTCCCGTGAAAAAGGTAACGAGAGAATTTGAAAATAATTTAAGAAACATGGTAAGTCACGGTGTTTTACAAGCTAATATACGAATAGCTAATTTGGATGATATTGAAAGTTTTATGAAATTACATGAGGAAGCGTGGAAATCAACAAAAATGCAATACAAACCATTCTCAAGAGAATTATTAACTGAATTAATTAATGACCAACATATTGTTTTTTTAATCGCTAAAGTGAATAACACAGATCGTGGATTTGCTATCATGTATTTCACTGGTGAGAATAAAGATATTGGAGTTATTACAGCTTTGGGGGTAGTTCCCAATTTCCAAGGAAAAGGTTTAGGTACGATGCTTGTTATTCAGATTTGGGAATACTTTAAAAAAAATGGTGCTGAAGAATTGCGATGTAGAGTGGAGAAGGATAACATAAAAGCGTACAATTTTATCAAAAGCCTTGGATTTGAGGAGGTTAATTAAATTGGGCCGTTTTAAATCATTTTTTATCAAAGTATATACGGATATCAAAAATCCATCACACAAAGAGCTTGATTTCATTCAAATGAGATTACCAGTTTCTAATATTTCAGAGGATTTTGAAAACAAACTAAAGGAGAAAATTGAAGGATCTCTTATTAATGCAGAAATACGTGAGGCAACGAGGGATGATATCGACCATTTAATCGAACTTCATGATCGTGCTTGGCATTCCACTCCCATGCCTTATAGACCACTCACCAAGGAAAAGATAATTACCATGCTAGATGATGAGAATAATATATTCCTTATTGCTAAAATAGATGGTGAAGATAAGGGTTTTGCTTTGATTTATTTTACTTCTAATAATCTGGTGGGCGTTATTGCTGGATTAGGAATAGTTCCAGAATTACAGCGAAAAGGATTGGGAACTATTTTAGGCATGGCAAGCTGGAATTTATTTAAGAAAAAAGGAGTAAAAGAGCTTCGTTGTAAGGTATATAGAGACAATAAAGCGTCTTATAACTTTATCCGCGGTCTTGGTTTTGAGGAGTATGATGAGAATTTTGTAACATGGAAATTATTGTAATTCCAGGATCACAAAAATCAAAATAACAGCATCTTAATTTTAGTTATTTAAAGTTTTATATTCTCGCACTTTTTACTGTACATGTCCATGAATTTTGTCGATTTGAAAAACTTTATAATCAATTAATGACGCTATTAACTCAGTTTAGATTACTTCCTTATTATGGTTAGTCTAATGGATGATCAAGATTCCGAAAAAAAATCAGAAATATGGCTTAAATATTGCGAAGATTGCATAAATTCTAAAATTAGAAGCGAAGATCGATCTCAATGCGATGCCTTTTGTACACACAATAAAGAAGATCCTCTCAAATCTTAAATCTTTATATTTTTTTGATTTTTTTCGATAGTGAATTTTACTTCCAATCACCTCCCTCTCATTAAAGAAAACTTAACTTTTCTAAATGATTGCTCGTTACTACCAGTTTGCACTCCTTCTTTACTTTTAATCACCTCTCTTTCATAAATAGATAAGGTCCTATTATTTTTACTTTTAGTTACCCCTCCTATATGAAGTAATTATTAATTTTACAATTATGGAGGAAATTTGGATTAGGATAAGTCTATTTGCAATTCCCGAATATAAAAAAACCAAAAATGTGTATTAAAATTCCCTTTAAATGGTTTAACGAATCATAGATTGACCAAAAAATCCACTCATTCAATAAGATAAGATCAATGATTGTTCGTATATATCTCTATTTTCGCAATTTACAATAAGTTTATAAATCAGAAGTGCTATTTATGTTTAATATCTTAATTATCTAAAACTATTTTCTTATTAAGATCTAATACTATATGATAATCTATTCAGAGGAAATTTGCATAAATAATAATAAGTGTAAATGAATATTGAGAAAATATCTTTAATTATAATTAAATATATGAAAATCCAATCCATCGCTTAAGATTAAGTACAAAATCATGAAAAAGATAGAATTAGTGTTTAGGACTATAGGTGAAAGAACTTCTGATATTGCTCTTGAATTAGCTCAAAATAACATTCAACCATGGAAGACACACGTGATAAGAGATATCAAACCCTTTACAAAAGCCATGGAAGAAATAATGAAGATTGAATATGACCCTGAGACCGAATTTGTTGTTTTTGTGGATGCCGATTGCTTGATTTTTGAAGATTTAAGACCTTTTCTTGAAGAAAATGACTTAGCATATATTGACTGTTATGTCCTTGACAAATTCAGGGGTTATGTCCACATGGGAGTGCATATTACAAGACGTGATGTGGTAGAAGAGATGAAAAAAGTCTCGCTATCAGATGAAAACTTATTATATGTTTTAAAACCGGAAACGGCTATTAGAAATGCTGCATTTAGCAATCTAAAATTGAAGAAGAAATATAAGCGATTTAAAATATTGCACGATTTTCACCAAAATTATGAACATATTTTCATTAAGTGTGCGATTAGAGAGTTAAGAAGTAGAGAAGATTATCCTAAAGCCAAACTCCAATCTGCTATTGATAATTGGAAATATAAAGATAAAGATTTTGTTGTTGCTATTGAAGCAATAAATTATGCAAGGAAAATGATACCCTCTGGAGAATCTTCTGTTGATATTGCAAAATTTATTGAAAATTTACCAAATGTCGCTCAATTTATGATCCAAGATCTAGGAATTGAAGAAAAACAGCCTTTGAAAATGGAAATAGTACAAGAACTCAAAGCTGCTGCAAATATCATGGGTGTATTTGGTGATGAATCGAAAAAGGTTTTTTGTCTGGGTTTAAGCAGAACAAGCACGAAGAGTTTGACAAAAGCACTAAATATTCTCGGTATTAACGTAATCCATTATCCCGTGGATAAAATAACTCATTTTGAATTGATTCATGGTAATTATAACTTTACAATCCTGCAAGATTATGATGGAATCTCAGACATCACTGTAGCTCCATATTATCGAGAATTAGATCAATTGTTTTATAATAGCAAATTCATTCTAACAATCCGAGAAAAGGAAAAATGGTTGGAATCGCTTAAACGCCATTGGGAAGATAGACCTCCATACGATGATCCTGAACAATCAGAAACACATTTAAAAATCCGTCGATTTCTCAGGGCAAGCGTGTATGGTGTGTTAACTTTCAACAAGCAGAGATTATCCAACGTGTATGATCTTCATCATAAAAACATAATGGAATATTTTAAAGATCGACCAGATGATTTATTAGTGATAGATATTACGAAAGGTGAAGGTTGGGAAAAATTATGCCCTTTTTTTGATAAACCCAAGATAATTTCAGCATTTCCTCATGTAACTGATGAGGAAGAACTCACAGAGCTTTTATAATATAATCATGTTGATCTTGCATAAAAAGGACTTAAGAGAAAAGATATGTTTCATTACTGGAGCAGCACATTCAGGTTCCACTCTGTTGGGATTAATTTTAGGAAGTCACAGTAAAACATTCTTTATGGGAGAAGCAAACAAGGTTACTTACTTTTCAGACCCAAACTTCGAACCTGAAAGAAAATATTGCCGAGTCTGCGGTAAAGAATGCAAAATTTGGAGTAAAATAGATCCAGATAAGGATAATGTATATGAACAACTGTTTAATTTAACAAAAAAATCCATTCTAATTGATTCTACAAAGAATTTGGATTGGATTAGTAGACAATTAAAAAACATAAAAAACGTCAGAATATCGTCACTTATGATTTTTCTGAAACGTGATTTAAGAGCAGTGATTAACTCAATGGCTCGTAAGTATCCAAATAGGACTCTAGAACGCTTGATTAATGATTGGATTAATCAAATTACAGAAACGAAAAAATTTTATAATTCATTCCAAGGAAAGAAAATTGAAATCTTCTATGAGGATCTGACTCTAAATCCAGATAAGGTGATTCAAGACTTATGTCATTTTTTGGAAATTTCCTATGAACCAGGAATGAAAGAGTTTTACTACAAAGATCATCATGCAATAGGAGGAAATATTGGCACTCATTATCTACTCATTAAAGCAAGGAATTCCGAAGATAATTGGATGTTGACCGAA
Organism: uncultured archaeon; assembly: GCA_964583985.1. GTDB lineage: Archaea > Asgardarchaeota > Lokiarchaeia > Sigyniarchaeales > SOKP01 > SOKP01. The sequence continues at coordinate 33,289 of CAZOYD010000011.1, forward strand.
AGAAATGAATACTACTATCGTGATCACCCCTTTTCAATTCAATTGGATGAGAGATGGAAAACTGAATTGGATCCTCAAGATCAAGAAAAAATAGCTTCAAAAACTAATTCCCTGTTTAAAGAATTCTCGTGGTGCTATTGAGAATCATTATCACAATGAAATCATAAAATTATAAATATTGCAGATACTTTTTTGATAATAATGAACTCAAGAGAACGAATACAAGCAGCCTTAAAATTTACTAATCCAGATAAAGTGCCTATTTTTGACATGGTTTCTGGTGATCTCATGCCACTTCCAATTGTTCATTCTAAAAAATGGAAACCAGGCTGGAATGAAGGCGAAGAAGGATTGTTTCCACACGTGAGAGGGGCATACAATTGGGATAGACCTGATTGGGCAAAGGAAAATCCGGAATGTGAAGGAAATAATTGGAAAAGAATTAAACATGAAGAGATCGATCAATGGGGATGTATTTGGAATATGAAAGGAAATGATCAAGATATGGGACATCCCGGAAGGCCATCTCTCCCCAATTGGGATGATTTTGAGAATTATATTTCAAAATATACGCCTGATGCGACTGAAGAAACCAGGTATGAACCAGCGCTTCAACTCAGAAATATGGTGGAAAATGATAGATATTTTACTTTAAACTTGATTAGCCACGGACCATCTCAAGTTGTTGCAGCGATGCGTGGTTTTAATACTTATCTTATAGATCATAAAAAGCACCCAAAAGAATTGAAAAGAGCATTACAAGTAGTAGCAGATTATCACGTAGATATAATGCGATATAGCAAAAAGTATGGTTTAAAAGCAGATGGTATTTGGGTTGTGGATGATTTAGGTGAACAAAAAGGTCCATTCTTTAGTGCGCGAACTTTCGAAAATTTATACGAGGATTCTTATAGAACAATCATAAATGAAGCTCATGATTTAGATTTGGATGTCCATCTTCATTGCTGTGGTAAGATTGATCCATTGTTAGAGCCATTAATAAAATGGGGATTAGACGCAATCGAATTAGATAGCCCACGAATGAGCGGATATAATGATTTACGACCATATCGCGGAAAGATAATGTTCTGGGGTTGCGTTAACATTCAATCTATTTATACACAAGGAACTCCAGATGAAGTAGAACGTGAAGTGTGGCACATGATGAGGAATTTGGGTACTAAAAATGGAGGATTTGGTGCTTATTTCTATCCTACTCCACGAGATCTCAATACACCTCGGAAAAATATAAAGGCTTTTGAAAAAGGATTGCAAAAATATGGAAATTATTCTAAGATTCCAGAATCTTGGTGGGAATATCCTGTATCAGAATCCTGGGATTCCAATTTCGTCCCTTCTCTCCCTCAAAGTTAATAATTTTTCAATATTGTGAGGTTTAAGAATAGATAACTATTTTTTCTAAAAAAAAATCATAATAAAAATGATCAAAAAAACACTCGTTTTCTTTTCCTAAAAATTAGGAGATGTATGTCACTAATTTTGTCGGTAGAAAGATTTAAATTCCCATTTATTATAATATGAACATAGGGCATAATGAGAAATAATAAGATCTTAATCATAGTGATTTTTTCAACATTGGGGATAATCTGTTCATCCATTTTGATGGTATTGTTAAATAATTTTAATTCCTCTTGGAATTATTTTCTCACTGATGATCCAAACGAACAATATTCCACTTGTGCGATGTCTGAAAATGGTAAGTTCGTGGTGGTTGGTAGTGGTAATAACTTCCTATATTTATTCAAAGATGACATGCAAATGTCTTTATGGAGTTATAAAATGAAGGATGATGTTGTAAGCGTGGATATTTCTGCAGATGGAAATTATATCGTTGCTTGTGATGCTGTAGGAAATGTGCTCGTGTTTACAAGACAATATCCTGTTCCGATTTGGAGCTATAAAGGATTTCAACATTCCGTAGCAAAAATATCTGCAAATGGTAAATACGTTGCCTTCTTAAATCGAGGTAACCTATATTTATATAGTAGGGAAGAAGATCTAATTCTCTGGTCATACAATTTTAATGGAATGGATTTATGCATAGATATTTCTGCTGATGGTAATGAAATTGTTACTTGTATTGATGGAATTTTATATTATTTTGAAAAATCTAGTTTTTCTCCACAATGGCAATATAAAATTGGAAATGTAATGAATGATTTGGTCATATCCCCTTCTGGAGAACTTATTGCATTAGGAGGACAAAACAATCGTGTTGATTTGTTCTCCAATACAGATCCAGTACCCATTAAGAAATATAACACTGGCTTTAATGTCCATTCAATTTCAATTTCAGAAGAAAAATCAAGCATTGCAGTTGTATGCGCGGGGGGATGCTATTTATATAATACAAATTATGATACTTGTTTATGGAGTTATTCAATGGAACCTGATTCTTCCGAAGTAGCGCTATCTTCAGATGGTAACTTCATAGTGGGAGGAGATATGAACTATGATAAGGAACGATATTTTATTCATTGCTTAAATAAATACCAAAATGTTCCACTCTGGTCAATCAGAGTACAAGGAACTATAAACAAGCTTGCAATCTCTAATGATGGTGAATCCATAGGAGTTGTCACTCAAAAATATTTTTATTTTATCGATCGTTCAAATCCAATAATTTATGATTGGTATTCATTTTTGCTTTATTTGAATTATGTGAGTCTTATTCTTTCAGTGGGATTTACAGTCGTCTCGGGATTATTGTACACGTATAATATATTAATACCTAAAAAATTAATTAAAGATATTGGGATGGATCGAAAAGAAGAATTTCAAATTACTATGAAATATTGTCCTAATTGTATGTTATCCTCAAGACAGAAAGAGCAAATTTATTGTGAATTTTGTGGTTCTAAACTTATATAAGTATTTTTTTTCTTTAGAACTTGATTTATTATTAATTTTAAATACTTCTAAGATAATAAGAAGTTCAAAAAGATACTTTCCAAGATATGGGTTCAAGAGAATCTTTTCGTCCTTTAAATATTATTGCATTGGCTTCAATTAAAGTGGCTTTAATTTTTTTTCCATTTACCTCAATTTTATTAATTGCTTCAATTTCATCTCTGGGGAGTATTAATTTAATTTGATATTCGCCTTCTTTTTTTGGAGAGTAGCTCCCTTGATAGCAATTCAATGTCCTTTCAAAACTAATAACCGGCGACTTAATTTGGTATTCCTTTTTAGGAAACTTAGGATTCAATTCTATGCCATTTTTTGTAAATCTCAACCCTATTAGATGAAAAATGTTATATAAAGACCATGCGTGAGGATGGAGATTTAAAACGGGGAAATCTGTCCAATTAATTCCCATTGAAAGTAATCCTTCTTGTTTGTCCTTTGGATTTTTAGTCAAATAAAATTTATCAAATAAAGTTTGCCCAGGATATTCTGAATATGACGAATTCCACGTATCTGGTCCACTCCAAATGCCATACCATATATCAGGGTATATGGATGATTTAAGAGCAAAAGTGTTTTTCTTCCATTCATCATAAGCTAAATTACCAGAGAATTTACTTAAAGCCCATATTAAAGTACCATTGATTGATGGCCAGATTCCTGCATTAGTGGCGACTCCAGCCGTTTCTACTTGATTGTCTATTGTCTTACTAAGTATTATTGCTCCAATTGGGGAGGGTTTTCTATTTAACTCATTTATGTTCTTGATTAAAGTTTCTGCTTGAGGTAAATCCAATATTTCACTAATAAGTGCCCAAGGTTGTGGTTCCAACCATAACATGTCATTACCAACCCATCCCAGTTCCTCAGAGAGCCAGGCTCGTTTGAACCATTTTCCGTTCCAGTGATCTTTTAATGGTTTGATTAATGAAACCATAAATTCTCTAATTTCGTCTGATTTTTCTATCATTCCAATAAAGGATAGCATTTCAGAAAACTGAGAAAGAACATATATAGCCATTGCAGTGTTCAATATACTTTCTCCAACTTTTTTAACTTCGTCTTGTTTATTCTCTGGAACAAAACCAGTTATTACCAAATCATTCCAATCACAGCTAGTAACCCTTAATAGACCGTGCTTTCCTTTTCCAATCACTTTAACAAAATAATCATAAGTTAGAAATAGTACATCCTTTATTGTTTTTTTTTGTACTTTTCGACCATAAACGGGATACATTGAAATTTCTTCATTTATAAAATCGGAATCCCTTGTTAGGAGGATATAATCACTAATTAGCCAAATCAACCACAATTGTAAATCACTTGGATCCCATAAGGAGGGCATTATCATTCCGTTTCCAGTGATCCCATAGGGGATTTTTCCATCTTCTTGTATTTCTTTCAAGGTATACCTTATAATTTCTTTAACAATACGAGGCTCTATGAAGAGAAATGGCAATGCATGTTGTAATGGATCTCGAGCAGCACCTTGAAACCCAATAATGTATTGATACACGTGACCTTGAGACAGTATATGCTCGTTAAAGTAATCATCGTAAGTTAAGGCTCCTCTCAAGTAATAATAATTCCAAAAAAGCTCTCTGTCAATCCATAAGTCCTCATTCATATCGAGTTTGATCCGGTTTTCTTTCCATTTATTGCAGGATAAATTGAAGAGATTTGGTAGATTATCTTGATATTTTTCGATTAAATCATTTAATTCAAATCCCTCGGGGACGTATCCATATGCAAAATAAATTATTTTTGAAGTCTTAGGTGGAATTTTCACCTTACGTTCTATAATTAAACAAGAGTTAAAATCACTAATTTCTTCATTAAATGCTCCGTTAAAATTAAGACCATCTGGGTTTTGATTACCTCCTTTTCCAAAGAATAAGGACCCATCATTTTGTACCGCTGTTGCCTTATCGTCTAAAGAAACCAAGAAAATTGGAGGGGGATTTTTGTCTTCAAATGAAGCTTTTTTTCTTTGGATTGGTATCCCTTTAATTCTTTCCTCAAAATTTAATTGTTCCTCCAATTTTGATGATTTTTCGTCATATTTTAGATTAACCAATCCACGACCGTTATCTAAAACTATAGATTTATTTTTATAACTTTTTTCTAATTTTATCCGGTAATTTTTGAGTGGGTCAACTTTCTTCTCTTTAATTGCATCTAAAACTGCTTGGAATGAAAACTGAAAATTAAAGCAGCCCCAATATTCAATCCATTTTAAATCTATAGTTTGAAGTATATTATTGTAAATTTCTATTTGAGAAATTAAAACGGGATCATCTCCAAATGGTGCAAAAATAGTTTGATTTACTTTATAGTTTTGGTTAGAAACTCGCTTGGAAATATAACCGATACCAAATACTCGTTCAAAATTCGAGTTTTGACCATTATAATAAGTAGAAATCGAGCTCTTCCCATCAGTGAGGTAGCCAAATCCACCTGCGTATTGATTAAGCCCTGGGTCGTGGTAATTCAAATATTTTGGAGCCCCCTCATCTTGTCTTACCATAACATATCCATAATTAGAAGCTAATCCAACAATCCTGTCATTTCCTACTAGAAAAATATGATCGGTAGGATCTCGCCACATATCGTTCATGGGAGTAATTGCTTTAGGATCTTTGATTTGATTGCAAGTATATTTATATGCAGGCAATCCATTTTCATCTTCAATCCATTTTCCAAAATAACCATTTCCAAATTCAGATTTCATCTAATAATTACCTTACTTTCACAATTTAAATTTAGAATTCAATTAATATAAAATTTATAAGAGAGGTAATAAATCCTTTAATTCCCCTTGATATGTTGGTGTTGGAGTAGTGGACTCTAAATTTGTATTATTACTTGGAACCAAGAATGTCTCGCATCCAAATTTACTTGCCACCATGTCTTTATTTTCATCTCCTACCATCAAGCATTCACTTGGTTTAACACCTAACATGTTAAAGATCTGGGTAAAGTAAATCTTATTTGGTTTATTAGCTCGCATATTTTCAATGGTAGTTATAAATTTGTAATTGAAATCACCTACACCTGCCCAGTCAAGCCTTTGTTGGATTGCGGTTAGGGGAATCACTGGTGTTGTAGCAATTACCACATCATACCCGCTCTCAAAAGCTTTGGAAACTACTGATCGAGCATCTTGTTTAATTTTTGTATAGATTTTTAATTTAATAAATTCAGTATTATAAAAATCATCAAAAAGGTAATCTACTTCTTCTCTTGAATGACCATTGAGAGGAAAAAAAATATGCTCAAAAATTTCCTCATTTGTCATCTTGCCATCATTTTGATCAATTTGATTTGAAGCTTCTAGTAATAATGATATAAATTTACTTGGACGAATAAGGTGCTTGAATTTTTCTGAAAGAAGTTCCATATAGCTAGGAATAAATCCTTTTAAATCAACATCAATAAGCGTTCCATCAAGATCAAACAAAATAGCTTTAATTTTTTTTAGAGTCATATATTTTATCCTTTTAATTATTTTATAACATAACTTCAATAAGAGAATATATTTTTAGATTTCCTTCAATAACTTCAAGATAGCTTTTCGTGTTCCTGCAACCACTCCTGCTACGCCACCACCAGATTCACTCTGTGCTCCAATATACCATAAACTTTGAATGGGGGTAAGATGCTGGGGATTTTGCTGATTCATAATTGGGGCTAATCCTCCAAAACTATGTCGTTCAACGAATATGCGAGCTTTAAAGTCTAATGGAGTCATGATCACCTTTGTTTTAGCGTGTTCCCGAAGACCGGGAATTATTTTTTCAGCTTCTACGAGTAGTTTATCTGCAAGTTCTTCTCTGCGCGAAGCCCAATCGCCCTTGTAGAGCTCAAAAGGTGCAATGGTATAAATAGTTATCGCATGATGATCTTGCGGAGCCATTGTGGGAGAATGCAATGAAGGAATATATATTAAAAAACCTTCTCTTCCCTCATGATAATCACCTGACCTACACCGATTGACTGCTCCTTCGATATCATAAGTCCCATAGTAATAGCATAAAGCTGCGCGTTGGTAAGGAGTTGGATCAAAATCAATACCTAAATGGACCATCAATACAGATTCCATGTGAACTAAATTATCAACTCTTTCTACAAATTCGGAAGGTAAATTTTCCTTCCCAACTAAATTAAAAAAAGTCTTGTGAGCTCCACCACTAGCAATTACTATATCAGCTAATAATTCTTCTCCATTTTTAAGTTTAATTCCAATAGCTTTATTACGTTCTATTAAAATTTTTTCAACTAAGCTATTTGTATGAATTTCTCCACCACATTCTTTAACATAATTCGCAAAAGCACTTACTAATTGCTCGCAACCATTTTGGATGTAATGATATACAGGTAACTTTCCACCCTTAATTTCAAGTGGTATGCGCTTGTCAAACGCCGTTTCAACATTTGAAACAGGTACTCCTAGTCCTGGAAACTCACTTGGTTTTACCACAAAATCTGCAAGGATTCCCATAAAAACTGCTTTTAATTTTGGATCCCTAAAAAAAGAATCCATTATTTCAGAAGCACTCTTATCAATATATTTCTTTATTTTCATAAATTTTGGGAAGATCTTTATTTTCAACCAAATGGATTTTAAACCTGTTGTCCATTCTAACTGATTGCTAATAGCCATAAGTGTCATTACTTGATCATAGTAGCGATAATATCTATCTAATCCTTCACTTTCAGATGGAAATAGTTCTTTGAAGTATTCTCTTCGCCAGTACTTCCCTTTATACTCTTTTGGTTTCCATATCGCAAAATCTGGAAGTACTTGACCTCGATCTTCATTGATGATGCTTACTCCGTCAGAGATTCCTAATTCAGATAAAATTTTTCCCACTTTTTCGTGAGGTGCTAATCCTTCCAATAAGAGAGGTCCAATATCCCATGAATATCCATCTTTATGAATTGTAGCAGTAACCCCTCCAATTTCTGAATACTGTTCATATATTATTACATCATGACCTTCTCGACACATATAGGAAGCGGCAGTCAGACCAGCTAAGCCGGAACCAATAACAATTACTTTCATAATTATTAGAATAAAAAAATTTTAAGATTCAAAAAGTTTAATGGAATTAAAATATTTTTAAAATCGATATGAAAATTGTCATAATAGGATCAGGAATAGCGGGGCTTACATCTGCAGCGCTTCTTGTAAAAGAAGGACATTCTGTAACCGTATATGAACAACATGAGAAAATTGGTGGAGTAACCGCAACGATTGAGAAAGAGGGTTACAAATGGGATTGGGGACAAATGTTAATTCCGGATATGGAAAAGGGTGAACCTGGAAGAGATATTCTTGAGAAATTAGGTATTTCTGAAAAAGTGAAAACTTTCAAATCCTATAGAGAAAACTACTTCCCTGACTTCAGGATAAGCAAACCAAAAGAGTTCCAAGGGATCTATTGGAGAAAAGAATATTTAAAAAATTTTTTTCCCGAGGATGCTAAAGGGTTGGATAAGTATTTCAAAATTTATGAAAGAATTCACGATGTAAGTGCACTTTTTAATAAAAAAGGTTTTCTTTCTAAACTCAAATTATTTTTAACTTTCCTGCCAATCATGAGAAAAAAAGGATGGAGCGCTCAGAAATTAATGGATTATTGTTTTACAAATAAAAAACTCCAAGCAGTATTCATTGCTATTTTAGCTGATTACGTAGCATCTCCTGAAGTATTTCCGGGTTTAATTGTGCCAACGATTAATGCAGAATCGCAATATGATGATCGGATACCCTTAGATTACGGAGGACACCAACATAGACAATCCTGGAGTTATATAGAAAATGGTATGGAAAGCCTTGTCAATGCGCTCGCTGGATATATCAAAGATAATGGTGGAAAAATCCTTACTAACATTAGCATAGAAAAAATCAATTTAAAAGAGGAAAGAGTTAAAAGCGTGCTCTTATCTAATAGAGAAGAAGTTGAAGTTGAACTCGTCATTGCAAGTGGGGGCGCAAAGGAATTATATTTAGATCTCGTAGGACGTGAGCACCTTTCAAAAGAATTTATAGAGACTTTTCTAGATCCTCTTTTCATAACTGAATCAGTATTCATGGTACATCTAGGAGTAAATTATGATCCCTCTATTTATCAAAATAACGCAGCATTATGTTATTATTATTTCACCTATGATATTAATGGAAGTATAAAAGAATGTCAAAAGGGAATTTATCACGAAGGAAATGATGGTCTTTTAATATATATCCCTTCATTGCACTCTCCTGAAATGGCTCCACCAGGGCATCACGCTGTAACTATTTACACCATTGCTCCTAATAATCCTATCAATGGTAGTTGGAAAGAAAATAAGGAAGATTGGGCTGAAAAACTCTTGGATTTAGCAGAAAAATTTATTCCTGGTCTTCGGGAACATTCTCAGACAAAAATAATTCTTACTCCAGAAGACTTTAAAAAACGAACATATCTAAAACATCACGCTTTTGGAGGAACTGTTCCGCATCTTAATGTTCCACCTCCTCAACACAAGACCCCGATAAAAGGTCTTTGGTTTGTCGGAGCTCAGAGTGAAAACTTTGGTGGGGTTGTGACGGGAATGGTAGGAGCAGAAAATGCCGTAAAAATGGTATTAAAAGAAGGAGAAACAACAACTAAACAAACTTTTAAGAGTCTTTCAAAATAAAGTTTCTTATTGAAAGAGGTAATTTTTGATGTACAACTTCGAATTCTATCCTGCAAAAAAACCAACTTTTTATTATATCGGAGTTACAACAACAAAATCATCAATAATGCGAGTTTTTCCTAAATGGGCAGACTATTTAGGAATTGGAGGTACACCGATAGTTGGAATTAATTGTAAAATTCATGATGATCCTAAAATTTACAGGAAAATCGTAGAATTTATAAAAAATGATAAGAATTCATTGGGAGCATTAGTAACTTCTCATAAAATTGATTTATATGATGCTGCAAGTGATTTATTTGATCACATAGATTTTTATACTAAATTACTTGGAGAGCTAAGTTGTATATCTAAAAGTAATGGAGAACTCTGGGCACATGCTAAAGATCCAATAACAAGTGGTTTATCTTACGAATCTTTTATCCCTAAAGATCATTGGAAAAAAAATGAAGGAGAGATTTGCATAATGGGTGCCGGTGGAGCTTCATTAGCTCTCACGACATATCTAATAGAATCAATGGATAATAAAAATTTGCCTTCTAAAATTCATGTAACTAATAGAACCATTCCCAGACTTGAAAAAATGAAAAAATTACATTCACAAATTAATCAAAAAGCAAAATTTGAATATCATCATTGTCCAACACCAGAAGATAATGATCAAATTGTCAGTAATTTAAAGGAGTATTCTTTAGTTATCAATGGGACAGGTGCAGGAAAGGATTTTCCAGGATCTCCTATATCCGATTCTGTTGAATTTCCAAGAAATGGATTTGCTTGGGATTTTAATTTTAGAGGTGATTTGTTGTTCTTAAAACAAGCTCATGCTCAAGAAAGAATGAAGAATTTGCATGTGGAGGACGGATGGGTTTATTTTTTACATGGATGGCAAAGAGTTATAGCGGAAGTTTTTCACTTAGATATCCCCACGAAAGGTCCCGAGTTTGAAAGATTATCACAAATTGCATTGCAAGTGAAATAAAATTATTGAGGATTCTCATGAAAGATTATAAGTCATTTTCAATTAAATTTAGCTTGAATGATGGGCATTCTCCAAATCGAAATCCGACAAAGAGGATGCTTTCGGATATGAAAGGCATGTATTTAGACAATAGATCATTTGAAAAAATCCTTGAACAAGGAAACATTTGTGTTTATGAATTCTATGAACTAGAAATTCCAAGAAAATCAAGCGATTTATCATTTGGCACAACAATAATTTATTCAGGAAAAGTTGGTACTGAATATTTTATGACTAAGGGACACTTCCATGAAAAACTTGAGACCGCTGAAGTTTATTATTGTACAAAAGGACACGGATTTTTACTTCTTGAAGATCCTGAAGGAAATTCTGAAATACAAGAAATGACTCCAGGAATTTCTGTATATGTACCTCCTAATTTTGCCCATAGGAGCATAAATATTTCTAATTCCGAGCCTTTTGTAATGTTTTTTGTGTTTAGAGCGGATGCCGGACATAATTATAAAACTATAGAAACAAAAGGATTTCGAAAATTAATCATTGAAAAAGATGGAAAGCCAATTATAATCGATAATCCAAAATGGAAAGATTAGTAAGATAAAGTGAGATAATTCGTGAGTAAAGTATATATTGGGTCAAGAACATTAACTCTTAATGGTCACCCTGCATTGCAGAGATTAAAAAATGCTGGTTTGGAATTAATTTTTGGACCTCCAGGTAAACAACCTACTGAAGAGGATCAACTAAAGACATTACCCGAATGTATTGCATATTTAGCGGGAACTGAGAAAATCTCGGAGAAAGTATTAAAGACGGCCAAGTATCTAAAGGTTATTAGTAGAAATGGCGTTGGTACGGAAAATATTGATGTTAAAATTGCTAAAGCTTTAGGCATTACAGTAACAATCACTCCAGGATCGAATGCTCAAGGAGTAGCAGAACTAACAATTTCTTTAATGCTAGCTGCGGTTCGTTCTATTCCAAATCAAAATAGAGATTTAAAGAAGGGGCAATGGAACCGATTCAAAGGAATAGAGATAGAAGGAAAGACTCTCGGTATTATTGGTTGCGGGAATATCGGAAAACGAGTAACAAAAATGGCATTGGGATTAGGGATGAAAGTATTAGGATTTGATCTTTGTGCAGATCAATCATTTAATCCTTCAAATGATTTTAAGTATGTAAACCTATCAGATATATTCAAATTTTCTGATATTATCAGCCTCCACGCTCCGCCAGGCGATAAACCAATTATAGATAAGAAAGCTTTATCCATGATGAAATCTGGAGTATGCATCATCAACACCGCTCGCGGAGAAGTTGTAGATGAATTAGAATTGGTCAAAGCTTTAAATTTAAACAGAGTTCAATATTATGCCACTGATGTATATAGAAATGAACCTCCGGAAGTTGATGATCTAATTAGTCATCCTCGTACAATATGTACCCCCCACATAGGTGCTTATACAGAAGAAAGTATAAATCGTGCAGTTGAAGCTGCAATTGATAACATTTTGATGGAGTTAGGATTAGATGCCAAACATTAATATCACTACCGAATTTATTGAAAATTTAGAGTTATTTATTGAAAGTAATGCACTCTCATCACATGAAGTTCAGCTTGCTTGGATTGGTCAAGCAGGATTTATTTTTAAATTCAAAGACAAGTTATTATTAATTGATCCTTACCTTTCGGATTACTTATCAAGGAAGTATAAAGGAAAATTATTTCCACATATTAGATTAATGGAACTTCCAATAGAGCCTCAGAAAATTACAAAAGTGAATTATATCTTGTGCTCACATGCGCATTCTGATCACATGGATCCTGAAACAATTTCAATTCTCAGTGAAAAGAATCCGGATGTAAAAATAATTGTACCTGCTGCAGAAATTGAAGAGGTCATTAAGAGAGGAGCGAAAAAACTTCAAGTCATTGGATTAAATGATGGAAATACGCTTTTATTAGAAAAAGGAATAAAAGTCATGGGAATTGCTGCAGCTCATGAAAATCTAAAAGTTAATGAAAATGGAGAGCACCATTTTTTAGGATATGTATTTGATTTTGAAGGCGTAAGAATCTATCATTCAGGAGATTGTATTCCCTATCCGGGATTAATAAATAAGTTAAAAGATTTAGAAATTGATTTAGCTCTGTTGCCGATTAATGGTCGGGATGAATATCGGTTGAATAATAATATTGCGGGAAATTTTTTAATTTCCGAAGTTTTAGAGATATGCAAATCTGCCAAGATTGAAGCACTCATTGTTCATCATTTCGGCATGTTCGCATATAACACGGTAACAGAAACAGAATTAGAAAATTTAAGAGCCGCTGATTTCTCGCAACTCCAAATATTTGTCCCAAAAATTAAAACTATTTATAAAGTTAAAAAGAAATAATGCATAAGGTCTAATTATGGATATAATTGATAAAATCAAAAATTTAAAAATAGTTCCAGTTGCAGTAATTGAAAACTCAAATCATGCCCTACATTTAGCAAAAGCTCTCATAGATGCAGGTCTTCCAATAATTGAAATTACATTCAGAACTGATGCGGCGGCAAAGTCGATTTCCATTATAAAAAAGGAATATCCAGAAATGTTAGTAGGGGCAGGAACTGTTCTAAAGATCGACCAAGTTAAGGAGGCTGTTAAGTCGGGTTCTGAATTTATTGTTACTCCGGGATTTAATCCCACTGTTGTTGATTATTGTATTGAGAATAAAATTATCATAATCCCGGGTCTTAATGCCCCCTCATTTATAGAATGGGGTTTAGAAAGAGGGCTGGATTTTTTCAAATTTTTTCCAGCAGATTTATCTGGAGGATTTAAAATGATTAAATTGCTTTCGGGACCGTATCCCAATGTCAGATTCATGCCAACGGGTGGAATTAACGATGAAACGCTTGCAGATTACCTTAAATTAGATAATGTTATAGCGTGTGGTGGAAGTTGGATAGTAAGTAAGAACTTAATTTCATCTGGTAATTTTGAAGAGATTAAAAGACTAACGAAAAGAGCACTATCTTTAATAAAATCTGACATGGAATAATTTCTTTTTGCTAAAAACACTAATCGAATTTAGGTGAGACCGTTTACAAACATTCTTGCTATTGATATAGGAACGCAAAGCATCCGAGCAGGTATTATCAATACGCACGGAAAAATTTTGGCTGTTTCACAACTCCAACAAGATGTATTCAGCCCATTTCCAAACTGGGCTCAACAGAAACCGAAAATCTGGTGGGATTTGACAAAAAAAGTCATATCTAATCTAATTAACGAGTCAGAAATTGATGTGGATACGATTAAAGGAATAAGTACTTGTGGACAGATGCATGGTCCAGTGGGAATTGATGATAACGGCGAAATTACTACAGAATGGACTCAAATATGGATGGATAAGCGTTGTGAAGATATCTGTAATACGGTACGAAAAAATTTTGATGAATTAAAATTGAGTAAAATTACTGGTAACCCAATTACAACTGGGTGGTCAGGATTTAAAATTAAATGGATAAAAGAGAACCAACCTGAAATATATCATAATACAAAATGGTTCCTCGTCCCAAAAGATTTCATTAATTATCAACTTACGGGTGTCGCAGGTACAGATCCTAGTGAAGCTTCAGGAACATATCTCTATGATTTTAATACTGATAAATATTCAAATTACATGGCTGATGTTTTAGACATCGATCTTGATAAAATTCCACCTATTCACCGTTCCTATGATATTATTGGAAAAATTCGAACAGAAATTTCAAAAGAACTAAGAATTCCCGATGACATTCCGGTTATAGCTGGTGGGGGAGATTTCATTGTTTCTTTATTGGGAATAGGGTTAATAATGGAGGGAACTGCTGTTGATATGACGGGGACGAGTACTCTCTTTGTCGTTCAAAAAGATAATCCGATAATAAATCCCTCAGTGCAAAATTTAAGACATGTAATAAAAGGATGGATTCCATTCACTATGCTCGATACTGGTGGTTTAAGCATGAAATGGTGTAAGGATTTCTTAAATTCTGTTAATTCTGGAAAAATCTCATACGAACATATGATTAAAATGGCAGAAAAAATATCCGTTGGAAGCGAAGGTTTGATTTTTTACCCCTACTTGTTAGGTGAACGCAGGCAAGAAAATGTTACAGCAAAAGGGTGTTTTTTTGGATTAACTTTAAATCATAAAGCAGGGCATGTAGCACGATCCGTAATGGAAGGTGTTGGTTTAGCTCTAGGAAAAGATATTCAAACTTTTAAGAAGATGGGAGTAGACATCCATCAAGTATTTTGCGTGGGAGGAGCAACTCGAAATAAGTTGTTATATCAAATAAAAGCGGATATCAGCCAAATCCCCCAAATTTTAACTGAAGAACCAGAGGCTAGTTTAAGAGGTTGCGGTTTACTTGCAGCTTATGGTTTAGGATTTATAAAAAATTTCAAGGATAATATTGTTGATAGCGATAAAAATTACTCCATTATCCAACCCGATAAAACAAAGGAAATTGAATACAATAAATTACAATTGAAATTTAATAGAATGTATGATCTTCTGTTAGGATATTGGAAATAAATGTTATTATTTAGTTTATTAAAAAACACAACATTCCGTATAAACTAAGTTTTTTTTATACTGAGAATTAATGATTATATATAAGAATAAAGTTAATAACCAAATGTTAGGAAATATACATATACATTAAAAGAATATATTGGAGTTCAATTGTATGGCTGAAACTGCTACCTTGGAAATGGTTGATAACGCGAGTGATAGGATAAAACAGCTTCGCAGGAGGTATCTTGATGAAAAACCCTTTATCTCGATCGAAAGGGCTAAATTTTTCACGGAAAAATGGAAAGAAACTGAAAACATGAATATATCTAATAATGTTCGTGTTGCTTTATCAATGAAAAATGTGTTCGAAAAAATGCATTTTAACTTTGATCCAGATGATAGAATTGCTGGTACATGGACAGAAAATTTCTTGGGGATACCAATCGACATTGAACGGGGGTTATTTAATAGAGTATTTGAGGTGGAGCTTGATATAAAGTCAATGAAAAAATTTGCTAAGGAGAGTAATAAGGCGTTCATGGCATACATGATAAATAAATATGGTTCTGAGGGATTACTAAACATTCTGGATCATTCTAAAAAGATTGGAGTTGCCATGCCTGAATTAGGGACAGATACTTTAGATAGAAGGAAGATAAACCCTTACCAAATTAGAGAAAAAGATAAGGAATTACTACTTAAAGAATTGCTTCCTTATTGGAAGGAAAAAACAATAGCCGACAAGTTAGCAAGAGCTTTCATTGAGAATAAAATATATCCAGGAGAATTCGGAGAATTCATTCAAAATTTGCCTAGATCAACAGGTCAAGGTGATATGGTTACTTCAATTGGATCTGCTCTTGGGGTTTGGCAAGGACATCTAATCTTGAATCATGAAAAGCCAATTCAAAAAGGTCTATTATTCATGAAAAATGAAGTACAAGAATTAATCAACTCTAATAATAAATTTTCAAAATCAGAACAAGATTTTCTTGAATCCGTTAACATTGCTCTTGAAGGAGTTATGATCTTTTCGAGAAGGTTAACAGAAAAACTCGAAAATGAATTAGATAGGACTTCAGATGAATCTACAAAAGTAATACTAAGACAAATGCTTAAAACTTGTCAGAAAGTTCCGCTGTATCCTGCCGAAACATTTAGGGAAGCCGTTCAGTCATATTGGACAATAAAAACCGCTGTTGAGATTGCGATGCCATTTAATGTCCATTCACCCGGTCGTCTTGATCAAATTTTTTATCCCTTTTTTAAGAGAGATATTGATTATGGACGAATCAGTAATGAAGAAGCTCGAGAACTTTTAGAGGAATTATTTTTAAAAATCATGAGTCACAACATGCGTCCATATTCCAATGCTTCCAGTGATTTTAGCCAACGATATGAAGGATCTGAACCAGTTACATTAGGAGGATTAACATTTAATGGGAGAGATGCAACTAATGAATTAACATATTTAATGCTTGAAGCAGCTGATCGATCTAAAGCTTCTTTAAATTTTGCGGTTCGTATTCATAAAAATAGTTCCGAAGAACTACTAATGAAAATAGCAGATTTGCATTATCATGGAGTTTCTAGCGTATCTTTAATGAACGATGAGATTTGTATTCAATCTCTATTAAATAGAGGATTTACTAAAGAAGATGCGAATGGATATGCCATTACGGGGTGTGTGGATATGTGCAGCCCAGGAAAGACGGGAGGAGAAGGATTTTCTTCGATATTATTATGTCGAACACTTGATTTAGCAATTAGAAATGGAGACTCACAAACCTTGGTCGGATTAGTAAAGAATGCAGGGCTAAAAACGGGGGATCCAGATAATTTTGCTGATTTTAATGAGTTTTTAGAAGCTTTTTTTACCCAATCTGACTTCATGATTAAAAAAATTGTTGAGGGCTCTACAATTCGCGATAAATTATTTGCTGAAATTCTCCCCGCTCCATTTATATCTGCTTTTATCGATGGATGCCTTGAGAATAAAAAGGACATTACTGAGGGAGGTGCTATTTATGATTGTGAAGGAATTCTTTTCATGACTAGTATTGCCAATTCGATTGATTCATTATATGTTATTAAAAAATTAATCTTTGAACAAAAGAAATTCACCTTTAAAGAATTGATTAATGCAATTGATAATAATTTCAGTAATGGATATGAACACATTCATGAATTAATCTTGGATTTAGATGGAAAATGGGGTAATGGAAATCCCGAATCAGATGAACTTGCGAGAAAAGTAACTTCTCACATGTTTAATGAGACTTACAAATATAGAACTTATAAAGATGGATTTTACGCGCCTTTTATTAATAGCATGACAACCCATACATATGATGGAAGAATTTCCATTGCAACTCCAGATGGAAGGGTTGGAGGAAAGCCATTTGCAGCTAGTTGTAATCCGTATAACGTTGAAAAACATGGTCCTACTGGAGTATTACGCTCTGTATCAGCATTAGAATATGAACATGTGATGGGGTGTGCGGTAAATATTCGAATGCATCCATCGGGAATTGGAAAAAGCAATGAGGCCAAGAAAAAATGGATTTCATTGATAAAAACTTACTTCCAATTAGGAGGGGAACAACTCCAACCCACTGTTGTATCCACGGATGTTTTAAAAGCAGCGCAGATTAATCCTGAAAGTTATCGCAACATAATAGTCAAAGTTGGAGGTTATAGTGCATATTTTACTGACTTGGGAAGGGAGATTCAAGACGAAATAATTTCGAGAACTGAACATACCATGGTTTAAAGAGTCCAATGAACGGGATTATATTTGATGTTCAAAATTATGCTATTTATGACGGTCCTGGTATTAGAACAATTATTTTCTTGAAAGGGTGCCCTCTTAGTTGTCGGTGGTGCCAGAATCCTGAATCTCAAGAATTAAACCCTCAAATGTCTTATTTCGAAGAAAAATGTGTGGGTTGTGGCAAATGTGTCGCCGCTTGTCCGAGTAATGCTTTAACCCTAATAAATGGAAAAATAAAAAGAAATTCTAATTTGTGTACTACTTGTGCAATCTGTGTAAGGGCCTGTCCTAATGGTGTCATGGAAAAAATCGGAGCAGAACGAGAAGTGGATGAACTAGTAGAGATTATATTAAGAGATAAGCCTTTTTATGATAATTCTGGCGGGGGAGTGACCATTTCAGGAGGGGAGCCTACCATGCAAATTAATTTTCTTCTAGAACTGCTCAAGGCATTAAAACTACAAGGAATTCATACTGCAATAGAAACATGTGGATATTTTAATGAAAATTTAATTAGTGATTTAGTTAAATACGTGGATTTATTTCTATTTGATATTAAATTGATTGATACTAAAAAACATGAGCAATTTACTAACGTGAATAATGAAAAAATTCTAGCAAATTTCTCTAAAATCTTCTTTAAAGTTGGGAATGAGAGAATAATACCTCGAATACCTTTAATACCGGGAGTTAATACAGATTTACATACGATTCAACAAATAATTAATTTTTTACACGAGATTGATTATAATGGTATAATTCATTTAATGCCATATAATAAATTAACAAAAACAAAATATGAAAAAATTGGAATGGAAGACTTGCATAAGGATTTTGGAGAATTGACTGATGGAACTCTTGAGGAAATAACACGGTTATTTCAACAGCATTCCCATGAAGTTATTATCAATCATTAAATGTGTCATTAATTGATTTTCATTGGAAAAAGAATTTCACAAATCTTTGAAGAATTATGATAATACTAAATTGTCATAAAACGTTGAGTAGTTAAAAAGATCAATAATAAATATTATTAAAATCCGTTAATTTATAGTTATAGAAACCTTCGTCAAAACCATGAAAATCGAGCTAAAAGATTTAAATAATGGTTCCGTGTATATTGGAGATAAATTAAATGTTAGTTCTAAGTTCATCTTTGAAGAAGATTCTTCTATTATGTGGAGTGGGCTTCAACTAATAACTAGTCCTCCGTGTTTAAAAGAATTACAGATTGCTAAAGCTGAGATTTTTTCCAAGGGAAATTTTGAATCAGGAGAATATATTCGGAATAGAACAATGCTCATTAAAAACAATGTGGTCCCGACCATAAAGAATCGCAAATTGGAATACCAGATCAAGCTTATCATGAGGCAACCTCATCCCATAAATCCAGATGAGGACATTTTCATTAATCGAACTCAAAAAATAGAAATAAAATCAAAAAATCAAGGTATACAAACTAAAAAGTCGAATCCAATATCGTTTTCTTTGTCTGGATTAACCATTAACCTGTCAAAAGATGTTTTTAAACCAGGAGAAACAATCAAAATCAATTTTTCCGGAGAAGATCTTAAAGAAATAGAAATACGACTCTTACAAGAAGCAAACTTGATATGTTATTGCGATAGCTACGGTCAAACTTGTAGAAAAGTAGAAAAGCTTCCGCCTGCCATTGCGGGAGATGCAAAAACAGCGAACATAGAAAAAGGGTTTTTATTCTTGAAAATTCCTGAGATCGCGGAATCCTCACATAATTACGTATGGGAAGCCCAAGAAAAGGAACAATGGGGATTTAAGTATGGAGATTATACCCGTTGGTCATTAAAAGTAATTGGTAAATCCTTGGTGAGTCGTGATAAAATGAAATTTAATATCCCAATTACCATAGTATCGAAACACGTTGATGAAGCTAAGATCGGTGTTGATCTTTTTGCTGGGCAAAGTTCAGGAGCACCCACCTTATTTGAAGGTCTCTCATCAAAACTTCAAAAAGTATTTAAGATTGTATCAATCGATTCAGACATTGATAAATATACAGTAAAAATCAAAAATATATCAAAAGATAAACTCAATGGTGTAACAGTTAAACTCTCAGGATTACTTGAAGGCTTATTTGAAACTCCCCCGACAATAGAAGGGTTTAATAAGTGGAATCCAGGAGAAGAAAAAGAAGTGTCATACGAAACAAAACAAAATGTCTCTAGTCTTGTCACGATTTTAGAAGATAATCAACAGAAAAATATTAGGCTCCAGACGTCTGTTTCTGCCGATTTTTTCTGATTTCCTTCGCAGATCTTTAAAGTAATATTACTTCATTTTCATTTCTGGAAAGACTTCTGGAAACATTTCGGAATTTTTCCACATATTTAGGAAAATTAATCTTAAGATATCTTCAAAGCTACTCAATATATTCTCTCCATTAACCGCAATGGTGTGTTTTATCTCCTTATTTTTATAAGATTTGTAATGGATTTTCTTTAGGAAAACCTCAGTTCTGAATTTGTTTGCTAAATCTTGCTTATTAAACGCAATCACCAAGGGGAGATTTTCAAAATTTTCGTTAAAATATCTTTTTAACTCATTCCAAGAAACTACGTTCCGATCAAAAGCTGAAGCTTGAGAATCTGCAACAAAAATAATACCATCTACACCTTTCAAAGTTATGGGACGCGTCACAATATAGAAGTCTTGACCAGTACACGAATACAAATTAAGTTTAAGCAACCATTCTTCGTTCTGGAAAGAAATTATCCCATAATCAAAAAACAAAGTCCTCCGTACAGTACTTTCTATACTGCATAACTCTTCCTTTTTTCCAAAGTGGTTAAATAAGTTCTTGATTGATGTCGTCTTGCCAGATAAAGCAGGACCATAGTATACAATCTTGAGTTGAATTGTCTTCTCTAATGCGTCTATTATTATAATTGTATCACTTTATAGCTTATTTTTAATACTTCTAAAAATAAGTTTAAAAAATCCGAGGTTTTTGATAATCGTCTTTTAGCAAACAGATTTTATAATTTGAGCATGTTTCCTTTAAATTCGATGGAAATGATCCCTCTTAAAACCAAGATCTCCAGCTCTCTTCTCAAGATTGGTTCTTCTAATGAAAGTTTATCCTCATGTTTCAACCGTTCGTTAAATTCTGCCACTGAAATCATCTTAGTATCTTCATTAATCGAATTTATTCTTTTTAAGATGATTTGTTGATTATATAATGAACGTGTATTAGAATCAAGTTGATATAATTTGTGCGTTAAATTATAATCAAAATCCGAGGTCTTATCGAGTTCTTTGAGATCATGAAGAATTTGGAGCGCTTCCTTATACTTTTCCTTCGCCATTAAATCTTGAACTTCATTCAATCTATCAGCAAATTCATTTGGTTTCATATGCATTATTCTTTTCTTATTATGTTAATAATGAGTTTTAGATGGAAAAAATACTTTTTCATTCGATATGAATGAAAGAGCACTCATGATTAATAACAAGCGTGTTATATTTCATAAGAAATTATAATGATTTTATAGCATTCCTCCATTTTTTATTAAGAAACGCTTTATATAGGAACTCTTACTTATTATTATAGGAAATTATTAAAAATTCACGTGATGTAAAATGGACAAAGAAAAAGTTAAACAAGTAATTGATAAAATTCGACCTCAGCTTCAAGCTGATGGGGGAGATATCGACTTAATCGAAATAACTGACGATGGAGTTGTGAAAGTACGCTTACTCGGGCACTGTGCGGGATGCATGCATGCCCAACAAACTCTAACATTCGGTGTTGAACGAACCATCAAGCAGTTTGTTCCCGATATCGTTCGAGTAGAGAACGTTCCTTATTAGATATAACCCTATCATTTTTTATTATTCTTTTTTTAGTATATAATATTCAAATTTTACTATGTATTGGTTTAAAAAACAAGTAATATCCATCATATCGCTTTTTATAAAATAATTTCAGATTTAATCAAAAAGTTAATTATGTTTGCATAATTATTCACCATATTCTATTAATTTAATGAGAAATTATGACTGAACAAGAAAATAAACCGAATGCGGATGCTGATTCTTCTGGAAATCAAGAAAGAGAGTCGAGACGATCACGAAGACCAGCAAGAAAAACACAAGCGCAACTAATCCAAGAAGCATTAGGCATGAAACAAGTAGATATCGTTGATATTGAAGAGAAATTATTCATTGCTCGCTTTTTAGACTATTTTTCTGAAGAAACACTCGATTTCATTTTCAAGGATAAACAAATAAACAAGTACCTCGAGAAACTTTCTTTGAAAATCGAGAATTTAGGCATTAATGAAGATGATAAGTTATTAAAAATGAAATTCGAGGAAAGAGAAATAGATAACTTGGTACGCCAAGTAAAAGCACGAGCAGAAGAAACGGCGACCGAAAAGGGATTTAACACCTCTGCTGATAAGCGACTTCGCAAATTGAGTATGCTAATCACGATTCCTTTATTAGTTGTCATAACAATCTTAGCATTTTTACCCGCCATTGAATATACATTCATGTTTCCTATCTTATGCGTATTTTGCATGCTTCCACAATTTTTAAAAGGATCAGTACTGAGAAAATGGAATAAATTTAAAGAGGAAAACCGTGATGATATCTATACAGAAAATCGTGATGATATCGCCGTTTTGAAAAGTTATGTTCAAGAAGTTCTTAACAATATAAGAGATAAACTTTTAGAATTAAAAGTTCCATTACAGTTGATTAAATTTGTACTCCATAGCGCTGATTATGAAAATTTAGATTTAATCAACCAAAAAGCGTTTAAAGGATTAACGCAATACTACTATACCTTTGCCTATCCTCCAGGGATGGAACCAATACCAATTCCTGAACATTTACAGCAACTCAATCAGCCAGTATCGCCTTTACTTAAAAAACCCGAAGAAGCTGAACAAAATTTCATAGTATTAACTGATATGAAAGCAAAACAAGGGGTAATCGAAGAATTTACTCCGCGATTGAGTAAAAAGGTCGCAGATCAAATTAATAAAATGTTAAATGAATCTGATTTTGTGAGTGCACCAATAGATTTCACAAAAATCATCCCAACTTATGGAAAAGCCCTGAATGTTTATTGTGAATGCGGAGAAGCCGTTGAAATCATAAACGTGCAAATTTGCACTTGGAAGAAGGAATTTCAGTATTATCTTTTTGAAAGTGCTCGATGTAATTGTGGGGAGAAAGTATACATTCTCTCAGTAATTGACGATACAGATACAGTTCCTGAAGAATTAAGAGCTATTTTTTCAAGCTAATTTCCTTTCTTTTTTCTTATTTATACAATCTCATTAACCATGTTCTGATTTCAAGATGAGCTATCTTATTATTTGCCTTTAATTTTAGAATACCAATCAAATAAAAGCTTGTAACCACGAACAGCCCTTTCTACTTCATTTTCAAAAACGGGAATCTTGAGTTCTGAGGCCGTTTTTATAACCCTTTTTGATCCATCACGTTCAGCTTGAATTAAAACCGTTATTATCGGTTTATTTGGATAAGATTCCTTTATATTTTCAAAGATATTAAAATCAAATTCAATCTCTACAAAGAATTCTAAGGCTAAAATCAATCCATCAACGGAATCATCTTGTAGGAGAGCATGTGATGATGTATTATAGATGCCACATATTTTGGTGCCAACAAATCGATCTGGAGGCCAATAATCAACAGGGTTTCCCAAATTGCATGTAGATCCTCCAACTTTATCCAAAATGATTTGTTTGTTTTCATTAGTCAATTTTGCTATTGATAATCCTTGCTTGCGCATTTCTTTAATTATAATATAAATCGCGCCAGAACTGGGTCCGATGATTCCTAAATTAGGTCCTCTTGGTTCAGGGCACCATAAAAAAATTTTCGCAAATTCAAATAATTCCATGTAATTTTGTACCACCATTCCCCCAGCATCATTTAATTGCTTCTCTCTTGAGAGATCCTTACCCACGTAGAAAAATAACACGGGTTTAATTGGAGAAATTTGTTTAACAGCTTCAATTATTCTATCGGTAATCTCTCTGAGAAAGAGCAAGATAATTTGAGTAGATTCATCTTGTTTAAAGTACTCCAAGACATCCGCATCGTTGATATTGAATCCATACCCTAAATGAATTACTTTAGATATAGGTATGTCTTGAGAAGGCGCCCACCAGCCCATTGCACCAGCTAATCCTCCAGATTGAGCAATAAAACTAACTCCAGCCTTAATTTTTCTATGCTTCTGCATCAAATATTGCCGTACGGGTATGATCGACGTGGTAAAGTTATTTATGAAATTAATAATACCAATCATCGAAGGTCCCATATAAGCTACATTATATTCCAAACTTATCTTGTTTAATCGTGCTATAAGATCTGCATCTTCGGTATCTACACGCAATTCCGATTCGATGGCTATATTTTTCACCCCAAATTTGGCTAATTTTTCAAAAAGAGACGCAACATTTTTGCTCAAGACAATAACGGCGAGTTCGGGTACTTCCGGTAATTCCTCGAGCGAATGGTACGATTTAACACCTAAAATCTCATCAGCATTTGGATTCAGTACAAATATTTTCCCCTTATAAATTACCTCTAATAAATTTTTTAGAATTGTATATGAAAAGGTATACGTCTTCCGTGATACTCCTATGATTAGAATGCTTTTGGGATGAAAAAAGGGATCCAAATTTTTCAATTTATACTCTCTAATTGCATTTTTTAAGTTATATTAATAAGAAATTGCTAAGATAAAAATTATGAGGGTAATTTACATACCATTTAAAATGAGAGTTGAGTTACCTAAGAATTTAATTTATTCCGATAAATTCAGAATCTTTTCTTGAGAACTATACCGTGACTACTTCATAGATTGGGATCTCCTTCCGTTTAGCGGCATCGTACAGCGGAAGCCCCGTTCGCTTTAAAATCTCTTCAGTTTTATATTTCAATACCACCACTTGACCGCTGCAAGAAATCTTCATACTGGCGACTCTTAATCTATCTCGCACGACCTCCAAGTTTTTTAAATGCGTTCCAACATCTACAATGATGGATCCCGCTCGAACTCGAGCGCACATTCCCGTGGAACGGCCAAAACTATTACGCATACCTGATTGCACACGATCTGCGCCTGCAAATGCCAACATTCGATTTTCTCGATATTTTTGGAACGGTTTGGAGCGAACTCTCATGCGATAATTAGTTCGTCCTAATATTTTCTGCAATGGTGAATTTACAGTAATTCTTATCGCTTCCAGTGCATTAGATGATACTTGAATCTGTTTGGCCACCCTCAGTCCTAATACAATTTCCCAATCATCCCAATCAACTTCCATATTTCCCCCCCAATAACGTGTAATTTTTGATTGAGCGCCTCCTCTTGCATATTCTCTTCGATGGTTAGCACTACGTTTATGTTGATAAGGACGCCTATTCCATTTACTATAACAGTGCCATGGTCTTTTATGAGCCATTCCAATTCACCAATTTATATAAAAATCTATGTTGTATCTATAAAAATAATATTGATAATTAGATGGTAAAGTATATTATTTTTAATAAACTTTATCCTAAAGCATAAAGAAGGGGTTATAAATTAGCAAAAGCAAAGAAACACCTATGAAAATATTTACAATAATATTTAACATTAGGATTATATAAAATTAGAAGTTTTCAATAATTAGTTTATTTAAAATAAAAAGTAGAAATTTAAGAGAATCAATTCTTTATAGCAATAGAATAAGTAGAATATATTGAGAGGAATCGATTTTTCACTTCATTGATATGGTAAAAATTAATACAATTTTTGAAAAGAAGACTGAACTTTTATGCAACGGACTATTTCTTAGTGAGAAATTAGTGGACCATTATCTCAAACAAGGAATAGAAATTGATTTTGGAAGGAAAGGCGGGGCAGGTCCAAGCGGAGGGAGATATTTCTTATTTGAAGATAATACTTTGGTCAATGTTGCACTATGGGATGATAACAAGCGAACTCCGTTAGTCTTAGGGGAAAAAAAAGGTGAGAATTTTCAAATTATTAATAATCAAAATAAAGAGGTATTTGCAGATTTAAGGTTAGTTGCTAATCCGAAATATTATAGCCCTTCATGTGTGACCTCAGATGGGATCCCCATGAAAAAAATTGCCTTAGTACACGGAATTGACTGCCTTTCAAGTACCATTTATCAAAAATGCGTGTATTGGGCATGCCAAGAAGCGTGCATGTTCTGTGGGTTAGAATTAAGCTTGCAAAATGATTCTACAATACTTGAAAAAACTGCGAAACAAATGAATGAAGTTATTACTGTTGCTAAGAAAGAAAATCGCTGTTCTCACATGACATTAACGAGCGGTACTGATTTCACGCCTGATAAAGGGGTTAATAGATATGCTGAGATGTTACGAGGAATTAAAAAGGAAAATCCTGATTTACCACTCCACGTTCAAATTGAACCATTAGAAGATTTAACTAAAATCGACCAACTAAAGGATGCGGGTGCAGATACGATTGGAATCCATATTGAAATCCTCGACGAAAATCTTCGAAGGAAAATTACTCCCGGAAAAGCCCACATTCCTTATCGATCCTTTGAAAAAAATTGGGCACGTGCGATAGATGTTTTTGGAAAGAATCAAGTGGAATCTTTTATTCTAACTGGATTGGGTGAATCCAAAGAAGAATTAATTAAGGATATTGAAAAGATTATTTCAATTGGCGTGATCCCCTTCATAACACCGGTGAGGTCTATTCCAGGAAAAACCAATTTTCCTAAGATGAAAGTGGCAACCCTGATCCAGATCTATAGAGAAACTGCGAAAATGATGAAAGCAATGGGAGTAAATCCCTTAGAACACAAAGCAGGATGCGTTAAATGTGGCGGATGTTCCGCTATTAATGAAGCTTATAAAACGATGTGAGATCAGATAACATGAAACAGGCTCAATCGAAATTGCCAAACATTATTATTATTCTCACTGACCAACAAAGGTTTGACTCACTTGGTTGTTACGGACAAAAGTTGGAAGTTTCTCCTAATTTAGATAAATTAGCAGCAGAGGGAGTTCAATTTGAATACGCTTTTACAAATCAACCGGTATGTGGTCCCGCAAGATCGATCCTTCAAACGGGGAAATACGCTACTGAGACTGGGTGTTATAGGAATGGGATTGCTTTGTCTATTGATGAACAAAGCTTAGCAAAGTCTTTTTCTCATGCAGGATATGAAGTCGGATATTTAGGAAAGTGGCATTTAGCTAGTACAACTGGAAGATCTAAAGAAATGAAACTTGAAAAAGTGAGAAACACGATTACACCCATACCAGAGAATTATAGGGGTGGGTATAAGGACTATTGGCTTGCTTCAGATCTCTTAGAATTTACATCTAATGCATTTGAGGGTCATCTCTTTGACAAATTTAATAAACAAATCAATTTTAATGGATATCGAGTCGATTGTTTGACAGATCTTGCGTTAGATTTCTTATCATCCCGAAATATTTCAAGACCCCTATTTTTTTTCATCTCATTTTTAGAACCTCATCAACAAAATGATCAAAATGCAATAATTGGCCCGATTGGAAGTAATGAAAGGTTTAGTAAATATGACATTCCAGGAGATTTAAAAGGAATAGGAGGAGATTGGAAAAA
Source organism: uncultured archaeon (assembly GCA_964583985.1). Taxonomy (GTDB): domain Archaea; phylum Asgardarchaeota; class Lokiarchaeia; order Sigyniarchaeales; family SOKP01; genus SOKP01. The sequence continues at coordinate 60,884 of CAZOYD010000011.1, forward strand.
ATTTTATCCAGATTATTTAGGTTGTTGTAATAGCATAGATCATAATGTGGGTCGTATTGTTAGTAAAGTTAGAGAATTAAATATGGAAGAAAATACGATACTTATTTTTACCAGTGATCATGGGTGTCACTTTAGAACAAGAAATGTGGAATATAAACGTTCATGTCACGAAGCATCAATACACATCCCACTTATTATTAATGGCATAAACTTCAAAGGAGGAAAGCGTATCAATGAGCTTGTAAGTTTAATAGATTTACCACCCACTTTGCTAGATTGTGCTAAAATTCCAATTCCAGAATTTATGAAAGGAAAATCATTGCAATATTTATTAAATGAAAATTCAGATGAATGGTCAAAGGATGTATTTATCCAAATAAGTGAGACTCAAGTTGGAAGGGCTATACGAACTCATAGATGGAAATACTCAGTAGAAGCTCCAAATAAAGATGGAATTCTATATTCAAAAAGCCAAATATATAGAGGAACATTTCTTTACGATTTAGAAAATGATCCTTATGAAAAACAGAATCTAATTAATTTACCAGAATATAATGAGATTAAGAAGAAATTAACTTTAAGATTAGTACAAAAAATGATAGAAGCTGGGGAAAAACCTCCTAATATTCTTCAATAAATTTTCACTGAATTTACCCAATTAAGAAGTAGTTGGATTAAATATAATACGCCCTATTTTCTCTCGATCTTCTTTAGACACAGTTAATTGGAAATTAATCTTTTTACAGGTTAAAGACAATTGTAGTTTTAGGAAAAATCCAACAGATTTAATTACTCTATCATCTTACATCATAATTTGTACAGAAATGTACATATTTATACATTCGAAATCCAAAAAGGTGGAAAAAGAATATGCCTTATATAGTAGTGACGACTTGGGCTCCACTAGCTAAAGGGAAACAAGTCGTAGAAATTTACGCAAAGGTAAGACAGAAGATTCCCGTGGATAAGACTTTAACCAAAGAACTCATCCAAGGGATACTTAAGGTAGAAGGAGACAAGTCAAAAAGCATATCCATCAGTAAGGTGAAGGAAGGAATGATGGATAAAGCACTCCTTCGCCAGCAGGAAGCCATGGTCATGTTCCACGACATCGAGGGATTTGAATACACGATTGACGTGTATTTTGATTTTCCCGAAACCTTTAGCATGCTTGGAATGCAAGCACCTGATTGAATTGAGTCAATCTGAAACATATCAATTAAATTATAACTCTTTTTTTTTTAATTACCATATCTTACACCAATTTAAAGTTAATTCATTACTACTCCTTTTATTATTTTCTAAGCGTATCTAAGAGATTTAGTGGTTAATGCCAAAAAAAGCCGTACCAGAATTCATTGATATTAGAAAGGAAGTATCATCATTATTACAATAAAGGATGATAGAAGCGGGCGAATTAGCAACAATTATCATTCCTCAAGATCCTTTAGATATTTAAATTCATCAATGGAAAAAGATTAATAACTTTCTAACCTTAACAAAAAGTAGAATAGCTCAATTATTTAGAGAAATAATAATAAATTTAACTGAGTTGAGTCAAATTAATGACTGAAATTGATGAACAAAAAACGTTAAAACCAAAGAAAGGAGAACGTTTAGAGTCATTTAGAAATTTATCAGATATCGAAACTAAACGTTTATACACTCCTGAAGACATTAAAGATTTGAACTATGAGTTGGATTTAGGAGAACCGGGAAAATTTCCATTTACGCGAGGAGTATATAGAAACATGTATCGGGGTAGATTATGGACGATGCGACAATTTGCAGGTTTTGGTACTGCTGCACAAACCAATGAACGTTATAAATTTCTTTTGGAACATGGACAAACTGGTTTAAGTGTTGCTTTCAGCTTGCATACTATTTATGGCTATGAAGCAGATAATGAACATGCTTTGGGGGAAGTAGGAAAAGAAGGAGTAAGCATAGATACTTTAAAAGACATGGAGACTTTATTCAAGTCCATTGATTTATCTAAGATATCAACTTCAATGACTATCAATGCACCTGCATCAATTTTACTTGCAATGTATATAGTAACAGCAGAGAAACAAGGTCATACTCCCGATTTATTAAGAGGAACCATACAAAATGACATACTGAAAGAATACATTGCCCAAAAGTCTTGGATATTTCCTCCTGAACAATCGATGCGTTTAATTGTAGACACTATAGAATATTGTACAAAACACGTGCCCCAGTGGTACACGATTTCCATAAGCGGATATCACATTAGGGAAGCAGGTTCTACAGCAGTTCAAGAACTCGCTTTCACTCTTGCTGATGGTTTTGCTTATGTTGAAGCCGCAATGGATAGAGGGCTCAATGTTGATGATTTTGCTCCACGATTATCCTTTTTCTTTAATGCTCACAATAATTTTTTTGAAGAAATATGCAAATATAGAGCTGCAAGAAGAATATGGGCCAAACGGATGAAAAATAAATACGGTGCTAAAAAACAAGAATCCCTGCGAATGCGATTCCACACTCAAACTGCGGGCGTCTCTTTAACAGCTCAAGAGCCAGAAAATAACATTGTGAGAGTAACTTTACAAGGATTAGCGGCGGTATTAGGAGGAACGCAATCACTTCACACCAATTCTTTTGATGAAGCTTTATGTTTACCGACTGAAAAAGCAGTAAAAATTGCATTGAGAACACAACAGATAATTGCACACGAATCAGGAGTTGCAGATACGGTTGATCCACTCGCTGGTTCCTATTATGTTGAATCGTTAACAAACAGAATGGAAGAAGAAGCAGAAGCATATTTCGAACAAATTGAGGAACTTGGAGGAGTAATTCCGGCCATAAAAGCAAACTTCTTTCAAAAGGAAATTGCAAATGCGTCCTACAAGTACCAACAAGAAATTGAAAAAAACCAAAGGATTATTGTCGGAGTTAATGATTTCCAGTTGCGAGAATCTTGTTCTACCCCACTCTTAAAGATCGATGAACAAGTCTCAAAAGAGCAAATCGATCTCTTAAATAAAATTAGGAAAGATCGAGATAATGAGATGGTAAAAGCAAAGCTATCGAAATTAAAGATTGCTGCAAAAGGTTCAGAAAACTTAATGCCATATATTATCGAATCTGTAAGGGAATATGCATCAATAGGAGAGATTATTGCAACCTTAAAGGAAGTATTTGGGACATATGATGAGGATTCAATATTTTAAGAGGAAAAAAAATGTCAAAAAATAGAAAGATCAAAGTGTTAGTCTGTAAGCCTGGTCTTGATGGCCATGATAGGGGAGCAAAAGTTATAGCTAGAGCCCTCAGAGATGCAGGGATGGAAGTTATTTATACCGGAATCCATCAAACCCCTGATGATGTAGTGAATACCATTATCCAAGAAGATCCAGATGCCGTGATGCTTAGCATTCTAAGTGGAGCCCATAATGCCTTGTGTCCTTTGATCATGGACAAGTTAAAAGAAAAGGGTATTGATGATGTTTTAGTTGCCGTTGGAGGCATCATCCCTGATGAAGATAAACCAATTTTAGAAAAATACGGTTTAAAAGGATTTCAAGGTCCTGGAACGGAGTTAAAGGAGATCGTTGAATTCGTAAAAACAAATTTGAAGAGATAAAGAGAGCATGGGATACGAATTATTAATCGATCGCCTCTTGAAGGGAGATGCTAGAGCTGCAGCTCGACTTATCACCATAGCTGAAAACGATATCGTTGCTGCTGAGGAAATCATAAATTCTATATATAAATACACGGGTAAAGCATATATCTTAGGGATTACTGGAGCGCCAGGAAGTGGGAAATCCACGTTAATTTCAACATTGACTACTATTTTTGTCAAAGAAGGGAAGAAGGTGGGTATTATTTGTGTGGATCCAACCTCCCCATTAACCGGTGGGGCTTTATTAGGGGATCGAATTCGCATGAAGAAACATTTCACAACCGATAACGTGTTCATAAGAAGCATGGCAAATAGGGGCCAATTAGGGGGATTAGCAAGGGCAACAGAAGATATCATTAAAATTTTAGACGTTTATGGATGCGATATAATTATTATAGAGACCGTGGGAGTGGGTCAATCAGAAGTAGACATTTTCCGCTCCGCTCAGAGCGTTCTTGTGTTATTAGTTCCAGAGATGGGGGACGAAATACAGGCCATTAAAGCCGGTATCATGGAAATTACTGATATCTTTATTGTCAATAAGATGGATCTACCCGGTGCAGATAGAAAAGTATCAGAGATAATGCAAATGCTCGAATTGTCCATGAACTTTAAATATGATCATGAAACCACTAAAAAAGAATATACTAAAGCTCTCAAATGGACTCCAAAAATAGTAAAAGTAAATTCTAAAACAGGGGAAAATTTTGAAAAGTTGCTTGATATTATAAACGAACATAAACTTTTCCTAAAGGAAACTGGAGTTATTGAAAATTATAAACTGAATAGAATTAGAAATGAAACACTCCAAATACTTAAGCATAAACTAACAAAAAGGATTGAAGAATTGCTTAATTCCAATTCACAGATTGATGAGTACATTAGATTAGTAATGGATAAAAGCATCGATCCATATTCAATGGCAAACTTAATCATACAATTACTTGGAATGGAGTAAAAACTAATAAAAAAAGGGGATTTCAGAATTATTTTTTCTTTGGATTAATCCATTCCGAGTAAATTTCTTCAATTATCAAAACGTTATCCTTGTTGCATTCTTCGCATTTTTCATCTGAGACTTTTTTAAAGGTAAAATCCCCTGGTTTGAATGGACGATTTGATTTTACATTACAATTGCTACATTTAAGCACTGTAGTAATCTTTTCAACCATCTTATCTTTTCTGTCAAGGATCTCGCCTATATCGGGTATAAAGGGGAGCTCCGGCTCTTCACTCATTCTTGCATCAATCTCCTTTGCGTTTTTTCTTTTTTAAGCATACTATTTATTTATTTGAACAGGATCAAGAAAATCGGGAATGGTACATCTGCCAATCATTTGATACTTATAATAATACAATATCCCTAATATTCTTTATTCTATAGAATTAAAAGTCTTAGTGGATTATATAAGAAATATTATAATTTTAATCCAGTTTTAATCTGAAAATTTAAATCTTTGAAATCCAAATTGAAATGATTGGTCCATAGGATTTTTTTCTTTAGATTTGTGTAGGAATACATATTGAAGCTTATAGCAAAAAAGAAAGAGGATATAAGTAAAGCAGCTATCGATTTCTTTAGTTTTGGGCATCTATTAGGAGGTTATTTTGCTTTCATTATATTAAATGCAATATATCTAGTTTTATTCGGTAATTTTATCATTGAAATAGGTATTTTCACTGTTTTTCTATGTGGAGTTATTTGGGAAATCGTTGAAAATACATATTTTTTCAAGAAGAATATTAAATTTGGATATCGAAGAGATAGTTTTCTTAATTCTTCGATGGATGTGTTCATGCTTACTATAGGAGGCTTATTTGCATCATTTTGCCTTGAATTAAACCTTGGAACTTTCTTAATCACTACAACATTTTTTTTAATAGGCAACATTCTTTTAATGAGCATTTATGCTAATAGAATTATTGCAGTATTTAGTAGTTAAATAAAAAAAGTAAAGAAAAAAGAAGTTAGTTTTTTTTCAACCACCACCATATGCCTTTCCTATAACTATAAGGAGTGGAGAAAAGATGAATAATAATATAAAAAACATTCCAAACATTGCCCAGAAGGTCGTGATAGGTAGATCGTTAATAACACAAATTGATGCTGCGATTAAGAAACTTGCTATGAGGACTCCAATACAATACCACATGAACCGCTTTGCAAAACGTTTACCAAAATATCCCTCGTCCTTGGTATGAATATGGTCTTTTTTTAACTTTTTCACTTCCTCTTTTGGAAGCTTTGAAGTTACTCCAATGTCAAATCTTTTTAAATTATGAAGGTTCTCAATTCCTTTAACTTCAGTAATGTTATTACCCGCAATGTATAAAGCATTTAAATTACTTAAATTATCCAACCCTTTAATCTCATTGATTTTATTTCCATTTAGATAGAGAGTCATTATGTTTTTAAGAGATTCCAGTCCTTTAATCTCTCGTATTGAGTTAAAATCAAGCCTTAAAAATCTCAAATTCCTAAGATTATTCAATCCTTTAATTTCAGTAATCTCATTGTTAGAAAGGTTTAGATTATATAGATTTTCCAGGTGATCAAGACCGGAGATTTCTGAGATATTATTTTTCGATAAATCCAATTCTTTTAAAGCTGGGAGATTTTCAAGTCCCTTTATTTCAGAAATACTAGAAATTCCTTTATTTTTTAATGTTAATTTCCCTTTTTTAATCTTGTATGGTTTATCTCTAATGATTACAAAAGACATTTTATTTCACCATTTTATTTTCAATTTAATTTTCCATTTTATTTCCACAATTCGTACAAAATTCAACCCCTTTAGGCATTATGCTTGCGCAAGACGGACAAGAATTCCCCTTTCGCAGTTTTTCGGCAAATTCATCGCAAATTTCTTCAATCCGATTCCAATCACGAAAATCATTAACGCCCTTGTATTCAAACTCTAATCCTGTTTCTTTTGCGATTAACTTGGCACTGTCTTTTAGCGAACTTCTGTCTTCGTGTTTTAATTTCGAGTTGTGAGAAAAATCAAGAACAGGTCCGAAATCTTCATAAAAATCAGGAATGAAATTACAATTTTTTAATATACTTTTGCCAAATTTTTCTTTCGTCTTTACCGGATCTAAGAGACCTTGATATGCCCACGGATCACTCCTAAAAAATCCGATTGCTTTTTCTTTTTCGAAAGGACTTATATAAAGAGTGGCAAATTTTTTAGCTTTCTTGTTCCAAAATGTCCACATCTTATTCTTACCAGAAATTAATATGACACCATTATAATCATTAATGGTTGGCCATCGCTTTTGCTTCGTGCGTTCTAAATCTACAGTATCAACTGTTAAACCCAAATCTATTAATTTTTTTGACATGTTATCTGCAATTTCACTAATATAACCATAATTATCGCTAAATGTCACTAAAACTTTGTGTTTTAATTCATTCAATTCATTTTTTCGCCAAAAATGTAATTATGTAATATTATTTAATTTCTTATATAAATTTATATAGACTAAAATTCTACATTAAAAACTTAGATTAAATGAAAATCAAATTATAATAAAATAGAAATAGGACTAGGAAATATAATCAATCGTGTTATTATCCTTATCTTTCCCGCTCTTTTCATTTGTCTTAGATTGTTCTTGAACAAAATCTAAACAATCTACTTAAAGCCCTTGTCCGTTTAATATTTCTGATATTTTTGTAATTATTTCTTCTACATATCCATATTTTGAATTATAAGCGACTAATACCCGTTTATTCTAACCAGGAATTACTTTCACCTCAGATTTACATGATTTTTTTTAATATCCCTATAAATTACAATTTTTCTCCACAATTGGTGCAAAATTCGGCTCCTTTAGGTATTACACTTGCGCAAGATGGACAAAGTTTTCCTTTTTGCAATATTTCAGCAAATTCATTGCATATTTCTTCAATTCGATTCCAATCACGAAAATCATTAATGCCATGATATTCAAACTCCAATCCTGTTTTTCTTTTGACGATTCTGGCAGCATCTTTTAATCGTCTTCTGTCAGGGTGCTTTAACTTTGAGTTACGAGAAAAATCAAGAACAGGGCCGAAGTTCTCATAAAAATCAGGGATGAAATCACAGATTTTTAAAATAACTTTACCTAAAGATTCTTTCGCCTTCACCGGATCTATGAGAATAGAATATGACCAAGGATCACTGCTGAAAAATCCAATTATTTGTTCCTTTTTATACGGTCCTACATGAAAAGTAGCGAATCGTCTCGCTTTTTTATTCCAAAAATGATAAGCATCTCCGCTGGAAATTACCATAAGACCCGCATATTCATCAATGCTTGGCCATTGATTCTCTTTCGTGCGTTCTAAATCCACGATATCAACTGTTAACCCTAGATCTCGTAATTTTCTTGACATTATATCTACTATTTCGCTAACATAACCATAGTTATCACTAAAGGTCACTAAAACCTTTTGAATAAGGGTATTCATTTCATTTTCGCCAAAAATGTAATTATTACTATAATATTATTCATTGTTGTATTTAAAGCTATAAGGACTAAAAATATGACTTAAAAACTTGGAATAAATTATTTAAAATTAGAAATAAATAAGAAAGCAAATGGTACTAGGAAATATATTCATCTTGGATAGTATCTTCAGTTCCATCCTTCTCATTGTCTTTGGATTGTCCTTGATCTTCATTTTCTTGAGTGACTGTCTGATCGGTTTCTTGAACGGATTCTTCCTCCTTTTCTGGTTCTGGAGGTTTAGGTTCACGAGATACGATCACCTTAGCGTATCTAATGACAATGTTATCTAATTTCCATCCATCTTGGATAACTTCAATTATCGTATTATTCGGAACGTCATCTCTTTCCACTGAATTTAAAGCTTCGTGATAATTATAATCAAAGATATCATTTACTTTCACATCCATCGGAATTGCTTTATAGGATTTTAAAACGTTCATGAACTGGTCATAAAATCCTTTAATTATTACATGACTTTTGTCAGAATTCTCCAAAGCTTTTTTAAATGAATCAAAAAGAGGAAGAAAACTTTTTATCGCATTAGCCGTATATTCGGTTCTAAGATTTTGTCGATTTTTATTCCATCGTTTCTCAGCGTTTTCAAATTCTGCTTGCAAGCGAGTGTATTTAGATTTCCAATTTGAATTTTCTTCATTACTTTTAGTTAAATCGTTAACTTGCGTTTCCAAGGATTTAATTTTTGCTAGCAGTTCTTCTTTTGAATAGAATTCTAGTTTATATTGCTCTTTTCCTTCAATTAGTTTGGTTTCTTCTTTTAATTCTACTTCTTCAGATTCTGGGAGCTTTTCTTCCACGATTTCCTCTTCTTCTTTCTTTTTTGGCGTCATGATAGGGTTCACTTATAAATTATAATTATTTGCGTTATTCGACCTTAAATTCACGATTAATGATGATTTAAGTTTATTTACCAAAATGCATATTGTAAGTGATATAAAAAAGGATAAAATAAAATTTTAATCATTTTTATGACTAACACTTCATTAAATAAGAAAAATTAAAAAAGTGGGTTTAATTATATTCTTATAGTTAAAATTCATGTAAATATAACATTGATAAACAAAACATTACAAAAATAATGAGTGAGAAGTACGATGAGTGAAGATACTAAACCAGCAAAGAAGGAAAAAATCATTGGGATAGACTTGGGCACGTCAAATAGTGCTTGTGCAGTTCTTAGTGCCACAGGACAACCTGAGATTATTCCTGCTGCTGAAGGCAGGACATTAGGTGGAAAAGCTTTTCCTTCATATGTGGCCTTTGATGAAAAAGGACGAAAAATAGTAGGAGAACCAGCACGACGACAAGCAGTCTCAAATCCTGACGGAACTATCTATGCCATCAAGAGAAAAATGGGGACGTCTTACAAGGCAAAAGTAAAGGTGGGTAGCGAGTGGCAAGAATTCACTCCTGAAGAAGTTTCGGCAATGATCTTGAAGAAGATTAAAAACGATGCCTCGGCATATTTAGGTGAAGAAGTAAAAAAAGCGGTGATTACGGTTCCAGCGTATTTTAATGACTCTCAAAGAACATCCACTAAAAATGCAGGAGAGATAGCGGGGCTAGAAGTCGTACGGATGATTAACGAACCGACCGCTGCTTGCTTAGCATATGGTCTCGATAAAGATACCAAGGATAAATTATTTAAAATAGTCGTATTAGACTTGGGTGGTGGTACATTTGATGTGACGCTCATGGAATACGGAAGCGGGGTTGTGGAAGTGCTTTCGACAGCAGGAGATACTCAATTGGGAGGTACTGATATGGATAATGCCATTATCGAATGGCTTGCCTCAGATTTCGAGAAGAAAGAAGGAATTGATATTCGAAGTGATAACAAAGCAATGATTCGGTTGAAAGATGCGGGAGAAAAAGCCAAAATAGAGCTCTCAACAACAGTTTCAACACAAATTAACCTTCCCTATCTTACTCAAAAAGAAGGTAACCCCCTTCATTTAGAAGTAGAATTGACGAGAGCAAAATTAGAACAGTTAATCGAGCCAACGTTAAAAAGATTAGATCCGATAATGGCAAGAGCAGTTAAAGATGCTAAGATCTCAACTGCTGAAGTAGATAAAGTAATTTTAGTCGGTGGGCCAACAAGAATGCCTTCGGTTCAAGATAGGTTCAAGAAATTTTTTGGTAAAGAACCTGAGCACTCAGTTGATCCAATGGAATGCGTCGCGATCGGTGCTGCAATTCAAGGAGGGATAATAGCAGGAGATGTAGAAGATCTTCTTTTATTAGACGTTACCCCTCTTTCCTTAGGTGTGGAAACTTTAGGGGGCGTGAGTACCAGATTAATCGAACGAAATACCACGATACCAACTGAAAAGAAACAAACTTTTAGCACAGCAGCAGACAACCAACCCGCAGTTACAATTAATGTTCTTCAAGGAGAACGAGCAATGGCTAAAGACAATATTACTCTCGGGATGTTCCATTTAACTGGCATTCCTCCAGCACCAAGGGGCATTCCTCAGATTGAAGTTAAATTTTCGATTGATGCTGACGGCATCGTTCATGTAACTGCAAAAGATCTTGGAACCGGAAAAGAAACGGGTATTACGGTTACTGGAGCAAGGGGTCTTTCTGAGGAAGAGATCCAAGAAAAAGTTCGTAATGCAGAAGCTTTTGAAGAAGAAGACAAGAAAGTAAGAGAATTAATTGAATCAAAGAATCAAGCAGATTCAATGATATACCAAACAAGAAAATTAATGGAAGATAACAAGGATAAAATCGAAGAGAAAGAAAAAACCGAAATCGAAGCAGCAATTAAAAGCCTAGAAGAAGACATTAAAACCGATGATCTTCAAAGAATTAAACTTGGAGTGGAAAATTTACAGAAATCGATGTATGGCTTCTCTCAAAGAATTTATGCCCAACAAGCTGAGGGTAATGCATATCAACAAGCAGCAGAACAAGCTCAAAGAGCAGCAGGAGGCATGGGTGATATGCCTCCAGGGGGCATGGGTGGAGTTCCCCCGAGTGATATGGGGGGTGCTGGAGCAGGTGGGGCATCTTATAAGTCCAAGAAAGATGAAAAAGATAAGGATAAGAAAAAACGCGTCGTGGACGTTGAATGGGCAGAAGATGAAAACGATTAAAATTAATCTCCTTATTTAGTTATCATATTTTTTATTTTTTACTTCTTTTTGATTTAACCTTAAATTTTTTATGCAAAGATTTAAATTGTAAAATCCTATGAGTCTTGGTAAAAAAAATCAAATGCGTCTACAAAAAGTTGCAACGTAAAAGAGTATGTCATATAATAACCTAAAAATTAAAATTTTATAAATAATTTTAATGTGTAGCTAAAAAATAAAGACACTTATTAATAGAAATTTAGGCAGTTGAAAAGAAATGAGTTCTGGCAAAAAAAGAGATTACTATGAAGTACTAGGAGTGAGTAAAGATGCATCAGAGAATGACATTAAATTAGCTTATCGTCGATTAGCGAGAAAATTACATCCTGATTTAAATAAGACTGATCCCAAGGCCAAAGAAAAATTCATTGAGCTCCAAGAAGCTTATGAAGTGTTAAGTGATGATACTAAACGTAGGAATTACGATCAATATGGATTTAGTGGCGTGAACATTGATATGAGTGATTTCATGCGTGGAGGAATTCCAGGAATTGATGAGCTTCTTCGTTCTATTTTTGGAGGTAGTGGTGGAATTTTTGGGGGAGACGATGATTTTGGTTTTGGAAGTTTTTTTGGATCACGAGGTGGAGGGGGGAGGAGATCGGAACCTCGCAGAGAAGTGGGTCAAGATATTGAGGATTACGTAACAATTAGCTTTGAAGAAGCAATGTTTGGGATTAAAAAGGAAATAGAAATTGAACGGTATACTCCATGTGATACTTGTGAAGGAACGGGGGCTGAAGACCCATCGAGCATTAAAACATGTCCAACTTGTGAAGGTGCTGGTCAAGTAAGAACTATGACACGCCAAGGATTTAGTACCATTATTCGAACTGCCAATTGCTCGGCTTGTGGTGGAACGGGTAAGATCATTGGAAAGAAATGTAAGACTTGCCATGGAAATAAAGTAGTTTCAGAAAAGAAAAAAATTAACGTCAATATACCCGCGGGAGTAGAAAATGGAGTACATCTTCGAGTTCAAGGAGCAGGACATATCCCATCTACTAATGCTATCCCAGGTGATCTTTTATTAGGAATTCGGGTAGAACAAAATGAAAACTTTATTAGACGCGGGAATGATCTTTATACTCCAGTCGATATCGATTTTGTCACCGCAATATTAGGTGGTAGAATCATAGTACAAACTTTAGATCATAAAAATCAGAGTTTAATGGAAAAAGAGTTGATGATCCCTCCAGGAACTCAACATGCAACGGAATTTAGAATAAAAAATCATGGAGTGGCCTATCTACAAGGGAAAGGGAAGGGAGATCAATATGTTATCATCAACATCATTATCCCAACAAAGATTTCAAAAGAACAAGAAGAACTTCTCTTAAAATATAAAAAAATTGATAAAGCAAGCGATACCTGAAATGAAAATTTTTTTTCCAACTTTTTATATGAAACAGACGATACTAACGTATTGAATTATTTTTGTATAGGTAATAAGCATGAGTTGGAAATGTGATAAATGTGGAAAAACATTTGATTACGGGGATATTCCCAAAAAATGTCCAAAATGTAATTCTGAAAACGGTACGTTTAGTTTAATTGATAAAAAAAGTCAGAAAAAATAACTCTCATCCTTCCAATTGCCTTTAAATTTCAGCTCCACAAGATGAACAGATTTTTTCTTCAAATGAAACTCTTGCACCGCAATATGAACAATATTTAGTGAGATCTTGTGTATCTGGTGCTTTAGGGGTTTTAATACTACTTTTTTGAGATATTGTCTCAACTTTTACCCAACTTGATCTTTTAGAATTGACATTTGAATTGAGAAATTTAATTACTAAAATGATGATGACCACAAATACGACAATTACAACAATCAAGATAAAAACAAACAACGTGGTAAAGTGATCAAAAATGGTATTAATGAACAACATTATTTCTTGTTTTAATTATTATTATATTTTTTAATTCTCAAGTGATCATACAAAACTAACCTTAAAAAATTATGCCAATATCGATTTAGAAAAACCATAATTTCCTCAATATAGATCTCTATTGACAACATTTATATATTGAATTAACCATATCTCTCTTGAAATTCTAATTTAATCCAAAAGGAAGAAAACCATGATAGTTCAAGAATTTGATCCATTTTTCATCATAATACCCGCTCTTATTTTTGTTATAATCATATTCAGTTGTTGGTTTTTAGCGGGATTTAAAGTGATTCTGGAGTATGAAAGGCTTGTTATTTTTAGATTGGGAAAATACAAACGCACAATAGGTCCTGGTGTTGTTTATGTCCTCCCTATGCTTGAAAAGTCTCGGAAGGTGAGCTTAAGAATTATAACCGCTGATATTCCTCGTCAAGAAGTGATTACTAAGGATAATATACCCGTTTTAGCAAATACGGTAGTATATTATAAGGTGGAACGTCCTGAAGATGCCGTGATAAAAATCGAGAATTTTGCGTTTGCTGTAACACAGTATACACAAGCAGCATTGAGAGATGTGGTAGGAAACATGGAATTAGACAGTGTTTTGACTGAAAGGGAAGTTATAGCAACGGATATTCGTAACATTGTAGATCAGGAAACAAATGAATGGGGAATTGACATTAAAAGCATTAAAATTCAAGAAATCGAATTGCCTGCAGAGATGAAGAGAGCAATGGCAAAACAAGCAGAAGCAGAACGTGAGAAGCGAGCAGCCATAATTGCTTCAGAAGGAGAAGTTGGAGCTGCTGAGAATCTCTCAAGAGCAGCTACGATAATGGCGAGTCAACCGGGCGCACTTCAAATTCGAACCTTACAAACTATTAGAGATATATCACAGGATCCATCTGAAAAAATCATCATTTTCATGCCGGGAGATCTGGGTAATATATTAAAGAAATTATAGAGTGTGGGTGAAAACTGATGAGTAGACTCTTAGAAAAAAACATTCGATACGTTCAAATTGCTTTTAATCATACAACTAATGATGTAGCACGCATATTACCACAAATTCCTCACGATCCAAGAATTTTAATTGAAGCGGGAACGCCTTACATTAAAAGGGAAGGAGCAGCGGGAATAAGATTTATTCGAAGATTTTGGCCGGGAATTATTGTTGCTGATCTTAAGGTTACAGATGGGGCATACGAAGAGGTTAATTTTGCTTATCACTCAGGAGCTAATGCCGTGACAGCTTCAGGAACAGCACCGATAGAAACTCTCGACTATTTTAACGAGACGTGCAAACTTTTTAAAATTCATTCAATGATAGACATGATTGGTCAAGAAAATCCACTCAAACATCTAATAAAACTTAAAACTAAACCAAACGCGATAGTAATACATAAGGGACGTGATGAAGAAGTTAATCCAAGAAATATTATTAGGTATAAAGATATTAATAAAATTCGTTCAAAATTCGATGTACATGTTTCTGTAGCTGGTGGATTAGATCAAATGAGTGTAAGAAAAGCTTATTTTAACGGTGCTGACATTGCTATTTTAAATATCGTGAAACCATCAGATAATAACAAGGGCATACTCGATACAACCAATTTTCGAATAGCAGTTCCTTCGATCCTTCAAGAAGTTGGATCCTAAAGATGATCCTTTTTTTTTATTCTAATTTTTTTATTTTTAGTTTATCTTAATTAATTTAGGATAATTCAATAAAAGAAAAGTGACATCTGAGATATATACCCGCCTTTCTGTCAGATATCCGGTCACCCAGGTATCCGTGAGGCATCAAACTATGCGGTCTACCTAAAGCTCGTTCCAAACACTCATCACTTTCATTTGACCTTGCACCAAAGGTTTTAGCTCGTTCCAACCATTCCCTTCTTCAATTTCTTTGGCTTATATCCAATTCATCAATATGCGAAAAAGGGCAGTGTCGTTTCAGTTGCTAAAACATGGTTTTCACCATGGTAGTTCTCTACTCCTTCTTTGGAATGGTGAGGCGAGGTTCCTCAGCAGGTCAAGCCTACCGTCAGCCTCATATCTCATGTGTCACGTGAATTTGTGAAGAAATTATCATTTAATTATTTTTACTTTTCAAGATCTGGGAAATTAAAAAATAATTATTTGAAAAAAAGGAAAAAATTGCCAAAAAGAGGTTCTGTTGCCACGAAAGAACAGCTATGCTAATCTTTTTAATATCACTTTGATCTCAATATAATATCATGGATTTTTCATGAAATTGTTTATTAATTTATCTTCTTCAAAAATTTTTATCCAATGCTTCATATATAAAAAATATAACTCTCAAAATTAGGTATCAAAAGATGGAAAAACAATCCGAAGGGTTACCTAAAAATCCAATAGAAGCACAGGGCATGTTAATTAAAGATTTTTATGAAAAATTTGGAAAGGATGCATTACCAATTATAAGAGAGAATTGTAAGAAACAAGGTCGTTCTCTCGCTTTAAAGATTGAAAAAAAGTTGCCAAATAATAGACTCTCAACAGTTGCAGCAACATTTACAAAAAGCTATGATCCTGCCAATATTAATGTTATCGAAATTTCTGATAAGAGGTTTCAAATCCAAGGTAATAAATGTCCATTTGGTTTAGAAAATACTTCAAGAGAATTATGTGAAGCCGTGATGGAAATCGATGCTGAATACTTTCGAACAGCAGTAAATGAAAATTTAAAGCTGCGGATAATTAAAACCGTTGCTGGCGGCGATGATTGCTGCGATACCATTTACGAATTTAGGAGTGAGTAAACGAACTACATTAGGCTTAAGGTTTTTTCATTATTAAGCTAATTGTTAACTTAAAAAATATGAATTAAATAAATTATTTCGCTTCCTTCGATTTTTATGTAACATTTCGTAAGAATAGAGATAACTATGCATACCGCTTTAAATCGAAATTACATAAAAAGATTAAAAAAACAAAATGTTAAAAAATTAAATGAAAAAAATAAGAAGATTTTATTTAAAATAGTTTGATAATTAGAGTACTATTAAACCTGCTCCCCCATTAATTAATAGGAGTATGTTCATGAAAATGGAGGCTGTTAAACTCATCACAACCAACAAGGTATTGATGCTTGGACCTGCTGTATCCTTGAATGGGTCTCCAACCGTGTCTCCAGTTATTACTGCTTTATGAACCTCTGTTCCCTTTCCTCCAAGGTTTCCATCCTCTACATATTTTTTTGCATTATCCC
>CAZOYD010000012.1:0-58485 GCA_964583985.1 uncultured archaeon
CCATCAATTGAATGGCGTTCTTGAGTTATTCCCGCAATCCTGCCCATATCATGAATTAAACCCATTATATAAGCCGTATTTTCATTAAGATTTTCTATCTTGTTCGCAATTATTTTGGCAGCATTAGCAACATATTTACTGTGCTTTACCCAAGGTCCTGGATTATGTAGATAACCTTCTTTCAACCAATCTTCCACAAGGCTAATTTCAGGTAATTTCATTATTAATCTCTCAATGTATTTTATACAACTTGTAAGTTAATAATCTATTTAATTTGAATTAGTTAGGATTATGAAAAGAATGTGAAAGTTCTAAAAAGCTTGGCTAAGGTGATTTTCTAAGCATAGTCCGCGGAAACGCGATCGCATCCTTTATATTATCTAATCCACAGATCCACGAAATTACCCTTTCAACTCCTAAACCATACCCTGAATGTGGAACACTTCCATAGGTTCTTAAGTCAAAATACCAGTTATAGGTTTTGGGATCTTCTCCTTCAGCTCGTAATCTTTCCTTCATATTTTCAACTAATAAACTCCTCTCGGATCCTCCTATTATCTCGCAGTATCCTTCTGGAGCAAGCATATCAAAACACAATGCTTCTTTAGGATTTTCTGAGCTAGGTGGCTTATAAAATCCCATGATCTCTGTCGGATAATGTGTTACCACAACAGGAACTTTAAAGTGGTCAGCAATCTTTGCTTCTTCAATTGTTCTTAAATCTTTTCCCCAAGGAACTTTCATTTCATAATTTTCTTCAAGAAGCTTTAAGGCATCAATATATTTTATAGTAGGATATTCTGCAGTCTCATATTTTTCTAATAGACTAATATCTCTTTCCAAAATTTCAAGTTCTTTCCTATTATTCTTTAAGACTTCCTTAATGATATATCTTATCTCTGCTTTAGCTACTTCTGTGATTTCATCTAATTGCATCCAAGCAGCTTCCATTTCTGCCATCCAAAATTCCGATAAATGCCTCGAAGTTTTTGATTTTTCAGCTCTAAAGGTTGGACCCATATTATAAATCTTTCCCAGAGAAAATATTCCTGCCTCGGCATATAACTGCCACGATTGACTTAGATATACTTTATCATCATAATACTTAACCTCAAATAATGTTGATCCTCCTTCAGACATGCTAGGCTGAAAAATAGGAGCATCAAATTCATAATATCCATTACTTCTGAAGAATTGATGAATAGCTCCAACAATAGTATGTCGAATTTTAAGTACAGCATTTAATTTTCTTGATCTTATCCAAAGATGCCTATTATCATAAAGGAGTTCAGGGGATTGATGCTCAGTTATTGGGAATGGTTCAGCTATTTGAATTATCTCCATATCATTTACAGATACTTCATAACCAGTTGGAGCCCTATCATCTTTCTTTATATCTCCTGAAAGTTTTACCGAAGATTCAATAGTTAGTTTTTCAGCGATCTCAAAGATTTGGGGATTTTTACTGTTTGAGATGACACATTGAATAATATCAGATTCATCTCTTAAAATTATGAAAACAAACTTGTTTGACGATCTATGTCGGTAAATCCAGCCTCTTAATTTAACTTTGCCAGATTCTTTTTTTAAAGCCTCTTCTATTGTAATATATTCTGATTCTTTCATTATCAACAATTAGAATATCGAGAAATTAATCCCAATGATACTTTTTACTAATTGCTTCAATAGAATAAAACATAAAATAATAAATTTGTGTTATAAGTCAGAAATCTAAGAGAAAAATTATTTGTAGAAAAAACTGCAAGCTACTATTTAAATTCAATCATATAATGAAAATTGCAGCTGCGAGAGCACATGCCCATTCATCTTCCTCTCTAACGGTAGCAGATTCAGTAATATTTTTGGTTTCAACTATTTTGTTTTCCATTCTGAAAACTTCGCGTTTTTCATCATAATTGGCGTCGGGATCAAATGAAACTCCCAATGTTGTAGCTAACATTTCTGCTGCTAAATCTTCTGCTATATCTCCTGTTTTTTCGGGTTTTACTCCGAATGTATGATGTTCACTTAAATATCCATATTGACCTTTATCAGCTGGCTTTGCTACACCTATCGCTGCAGAAATCAAGCGATTAAATTCATTGGATTCAACTCTAGCGAGTACTGTATACACAACCTGTCCAGGACGGAATTGCTTAAGACCATCTTCCTTGCTTATTTCAATACAATAGGGAGGAAATATAGAAGAAACGCTAACTAAATTGAATTTCTCAATTCCCGCATCTCTAAGAGCTGCTTCAAAAGCTGCCAGTCTTTTTTTGTGAAATCCTTTACCTTTTACAAAGAATACTTTTTTTGGGACAAGTGACATGTTTCAATATAAAATGTATTATATATATTAATTATGCAAAAAAAATAATAATTAATATTTAAATGTATTTGAAAATTATAGATTTACTCGGATACCTTGATTCTAAAGTTTTATTATTAACCCTATTTAGAGAGATATTTATTATATTCTAATTTGTTATGAAGATATATGGGAGAATTAGAGTAAAATCAAAAAAATAATGTTTAAGATATCTTTTATTCAAAGAATCATGAATCCATTATGTCAATTAATAAAGGGAGTAATTAGATAAATTGGATTTTTTTTTTAATTCAAGCTGATTGCATTAATTTATTTAATAAATTTGGAATACTTCATTCATATTATGAATAAAACACATAAAGAAGACTACTTAAGTCAAAAAATAACTCCGTTTAATGTTAAAGAAGTCAAAAATGTGGATGATCTTCTGAGTGCACTTAAATATTGTGGATTTCAAGGAAGAAACTTAGGGATAGCTTTAGATATTCTTTATAAAATGGTCAGTAATCCAGACATTTTAACCGTATTGACATTAAGTGGTGCCATGGTTCCCGCAGGTATGGGAGATTTAATTTGCACGTTAATGGAAAATAAATTGATTGATGTTTTAGTTTCTACAGGAGCAAATATCATACATGATTTTCTCGATACTGTGACTAATATGGGGCACTATATTGGAAATCCCAACATGGATGATAATGAGTTATATAAATTGAGAATTAATAGAATTTATGATACTTTACTCCCAGAAGGAAATTATAAGATTGCAGAAGATATATTACTAGATATCATTCATAGTTTATTTGAATCCAAAGAAATCAGCATTTTACCTTCAGATCTATTAAAAAAAGTTGGTGAAAAATTAAATAAAAGGAGTATTTTAACTATAGCTGCTAAGAATAACATTCCTATTTTTGTTCCAGCATTTTCTGATTCTGAATTTGCATTAAACTTAATTAAATATTCGGTTAGAGAAGGTTATAAATTTAATCTTGATATCTTCGGAGATGTATTAAAATTTGCAGATGTTATAAGAAAATCCAAAGAACACGGTACTTTAATAATTGGAGGGGGTGTTCCAAGAAATTGGGCTCAACAAATTTTTCCTTTACTTGATCAAATAGAAAATGTTGAAAATATGGGATATAAATATTCAGTTAGAATACATACTGCTACCGAATATGATGGTGGTCTTTCTGGTTGCACAATTTCTGAATCAAAAAGTTGGGGAAAATATTCTTTAGAGGCAAAATATATAAGTGTATGGTGTGATGCGTCCATTGCCTTACCAATTTTGGTTACAGGACTATTACAGAGAATGAAAATCATCTAATCTTATTCAAATTAGAAAATTTTCACTTTTACTTGAAATTCTAATTAAAAAAAATTTATTAAAAAAATTTAGAGGGTTTTAGATTAAATTTTAGGCATTAAAAGAGGCTATCGGTCTATTTTAATTTATATATCTTCATCGTCTTCGTCAAAATCGTCCCAATCTTCATCTTCGTCGTCCATATCGTCCCAATCTTCATCGTCGTCGTCATCTTTAAAATCAATATCCATTTTAATTTCCTCCCATCTTATTATATTTTTATTGAGATTAAAAAGTGTGTGAGATAACAATAATGAGAAAAACCAATAACAAATTTAAATATTACTATAAAAAATAGTATTATTTTTGATCTATTTAACCAATAATAGAATTATGGGATTTAAATATCGATAAATTATCATTGAATTTGTTTTTCTTATAATTGTAATTATAAATTTGTGTTTAGAAATGATTTCATTATGGTAGGGATTCTATCTAATGGCTCAAATATATCAAAAAATAGCACTATTAAAGGTTTAAAACAATTATTCAATTTTACGAGTGGTTTTCTTTTTTCTTAAAAGATATCTAGAAAAAATATTCATATAAAGGCACTCTTCAGGAGCCATTTCCGGTGATAGTGTTGGATTTTCAGTAAATTTAACGTTTGTCCCCCTAATCACTACAATCGGTGTTTGTTGATTTGCTTCACTCAAAAGAAATTGCGCTGCACTAGCAAGATCGTCAGCTACGGCCCTCATCGTTATTTCTAAAGGTCTGTTGAAAAGATCTGGAGTTCCTCGAAGATCTTCAACGGGTTCAAATCCAGCTGTTGCGATAGCAATCCCAATTGTTCCCTTTCTTAAGGGTTGCACCCTCGAGTCAGAGATAATCACTCCTAAATCTTTGATATTAAATGTCTCTTTCAAAGTTTCTCGGTATTTCGTTATGGTTTCTTGAAGTTTTTCTGGTAAAAGCACCACTTGATTTGGTCCCGCATTAGATTGATCGATTCCTGAATTCGCAATCAAAAAATCATTAACTTTTGTCAAAATGACATGAGTCATGCCACCTAGTATCATTGATGCCTCATTGATGATTAATTCCACATATCGTGGATCCATATCATATTTCTTTGCTAAATTTTTAGCTTTTGGGGATATATTGTGTACATCATCTAAATTAACAACCCTGCCTTGAGATGTTGCGATCACTTTTTCGGCAATAACGATGATATCTCCTTCTTCAAGAGAATTTAATTTTTCCTTGATGGATTTAATTAAGGTTTTTATTAGTGGATCCCCCATTTTAATTAAGGGTAACTTTAAAGAAATCAGTTCCATTGTATGTAAAAAAATTAAACTTATTTGATATACTTTTTTTCTCTTACTGAGGAAAATGGAAAAAATACAAGTAAAACTATATGATTTTTTGGATATTGGCGATGATTTTCCAACAATTATCATGGGTGTGTTGAATTTAAGTCCAGAATCCTTCTATAAAGGCTCGGTATACGAAGATCAGAAAGCATTGGAAAAAATAACTTTAGAAATGATAAATAATGGAGCACAAATGCTCGACCTAGGTGCTCGTTCTACCGCTCCATGGTCAAAAAAAATTAGCGTATCAGAAGAACTTGATAGAATAATTCCCGCAATGGAAACATGTTGTAAGATCGTCCCAGATGATGTTATAATATCTATAGATACCCAATATCGAGACGTTGCTCGAAAAACACACGATATTGCTTTAAGGTTCAAAAAGAAAATCATAATTAACGATGTGAGTTGTCTAAAAACGGACCCCAAGTTATTAAATTTTATTGTACAGCATGATTTGCCCATTATTCTAATGATTTCTAAGTCTGTACCGGGCGATTTACTAACGATTGAAGAAATTGTCAAAGAATCAAAACGAACCATTAAATTATTAAATTCTAAGGGGTATGATACTAAAAAATTAATATTAGATCCCGGAATTGGTCACTGGATTGAGGAAAAAACTCCTGAATGTGATATGAAAATAATTGGAAACTTACAAAAACTTCACTCTCTTAGACGACCAATCTTAGTGGCAATTTCCAGAAAATCTTTTATCGGAACAACTTTAAACATTCCCGAACCTGAAAAGCGACTTAATGGAACTCTCTCAGCTACTGCAATAGCGGTCTTTAATGGCGCACACGTAATTCGAACTCATGACGTGAATTCACAATTATCCGAAATTGTAAAAATGGCAGAATCAATGAGAAGGAACTCTAATTTCTAAGACTTTTCTTTTCACTAAAAGCAAGTATAATACAGTCAATTTTAGAGCTTTAAAAATCTATTACTAAAGTTGATGATAGAATCTTTTTGACGTGAAATTTAGCTTAAATCAATAAATAATAATTTTAATGAGACCTCTTCTAATTTTGGACAATTTTCTTGAAAGAAACAGTTTTAACTAAGCACATTTCACGTAAATATTACTTTAAATTTCTGAAACACTCAATATAAACGTGCCGAATTTTAGCTTTAATTTTAATGATATGAAATTTTCCAAGAATATTTAAAAGAATCCAATAATTCTGATAATTTTTTCTTTCTTAAAAGCCTTAAAAAAATGTGCTAACATTTAAAAAATCGGAATGATATACATTATATGTAAATTGATAAATTATCACGGTAATTCATTTAAGAATTGATAAATTTACGATTACAAAATTACACGATCCGATTCGATTTCTTATGGCTGATAACAATACTTATGACGCTGATGATATCCAAGTACTTAAAGGCCTCGACGGCGTATGCTGATTTTCATATTTCATGAATAGCAGCCAAAGAAAGAGGCCGGCAATGTACATCGGCGATCAAGGCAAGAAAGGGCTTCACCACCTTGTATTTGAGGTTTTGGATAACTCAGTTGACGAAGCTATAGGTAGTTATGCAAATGAGATTAAGGTTACCCTTTTTCAAGATAATTCTGTTCAAGTTTATGACAACGGTAGAGGAATTCCTATAGATGAACATCCTGAATTTAAAAGACCTGCTTTAGAAGTCATAATGGAACATCTTCATGCAGGTGGTAAATTCGATAATAAGAGTTATAAAATTTCTGGAGGATTGCATGGTGTAGGACTTTCCGTAGTTAATGCCTTGGCAGAATGGTTGGAAGTTGAGATACATAAGGATGGATGTATTTATAGACAGAGATTTTCTCGAGGAAAAAAAGTATCAGATCCCGAAATTACTGAGACCAATGATAAGGGCACCTCTACTCGCATTACGTTTTATCCTGATAAGGAAATTTTTGAGTTTGATGAGAAAGAGAGAATATTTACACCTTCTATCATAAGTAATAGAATGCGCGAACTTGCATTCTTAACCCCGCAAGCTAGATTTGAATTGAACGATAAATTTGCGGATGTCAAGGAGGAATTCTTTTATGAGGGAGGAATTCAGGAATTTATTTCTTACCTTAATAAAGATAAACAACCATTGCATGACGATATTATTTATATTAGTGATTCAAATACAGATACTGATGGATCTGTTGTCTATTGCGATGTAGCACTGCAATATAATCAAGGGTATCAAAGCAATATACTATCTTATGCAAATACCATAAATACCATCGAAGGTGGGACTCATCTCACTGCGTTTAAAACTGCTTTGACGCGTACTTATAATTCATATATCGATAATTTTATGGAAAAAAAATATAAAGAACATTTATTGAGTGGATCTGATTCACGTGAGGGTCTATCAGCCGTCATATCTGTGAAACTCCCCGATCCCCAATTTGAAAGTCAAACAAAAATAAAGTTAGGAAATCCTGAAATGCGTCAAATTGTTGGTCAGATAGTAAGTGATAGATTAACTCAATACTTGGAAGAAAATCCAAAAACTGCAAAAGCGATTGTCTTGAAATCTATTAACGCTAAATTAGCTAGGGAAGCAGCACAAAAAGCAAGACAATTAATACGCAGAAAATCAGCCTTGGATAGTGCCCGAATGCCCGGAAAACTCGCTGACTGTTCCTCGAATGACCCAAAAGTTGCCGAAATTTTCATCGTAGAAGGTAATTCTGCTGGGGGATCTGCAAAACAAGGACGAGATAGGACCTATCAAGCTATTCTTCCGTTAAGAGGAAAAATTTTGAATGTGGAGAAATCTCGCTTGGATAAAATTTTACAAAACGCTGAAATTCAATCATTAATTAAAGCTTTAGGTGTGGGTTTTAAAGAAGACATAGATCTAAATGAAGCCAATGGTGAGTCTGAAGAGGAGGAAGATGAAAATGGGAATTTTGATAATCAGGACACGTTTGATCTTAGTAAGCTGAGATATCATAAGATTATTATTATGTGCGATGCTGACGTTGACGGTTATCACATAGAAACACTTTTACTTACATTTTTCTTCCGTTACATGCGGCCTTTAATAGATGAAGGTCATTTATATATTGCTGTTCCTCCATTATATAAGGTATCTTATAAAAAGGACAAAGAATATGTTCTTTCTGATAAGGAAAAGGATGATTTAATTAAGAATATTATGAATAAGTATAATCTAAAAAACGCGGAATCTATTAAAACTCAGCGTTACAAAGGTTTAGGAGAGATGAATCCAGAGGAACTTTACGATACAACTATGAATATTAAAACTCGCAGGCTGAAAAGGGTAATCTATGAAGATTATATTGAGAATGATTTGATATTTACCAAATTAATGGGTAAAGAAGTAAAAGCTAGAAAGAAGTTTATCATTAGCCATTTTGATGAAGTAAAGATATTAGATATCTAATTTTAGGAAAATTTATCAAATGAGGTAATAAATTGACAACGGAACAAATTGAGGACACGTTTTTAAAAGAGCGATTACAATCCAGTTATATTGACTATGCCATGTCAACAATAATTGGCAGGGCGATTCCGGATGTTCGAGACGGATTGAAGCCGGTCCATAGACGCATAATCTATGCCATGTTAACAAATAATTGGTATTCAAATGGACCGCATGTAAAATGTGCTAAAATTGTTGGTGAAGTGTTAGGAAACTTCCATCCTCACGGTGATATGGCCGTATATAATTCTTTAGTAAGAATGGGACAAGATTTTTCATTGCGATATCCTCTCATTCATCCTCAAGGGAACTTTGGTTCGATAGATGGAGATCCTCCTGCAGCTTATCGTTATACTGAGGCGCGACTTTCCTTGATTTCGAATGAACTCATTGAAGATATTGATAAAGATACAGTTGATTTTATTCCAAATTTCGATGGCACTACTCTAGAACCCGTGTATATGCCTTCCAAACTCCCTAATATTTTATTGAATGGCACTAAGGGGATTGCGGTAGGAATGGCTACATCCATGCCTCCTCATAACTTAAGAGAAGTATGTGACGGGATAATAGCAACAATCGATGATCCAGAGATCTCAATTGAAGAGTTAATGCAATTTATTAAAGGTCCAGATTTTCCTACGGGGGGAATAATTCAAGGAACAAGTGGAATTTATAATTCATTCACTACTGGAATCGGTGCTTTTTCCCTAAGTGGAAGAATTGAAACTGAAATAAAAGGAAAAAGTACGAGTTTAATCATCACTGAAATTCCATATTTAGTCAATAAAACCGTATTGATAGAATCTATTGCCAAGTTAATTAAAGACGGCGTATTAAAGGATGTGAGAGATTTACGAGATGAATCTGACAGGAACGGAATGCGAATCGTGTTAGATCTTACTAAAAGTGCACAACCGGTGATAATAGAAAATATATTACTCAAACGAACAAAGTTAATGAGTAGTTTCAACACGACTAACTTGGTCTTGATTAATAATGGGAAACAACCAAAAATCCTCAACCTAAAAGAAATCATTGAAGAGTATTTAGAACATCGATTAGATGTTATTTACAAGAAAACGGAATTCTTATTAAAAAAAGCACAAGAACGCCTTCATAAAGTAGAAGGGTTACTAATCGCTTTAAATGATATTGATAATGTAGTTAACCTTATTAAAAACTCAAAAGACGCGAATGAAGCAAGAGAGAAGCTCAAATCTGCATATGGATTAAGTGATATTCAAGTTCAATCCATATTAAGCATGCCTTTATCTCGATTAACAAGTCTAGAAATCCAAAAATTAGTAGAAGAAAAGGATGAATTGAATAAGAGTATTGCCGAATACAATAAAATCCTTAAGGACGAATCAATTCGATTAGGTATTATAAAAGTAGAATTACAGGAATTAAGCAAGAAGTACGGAGATGACAGAAAAACGGAAATAAAATTCATTGAAGAAGAAGAGGATAGTACCAGAGATGTAGATAGAAAAGCTTTTATTAAAAAAGAACCCACCATTGTTATCTTTACAAAAAATCAATACATCAAACGCATATCCTTGGAAGATTACCAAGCTCAAAGACGTGGCGGTCGAGGTAAAAAGGGAATGACAATCAGAGAGGAAGATCTCATTGACGATCTATTCGTTAGTACAACTCACGACACGATCTTAATTTTTACATCACAAGGACGCGTGTATTCTATAAAATGTTATGATATCCCTTTACAAACCAGAACTGCTCGAGGAAAACCAATCATCAATTTAATTCCGCTCCAAGAAGGTGAACGGGTTGCCTCGATGATTCCTATCAATAATTTTGCTACGTCAGAGATGTTAATAATGACGACTAAAAATGGAATCATAAAGAAGACCCCCTTAAAGTTATTCTCTAAATTTAAATCTACTGGCGTACGTGCTCAAAGAATTAAATCGGGTGATGAATTAGTTAGTGTCAAGAGGCTAAAAAATGAATTGCAAGATATTTTTTTGGTGACAAAGCTTGGTTATGCAATAAGGTTCGATGAATCGGAATTAAGAGAATTAGGTAAAACATCCATGGGAGTGAAAGGAGCTGATCTTAGAGAAAATGACGATATTATTGATACTCTTCTTGTTTCCGATGATGATATCATATTAACATTGACAAAAAATGGTCATGGTCAAAGAACAAAAGTAAAAGAATATCGAAAGACTGGAAGAGGTGCCAAAGGAGTCAGAAATATCAGTTTAAATTTAGAACAGAAGGATGAGGTTATTGCATCAAGAATCGCACATCACATGGATCTTTTGATTGGAACCGAACAAGGACAAGTCATAAGAGTCCCAGTTGATTCAATACGGATAACTCATAGAAAAGCTAAAGGTGTCAGGGTGATAAAATTGTATGAAAACGATTCAGTAGTGGCTATTGGTAAGTGTACAAAAGAATCTTCTGAATAATAACTAAATCTTCAATTTAGAAGTTATTTCTCTTTCTTTACATATGGTATGACGCAAATAAATGCAAGATCATTTTCTCCAAGATTTTCCATGGAATGTTTTTCTAAAGGAGGAATGTAAAATACATCACCCTCATTCGCTAGCTCTTCTTGTCCCTTATCATTAGAGAATTTCCCCTTTCCTTGTAGAATAAAAATTTCGTGATCTTCGAGATGACCATGCAAGGGAACTTTTCCTCCTGGTTTGATCTCGATTCGACGCATGGCAAAATTACGAGCACCATCATCTTTGTCAACTAACCAACGAATAAAGACGTCTTTTACTGGAGTACCATCGGCTAAAATCGCTTGTTTATTTTCGACTTTTTCCCATTGTTTTTTTAGCATGATTTAAAATAATTATTCTTCTTATAAATTCATAACATGTTCTGTTAAAATTATCTAAAAAAGGTTGAGCGCTGATGAATGCTGAAAATAATATTGGATTCGATTGTTCTCATGACAATAAACTAAGGATCGAAGACACTGGATTTACCGATTTTATAGAATATTTATTTAATTCTGATTTTAAAGTGGGGAAAATTGAAGCTGGAATAACGTATGAGAAACTATCCAAATACAATATCTTTATAATTGGCGTACCAATGAATGAGAAATACATAACTCCAGAAGAAATTGCAGATATTATTAAATATGTTCGAGATGGAGGGAGTGTATTTGCAATAAATGATAAAGGCGGAGATTTCGAAAATAAGAATAATATAAGCGAGCTGACGAAACATTTTGGAGTCACTTTCAACCCGGATTCATTATATGATAATGAACATTTTTCTAAAAACAATTCGCGACCCATAATAAATAAGTTTAAAGCTCACTTCATCACTCGGGATCTTAATCAAATAATTCATTCTGGAGGGTGTACTCTAACAATTGATAAAACGATTGAAGATACGGATATAGATATAAATGCCATTGCATTTTCTTCCGAAGATTCTTCATGGCATAAAGTTTATATGCATGACGTTTGGATGGATGAACCCGTAAGTAAAGCACCAATATTGGCGGTTGGTCATTATGGATTGGGAAAGGTTGTAATGCTAGCAAATTTATCGTTAATCTCAGGCTTTAATGATCAATATGGTATCCATGGGGCTGATAATTTCAAGTTAATAGTAAATATCATATCTTGGCTTTTTAATAAAGTTCATTCGAAAGAAGCGCGACTCACGCAACCTATCTATTGTACCCTACCAATTAAACAAGAGCTATATTATTGGATCAGGGATATCATAGAAACTGACGAGCGCTGGAGCAGTATTCAAGATGTTATAAACTTTGCTCTCAACGTGATGAAACTTCGCATGAAAAACCAAGAAATTCTAAATGAAGAATAAAATGCTCTTTTTATGAAAATAAATTCATCAAAATTTTTATATCAAGCCCTCTAATTCATTTTAAAGAAGTTAATTTTAGAAAAGAGATTTTAACATGGATCATTTTAAAGAAGAAGGCAAGTTTAATGAAAATTCATACTTGATAGATGCAGAATTCATGAAGCTAAAGGGTACATTATCATTGTATCTTTTAGAAAATGATGGAATGCGATTGTTAATCGATACAGGAGAAACATTGGCTGCAAGAAAGGTCGTGAAAAAGCTTAAAGCTTTGAATTTTTTCCCAATCCACAAGATACTACTTACTCATGCACATTGGGATCACATTCAAGCACTCCCTCGAATACTAAAACAAATGGAGGGGGAAGAAGTTGAAATATTCTCACATGAAAATGCTTTGCCGATTTTGAAACATCCCGAGGAAATGAACCACTTTTTTGAATATATCGTAGATCCTATTGAAAACGTGACTCCTCTAAAAGAAAACGACATTATTGATTTGAACGGATTTAAACTTCGCATTTACGAATTCTTTGGACACACGCAAGATTCAATTGTTGTATACGATAAGCTACATAAAAACATCATCGTAGGAGATGCGATCTTGGATCAGATTGACAACGATACATACTATGCAAACCTATACGGACCGCATTTCGATGAACCGTCATTATTGAGTTCATTTGAAAAACTTCAAGGAATGAAGGATCAATTGGAATCCATATCTCTTGCTCACTTTGGAGTTTATAGTGGTGAAGGTTTTCAGCATTTTTTAGATAGTTTTAAAGATAAATACATCAATGCTAAAGATTCAGTCATTAAATGGTATAATGAAAATCCCGACGTTAACTATATAACTCAAAAATACCAAGAATACATCATCCCCAATTCAAAAATATTCCCTAAAGAAAATCTCGGGGGAATACAATGGAACATGGAACAACATGTTAAAACCTTGAAAGCGATCGGTTTCATTAAATAAGAATATATAATTAAGATAAAATTCATTCAATTTTCCATTACTTTTGGTGATCCTCATGATTAAGACTGATAAAAAAGAATTACTGATTGGAGTGTTATCTGATACACATATCCCACATAGGACCAAAGTGTTTCCTGAAATTGTGATAGAAGAATTTAAGAAAAGAAAGGTTGATTACATATTTCACCTAGGAGATTTTACCGAGTTTAAAGTATATCAACACCTTATTGATCAATTTGGAAAGGATAAAGTTATTGCGGTTCGAGGAAATATGGATTTTGATCATCAACTAAATGCTATTTTACCCGATAAAATAGAATTGGAGATTTTTGGTCATAAACTCTTACTGGTTCATGGAATGGGCGGACCAAATATGATCATTAAGCGATTGATTAAAAATTTAAACCTTTCAAATAGTAGCAAAGATGTGGTAATTTTTGGTCACACACATAGACCCGAAAATGAAATTGTTGATGGAATTTTATTTTTTAGCCCGGGGACTACCTCTCCAATAGATAACAAGTTCACAGTGGTCAGTTCGTATGGTTATCTTAAAATTACAGAAGGTAAAATTGAACCCGAAATCATCCATCTATAGATACAATTATAGTAGAAGTAAATTTAGATTACAATCTTACTTAATGTATGATAAGATAAATTAAAAATTAGTGCTGGAGAATATTTTTCTTACCAAGAAGGACTTTCCATTGCCTGACCCGAAAGTTTCTTGTAATGGTTTAAAACTGCTTGTCGTGCTCCGTATACAAAAGCTCTCTTCACGTTCACTCCTGTGATGGCAATGGTTTCATAAATTAAGCAATGATTTAATTTCGCAGTGTCTAAAACTTGTCTGATCTTTGAAATTTCCACAATATCCTCCAAATCTCGCTTATTTGCTAAAAGAACCAAAGGAACCTCGGGTGGTTCTGCTATAGCTGTAGGTATGAGTTTGTTTCCATAGAATTTCAATAATTCTTTAAGGGACCAAATGTTCTCTCCCCACTGGTCGATTAGGGAATCCCAAGTAAATATTACGGCGTCAGTTCCTTTCAAAACTGTTTGACGTTGGAATTTATGACGTCTTTGGCCAGCTACTGTATAAACTTGAAATACTACATTCGATACACGCGCAACAACACGGTCAAAAAATAATGTTCGTCCAGTAGGATCTTGGATCTGTTGCATATCTCCACTTGCAAGCCCTTCTTTGTTATAAACCCATTCTAAGGCAGTTGTTTTCCCTCCCAAGGAAGGACCATAAAAGCAAATTTTGAAAACTAATGTTCCATCTCCCCGTCTACTTGGCATGTAATTCGAACCTCAAGACTATTTTACATTAAAATTGATTATAATTTGATTTTGAAGATCTAATAATAATAATTATATATTAAATTTTGTAAATCAAAAGTTTTACGTTTATTAATTATTCAATTTCCTCGATTACAAATCTATTTTAAAGTAGTATCTAAATATCATAAAAATCATATCAATTAATACATAACACATTAATGAATATTTTGTTATCTTTATTCTCGATACAAATGCAAGCCTTTAAAGAGCAAGATAAGCCCCATTATGAATACAGGTATAGTTAGAATAAACATAATGATGTTAGGGATGAGATATCCAGGTTGTAGATTAATCCCTATTACAACGAGCATTCCCAAAATGAATAGTCCATAACCATATCCCATTGAAATAATCCCTAATTGTTTTAAGTCCTTGAGAGGTCTCCTTCTGATTAAGAGAAATCCAATGATAATATAGTGGCTCCCCTTTTCAATTCGTTGTTTATCGATAATTTTTTGACTCATATAATTTTACCAATTAACATTTTATTTTAGAGTAATTGATAGAGTAATCATATGTTTATACAACCTAAAAAAAAGTTGTGATACTTTTTATTTAGGAATAACAAAGATTCCATGTTGGATGATAAGAATGGATTAGGTTCATGATTTGTGTGAAACCTGTTGCATCGAAATATTTGGTTGGACAGTGTCTTAGTCCATTTTCTATAATGTCGAAGTGAATATGAGCTGATGCATTACATTGCAAGAACTCCGCAATAATATCACCTTTTTGGACCCAATCTCCTACTCCCACTTTGAACATTGAAATCTGTTGCTCTCTTTTTGATTCTACAGGAGTCCAAGGTTCGAAGTTATAGCCTACATTCACACTGGAATTAAATCTAATCCAAATTCTAACGTGGTACTTATTTTCTCCTGCTTCTTGGTGCGTTTCAATTTCCCAAACTTGACCGGGAGCTGCTGCAAGCACGTTTGTTCCATTATTGAAAAAATAATCAATCCCATTGTGCTCGAAACCCCATGGACAACTCGCACTTTCGCTATATCCTTCATTAAACGCGTGGATATCTGATTCATAATCAAAAATGACACCCATATAGTTGAGGTTTGTACTGGGATATCGGTTTCCTGGATTAAAGAACACGCCTGATCTATTTAAGAGATAAATAGCGGAAATTCCAACTATAATACTGATTGCGATTATAATTATTAGCATCATTTTTTTTTTCAATAAAATCCCCATGAATTATATGTTTCAATTTATATTTAATGATTAGGGAATAATGAATTTACTTGTAATAGCAGGCATGTATTCCCCTATAAATATTGTAATGATATCATATTTATTAAAATAATGTCGTATAATAATTTTTAATCAAAAAGGTGATCCTTCCACACCACCGAGACCTAACGAAGAGGTCCGAAAGAGGTTAGGGAGAGGAGGGCGAAATAAGTGTGCGTATCCGCACTACCAAAAGACAAAAATCCAGGGTAGTGGTGTGGAAGGAATCATGATTTTTGGGTTTTTCATTATTATTATTTCTTATCAATTTATAAATTTCATCATTTGAATATATAAAAAAAAAAATCGAATGATTTTTGACGTGATTTATTTACACAAATCAAGAAGATAAATTAATATCGAACTATTGGAAGATGTAAAAAAAATGAAGAATCTCTCAAGGAATGGTATTTTCAAGTTGATAGAAGTTAATTCATTATCCATTGCGTGGATTTATCTCATAATCCAAACAATTCTGAAGGATTCAAAATTCTTTTTTTAGATCTAATATAGAATTATACAAGAATAATATCATAATATGATTAAATAAAAATAACCTGTATCAAGATAGAACGATCATGCGAGCGATTACTGAAGAAAAATTCGAATTAATCTTGAAATTTTTAGAAGAAAACAAAATCGATGTTCTCCTGATAACGGATAGCGAAAATAGCCGGAATGTGAACTTACAATATCTTTCTGGTCATCCAACCGACGCTACCATGCTAATAAAATCAAGTGGAGAATCGTTTTTAATTCCTTGGGATATTGCCTTAGCGGAAAAACATTCTGAAGTTGAGGAAATTATAAATCCAGCGAATTTTAGTTTCAACACGCTTCTAACCTTAAAAGATTTATTTGAAAATCGCTGGAAAAAATCTGAGATCATGGTTGGGGTCCATTCAATGACGAGTTATGGATATATCGTAAAAATGAAAGCGCTTATACCGGGAGTTAAATTTTTTGAAGAGCCGATCCAAATAGGGCAACTTTTGCAGGAATTAAGAGCTACTAAAACAGAATTTGAGATTAAGAGTTTAATTAAAGCAGCGGAGATTGGGACGAAAACGATCAATGATATCCGGGAATTTTGCATGAATTCTCCCAATGGTACTGAGAAGGAATTATCATTTTTGGTAAGAAAAAAAATCGCAGATTATGGGGGTGATGATATTGCTTTCGAGACGCTTGTTGCAAATTCTTCGCGAGCACATGAACTTCACCAATATCCTTTTGCTAGTGATCAAAAATTTGGATTACCAGGATTAGCATTAATCGATTTTGGAGCAAAATATCAGGGATATCATAGTGACATTACGATTCCGATTAGTTTCGGTAAATTATCGGATGAACAAAATAAAATGCGTGAATTCACCATCAATGCGTACGAAACCGCAATTGAAATGATTGATATCGGTGTACCATTATGGAAAATTCATGATACAGCAGAACAAATACTTAAGAAAGGAGGATATTCCATGCCTTATGCCTTAGGTCATGGTTTAGGGTTGACTGAACACGATTCGCCAATTATTAGCCGAAAACCTACCGATGAGTATTCAAAAAAACACTGGAAGGAAGAAACAATCCAAGATGGAATGGTGTTTACCATTGAACCGGGAGCCTATAAACAGGGATTAGGAGGCCAAAGACTCGAAAATGACTTCTTAATTCGGAATGGCAAGGTAGAACTAATCACAAAATCAGAGCCCTTGGAATTTTAGATATTCTAACTTAATATTGTAGGGTTTTTAACTCGCTGCTTTATCATGAAGAATTTTACTTTCCATAACGAACAAGATATTATTTTATAAATATGAGTAAAAGAGATTGGATGCTACATGCCCGAACCTAAAAATTTTCTACAAGTACGCCATTAAACTGAATTTTAATCATAGTAGTAAGGGTATGAATGAAATAAGCTGAAGAGCATCGAGAATAAAAAGATGAAATAAATGATCCAACATAGAATGCCAAGTACGCCCAGTATCAAGCCAACTTTACCTGTTACGGAATCTTTATCTCTTGATCGCGCCATTGAGCCAAAAATTATTGCAATGATACTTCCAATTATGGGAAGTATGCAAATTCCTAATATTCCAAAAATCAAGGCGATAATTCCATTGGTGTCTGAAGGTTGGTAATATCGTGGCTGAACTTGAGATTGTGAAGCAATATTTTGAGGTATTGAAGAAACATATTGAACTGGTGGAGGAATGTTACTCTCCACGCTTGAGGGGATGAATTCGTTTAACTCATGACCACAATTAGGACAAAATCTGGAATCTGGATCTACTTGACTTCCGCACTCTGGACAAAAGTTCATATGCTAGAAAGAGATAAGTTCCTTTTTATAGTTATTCATTTACCTTACCAACTATATTATTCACTGATTACACTTTTTTGAGAATTAATGTTAAATATAACCTTACTTAATCGAATCTTATATATTGACTATTTACATATCAAAAATTATTTTTTTATTAAAAACCTAATGAGAAATTACAATTCAGAATCGATAAATTCAAGTAATTCGGAGATTAAATCACTTACAGATAATACTTTCGATAAATAGTCAGTAATTTCTAAGAAATCTTGAACTTTTTCATCTAAAATGTATGGGGTATCTGGATCCTTAACTAGATCGGTTTCATTAGATTTCATGATTGATTCTTCATGAGACATAACATTCACCTATTTGAGTTTAAATATTTTAGAGAACCCAGTTCTAATAAAGTACGAAAAAAAGAACAGTGAATGGACTCTTAGATTTTCCTTAGATTAGATAAAAAAGGATAAAATTATTGCGTTAAAGTTAGTAAAAAGGGTTATGGTAATACACGTTTTCTACTTCTTCAGTTAAGAATCTCTGCGTGATTTCTTTGTCAATTATTCCTTCAATATGGCATAAATATTCATATTCATCCTTCATGCATAATGTAATTGCTACTCCCTTCTTATTCATGCGAGATGTTCTCCCAATGCGGTGAACATAATTCTCAGGAAATTTTGGAACATCATAATTAATAACATGAGAAATGTTATCAATATCTAATCCACGTGCAGCTACATCCGTGGCAACTAGAAGATTTATCTCATGGTTCTTAAACTTATTAAGAATGGTTTCCCTTTGATATTGAGAGAAATCGCCAGATATTGCCGCCACTTTGAACCTTCCATTTTTTTGAGATTTCAATTTGTTGCTCAGCCAGTTTACTGTTTTCTTGGTGTTTACAAATACTAGTGCATGCTCGGGTTTTTCTTTTTTCAATATCTTTGTAAATGTCTTAAATTTATCCTTGAAATTATCTACTAGGTAGTAAACTTGTTTTGTATTGTGAACTGTAAGATCATCCTTGCTTAAATTAAGAAATTTGAATTGATTTCCGGAATAATTTTTAACCAGATCTCTAATTTCTGAATGAAGTGTTGCAGAAAATAACATGAATTGATATTTTGATTTAATTTGGTTTAGTATGTATTTCACATCAGGAGCAAATCCAAAATCCCATAAACGGTCAGCTTCATCAAGGCATATGAATTTGATTTTGCTCAAATTTAAGGTTTTCCTTTTATAAAGATCTATAATTCTTCCAGGGGTTCCTACGATAAAGTTGACACCATGCTGCAATTTAGCAATTTGGTTATTAATTGATACACCCCCATATATGGTCATTGATTTTATTTTTGGGTCTTTCAGATCCAAAATTACTTGATGCACTTGTACGGCAAGCTCTCGAGTGGGAACTAATACTAAAGCTTCATTTAATGCGGGTTCCATCCGTTCTAAGATAGGAAGAACAAATGCCAAGGTTTTTCCGCTTCCAGTCCGAGCTTGAGCCATTACATGCTGCCCTTCTAAAAGGAGGGGGATTGCTTTTTTTTGGACGGGAGTCGGCGTCGTTATGTCTAAATCATTTAAAGCGTTAACGAATCGATCGCTTATACCTAAATCTTTAAAATTCAATTTTGATTATCACTAAAATTTCTAAAATCACTCTGCTACTCATTTACTAGTATTTTTTAAAATAGTTAAAGTTTTCTAAAATTGTTTAAATTGGTGCGCCTTGAGAAAAAATTAATACAGTAACAATTATGAAATGATATATGGGATTTTAGTGAATTAATGGAATATTATTTGATTTACTAGTTCATCCAATTTTGTTAATTTGTGATGAATGAAGGTTCTAACTTTATTTACGGTGATTTTTGGATTATTCAATACCAGATCTCTCACAACAGTGTGATATTTTTTTCCTTTAATTGCTAAAGTCCGATGGAGTGGAATATCACCATTATAAATTGGTATTGGATATGAAAATGGTCTTTTATGTATGTGTCGACTTGACTTTATAAGTTTCATACTTTTGGATAAGATGGGTGCGTTGAAAATTGCAGAAAGGAAATATGCTTCATATTGAGAATCTGTTGAGTAATAATAATTCTCGGAACCTATTATAAGATTCTTCTTCTTATTGGAGATGACCGCGGATTTCAAACTCGAGCCGCTTGCATTATATATAACTAAATGTGCTTTAGTTTCAACTTGTTTAGTTAATTTATTCCAATAATTAACGTTTGAAAAGAGTGTATTAATATCACTAGTTGATTTCTTATTTTTTATGTAATAGGCGTTCATCTCATTGTAAAACTTATACGCCATTGGATATTTTTCAAGATACTTCTCGTCAAATTGAAAATTATTATCGATGGGCAAAAATATATTCTTGAATCCCTTTATACAAAAGGGTAATAAATCCATGTTTAAAAACGTTTTAAAGCGAAATGGTTTCTCTATTTCCATTTGATCAAAACGTCGTTTCCATTGGCTTTTTGAACGGGATACTACATCAAGATCTGGTGATATTAGATAAGTGTTTTCCAATTTCTCATCAATTTTGAAAAAAAGTAAAGATCTAGGAACGAGAGTAGCACCTTGGTAGAAAAATTTTTTATAACTGCTTTCAGATAATTTTTTATGATTCAATAAGTCCTCTTCGGGTAAGATAATTCTTGCACCATCATCATCTAACTTTAGACTATCATACATTACTTCTTTTATAAGTTTTATATTCTCGTCATATATCTTTGTGTGTATTGGATACTTATCATGTATTGGAACAAAATTATCCTTTCCAATATATGTGGCTTTCAAACAGATATGATTTACATTGAAGAAATAACTCTGAGGGAAATCCCAAATTTGAATTTCATCAAATAATCTGAATGATCGAAACTTATAACAATGGTCGCCATTTAGTACGCTCTTGGTAATGACGAAAAATATCTTCCCATTGATCTTTAAATATTTCAATGGGATCGCATAGAAAAATATGCTGGCTAATTCTATATGAGTTGTATATTGACTTGAAGGCTTGATTAAGACCTCCTCAGCCAAATCTCTGATCTTTTTTTGATAGGTTTTTTCAAATAAATCTTTGTACGTTAACCAAGGAGGATTACCAATTATCAAATCTAACGAGTGAAAAATGTGTGTAATATGAATTTTTTGGTCTAAAGAAGAATCTTCGGGAAATAAAGAATCCATCAAGAAAATATTCAAATTTGTATCACTTAATTTATCAAATTCCAAGAAATCAATTAAGATCATCAATAAATTAGTCTTTGTAGTTAAAACAGCTAAAGGATTAACATCAAATCCAAGAATGGAATTGATAAAATCAATTTTTTTTCCTTCATTAACGGAAGCTCTAAGTATTATAAGTAATATTTCTAACAGGAATGTACCAGATCCGCAAGAAGGATCCAAAACTTTCATGCTTAATTCATACACATCATCTACCATCTCTTTAACGAGGATTGGAGGTGTATAAAATTCTCCAATTTTATGGCGCATGTCTGATATGAATATTTGTTGATATAATTTATGAAAGAGGTCTTCATGGGAAAAAGTCATGTTTTTATACCTATTAATTCCTAATAGATTGGCAACATGTTCAAACTCGACCCAGTCGAATAAAGCTTCTTCTTCCTTGAAAATTCTCTTATAAAACTGCAATTCTTCTTTAAAATCATTGTATTTTCTTAACTTGCTAAATAGTAGAGCTTTAAGTATTATTGAATAATAAGTGTGCTTTAAAAAAAGTTCTTGAGAAATTTTTACATCATACAAGTTTTTAAAATGTGAGCACCAAGATTCATAATGTTGTTTAAATAATGATTTTGATTTGATTGCAAGATCCGCAAGAATCTTCATTGAATCTTCGAATAATTTTGATTTTAACCCAAATTGAGTTATAATCAGATTAGCATTATATTTGTTCTTTTCTGTGGACATCAACATTCAATTAAATACTTTAAAGATACCATTTGGAATTAATCAGATCCTATAAAGAAAGTAGATTGTAATAATAATTCACCTAGTTAGCTCCGCATAAAAGATGGAAGCATCAAATTAAATATTTGAGCAATTTTCCGCAATTTTGAGGTTTCGCTAATGACTGAGACAATTAAAATAGATTTTTCTAAATCATCCTTATCCAAGGACCCTCCAGAATAAATAGCTTTTTCAGAGTTGAAAACTAATAAATATCGAACATTTGGATTATTAATAATTTTGATGCCGGGAGTAAGCTTTAAATCATCATAAATTTCTTGAAACTCTTTAGGTATATTGCTTCTATCATTCATTATTAATAAAACAGCCACACCTTTCTGGGTTAATCGTTTTAATTCAGTAGCATAAAATTTATCTATTTTAGTTGTAACAATATTTAACTGAGTTTTGGTATGAATTAATAATTCGAGAAGATGTTCATTTAAAACATTCTTCCTTTCTGGGCCACCTGAAGACTCGAATTTGACCATCCCAACCAGTGATAATACCTTATTTTCTAGATTTTGCACTTGTTCCTTCAATCTTTGATTCTCCGTGCGAAGTTCTAATATTCTATCTGAAATTACATATCACCATTAATATTCATTAACTATTAGATATTATATTTAACTTAGTCTATTTAATTTTTTCCAAGGTTTCCCATATAGAATAAAGGAGGAAATTGCTTGTGAATTTCGTAACTCAGTATTCACGCTCCCTTCTTCTCCTTTTAAATCCTTTAACTCTTCTTCAATGACCAATGTCATTTTCTTTGACATGCACTCTTGCCGCGCTTTAAGAAGAGCAACGCCTTGACTTGAATGGCTAAGTAAATGTGCATAAAAATTCGATGAAATCTCTTGGGTTTCTTCGTCAAAAATTGCCATGCTTCTGGCAATAATTCCCGTGGTATAATTATGGTCAAATTCTTTCATAATATCTCCAAATCTTTTTAATACATCTCTTATTTTCTTACCTTTAACGTCATATAATTGAGAATTAAAAAAGAGGAATGGTTGAATATTTCTATTCCCTAATTTCAAAGCGGAATTGATCTCATAAAAAGTGACAATTTCATTATCATTAGTTAGAAAAAAGCTCCTAAATGGATTCCACTTAGAGAAAAAGATATTTCCAACGAAATGGATTATAGTGTGATTTTCAACCAATTGAGATAAAATATGATCCCTAGTCGAATATTGTCCAGATAAAACTACAATTTCTTTGACCTCTTTCCTATTATTAAAAAAATTAGTGATATAATTAAGTTCCTCTACTCCAGCCGTAAACGGAAAGATTAATTCTTTATTCTTAATAGATTCATTCCATTTTAGAGGATGTGTGGAATTTGTGCAATCTATTATTAAAACAGAAATATCATCTTGATGTGGTACTTCAATTGACGTATCCACGTGATAGTCAAACGATACTCCACCTAAAGGAGGTTCCCCAATGATGTAACCAATAGAATACTTGAGTAAGAAGAAATTGTTATCATAAATCAACTCGAAAGGAATTGTCATATTCTCAAGAATAAAATAAATCTCTGGTACAACTTTTAAGGCCCTTATTTGAAATTGTTTAAAGAAATTTCTTATCGTTAAAGGAAGAAAATTATATGATAATTTTCCAATTTCCATTAAGGTAAAATTATACCTTTTTTCAGGGTTGTTAGAAAATATGTCATTAAACAGTTCAATAATTTGCGCATCATTCCAATATTCATTCAATATTTTTCCTTCTACTATCT
Organism: uncultured archaeon; assembly: GCA_964583985.1. Lineage (GTDB taxonomy): Archaea > Asgardarchaeota > Lokiarchaeia > Sigyniarchaeales > SOKP01 > SOKP01. The sequence goes on from CAZOYD010000012.1 coordinate 23,975, forward strand.
GGTCTTGTAAGGAAATCATACGATACGATATGGCTCCATTACCATCAATTCGCAGTATCATTTGCTTGATTTCAAAATTCTCTTCAAGTTTTTTTGGGGTAACGCGTTCATCTTCAAATTTATAAATTTCATTGAGAAAACAATTGACTTCCTCAAAAAGACTTTTAGGATCTGGTATGATCCCTTGTAAATCTTTATCTAAATAAGGAATAATCTTATTAGCCAATTCAAAATCTTGTTCTTCAAATAAAACTCTATAAAACATCATCCTCCAGAAATCTCTCTGTTCTAAAGAAAAAAAGATTGATTTAAATTGCCATAGGAAGTTACATGTATAGAAATAATGATAAATTTGGGCATTAGTTTGGGGTAGTTTTAAGTGAGTGTTTAATTTTTCTAGGGATTGAAGTAAATATTTTTTTTCTTTCATATCTACAAATTTCTTTGAAGCTTCAATCCATAATTCAATTAGTATGTTATCATATCCTAGATCAGTCTGTACTAAGAATATCTCCTCAAGATAATCATATATTTCAAAAGCAATATCAAATTGGTTTCGTTCGAGTGAAAAATCAATGAATTTTCTAATATATGTGATTGCATCTCCAAACGATTTGAATTTGTTTATTTTTTCAAATGCATTCTTAACAATGACTGTAATCCAAGAAGCTTCACCTATATCGTTAAGGTAATAAATTAATTCTTCCAGATCTCCTAAAATTGTTTCAAAATTTCTTTCATTCACGGTAATTCGATTTAGATTGCTGAATTCATTTTTAAGATAATTAGGGAGCCGGTTTTGCAAAATTTTCGCAACCTTCTTTACAAATTCTTCGGAATTATCCATTAATTGATAATTCAAGTTTATGTTTTCCAACAAAATATAGAGAAATAAGGATCTCTTGCTTGGTTCCAATTTAAAAACGGTTCTTCCGATAATTTCCATGCTATAATGATAAAATTCCTGAGGGATCACGGATTTCCTTATATACATGAGAAGAATTTGTAGTTCAACTAATTTTAAAAATTCATTTCTTTCATTCACTTTAATGCATAAAGAATTTATGAATTTGGTAATTCCTGAAAGAGATATTCCTTCTATTTCAATGAATGATTTCAATAACTTAGTTGTAAAAGTATTAAAAAGGTAGAAATTATCCAACCTTGATAAAAAAGAAAAAAAACGCTTATACCCATCAATATACTTGATGATATCGATCTTAGAATCTTCTGTTTTTATTTGCGTAAGCGAATTGATATACATCCACCATGAATTTGTTATGATCATTGTTAATTGGTGCTTTTTTTGGATATCAAGCCATTCTATCCTTTCGATTTCAAAATATAATTCTGTTAGTAAGCGATCACCCCAAAGATGATTACCCGATTGAAGTAATTTTCTCCCTTGAATTACAGTCTCTTGAAATTTATTTAAAAAATCTTTCTTAACATCAAGCTTTACTGTCATTTCCTCTTACTCCTCCTTTTCTTCAATAGAAGCATCTCGCCCATGTTTTGGATTTTCAATCCATCCTTTATTTAATTGTTCTTTAGAGTATAAAATTGAAGCACCAATCCACCCCATATTCTCGCGACCAGAAGGAGCGATAACATTTATTTTATCTTGTAACTTCTCAGAGAAGAAGTTCTTTAATTCATTCTTTAATCTCTCAGCTAATCCAGGAATTAGGCTTCCACCTCCTGCAAAGATGATGTTTGATATTAGTTCTTCCCAATTCTCTCTATCCCACGCTTTTATTACTTTCGAAACAGCTTCAGCTAAACTCATATAATCAACATGAATTATTTTTGGATCAAATAAAGGCTCTGAAACTTGAATTCGCTCGATGTTTATATTTAATTTCAAGTTATTCGGTAAAGTAATCTCTCTATCATATTTTGTCAATCCTTCTTTGATTTTTTTAATCTCCTTTTTTGGAGAGAGCGTACAAAGAGAATATCGTTCTTTTATTTCTTTTGCAATCATTTCATCAACGTATAAGGTTTCTTCAAAATATTTCTTAGATATTAGTAAATTTAACATGTAATTTGTCAAATCCTTGCTTGAAATAGGGAAAATATCCTTAGCCATAACATTGGTGAATCCATGAAATATGGTTGAAATTAAAGTAGAATTTTCCCCAATATTTACAATTACACCGCTAGTTTTTTGCATTGTTGAGAGGATCGCTTGGTTATCAGATAAAAATAAAAGTGCCGGAAAACCCAATGAATCGAGAAATATTTCCTTATACTTCTCTTTTTCCAGATCAGGAGTATTGAATGAAGTTAAAATAATTAAAGGTTGCCTAAATCGGAACTGTTCTTCTATTTCTAATTGTTGGTAATAATAATTAAAGAATTTTAATAACACATTATAATTATTTTCTTTTTTAAACTCATGAAGTTTTAATATATGTTGATATTTTAAAGCAGCATGACCAACTAAATATTCTTGTTTAATATTTTGAAGATAAATTTCTTCTAAACCTTCTATTACATCAGATGTGAATAAAAAATCTGAAATATCGACATATACGGTAGGAGCAATAATATCGGGAAAATCATCACCTGCCCAACCCAAACGAAAAGAATGACTCCCAATTTCTAAGATTAAAGGGCATTCTTGCGATTTATTTGACGATGCCATGATTAATAAAATTGAAATATCTTTCCAAATTCATTTAAAAATTCAATAGAGGAGCTGTTTAAAACGAATGTATTCATCTGTTATCTTTTTTAGTTGATACTCTTTAACTTGCAGTTCCAGTAATCCTAGAACTTTTTTAAATTCACTTGACATGGATTCTACATCAACTCCAGCAACCTTTTCTACTTCATCTCTTTTTATCTTAAAGTTTTCTAAGCTGTATTGTATTTTTTGGTGCATGTTTGTGATGGATCCAACGAGATCCTCCGTGTTTTTCTTGGTGATTTTTCTCATCTTCCGTAAAATAGTCAGAATTGAAGAAATTGAATTTTCCCACCTATCATAACGTTCATTATAACCATCATACATTTCTTGAAAAAAATCAGTCAAGCGTGCATATATATTATCCTTTTTTGAAAAAGAAGGTTTTTTTACAGTGGCTGGAACTTGAGGTTCTAATTCTACTGGTTTAGGAGGGAGAGGGGCTTTTTCTACACTTACATCATTTCGTTTTTCTACTGGTCCTCGTTGAGTTAATGGAACATCCTCGAGCACGTAAGCCTCCGCTATTTTCTTCTTAGATTCATGCGATAATTGCGGAGCAACTCTCTCAACATCTTTTTTTGGAAGTAAAAAACCTTGATCTTCTGAAACCCCTTTCAATAATCCTTGAAGATCTGCTCCAGTTTTTTTAGAAGATTTTAAAGCATTATCAAGAGAATAAGATTCAACGACATTAATATCCACGTCTTTCTTCTTTTTCTTAGCCATCTAAACTTACCTCCTTTTCAAGTGTTATTCTAAAGGGAGGACTTCTACCTTAATCGCTCCTCCTTGATTCATGAGTTCTTCTTTTAAATTATCAAGGTTATCAGGACTTTCTAAAATCACTATCAATTCAGCAGTTTTATTTTTTTCAATAATCACTGCTTCACTATACATCATACTCAATCCCAAATTTCCAAATAATGTTGCGAGTCTAGCAAGTGCTCCAGGTATATCTGCCATGGTAACCCGTAGTTTAATTGGATTTTTATCTCCAGAAAGTCCAATTGGAGTGATTCGTATTTCTTTTGCTTCCGAATCGCTAATCATCATGAGTTGTGAATTCGTTGTGATCCCAAGAGCGTTTCTTGCTTCCTTTGGAATAACCACTCTCCCACGTTCATCCACGGCGATTATTTTCTTTATTCTCATAGTGATCAAGATGTTAATTCAGTTTTTTTTACGTTTATATTTATTATTAAATTCCCCCTATAAAAGTTTTTTATAAAGAGAATATTAGAAAGATTTCCAAACTATAAAGCATGAAAAAAAAATTAAGCTAATAATAAGGATTCCCCAACGAGTCTAAAAGTTCCTTGAACGAAATTGCCAATGTTTTCTCTAAATCCAGGTTGAGATCCACCAATAGTAAAGAAAATTTCTCCCGGATCAACAATTCTATTTCCTTCCATATCAACCGTGGAATAATCATGAGGATGCAATGTAAACTTCACTACTTTTTTCTCATTTTTATGAAGGATCATTCTCCTAAATCCCTTTAGTTCGCGAATCGGAACTATAAATTTGGAAGTGACATTGGAGAGGTATAACTGAATTACTTCTTCCCCAAAAATATTACCTGTATTTTCTACCTCGACGCTAATACTAATATCTTCACCAATTCTTACTTTGTCATTAGATATGTTTAAATTATCATAATGAAAATGAGTGTAACTTAATCCAAACCCAAATGGATATAACGGTTCTTCCTCAAAATAGCGATAAGTTCTTCCTTTCATACTATAGTCTCTTATGTCAGGAATTTGATCTACGGATTTATAAAAAGTTACGGGTAATCGACCAGCAGGATTGTAATCCCCAAAAATTACATCTGCAACGGCTTTTCCCCCTTCTTCTCCAGGATACCACGCAAAAAGGATTGCTGGAACGATTTTTTTAGCTTCTGCAAAAGAAAGAGCACTTCCACCCGTCAAAATAAGAATAATAGGTTTTCCAAGTTCGTGAATTTTATTTAAAAGGGAATTCTGACTCCCAGGTAATCCTATATCGACTCTATCTCCTGTCAAATCAGATTCAAAAGCTTCTCCTTCCTCTCCTTCCAAACGTGGACTAATTCCTAACACCATAATAATGACTTCTGCTTCTTTTGCAATCCTAATTGCTTCATTAAATTCATCTTCGGATTTTTCTTTTAAGGGACATCCCTCAACAAAATATACGTTACTGTTTTCATTAACTTTTTCCTTTATTCCTCGTAAGATTGTAGTATACTTAGATGGGGTGCCAAAATAATTACCGAGAAGTACATCCTTGTTATCTGCTGTTGGTCCTATGACTGCTATTTTTTTGATAGTTTTCTTTAAGGGAAGAATGTTGTTTTCATTTTTGAGGAGTACCAATGATTTCCTTGCAGCTTGTATTGCTAATTGCCTATGCGCATGGCTATCATTTACTTCATAAGGAATGGCAGCATAAGGAACCATCTTGGGAGGATCAAACATACCAAGTAAAAATTTAGCACGAAATAATCTTCTCAAAGCTTTATCAATCGTATCTTCAGATAATAATCCTTCTTGAATGGCGCTACTTATCCATTCCCATCTAATCTTCCTATTTTTTTTCAAGGCAATTCCCAAACAGCAAAATAAATCACATCCTGCATTAATTGCCATTGCCGCAGCTTCCATTCCAGTTTTAACGACCTCATGGTTTTCATAGATGTCCTTAATTGCTCCACAATCCGAAACAACATGCCCTTTGAATTTCCATTTTTCTCGTAAAATATCTTGCAGTAAATATTTACTTGCACAACAAGGTTCACCATTAACGCGATTATAGGCACCCATTATGCCTTCAGCTTTTCCTTCTTTTATACAAGCTTCAAATGCTGGCAAATAGGTTTCAAATAGATCTTTTTTACTCACTTTAGCATCAAAAAAATGCCGTTCATATTCCAAACCGCTATACGCTGCATAATGCTTTGGAGTAGCTACTAATTTAAGATACTTGGGATGATCTCCTTGTAAACCCTTTATAAAAGTCACTCCCATCTGAGATGTAAGGTAAGGGTCCTCTCCATATGTTTCTTGACCCCTTCCCCAACGTGGATCTCTAAAGATATTGACATTTGGCGACCAAAAAGTTAGTCCTTGAAAGATTTTTCTTTGATCGTTTCTTACCGCTTCGTGATGTTTTGCTCTCCCCTCATCAGAAATTGCTTTCGCTACTTCCCTCATCAAGTCTAAATCAAAACTTGCCGCGAGCCCTATAGCTTGCGGGAAAACTGTCGCAACACCTGCAAATCCAATGCCATGGAGAGCTTCATTCCACCAATCGTATTTAGGAATATTCAAACGGTCAATCGACATTGCATTATTTAAGAATTGTGAAATCTTCTCATCAAGTGTCAACCTCGAAATAAGGTCTTCAATTCTTTTTTCAAGAGGTAAATTATAATCTAAAAAACGAGGGTTCTCATCAGTATTTACCATTATTCTTACCTTTCAACTTATTATTTTATGAATGAAAATAATTTAAACAATTTAATCTGAAGAATAAATAATAATAAAAAGTAAGAATTTAAAAAATTTTTAATTCCTATTGGAAACTATGAGCTTTCATTTTTACGGTTAGATCTCTTGCCCGTTTTGAGTACCAGATAAGTAATTCTCCCGCATCTTCTGGCTCGAAGTACTCTCCACCGCATAGTTGGGCTGCTCGTGTCATAAGCTCCCGATCGGGATTTCCTAATCCTACAATATATATAACGACATTTGGATTATCTGCGAACATCTTTACGGTTTGCAAGAATGCGTCTCCATCTGTCGGGATACCATCGGTAAGAATTATTATCATGGTTGGTTGTGCTTGTCCCTCTGGTGACATGCGATCGAATTCAGTGAGGACTTGATGAGCTTTGACCATTGCATCAGACATATTGGTCGCTTGACCATAGCTGTTGCCTATACGATCCACGATCATTCGTGCGGCCTCTTCCAAGACGCCTTTTTTACCACTGGCTGAATCCATATAATATCCATCGCCAAACGGTAAAATCTGACCCTCATCCGCGAATCGAATGACGCTTACTTTTTCTCCGAACCCACGACCTACTTTTTCGCTCAAGAAAAGAACCGCTGCGAAAGCTGCTGCGATCCTTCTAGGTATATTTGTTCCTGGTTTGAAATGTTTTAAAAATTCTTGAATTTCACGAGACTCCATAGCTGCCTTGATTCCTTCAATTGCGGGAGCGATGTTTTGGACTTCAACATCGCGAGCCATCATTGAACGGCTAATATCTATAACCAGAATAGCATTAAATGGCACGAGTCCCGTAGGAGTCAAGTTAATGGTAGTATTTGCGGTAATTTGAGCTAATACATCACCTGTCAAATCAGGTACCGTGTTGAGAATGGAACAAGCAATATTTACGGCATTCCATCTTAATTTAATACCCTTGAATATGATGTAATTTGCTAGCCATCCTTTCAGTGAATCGATGTTTTGACGGGCAGTAGAAATGATTTCCCACATATTTTCTCCTGCAATTGGGGATATCCCCAATGAGATGTTTTGTAATGGTATTATCGGTCGAAAATTTTTAGCTATTTTTACTTCAAAGCTTCCAATACCAGAAGCTTCTAAAATTTCACTATCAATAACAATTACGTTGTTAGGAACTTCTTCCAAAATTTCAACTTTACCGGCTCCCATTGCTCCCGTGAGTTCATCTTCAAAGGATAGAATATCATCTTGTTGAATTGAAAGAGTGAGTTGAGTACGCGCATTAACTAAACAATAACCCATTAAATTAGGTTGTGATTGAACTTCAAGCATGAGCTCAGAGGCTTTTTGAATGGGTGGTTCAGTTGAATAAACTACTATTTGTTGGGATTGAATGTTAGTATCTTGTCTTGTATCCCTACTCATTCGTATTTCCGTTGGACTAATAATCGCTTCATCGATTCTTGCGGATCCCATAGATCTAGTTAACGGATCTTCCCACGCGATGAGTAAACCCTTTCCAAGCCCTAATTGTTGGATAACCGTACCACTTAGTTGAATCCTTCCACCTTCAAGGTTGTCATCCACTACGGGAGTAAGAACCAAGCCTCCTTTCTGACTTTGTAGCATGAAAACATCGATTCGATTTGGATAGGGATCTGCGGTGGTAGTTCCCATTCCAATTTCTTGGCTGGGTATGCTAGGAACTGGTGACATTGGTGCTGGTCGAGGTGCAGGAGGTAAACCTACATAAGGTGCTGGTGTTGGTTGTGGAACAGGGATTGGCTGTGATGGAGCAGGTGCATATGAAGGTTGTGGAGTAGGGAATGGTTGCGGTGGGGGAGGTGTATATGAAGGTTGTGATGATGGTGTTGTTACGTGAGCTGGTTGAGGTATTGGTGTAGGAACTGGTTGTGGTGGCCTGGTTGGCATGGGCGTGCTAGTAGGTTCTGGAAAGGTTTTTGTAGTAGGTACATTAGTTGGAGGAGAGGGTAAGGGTGTTAATGATGGTGATTTTGTTGCTGGAGGTGTTGCTGGTCCAGGCGGGATTTTTGGGATTTGTAATTTGGGAGCGACTAATCCCATACTACTGACTGGACGCAAAACTAATTCTACCCCCGAAAATTCAAGGACATCAATGATGTTCTTAGAAATTTGCGCAGCAAAATCTAAAACCATGCTTGAAATCTCAATTTTTGCATTGTATTTCTTCCTATTATCTGGATTTTCTACTTCAACTGAAGCACCATTCATTAGTCCCAATTTATTAGCATTTTCTTGACAGATAACTACTGTATCGTCATTTTTTTCATTAACATCAACAAATATTTTTATTTCTGCCATTCTATTTCATACCAATTTCTTGATTAATATTAAATTAATGTGATATTGAAAGGATATTCATATGTTTTTGTTGTAATTGATTATTTAATTCACGAGAGTATTACATGGAAAACCTATACCAATGGATATCGTTTAGAAATTTCTTGTGCATAATATCTGAAAACAGTGACGATTTTACCTAGATCTTCTATCTTACGACTTGCTCCCATCAAGAAAAATCTCCCGGCTGAGCTTAATATAATGAATGCATCACCGCCTCTCAAAACTACTTCCAGAAGATTGTTATAGCCTAATGATTCAATTGAATCTTGTCCGCTTTGCATTACGACTGCTGATAAGCTTGAGAATAAATCAGGATCAACATTATAATCTGGGATGCACGAAAATGCGAGTCGTAAACCCTCGCGAGTAACTAACGCTAATGCTTCTAACTCTGTATGCTCAGTAATATTACCTAAGAATATTGATAAATTTTGTGCTTCATCTTGCGTTAAATTACTCATATGTCATCTCTTTCATTGGTAATTGATAAGTATTTTTTCTATCGATTAAGTATAATAAAATACTTCATACTTTTAAGTTTGATTTTAAATTTATAAATTAAATATAATAAATTAAAATAAAGAGAGATAAAAAATTAGACAACGTGTATCAAAGAAAATGTTAGCGTCCTTCAAGTTGAGTCTTTATTTGATCCTTAAGGATTTCTTTCTTGCTCTTAAATTCCATTTTAGCATCAGTTGGACCGCCAATTCGCTTAAGGAATTCAATAGCCAATATTTTTCCATTTTCAGATAAGATACGAGGGGAATAGTCCTCAGCAAAAAACACTCCTTCGGGAATGCTTCCAACCCTTGAAATTTCTTTCGTGACTTCCGTCTTGCCGAGAAAAGTTTGCACTTTTTCAACAACAGAATATGCATTATCACCAATAATTATGATTTCTCGTTCAAAACCATCAGGAATTTTAATCTCCTCGAGTTTTTTCATAATCTCTTCGTAATTCACATGGCTTTCTTCTTGCATCATGGATGAGAAGGAGCCTTGACCAGTATATAAGGGACCAGAATTCTGAGATGCCCTATTCTTAGAACCGCCAATGTTCATTCCCTCTGCGGGTTCTGGGACTCCAAACGGATCCTTTTCCCTTAAAGGATGAATGGATGGAGCCGTAACTTTTGTTGGAGCGTCAGATTTAATTTCCTTCGCTATTCCTCCTTCTGTTTTTCCTCCAATTAGGCTAAGAAATTCATCTGTCTCGTCTGCTTCATCAAGAGGGACGACTGCAAAGTGCATACCTACCTGGCCACGAATCTCTTGACTTCTTTTTGCTCCAATAAACTTCGATCTCACGCTACTTGTTAATCCCTTCCATAAAAAGACCTTTCTGACATCGTCAGCAACTAGAATATAACATTCCTCTGTTTTTAATATATCTTTAATCGGTCCCTGTGTTGTAATTTCCGTTGTTGTTCCATCAAGGTTAATCTTAAAGACTTGCACTTATTCTTATCACCTATAATGTAATCTCCAAGTTTTATTTCAAAAATTTAGTCAATTAATAAATTCTTATAATATAAGAAAAGTTAATCTTAATAAATTTTTATTAAAAGATAAAATGTTTGTGTTAATGTGAGAACTGATCAAATGGAGTAAAAAATTCAGATGGTTTCTTGTAATTTCAGTATCACATTATTAACATTTTTAATCATATCCATTGTCGTGAATCGTGGACCAATCTCTGATTTACAATATTCACCTAAATATCCATTCAAGAATGTTGCTGAACAAGCCGATTGAAACATATCATTTTTAGTACTGACAAAACAAGTACATAATCCAGCAAGGACATCACCTGTTCCACCCATTGCCATTTCAGGGCACCCCGTTTTATTTAATTTTACTTTATTTTTTGATGCTATATAATCAATGTGACCTTTAACAATTATAGTAACATCTAATTTTTTCGCCAGATCATGTAGAATTTTCACGCGATCCTCTACTTTTTCATGGGAGGGTAAGGTTATCCCCGTCATTATTTTTAATTCTCCTTCATGAGGAGTTAAGATGCACTGTGATCCTTTAATAATCTCTAAATGATTTTTAATAAGTTTTAAAGCATCTGCATCTAACACGAATTTCTTATCATTTTCTACTAAATAGTGTAATACATTTTCCAGTAATTTCTCGGTTTGAGATTCAATTCCTAACCCTGGGCCAATTAAAATACAATCTGCCCAATTGATCAGTCGTTTAATCTCATCAAATGAATCCATATTTAACCACTCTCCAGGACTACTTCTAATAATCAGATTAGGAGAATATCCCCTTACCACATTGGAAATAATTTCTGGCACAAAAGTAATGACCAAATCACATCCAAAATGAATTGCTGTTAAGGATGGATAAGTAGGAGCGCCAGTATAATTTTTTGAGCCTCCTATTACTAATATCTGTCCAAATTGGCCTTTATGATCATTCATTTGTCGCTTTTTCAATGTTGGTAATAGGTCACCCCTTCCGACCACGATACTTGCTTCTATTGGGATTCCAATTGGTTTTACAATTACTTCTTTAATATAATCATTTTTTGATTTAAATCCCAATTTTTTTTTGTGAAATGTGACTACTAAATCCGCTACAACAGCCACATCACTAACTTTTCCGCTGTTAGGGTCCATCCCTGAGGGAATATCGATAGAAACAATATTAAAACGATCATCTTCTTTTTTAATGTCATTTATCGTTGTGATGCAAGAAGAGATTGGCTCTCGGATTTTTCCTTGAATCCCTGTTCCCAATAATCCATCTATTATCACCTTATTTTTCAAATTATTCTTAATGAGATCTTTTATTTCTATCAGATTCGCTGAATCTTTTATCACTTTTCGCTCAATGAAATACTCCAAGTTTAGTAAAATGTCCCAATTCGATTTTGATTCCTTTGTTCTAATTTTATCAGGATCCCCCACCAATATTACTAATGATGGAATGCATTGGGATGCCAAATGTCTGGCAACGACAAAAGCATCGCCACCATTATTACCAGTTCCCGCAAAAATCACTACTTTTGCAGTATTATTTAATTGATATTTATTGATAATTTCCGTGGCAAGTGAATATCCCGCACATTCCATTAAAAGAATTTTGTTGATTCCTAACCACTCTGAGTTATTATCCAAAATTGATATTTCTTCGGATGTAATTTTTTCAGATATAAATCGCTCCATAACATATAAAATTAAGTCACTGTAATAAAAAAGGATTATCTCAATTTAACAAAAAGACAAGAATCTAAAGACATGTAAGCATTTTAATAAAATCAAATCAAATTATATTTTATGAAAGATCACTACAAAAAAGTAGCGCTTGTAACAGGAAGTACTCACGGAATTGGAAAAGCAATAGTTATAGAACTGGCTAAAATCGATTGTTCTGTGGTCATTAATGGAGCTAATACAAACAATCTTCCAAATGATTATATTTCAGAATTAGGAACCATATTTAGAGAGGATTTAGAAAATAGATTTCTATTTGTAAGAGCAGATATTAGTGTGGAAGAAGAAAGGAACAAACTAATAGAAGTGATAAAAAAGAAGTTTAATAGAATTGATATACTAGTAAATAATGCAGGAGTTGCTCCAAAAATCAGGTGTGATCTTTTGGAATCAACTGAAGAATCTTATGATCACATCATGAACATAAATCTTAAAGGACCTTATTTTTTAACGCAATCAATCGCAAAATGGATGATAGAAATAAAAAATAAACTTAAAGGAGATTATTCTCCATACATTATCAATATCTCATCCATTAGCAGAAATACATCATCAACAACTAGGGGTGAGTATTGTCTTTCTAAATCAGGTGTTAGCATGATGACAAAATTATACGGAGACCGATTAGCAGAGCACGGAATTTACGTGTTTGAAATATCCCCGGGGATCATTGATACACCCATGACAAAAAGCGTACATGAGAAATACGACAAATTAATTGAAGATGGTATTACCCCCATTAAACGGTGGGGGAAACCTATTGATGTGGCTAAACCAGTAGTTGCTATTGTATCTGGCTTAATTCCCTTTTCTACGGGTTCTGTACTAGATATTGATGGAGGATTTCATATAAAAAGACTCTAATAGGTGAAAAAAATGGAAAACAATCTTTTAAATATAGATGATTTTGAGATAGAAGAATACAATTCAATTGTAATAGGATCTGGTGCTGCTGGGCTCAATTGTGCACTTCATTTAGTAAAAGAAGGCTTATCTCGCCTTGAAGTTGCGATCATAACGGATAAATTAGGTGGAGGTACTTCATTCAATGCAGGCTCCGATAAACAGACCTATTATAAAATGGCAATTGTTGGCGATCAGGAAGATTCTCCATTTAACATGGCAAATGATTTGATGAAGGGAGGAGCAATGCATGGAGATCTAGCACTTATAGAAGCTACCAACTCTATCAGAGAATTTTTTCATTTAATCGAGTTAGGAGTTCCGTTTCCCCATGATGAATATGGCGCTTATGTAGGATATAAAACAGATTATGATCCGAAACAGAGGGCTACTTCCATTGGTCCCTTAACATCACTCATGATGGGAAATTGTTTATTGAGAGCTGTTAATGATTGTGGTATTCCTATACATGATAACCACAAAGTTATTGAAATTTTACACGATGATTCTGAAGAACCACGTAAAGCGATTGGAGTTATTTGTATTAATAAAGAAAAGTTGTTTAATAGTGATAATATCTCCGAACTGCCTGATTTATTTAGAATTTTCAAAGCGAGGAATATTATTATCGCTACTGGAGGTCCTGCGATCCTCTATAAGGATTCAGTTTACCCAAAATCACAATCGGGAATGACAAGTTTAGCCATCAATGCTGGATGTACACTTCAAAATTTAACAGAATCACAATTTGGAATAGCATCTCTAAAATTTCGATGGAATTTATCGGGATCCTATCAACAGGTTATTCCAAGGTATTATTCGGTAGATGAATCAGGTCAACAAAAAGAATTTCTCAATGAATTATTCCCTTCATTCAAGGAATTATCACGTGCTACATTTTTAAAAGGTTATCAGTGGCCTTTTAGTCCATCCCGAATTGAGAATTCGGGCTCATCGCTAATTGATCTGGCTGTTTATCACGAAAGAACGGCATTAGGTAAGAAAGTATATATGGATTTTACAAAAAATCCATCGAATTACTCTGATGAAGACTTATCAGAATTAGCTCGGAACTATCTAAAAAAATCGGATTCTCTTAATAGCATTCCCATTGAAAGATTAAAAAAGTTAAACATCGAGGCAGTCAATATCTATAAAAGAAACAAGATCGACCTTGAAGTCGATCCTATTGAGATTGGTATATGTAATCAACATTTGAATGGTGGAATAAGTGTTGATCAATGGTGGGAGTCTTCAATTAGTCATATTTTTGCTATTGGAGAAGTGAATGGAAATCATGGTGTTCATAGGCCGGGGGGATCTGCTCTCAATGCGGGACAAATAGGAGGACTAAGAGCTGCCCAAAAAATTTCCGAGAAATATACGTTTATACAATCCTCAAATGAAAAAAAATTCAAATTTATAGCTCAGAGGACATTAAACACGTTGTTTAACGAAATTGAAAATGCTTTCAATAAATCAGAAAAAAAAGTAACCCTTCAAGAAATTTTGGAGCAAATTCAATTGCGAATGTCTCGTTTTGGGTCCATAATTCGCTCTAATGATGGTCTTAAGGCAGAAATAAAATTGGTGGTAGATTCATTACAATCGCTTGAACTCGAGACACGACTGAAAAATTATAATGATCTTGTAAATTATTTCCAAATCAAGGATTCTTTATTAACCCAATTATTTATCTTAACAGCTATTTCCGATTACCACGCTAATAACGGAACAAGTAGAGGATCCTATTTGATATTAAGAGAAAATTTAGCAGGGAATGAACGTCATGTGATTCCTCCTAAGCATCTTAAGCAATATAAATTCGTATTAGCTAATGATATTCATGCTCAAAAGATTCAGCAACTCCGTTTAGATGATGGGCAAATAACCATAAATTGGGAAACTGTCCGTGAAATTCCTAAGCAAACGGGGTCGTTTGAAAACACGTGGAAAAAATTTCAAGATAAAAGGATCTATGATTAAAAATATTCTAAGCAGATCCAATATAATATGGATCTCGAACAACACAACCAGTATTTTTGCCTTCTCTCATCAATTGGGAGCATTTTGAACAAGAGATACATGATTTACGTTCATCAATTATTCCTTGTTGAAAAATTTGCCTTGCAAAATCGGGATTTGCAAAGGACATTCTCCCAAAACCACAAATATCAGCCATGGAATTTTCAATGACTCCCGAAGCTAAATTTACCGCATACTGACGGAAATAAGAGTATCCCGAACCAACAACTTTAATCTCCTTTGAAATGAGATCTTTTATCATTGATGTCAGGTAAATCATTCTATAAACACTTAATAACGGATGTTCATTTGGAAACGATCCACCTTTTATTGGCATATCATAAGGACGGGTAATGTGAGGCTTTTGATGAGGATTTCCTGCAGATATATTGATGAGAGTTATGCCCAATTCACCCAATTCGTTAATCAATTCGACAGGTTCAGTTAATTCAATGGTTGCGGGAAATTTTTCGTTTTTAATGGGCTTAACGCCAAACCCAATTGGGTAAGGGTTGCCATCATAGACTCCTAAACGCGAAGTAATCATGAAATCTGTCTCCTTTCGGAAAATGTTTTGAAGTCTGTTTATGATATTGAAATAAAATTTTGACCGTTTTTTAAATTCTTTTCCACCATAAAGAGAATCTTGGCGATTCCGAGCAGATAATAGGTCACTAATCAAATAACCGTGACAAGCCTTAATATCAACTCCATCAAATCCTGCTTCTTTAGCGAGTATCGCTTTCTGAACCCATAATTCCTCAATTTCTTGGAGTTCATCATCAGATATAATGATACCCTTATCACGTATCATGGAGGTTGACTCATCTAAATTCAAATTGGGACATATCTTAATAGGAAAACTTTTTCCATCTCTTTTTGTATATCTTCCTGAATGATTTAATTGCAATATGAGAGAACTTGGATACTCGAATCCTAAGGATTCCAATGTCTTATCAGATTCATTCCTAATGCGTGTCGTAAATTTCTTAAATTCATTGATATTATCTTCAGAAAGCATTAATTGATGTTCATTAGAACGACAATTATCTGAGATTGCTGTGGCCTCAAACCAAATTAAGCCAACACCTCCTTTGGAATAACGTGTATAACGCCTATATGTTAGTTCGCTTGGTGAACCATCTAAATTTGCATCAAATCCCTCCATTGGTTGAACTGCTAATCGATTCGGAATCGTAACATTTTTAATTTGAATAGAATCTTTTAAAATTTCAATATTAGAGCTAATCGGTAAAGGAATCATTAATTTTTTTAATTTTTTCTCAAGATCCGTCAATGATCTATACTTAAATGGTTCAAATACCTGAGAAGAAGGATGAATGAACATATAATCTAATAAAGCTAATTCTAAAAAGAACTTTTCATTTTAATAAAAAGATATAAAAAATGGATATGAATAATTTATGACTGATTCTCTTGAAAAATATCATAATTATGGGGCGAATTTAGAAAAATACCTGCGAACCGCAACTTTTCCACTAGCTATTAAGTTAATAAAAGATGAATCCGAGATCTCAAAAGATTTTAAGCGAGCACATGATAATCTTGACCTGGAAATGTTCGTATGTCAAAATTTTAAAATGGCCCGAACATATGGTTGGACGATGGCTATTACAGATGAAGATTGTTCTTGTAAGGTCGCTCGAACAGTCTATAATTGGGATGAAGTGACACCAGAATCTATAGAATTTGGAAATCAATTTAGCATTGGTCTTTATTCAAGCGATCAAAAAGTTGCAGAAAAATGGACAAAACACCTTCATTTCTTACCCAAACGATATAAAGGAATCATCATATCACCATTAACCCGTTCAAAAATCGTACCTGATGTTATTCTGGTGTTTTGTAACCCAGCACAAGCGATGAGATTAATTCAAGCTCAGCTCTATAATGAGGGAGGAGTATTAGAGTTCACGGCAGCTGGAAGAGCTGGCTCCTGTCATGAAGGGGTTATCAAGACTTTTTTAACTAATAAGCCACAATTAGTAATTTTAGGGAATGGAGATAGGGTTTGGGGGGGAGCTCAAGATGATGAAATTCTGTTCTCAATACCAGTCTCTTCAATAAAATCAATTATTGACGGATTAGTAGCAACACATACTGCAGGTTTACGATATCCCATTCCAACTTATATGAATTATAAACCGGGGTTTCAAATTAAATTCAAGAAAAAAGCTTTAAAGAGATCTGGTGGAACACTAGTAAAAAATGATTAATAATTAACTACCTTTTTATTATTGGGATCGAAAATATATTTTTTAATGTTAATTTTAAGCCATAAGATTTATAAAGACTGACAGTCACTTTTTGAACCAAAAGTTTATAAATGAAAATCAACTCTATTATTTTAATGACCCTCGGTCTAAAAAAATACTATTGGTCAATCAATTAATAGAATGGTCTTTATGAATAATAAACATAAAATATCAAAACAAATAAGTCGTAAAGAGAAAGAAATAGAACAACGAAAAAAGGATATTCTTATAGTAGCTGAAAAATTATTTCTTTCTCAGGGATATGACGATACAACTATGGATCAAATTGCTCAAGTAGCAGAATTTAGTAAAGGAACGGTTTATAAATATTTTTCCTCTAAAGATGAGATATTTCTGACGTTAGGAATAAAATCCTATCAAATGATTATTGATAAAACCAAGAAGCTCACTGAAAATGAAGAACCAGGTGTATCACAACTTATCGCAGTTGGGCGCGCGTATTTTGAATTCTATAAAGAAGCTCCTGAATATGCCATGATATTCCATCATATTGGTGACAAACTTCCTTTAATTCTTAACAAATCCAAAGAAGAACTTACACCAAATGAAAAGGCATATTTAGCTCTGAGTGATGCTTATAGAGATTTATTTGTAGAAATCATTAGTCAAGCAATTAAATATAAAAAAATACGCATTGATAAGGATCCCATAATGATAGGGATTACTTTAGCTACCTTAACTAGCGGTTTAATTAAGGAATTGACTCGTAGAAAAAATAATTTAGAAAAACTTCAATTAACCAGCGATCAGATCGTTGATTTTGTATTTGAAATGCTTGGTGAGGGATTAAAGCCAAGGGAATAAATAATTTGAGGAAAATTAAAAATGTCGAAAAATGAAAAAGTGAAGAAACCAAATCAAAAATTAAGACGGGGAATGTTGTTTATTTCTTTAATGCTATTTCCAATAACTCTAAATTATCTCTCTCCATATGTCATCATCGATGGAGCAATGCAAGGCATCATTAATGGAAGTTTTATTGTGTTTACAGCTCTATTTGTAAGTTCTTTGATTTTCGGAAGGGCTTTTTGTGCGTATATTTGTCCCGGTGGTGGTTTGATGGAATTTGGAGGAATGGTTCATAACAAGTCATGTAAAGGAGGAAAGCGCAACTTAATCAAGTGGTTCATATGGGTTCCGTGGATTGGAATGATAGCAACCTTTGCAATATTGGCGGGTGGTTATACATCTATTAACATGCTTCATCTTACTGATTCGGGGATTTCAGTTGACTCTCCAAGCGGGTATATTATATATTTGTCAGTTGTATTTGGGCTTCTTATTCTCACCTATGTAGCTGGTAAACGAGCAGGTTGTCACTATATCTGTTGGATGGCCCCTTTTATGATCATTGGTATATGGATAAAAAATAAGCTTAAATATCCGTCATATCACTTGGAAGTTGAAACTGAAAAATGCACGCAATGCAAATTATGCACCAAATCTTGCCCAATGAGCCTTGATGTCACTGCAATGGTGCAAAAAGGTTCAATGGAGAATGTTGAGTGCATTTTATGTGGCAATTGCGTTGCTACATGTCGGCAGGGGGCCATTTCAACTGCTTGGAAATGGAACAAGAATTGAATTTATTTTTTTTTTCATTTTTTCCTAAATTAAAGTTTTAAATCAAACTGGAAGAACGCTAACAAAAGAAGAATTGTCTTACTTCTAATAATAAAAATAATAACTAAAAAGGAATTTTTTATATTATTAATTTTTTATTAAGGTTATTCTAATCCCATTAAAGTGTTCTTCACTTCAATCATGGAAATTCCTAATTCATCCGCAATTTCTTGAACAGAGCGCTTTAATGTATAGTATTGATATTTCAACCACTCAGGGTCCTGAAAAAGATCAATTTTCACATTTCTCTCTTTTTCACATAATTTATCATGAAGGAAATTACCCGTAAATAATAAAGTAAACGATATTAATGGGGAAATTATAAAGATAAAAGTGAATAAAAAATAGGAAAGATTCGGGACTATTGATCCTTCCCACAACCCCAGATAATGCATAAAAGAATTTTGTATTAAAAATCCAACCCAATAAATCCCACAAGAAATTAACGCTAATATTCCTCCCATATACCAATCGTGGGCATTTTTAGTTTTGATAGCAGCATTGCTCGTATTTTTTATGTATTGCTTAATTCCTTTAAATACTAGAATAATTGCATATATAATTATCGCTAAAGAGGCAAAAAAGGGTATAACAAGGAAAAAAAATAGAAAATTGATAACAAAACCGTAGTGAGTTTCAACCGGGTCAAGGAAAATCGTTAGAAAGATCGTTATGAGAATTAGAATTAATCCAGATATTGGAAAAACTACTATCCTAAATACATTTGACTTCATTTTTAATTAGTAACATGAAATTTTTATCATTATTATTCATTGAGCAAATATGATATTTAAATCTGCTGATAAGCTTTACTTTAACATCTTAGTTTTCTAAATAAATTAATCGATTTAATTCTCATACCTATCTGGATATTTAAGTTAGTTGTATTTAAAAAAAGAAAATGCCGATGGAGGGATTCGAGCCCTCGGCCTCCAGAATACATCCTGTCTGACCCAATTTTCAGTAGGATTATGAGTCTGGCGCTATAGCCAGCTAAGCCACACCGGCAATGTTGTGAATGAGCCCCAGGGGGGATTTCCATTCGACAGCGAGATGCTACCATGTTTTGAACCCCCGACCTTTGCCTTACCAAGGCAACGCAATACCGCTATGCTACTAGGGCTTACATAAGAGGTTTGATATGTATTATTTTATAAATTATTGCTAAATTAAAAATTTTCTTACTTAGAATGGCATTTTAAAAAATTCAAAAATTGAATAAAAAAAAGGTTGATTTTTGTGTTTTGATTTATAATAACGCAGTGATTAAAACTCCCAAAGTGATATTAAACTGGGCTAAGATGTAGGTTGTCATAATAATTGTACGTCCTTGGGTGATTTCCTTATCCCATTTATTTACTGCTATTGTTGAATCAGAAATTATGAAGGAAATCGAACCGACATACACTAAGATAAATGGCAATCCTTGGAATTCTGCTAATCTTAAAAATGCTGCGAAGTGCATTAATAGAATAGCAACTAAATATACTAACACGGGAATTTTCATTTCACCTGCTTTAGCAATGAATCTTGGTATCGTGAAAAGTAAAATCAAGAGTACTGGTTCTAGTAAGAAAAATCCCCAAGCATTAAAGTTAGTAATGTTAGGTATGGATAAGAAAAATGAGATTATATAAAAGATTTGGTTGATTAGGAAAGCAAGCATCCCAAATAAAAACCATTTTTCTTGATCTTTTTGCATTAAGAGAACATCACCAGCCCAACCACCTAAAAATCCGATAATTATTAGCCAATCTACTTTGGCAATTGAAACTCCTTCAATTACGCCAAAAATATAAAACAGAATTAGTAAGGGTATTAAAAGTGGTTTAGTAGAAAGTTCAATCTTTCTCTTATCTTTATATTCGCTAAACACTTCTACTATAGCGACAATAAAGAAGGTAATTAAAAATATATACAATTATGGTTTTCACTAATAAGATTTTTATTTTTATGATATTTTATTTATTAAAAAATTTACATGGCATTTTAGTCAAACCTCCTCTGGTTTTTATCTTTAATTGAGATCCATGAATTAATTATCTTCTCAATAGGAGTATTTACAACATCATATTAGTTCTTTTTTTGCCACGAAAAAGGGATGTTATATCTATCTTTAAATAAAGAGATTAAGATTATTTCATTGCTTTTAGTACAAAAAATATTCATATGGGAATTAGCGATGATTGCGGAAGAATTTTGGATTCTTGATTGCGAAGGAAAACCATTGTATACATTCACTTTAGAAGGAAAATCACGATCTGATTTACTTAGTGGTTTTTTTCAAACGATTCAATCATTTGCACGAAATATTATCGAAGACGATCAAGAACATGTAAGTTTTGTTACTTTAGGAGAGTTTAACTATAATTTTCATTATAATGCGATTTATAACTTGTATTTCATCTTGAAGTGTGCTAAAAAAACCAAAAGGAAAGCCATTAAATCGCTTATTTCAACAATTGAGAACTTATTTATAGAAGATTATCGAGCAGAATTAGTTAAACCTGAAATTGATCCCTCAAAATTTGAGAAGTTTCAAACTAAGATTGAAAAGTTTTTTGTCAAAGATATGGTGGATCAAATGGCAGAGAGGATGAAATCGAATTCAGGTTAAAGATTAAGCATTTATTTAATAACTCATAAAAAATTATGGGAAGATAATGAGCATCTATTTAGAATTTTATGGTATTGACTAACAGAGAGATGATCAAAATTAATCCGATAATTATCGCTGCATTCATAAGCACTACTTTAGCTAAACTGAAACTAATTTTCTGATTTAATCTTTTTTTTGACGTTTTTGAATGGATATCTTTACCATGAAAAAACATGATAACATCTTTTTCTTTTTCTGTGGTGCTTTCATTCGCACTCATATTAACACTTTTTTATTAATTTGGTTAATTTTAACGGAGCAGGGGTGAGATAAATTTTCACCCCTACTTCCAATTTTGCATGAGAAGCGTCATCCATGTTGATTTCCGCCCCCGGATGGTACCTCGATCGTTCCTATTCCAATTTTGATCCACATCTATGACAGAATATTGCATCTCTTTCAATTTTGGTACCACAAAATTGACAAAATCGAACAATTGGACTTTCTTCATCGTCTTCTTCAACTTTCTGATATCGTGATGTTTTAACAGCTTCTTGAGGAAATTGAACCCTATATGGATTTCTAATCCGATTATTTCCTTGATTTTCAATCTTATAAACACTATTTGGTGTTGTTCTCCTCTTATTTGACGCAATAGTTGCTATTGATATGATGAAAATGATTATGAAAAAACTTGGAAAAATTGTAAATATGGGAAAAAACCTCATATTAGGAAATAAAAATATGAATCCAATGTATGCAAAAAGTATGAGTCCAATTATTATTCCAGCAGGATTATTATTTCTTGACATTGATATTTTTTAAATATTTTTTTTATTTTTATATATATTAAGATATACTAATATATTTAAATGTTCGTAAATTCTATAAAATACCGCTAAATTAAGTTAATCTCATTGATAAAGATTAATTTGAATATATATTTTTATATACTATATATTTTTTTGTGATCGATTTTTTTGGAGAAATGTATATAATTCTATATATGAATGAAAAGAAAAGTGATTTTTATTGCTTCAAATTATACATAAGCTCAAAATTTATTAATATAAATGTATATATACTTATTAAATACTAAAAAAAAGGGGATATCAAACCGAAGATGATGGACGAGATGGAAAAAAATAAAAAAAATGATGGCGATGAAAATGAAGAAGATGTATCAGAGAGTGAATTGAAGGATAAACCGATTTACGTAAAAGTTTCTGATGCAACGCGGATGATAATAGATAAATATAAGAATCTAGGTGTGACAATATCCAATTTAATTCGAGATGCAATAACTACATATGATGAGTATAATTCCATGTCTCCTGAAGCTCAAGGAATCATCGAAAAATATAAAACTCAAGAAGAATCCGATTTTGATTTCTTGGAAAGAATGTTAAAATATTACGATGATCTAAAAAAAGAAGATAGAGATTTATGGATTCGTGCTCGTGATGAAATGAAAATGATGTTGATTGGAAAAACAACGTTTAATCAATTAATCCGAGCTGCTGCTGAACCATCTACTGCATTAGATAAACCTTTTAAAAAGAACGTATCCATTGACTTAATAATGTGGTACAATAACTCAAGACCGTTGAAAAGTTTAACAATTGAAGAAGTTATGCATACCATCCAAAAAGTTTGGGTCGTAGCGAATTATTTCTATTCAATCGACATAAATAAAATTGCTGAAGACGAATACCACATGCTTTTTCGCCATAGACAGAATAAAAGATATTCTGAATATTGGTTGGGATACTTTACAGAATTATTAACATCAAAAGATATGCCTTTTCAATGCATTTTGGAGGGTCAGACCTATGATGAATCGATTTCAATCACAATTAAATTAGCTTATGAAAAATAATTCCTTTATTTTATAATCAATTGAAAACTCAACATGGACGTGTAGAATTTAAACATGAATTATTATACAAAGGACGCGTTAATTAACTCCGTGCACGAACATCTTCATTTATGTGAACTGCATTTTGATGATTATAGTTCTGCCTTGATTTCAGATTATGGGGGGCGCGTGTTAGGATTATTTCCAAGAAATAACTCTTTTAATCTTCTATGGATTAACCCAAATATAACGGAGAATATCAAATCAAGATCTTGGGATGTCGGTGGTGATAGATATTGGATTAGTCCAGAAAAATATTTTTTTTATGAAAAACCCGAAGCTTGGGAAGGTTGGCATTGCCAGGTGGGTTTAGATCCAGCGAATTATGAAATATTAGCTGAGGATGAGAAAACTTGCACGCTTTCGACTCCAATTACGGTAAGAAATTACGTATCTAATGCACTTCTCCGGGGGGAGATAACCCGTCAATTCAAATTGATTAAAGAACCAATCAAAACAGGAGTCAAAGATTTCTGTGGAATAGAATATATTGATGATTGTGTAATTTTTGACCCAAACATTAAAGCGAATGGTTGGTCGTTAAGTTGCGTAATTAGTGGAGGTCAAAAAAACCCTGGCACTGTTATTGTACCGACAAGACCTGATAGCAAGCCTTTATCGTATTTCAGAGTCATTCCAGATGATAGAATTAAAAAAGCTTCAGATCATGTTTCATTCAAAATTGATGTGGATGATATCTACAAATTAGCAATTAGACCCGAAGATATTGACTTTAGTCGACGAGCAAAAATAGGTTATGTAATTAAGATCCCTAATTCTAAAGAATTTGGCTTCGTTGTTAAGCTCTCCAATGATGTTCCTAAGAACCAGAAAGATTGTTTTGATATATCAAGAGATCATCCTAAAAGTGAAATTGGAGTGATACAATCTTATAATTCTGAATCTCCAAATAAACCAGCTTTACAATTTGGGGAAATTGAACTACAATTAAATCCACTAAAGACAATAGACAATACTTCACATGGAAAGGCAACTCATCAATTATGTGGTTATATAGGCACTAAAGATGAGATATTCGAACTTATTGATAAATACATGGGAGTGAGGAACCCTTATCTTTTTCATTGAGAGTTGAAATATCAAATTAAGCATGATAAATCTAATTTATAAATTATAATAATGGTTTTGCATTTGTTTTCTGCAAATTTCTCATTGATGCAATTTTTCACTAAATTATAAGGAGAAGGTATTTCTAACATTTTATCTAATATTATAATAGACGTTAAAAGCGTGAATAGTAACTATTAAAATCCAAATTTAAAAAAAAGGTGATTTTAACATGACTGATAAAAAAGATATTGAAATTGTTAAAGAATTAGATACGACTGGATTATTTTGTCCCGAACCCTTATTTGAAGTTAGAGAGATGAGTGAATCCATTGAGATAGGTCAATGTTTTAAAGTTCTTGCTGATGATCCTGCCGCTGAAGAAGATTTACTGCGCTGGGCAAAACGAACTGAAACAGAGATCTTGGATTTTAAGAAGGAAAATGATCTTTTAACATTTATTTTCAAAAAAAAGAAATAATGGTAATAAAAATGAGTGAAAAAAAAACCATATTATATGTACAAACAAGCCATGACCCAGAACGCCAATATTCACCATTAGTATTAGCTCAATCTGCTATAGCAATGGATGTAAACGCGATTGTTTATTATTTAGGAACAAGTTTAAGGATTTTAAAACCAGGCGAAGCTGAAAAGATTAAATTAGGTGATTTTCCTAGCGTCAGAGAAATGATCGATAAGGCATTAAAAATGGGGGTAAAATTCTATGTATGCGAAGCTTCGAAAAGGATGTTGGGCTGGGATAAGGTCGAATTAATTCCGAATCTTAAGATTGTGGGAGCAGCAACATTGAACGATCTTGCTTTGGAGGCAGATGCCACCATGTGGTTTTAATCGATTTTTTTTAAATAATAGAGGAAAAAAAAATGAGCGTATATTTAGATTATCAAGCGGCAAAACCGGTTGATGAAAGGGTTGTACAAGAGATGCTACCGTATTTTACTAAAGATTATGCTAATCCTGCATCGCTTCATGGCCATGGGGATATTGCCACGGAAATTTTAAAGCAATCTCGCCAAAAAGTTGCTGATTTTATAAACGCGCCTGATCCTGAAGATATTCTTTTCACATCTGGAGCAACAGAATCGAACAATTTGGCGTTAATCGGTTCAGCGTTAAAAAATAAGCGCAAAGGAGACCATATCATCATATCCGATATTGAACACATTTCAATACTAAATATCGGCAAATATTTAGAACAACAAGGCTTTAGAGTTAGTAGGGTTCCTGTCGATCAATACGGAATCGTTATACTTGATAAGTTAAAAAAATTGATTACAGATAAAACAATCATGATTTCTATTTCTACGGCGAGCAACGAAGTTGGTAGTTTACAACCCGTTGAAGACATTGCCCAGATCGCCAATGAAAAGAAGATCTTATTCCATACGGATGCGGTACCGAGCGAAGCGGTTATTCCAATTGATGTTCAAAAAGTACCATTTGATTTGATGACTTTTTCATCCAATGATATTTATGGACCAAGAGGAGTTGGAGCGTTATATTTGAAGAAAGGAGTAAGGGTTAATCCAATTCTCATTGGTGGTGGTCAAGAGAAAGGAATGAGATCTGGTTCTGAAAATATGACTGGTATAGTAGGGTTTGCAAAAGCGGCTGAAATCATGAAATCTGTTATAAACGAAGAGGCATCCCGATTAAAAAAATTACGTGATAAATTAATTTCAAGCGTACTTGAGGCAATACCTAATTCCTATTTAAATGGACATCCCGTAAAACGACTGCCTAATAATGCTCACTTCAGATTTGATTACATTGAAGGTGAATCTTTAATATTATCGTTAAGAGATGAAAATGTGAGTGGTGCTACGGGATCTGCATGCTCTTCTAAGACATTAGAAGCATCTCACACATTACTTGCTATGGGATTATTACATGAAGAAGCTCATGGAAGTTTATTATTTTCTTTAGGAAGATATTCAAAAGAATCTGATATTGATAGAGTAATAGAAGTTTTACCAGGTGTTGTTAGAAGGTTAAGAAAATTGTCTCCGTTAACACCACCAAATTTTTTAGAAAAATATAATGAGGTGAATAAATAAATGAAATCAACAAGTTATTCAGATAAAGTATTGGACCATTTTAGAAACCCAAGAAATGTTGGTGAAATTGAAAATGCGGATGGGGTTGGAAAAGTCGGAAATCCCGTTTGTGGGGATTTAATGTGGATCTATATTAAAGTTGGGAAAAATGATAAGGGAGAAGAAATAATAGATGATATCAAATTTAAGACATTTGGATGCGGTTCAGCAGTATCTACATCCTCAATGGTAACTGAAATGGCAAAAGGTATGACACTCGACGAAGCGTACAAAATTACTCGCAAAGATGTTGCTGAAGAGTTAGATGGATTGCCTCCAATCAAGATGCATTGTTCAAATCTAGCAGCAGATGCTTTAAAAGCAGCAATTGATAATTATCGCACGGGAGCAGAACCCGACGTGGAAATTGCAACATCTTGCCAATTAGATACCCGACTCATAATAGGTGTTGAGAAATTCGTTGGGAAGGGAGTCTACAAGGAGATCCCAGCAAATCTTGAGGAATTTAAGGATAAAAGAACTCTTGTTCTTGATTCTGGTGATGCATCTTTAGAACTTGCTTTAAAATTAACCAAAGTGACAGGAAGGGTTATTGTAGTAACATCCGCTAAATCCACACCTGGATCGGTTGAATTAAGAAAGGAGCTAAATCATTCAGAAGTTAAAATCCTGTATCAATCAGATATATTAGAAGTAATGGGTCAAATGGACGAAGTCGAAAAAGTCTTAATCCACGATTATGACGAGGATGAAAACTACGAGTTACGCGTTGATGCCGTCATACTAATCGATTATCGAGGTTAAATTTTTTATTTAAAATATTTAATATTTTTTATTCTTGTTTTAAATGATAATGCATACTTGAAATTATTTATAATGACGGTAATATGAATTCATAACAAGATACATTCTAATTTTCTAAATTTATTGCCTTTTCTAAATATAAACAATTATTTTTCAAAATTAAATATCAAATTAATATTTATTTAAGATTTTATCTTTCGATTAGGTGAAATGCATAATTCATAATGAAGAGATTTAAATTTAACAGTAAATTTTGCAATTTAAAAAGTAGTGCTTATTCTACACATAACTTAAAAAATAAAAAATTTTGATGAAATTATGAAAACTGTAGTTATAATTGGTGGAGTGGCTGGTGGAGCATCAGCAGCTGCACGATTAAGAAGATTAAATGAACAAGTTGAAATAATTGTCATAGAAAAGGGTCCATATGTTTCTTTCGCTAATTGTGGTCTTCCATATTACGTGGGGCATGTAATTAAATATCGCGAACAACTTGAACTCATGACTCCTAAGGACTTCTTGGATCGATTCAATATTAATATTAAGATCAACCACGAAGCCATCTCGATTGAAAAAGATAAAAAAATCGTTAATGTAAAAAATTTAGAAACGGGCCAGAACTTAAATTTAAGCTATGATTACCTGATACTCTCCCCAGGAGCATCACCAATCATACCCCCGTTTAAAGGCCTTGAAGAAGTTCCATTTTTTACTTTGAGATCAATTCCAGATTCAGTGAATATCAAGGAATTTGCTGAAAACAATAAGGTAAAGCATGCTACGATAATTGGGGGAGGATACATAGGTCTAGAAATGGCAGAAAATTTAAGAGCGCGCGGTATAAGAGTGAAAATCGTGGAAATGTTAGATCAAGTTTTATCTCCACTTGATAAAGAAATGGCTCAATTTGTTCATCAAGAATTAATCCTAAATGGAGTATGTCTTCAATTGGGGGATGCTGTAGACTCCTTCAAATGTGACGAAAATAACCATAATTTCGTAATCCCAAAAAGTGGAAAAAAGATAGAAACTGACATGATAATTCTAGCTATTGGAGTAAAACCAGAAAATAAACTGGCTAAGGATGCAGGCATAGAAATCGGACCAAAAGGTCATATTATGGTTAATCAACACATGCTTACTTCGGACCCGAATATTTACGCTGTGGGTGATGTCGTTCAAGTGAAACAATTACAAACTCAAGATTTTACTGCGATTCCATTAGCTGGTCCAGCGAATAAGCAAGGTCGGATTGCCGCAGATAATATTGCAGGACGTAATTCTATCTATAAGGGAGTATTAGGCGCTTCCGTGTTAAAAGTTTTTGATCTATCTGTAGCATTCGTTGGATTAAACGAACGGCAAGTAAAGGCTTTAAATTACAATTATGAAAAGGTATATCTCCATCCAAATAATCATGCTGGGTACTATCCTGGAGCATTTCCAATAGCTATGAAATTAATATTTGAAGTTCCTAGTGGAAAAATATTAGGAGTACAAGCAGTTGGAGGCATGGGGACAGAAAAAAGAATTGATGTTATTTCAACTGTCATCAAGTTTGGAGGAACTGTATTTGATTTAGAGGAATTGGAACTTTCATACGCTCCTCCTTACGGATCCGCTAAAGATCCAGTCAACATGGCCGGTTTTATCGCATCGAACGTGTTAAAAGGCGATATGCCAGTATGGCAATGGCATGACCTGGAAGAAATAACTAAAAATAATAGTTTCTTGCTTGATGTTAGGACTCCAGAAGAATTCGAGATTGGAACTATTAAGGATGCCCATAACATTAATGACTTAGAACTAAGAAGTCGGTTAGATGAAATTCCCCAAGAAAAATCGATTTACGTTTTCTGCGAAGTCGGATTTCGCGGGTATTTAGCAACTAGACTTTTAATGCAAAATGGGTATAAAAAAGTATATAATCTTACTGGAGGGTACAAAACATTTGAAATGGCAAGAATGACGACTGAAGAAATTGCTGCAGCATGCGGTCCTTCGGAAGAATTAATAGAAGAAATGATGGAATCAAAAACTGTTGAAACTAAAGAATTCATGGAAGTCGATGCCTGTGGGATTTCATGTCCTGGACCTTTAAATGCCTTAATCAAAGGATTGGAATCATTGCCTGAAAATAAAAAGTTAAAAATTTATGCGACTGACCCCGGTTTCAAATCTAGCGTTGAAGCATATTCAAAGCTCAATGATTCAGTTCGATTGCTATCACTTGGAAAAGAAAGTGGCAAATTGGTTGCGGTTTTAGAGAAAAGAAAGATCGAAGCAGAAGAAATGAAAGCTTCCGTTGAAATCATCAAGAAATCAAGAAAAGAGCGGAGAGGTCCTAACGCACCAGCACTTTCTCAAATTGATGCTCAAGAACTTTATGAAAGACTCGAAACTAGTGATGCACCAGCAATTTTAGTGGATGTTAGAACACCTGAAGAATTTCACGGGAGAGCGGGACATATTCCCGGTTCGAAGTTAATTCCATTAGGAGATTTGATGACCAATATGGACGACTTGAATGAATATAAAGATGAAGAGATAGTGGTCATTTGTCAGAGTGGCTCTCGTTCGATGATGGCATCCCAACTAATGACAATAGCAGGATTCAAGGATGTGAGAAACTTAACAGGTGGAATCATTGCTTGGCATCGTAAGGGATTTCCAGTACAACCTGCTATGGCTGATTATGAATAATAAGAAAATAAATCGTTGTATAACTTCAATTTTATTTTTAAGTAAAAAAAGTTAAAATATGCTTTGGATTATTATTACCAAATTCATTAAAAAATCGTATTAATATTAATTAAAATTATTAAAGAGGTTGACATAATGAAAGAAACACAAAAAAAGTTATTTGCGGCGTATGTTGGAGAGAGTCAAGCAAGGAATCGATATACTTTCTTCTCCTCCATAGCAAAGAAGGAGGGGTATGTTTTTATTTCTAGGATATTTGAAGAAACTGCTAATCAAGAGAGGGAACATGGATTAAATTTCTATAAAATGTTCCAACAGTTCAAAGATAAGGATGGACCGTTCAATGTTTGTGAAGATTACCCCAGTACCTACGGTACAACTATGGAAAATTTAAAATCGGCTGTTGAAGGAGAAAACATGGAATGGCAACATCTTTATCCTGATTTGGCAAAGACTGCTGAAAAAGAAGGATATCCCGATATTGCTAAAAGAACTAGAGCAATTGCGAGAGCTGAACAACACCATTCTGAGCGGTATGGAAAATTGTTAAAGCTAGTCGGTGATGATGCTTTTTTCAAGCGTGGTAAGAAGATCGTGTGGGTGTGCCTTGAGTGTGGGTTTGAAATTGAAATGGATGAGTTGCCAGAAAACTGGAAATGCCCAAGTTGTGATCATCCCAGACCATATTTCATAAAGAAATGTGAAGATTTTTAAAAAGTGATTTTTTTTTTTATTTTTCTCTCATTTATTATAAAATTTAAGCAAAATAATTAAATAAAAAGAAATCAATTTTTACAAGCTAAACATCCTAAAAGAAGGTTGTGAAGAATTATGAAACAAAAAGAGATATATAAATGCAATGTTTGTGGTAAAGTAATAGAAATTCTCAATCCAGCAGCTCCCGAAACAATATGCTGTAGTCAACCCATGAAATTACAAGAGGAAAAAACTGCTGATTGGAAGGGAGAAAAACACGTTCCTAAGATTACCATTGAGGGTAATAAAGTCACCGTTGATGTTGGAATCTCGATGGGTACTCCTCATCCAATGACAGCAGAACATTATATCATGTGGATTGAACTAATCTGTAAAAATAATTGCTATAAACGACAAATGCTAGCACCTGGAATGCAACCGAAGGCGACTTTTGTTGTTGCGGATACCTCAAATTTAGTAGCACGTGAATATTGTAATTTACACGGGCTCTGGAAAGGAACAAAATAATTTTATAACTTTTTTTATTTTTTATTTTTATATTCAAATAGAATTCTAAAATCATATTAATCTATCTACAGATTTTTGTTAAAGGTTGTTTTATTGTAGGTATCATTGCTCTTTTTAGAGAAAATGTAGACTTTTTGACTTATAGTATTGGAGCGATGTTATTTGCGGCTACTGCTACGGTTTTTTTTTCTCCTGAAGTAATTACTATGGAGGATTTTTTTCTTGCAATTAACTGGGAAGTCATATTTTTCTTAATTTCTATGTTTGCAATTGTTGCTATACTAGAAGAAAATCAAGTATTTCAAGAAATAGCGAGAAGGATTACCAATAGATTTTCTACGAACACAAGACAATTCTTTTGGGTAATTTGTCTTATATCAACAATAAGTGCCGCTTTTATTGAAGATATTTCTGTAGCGATTATTTTTATTCCAATTATCATTAAAACAGGTGAAAAAATGAAAATTAATCCCACTCCAATCCTACTAACTCTGTTGCAGTATGTAGCTTGTAATTCACTACTTTTTAATACAAAAAAAAAAGAAATATAAGTTTTTAAGGATAATTTTAAGCTCTATCCCTTTTGAACACGCTTGGCATAGCATGTTTATAGCCCTTAAGTGCAAAGCGAGATATGACAATTCTTTGTATTTCACTCGTACCTTCATAAATTTGGTAGAGTTTTGCATCTCGGAAGAGTTTTTCAACGGGATATGTTCGAAGATAACCATACCCCCCATATACTTGAATTGCCTCGGTAGTGACCCTCATAGCAACGTCAGAAGCAAAGGCTTTGGCAACTGCAGAACTCATGTTATTATCTAAACCTTGGTCTGCCTCCCAAGCTGCTTTATATGTCAATAACCTTGCTGCTTCAATATCCTTGTACATATCTGCGATCTTAGCTGCGATTACTTGATAATTACTAATTGGTCTACCAAAAGCTTCCCTTTTTTGAGCATAATCAATAGAATATTCCATGGCTGAGCGAGCACACCCTACTGCGAATGCTCCTATAGCCGGTCTCGTATGGGCAAAAGTTTGCATTGCCACCACAAAACCTCTCCCTGGTTTTGCTAATACATTCTCTTTCGGGACTCTCACATTTTTAAGAGATATAGCAACTGTATTTGAGGCTCTTTGGCCGAGTTTAGGAATATGTTTCCCAAGTCTCACACCTTCCGTTTTAGTTTCAACTATGAAAGCTGCAATACCATTATGCTTTTTCTCTGGATCTGCTGTAGCAAAGACCGTAATATAATCTGCGAATCCACCATTTGTAATCCAAAATTTAGCACCATTAAGGATATAATCTTCACCATCTTTTTCTGCTCTGCACTTCATTCCAGCAACATCTGAACCCATTGTGGGTTCTGACGTAGCAAATGCTATTAGTTTAAATTCATTCGTGAGTTCTCGTAATATTCGAGATTTTTGTTCTTCATTACCCCCAATGATTATTGGTTCTGCCCCAAGGTTATTATCAAAAATTGAGGTTGCCATACCAGGACAAGCTGAAGATATTTCTTCTACAACGATGCATGCTTCAATTAATCCAAATCCATGACCTCCATATTGTTTAGGTATCCCCAAATTCAATAATCCTTGTTCCCAGGCTTT
Source organism: uncultured archaeon (assembly GCA_964583985.1). Classification (GTDB taxonomy): domain Archaea; phylum Asgardarchaeota; class Lokiarchaeia; order Sigyniarchaeales; family SOKP01; genus SOKP01. Next base: position 56,621 of record CAZOYD010000012.1, read on the forward strand.
CTTTATCACGGGCATGGGAAATTCTTCAGATTCATCATACTTCTGTGCAACCGGAAGGACTTCATTTATTGCAAAATCTCGTGCTTTTTGTTGAAGAGCTTTTTGTTCTTCGGTTAATGCAAAATCCATGGGTTCACACCTCCATTTTTTTGACTAACTTATCCACGATATCCTTGAAGTTTAATTCATTAGGTTTTGGGACAAACTGGATTTCAATTGCATCATCCAGCATCGCAATTCCCGTGGCTTCCATTTCACTGATTATAGCTCTTACGGCTCCTTTACTCCATCCATATGATCCAAAAGCTAACCCAACCTTGTTCATTGGTTTTAATCCTTTCTGATAACATAGATATTCTGCAACAGAAGGGAATAGACCCCTATTTAAAGTAGGACTTCCTACTAATATTGCTTTGGCTTTCATTGCTTCAGTTATGACATCACTGTAATCCGATGCAGTCAAATTGAATCTTTTTACAGGAATTCCCCTGCGCCAAATCTCATGATATAATTCTTTTGCTATTTTGGTTGTACTTTCCCACATACTATCATAGATTATCACCGCACTATTTTCCTTAATTTCTCCATGTGACCACCTTGTATAAGCTTCTATAATGTCCGGGATATGCTTTCTCCAGCATACTCCGTGTGATGGACAAATTATATCTATTGGAAGGGCTCCAACAACGGGGAGAGTCTTGGCAATTAAATTTGATAAATGAAGCAAAATATTCGCATAATACTTTTCAGCTTCCCACATTATTTCTGAAAATTCGTTCTCATCATCCCAATGTTTTGATGTCGCAAAATGTTGCCCAAAAGCATCATTGGAAAATAAAACATTCTTCCCATTTTCATCAGTCATAAAAGAAACCATTGAATCAGGCCAATGGATCATCGGAATAGGAATGAAAGTAAAAACCTTACCATTTCTCACATCTAGTTGATCCCCATTTTTAACTGCCCGTATTTTTTCAAAAACACTTTTATCTACTTCCTCGTGATAATGTTGTTCTAAAATTTCAACCCCCTTTGTCGATGCTATGAGCTCAGCATTAGGTAAATATTCTAATATTAATGGAAAAGAACCCGAATGATCTGGTTCAATATGATTTATGATAAAATAGTCAATATCTTTTGGATCACATACCATTTGAATGTTTTTTAAAAAATACTTGAAGTATGGTCTTTTAACGGTATCGATTAGTACATACTTATCTCCAGTCTTTACCAGATATGCATTATAAGAAGATCCTTTATGCGTCGAATACCCGTGGAAATTTCTAACTTCCCAATCCACATATCCCACGTAAAACACATCTTTCATGATTTCCAATTCATTCATTTTAATTTACACCCTTTTTTAATTGTATTTTATAATATGTATAAAAATTGTATTATCATTATAAATTTAATTTCTATTTTTTAGAACTTTACCAGAAGACTAAGAATTATAATGGAATTAAAAGGTTTTAATAAAAAAATTAAAAAAATAAAAAAAGTAGTAATAAATGGTTTGTTCTTAGATTTTATTAAAGAAACTTTTATCGACCCCGCATACCAGATTAAATACTGAAAAAATATTTAATTTACCGGGCATACCCAATCATCGGGGAGGTCTTCCCATTTTGTTCCTTCGACATCCTCGTCATAAACATATCCGCAAGCTGAACATTCATATTTCGAAATTATATTTCACCTTAAATTTAGTTGAAATTTTATTATTGATGGATTTGGTAATTTACCAATTAATAAAAACATTAATTTAATACTTTATAAATATCTTCTCAACAAGGTCGATGTAAAACTCTTCCGGGTGACTTTTTATTTTTTTTTCCATTTTGAACCACAATTACTCCATTCAC
>CAZOYD010000012.1:58585-65812 GCA_964583985.1 uncultured archaeon
TTCCGGGTGACTTTTTATTTTTTTTTCCATTTTGAACCACAATTACTCCATTCACGATCACATGTGGAATGCCTTGAGGGAGTTGATATGGCTTTTCATAAGTGGCTGTATCTTTTACTTTTAGGGGATCGAATACAACGATATCTGCCCAATTTCCTTCTCGAATGAGTCCTCTATCTTGAAGTCCAAGCTTACTGGCTGGAAATGAGGTCATCTTTCTTATTGCATTTTCAAGTGTTAAGACTTTTTCTTCTCTTACATATTTGGCTAGCACCCGAGGGTAGGTCCCAAAAAATCTGGGATGATACGCTCCTGAACTGAAAGTTGCTGGAATTCCTGCTCCGTCAGTGCCTACCATGTGATACCGCCCTTTCATGATTCGCCGCACATCTTCTTCTCCCATACTTTCTATCGTGATTCCGACGACTAGGTTATTTTCAATAAGTAATGTAAAAAAGGTCTTCCAATCATCACCCAAACCTTTTATATTAGTGATTTCAGGAATGCTTAAAGTGGCAACATCTTTCCACTTGTCAGAACCCACGGTTGAAACGTAAATATTTTTCATTCCTTCATCTTTGATCCAATTTTCCCATCCTTCGATCCCTTCCATTACATCCTTTTTGATTTTTTCTTGGATTTCTGGATCTTTTATGCGTTCCAAGATGAGATCATTGTTTCCCTCCCGAACCCACGGTGGTAATGCTGTTGCAAGATCTGACATGCCCCGGTTATATGGATATTGATCATAGGTCATGTGTATTCCTCTTTCGTTAGCTTCCTCAATTAATTTTAATGTATGAATGCTATTGCCCCAAAACGCTTCACCAGCAACTTTATGGTGAGCGATTTGACCTGCAACGCATCCCGATTTTTCTACGATTTCTATTGCTTCTTTAACTGCTTTAATTATATCTTTTCCTTCGCTTCGAATATGGGAAAAATATAATCCATTATACTCTGAAACTACTTTTGCAAGTTCAATAAGTTCTTCTGTCTTAACAAACATTTGTGGGGCATAGATCAAACCTGTGCTCATTCCAAAAGCTCCTGCTTCCATAGCTTCTCGTAAATAATATTTCATTTGTTCCATTTCTTCGCGTGTTGCAACTCGATTTTCGAAAGCCTGACCGCCTGCCCATCTGATGTTCCCATAACCTACGCAAAAAGCTAAATTTGCTGAATTTCTTTTACTTTCGTTATAATCCAAATATTCTGCAAAAGTATGATATGGAAAATCAAACTGTTGGAGTACGGGATCTAACTTAGCAACTCTTTTCTTGAATTCTTGTTCTTTACCTTCAGGTATTGGTGCCATCCCATCGCCGCACATTCCAACCATTGTGGTCGTGATTCCTTGACACAAGGTTGATTCTTGGCTTCTATTTACAGGTAAAATATAATCAGTATGGGAATGAATATCTATAAAACCAGGACAAACGATTAAACCTTTAGCATCAATTATTTTATCAGCATCTTCGTTTATCTTATGCTTAATTTTGGTAATTTTACCTTCTGTAATGCCAATTTCTCCATAATACCAAGGATTTCCTGCTCCACTGATTATTCTACCATTTTTGATTACTATGTTATAAACCATAATATCTTCACCTAAAAAATAGAGATATGATAACCGATTTAAAAATCTTACTTGATATTTTCCCTTTTAACAAAGAAACTCTTTGAAGCACGGCATTTAGGGCATTTAAAGTCATTTTCAAGGCGTTCAAATTCTTTTCCTTGTTCTTCATCAATGTAGAGATAATTACACCTTTTACATCTATAGGTTGTCACGTGTTTCCCTCTTTATTTTTCCTTTCTTTTAAAATTATCCTTGGATCCACCACACTTGGGGCATTTAAAGTCAACGGGCAAATCATCAAACAAGACATTCATTTTTGCTTCATCGTATTCGAACCCGCAATTTTTACAGGTGTAAATATATAATTCTAATAACTCCTTTAACTCGTTTTCATCCACATCTTCTTCCATTTTATTATAGATGTAAGGCTTTACCTTGTTTTCTCCAAGAAGAATCGCTCCTTTGAGTTTATTATCCTTAAGTATTATTTTTTGGTAGCAACAATCTTTCTTATCCGCTTTTTTTAAGATTTCCCAACCCCCAGATTTTTCTATTGAAGGATCAATTACACCTATTGATGTTAATTCTAAACCCACTATTTTTAACGTGTTTTTGGGAGTTGTACCATTATATCCTATACGTTGGGATCCTATGATTGAAGCAGCCACGATTTTTGATTGTTCCATGCAAGCGGGGATAATACCCCATATTTGATTTTTGTATTCAATGCAATCTCCTACGGCATAGATCTCCTTTTCACTAGTCTCTAAGAATTCATTTACTACAATTCCCTTATTAGTCATGATGCCTGCATTTTTTGCCAAGTCGATTGTCAAACTAATTCCTGCCTGAATCATAATTATCCCTGCGTCAAGAATTCGTCCATTTTTTAACTTTATTCCACTAACCATTCCGTTTCCTAAGATTTCTTGAGTAGTTGCGTCTAAAACCACTTTTATTGATCTTGTTTCAATTTCATCTTTAAGCATGGTCGCACATTCTTCATCCAATTGTCGTGGTAATAGTCTGGGAAAAAATTCTACAACAGTGGTTTCTAGATTAGTATCTTTTAATTGATTTGCCAATTCCAATCCTAAAAGACCACCTCCTATCACAATTGCTTTCCTTTCAGTCAGTTTTTCAATGAAGGCTCTGATCTTTAATGCATCATCTATAGACCGTAATGTGAAGACTCCTTTTTCTTGATCCTTCATTTCTCTTGCATTTTTAATAGGTGGAATGCTTGGACTGCTTCCTAATGCAAGGATCAATTTATCATATTGAACTGGTTCACTATCACTCTCAAAATAGACAGTTTTATTCTTTGGATCGATGTTCACTGCTTTCTTATTCAAGTGTAGTTTAATTCGTTTATTTTTATACCACTCTTCTTTAAATACGATTAAACTATCAATTGTAACTTTTTTAGAAATTAATTCTGGAAGTTTTACCCGCGTATAATAAGGATACTGTTCTTGGGTATAGATATGAATTTCGATATCTTCATTGAGAGATCGAATATTTTGAGCAGTAAAAGTACCAGCCACATTATTTCCAATAATTACTACTTTCATAGTTTTATTAGTTTTCACATGTTATTTTAAGATTTTTATTATAAATACTAAATAAAAGAGAATAGTCACCAAAAGCACTATAATTCCTCAATATATTGTTCCACCAGATAATACTTCCCAACCTAGATCATCCCAATAATCCATTAAAGGTATAGGATTGATAGGAATAAAAAAAGAGAGATTTATTTATAAAATTTTACCTAAATTTTCTTATTTTGCAATTAGTTTTCTAAATTTATAGACGATTTCCATTTTGCTAATAATCCAGCGAATAATATGGGAATTAGAAAAGCAAAAATCATACTGGATGCAATGATAACTGAATATAAACCAGAAGTTATCAAATTATTTTCAAATAATATTGAAATTAATACAATACTAGTGCTAAATTTTACCGATAATCCAATCCCTAATAAAGTTGAATCCTTTTTACCAAATTTTTTATTCCCACTAATATAACTGGCTAAAATTTTTGCTGCAATGCTTACTAATACAACTAAAATTATCAGTAATGGAAAAGTAACGAGATATGTGAAGTTCATAGACACCCCTACCATTAAAAAAAAGATTGGAGCAAAAAAACCATAACATATTGTTTTGACTTCTGATTCTATAACTTTTAATCTGTCCTGTGGCATGAATGTCCTTAACCCTATCCCAGCGAACAATGCAGCCAGTGGGGCGGCTTCAGCAAATGTACCTATGCCTATAAATAAGAATAAAACAAATATGACAAAAATGAAGAGCGGCTCAACACCTGTATGTTTAAATTTGTTGCGTTCCTTTTTAAATTTAATCAATCCAATCGTTAGGGTAAATAAGACAAAAAGAGCAATTATTATTACCCATATGTTAAAATCTCCTTGAGTTGAATTTGACCCTACCAATAAAATGACAAAAATTAAAGAAAGAATTTCAATTATATCATCTAAACTGCCTATTCCAATAATAGATTGCCCTAATGGTTTGTTAGTTAATTTAAATTCGTCCAAAATAGGTATTAAAATTTCTTCTCCTACTGTTGCAAAGGATAAACTAACAATAATAGATATTAATAAATCTACTCTAAAAACAAAATAAATGAGAAGAGTGCCAAAAATTGTAGCCAAAGAAATCGTTATAATAGTTGATTTAATAATAAATTTCCCCATTTTTTTCATTTCTTTTAAATCTATTTCAAAACCAATAACAAAAAGTAAAAAGTATATCCCTAATTGAGAAAAAAAGTCAAAGAGAGAAGATGAAGTAATCGAGGAAAAAGGATTATAAATCGCAAGAACAAACCCTATAATCAGCGCTGAAAAAATCCATGGAATATGAATCTTTTCTATCAGCATTCCAATAATGTATGTTAGTAAAAATACCACGCTTAAAAATAAAAAAATGTTCAATTCCATAATAGTAAATAATAAAAAGAGGGTATTTAAAAATGATGCTCGGGATATTTTTCGGAAAGACGAACAATTTTGATAAATGAGCCAATTAATTTTTAATATATTTTCTTAAATTCCACATTTTTGAGAATTGTTTCAAAAATTAATACTTTAAAAGTCGAATGTGATAGGTTCTATACCTTTATTTACTTTAGAATGCTATTTCTCATATATCTAAAATAAATATTTTACAATAAACAAGTAATATGAGCACTATGTCTGAAAAAAAAGAAGATGAAATAAGAAAAATTCCTGGTAGAAGGGGTACCCAGTTAACAATAAATTTAGCAAATATAATCGATAATTCTGATGGTCAAATTTTTCCTGCAGTTTATGAGCAAATTCAAGGTTCAGTAGGACTAAGTATTGTAGATTTAGGAAATTTAACAGGAATTAGATCGTTACTACAGGCTCTTGCAACACCATTATGGGGTTGGTGGAGCGATAAGCATTCAAGAAAGCGAGTTTTAGCTATAGGGTGTTTCTTATGGGCAACTTTCACGATTCTGGTAGCTTTCAGTACTTTATTTATAGATATGCTTATTTATAGAGCTATAACTGGTATAGGACTTGCTGTAATTGTTCCTACTGCCCAATCTCTTATCTCAGATTATTTTTCTCCAAGCAAACGAGGAAAAGCTTTTGGGTGGTTGGGTCTTACTGGCGTGATCGGGAGTATTCTTGGAACTATATTTGCTACAGCATTAGTAGGGGCTTATACACAGATTCTTGGTATCGATACGTGGAGATTCGTATTTATTATCTGGGGTGTGATTAGTTTTTTAATTGGTTTTTTGGTCTTATTATTTGCTAAAGATCCAATTCGAGGCGAGATGGAACCAGAATTACAAGCGGTTTTAACTTCAGAAAAAGCGGAAAGATATAAGTTATCACGTTCAGACTTTAAAAAGATTCTCAAAAATAAAACGTTTCTCTTGATTGTCCTTCAAGGAACAGCTGGATCAATTCCTTGGAATGGGATCTTTTTTATGATTATTTGGTTTGAATATATAGGATTCGATCCATTGACAGCTGGGTTAATTTTTTCCGTTATTGCTATTGGTGCAGCAATAGGTAACCTTTTTGGTGGATGGCTTGGAGATAAAGCAGCTAAATGGAGCCCTAATCGTGGAAGAATTTTGATAGCACAAATATCAGTCTTCGCGGGAATTCCACTAACCGTGATTCTGTTTTTAATGATACCAATGACAGTCGATTCTATGTTATTGTATATAATAGTTGGGGCTATAACCGGATTTCTTATCACTTGGACTGCTGGAGGGACAAACAATCCAATTTTCAGCGAATTATTTGAACCTGAAATTAGGAGTTCGGTCTTTTCAGTGGATAGAATGTTTGAAGGTGCTTTTGCTGCTTTAGGTACGGTATTTGTGGGAATTGTCGCAACGTGGTTTGGTTATGTCACTCCTCCAATTGGCCAAGATTTAAGTATTTATGCATTTCGAATAGTAAATATGACCGCTTTAGCATGGGGTATGTTTTTGGTTGCATTGATTCCATGGATTATCTGCTTAATAATCTATTCATTCGTCTATTTAACTTATCCTAAAGATTATGAAAAAACTCGTATTCTGCTAGAAGAAAGAGCAAAACAATTAAAAGAAAACTAAAATTCAAATTTTGATTCCTAATTAAGATCTAATTTTTTTTTTAATTTTTTTCATTATATTCGGATTATTTGATGTCACGTGGTTAATTAATGAAAATATTGTAATTTCCTTTCTTAGTATCTAAATAGTATTTCCCAACAGCACCAAAAAATCATTTCTATTTTCAAAGCTGTAAAAATTAAAAAAAGGTTCCATAATCAACTAAACCATCATTATAAAGCAGTATAAAAAAAAGATAATTAAAAATAAATGATTATATTATTTATTTAACAGCTTCAAAATAGATATACCATTGTTCATCGTCTTTAAGATATTCAGTTCCTAAGTGTTTGTGTTTGGTTTGTTTAGCCAAATCTCTTGGAACAGATTCACTTGCTGGTTTGTAGTCTGTAATTACTTTTAAAACGGTACCAGGTCTCATTTTCATTAATTGTTTCTTAGTTTTGAGAGCTGGAACGGGACATACTAATCCACAGACATTTAATTCCTGGTCAAAATTCATGATTTTTTCTCCTCCTTGATTTTTATTTTAATTTGCTTATTTTATTTTTCACACACGATTGAAAACAGAGGTTCTTCCATTTCAGGATCTGCTTTCATTTCGAATTCCATTAATTGAACTAATCTAAGTGCTTCATATCGAACTTTTTTTGCCTCGAGTCCAGTGTTTTTCACTATATTACTTATTGTACTTGGTCCTTGAAGAGTCACATAGTCTAAAATTTGTCTTCTTGGAGTTTTCTCAAAATTCTTGAGTTCTCGTTTTGATTTAAGATTTATAGCTTTCTTCAATTCATCTTCATTCACTTTTCCTATTTCAAATAATCCCTTTGCCATTGCATTATCAACTAATTGTTTTCCTTTTTCTGTCCAAACGACAACAGTAGTAAATCCTTTTTCTGAACCGACTTCACCAGCAGTAAGATCTGAATAAATAGCGGGAAAATCTTGGCAATGTGAACAGAAATGATTACAACTTAAGCATCTTCGTGCTTCTTGTATTGCCA
>CAZOYD010000013.1:0-65613 GCA_964583985.1 uncultured archaeon
AATTATGATCCTTATACTCAACCCATCGAGGAAACCAAAAAGATAGCTTCAATTATGCTTAATCCAGATATTTATGATTTTTTTATCTTGATGAGGAGCAATCATTATCCATTGGATAAAATCCCTAAAGTTTTTAGTGAATTCGCAATTACCGAAATCTTATTAGATAATCTAAAAAAACTTAACATCATCACGGAAATTAAGGATGAAAATAAAAGAAGTTGGATATTATTATTGACTAATATACAGCCAATTACGATTTTCCCCGAGTTTCTTCTACCAAAAATTCGAGAAGCATATCGAAAAGAAGATGAAGACGGAAAAATCACTTATGAAATAGCAAAAAAAGCCCTGAATTTACTTGAAGTGTCATACCCTGAAAAAATTACATTTTAAATGAGGAGATGAGAAAAGTTGTATTTATTTAAAGACAAAGAAGAAATCGATATTCCATATACCTGTAAGTTATGTCTTAATGAACTTAAATTTAAGATCACTGCAGATGAATATAAGAAAGTCTCAAAATTCCCGATTAAGAAAGAAATAGAACATGGAGATCCTGCACATGTCTTGATTGTGTATTTTAATCAATATTTAGAAGTAGAGAATTTTAAAATCAAAGAAATTACACAAGAAAGAGACGTTAAATTTTCGGAAGAATTGACGAAACAAGTTCTCAGTGAATTGGATCTGACATCCGAGGAAGTTGAATTATATTTCCGAACAACTGGACGTGAAGCTGTTTCTATTGGAGAAATGGCTTTATTAATTGGCAAACCTAAAGAACAGTGCCAAGAAATTGCAACGAAATTCGTGGAAAAAGGCTTATTTAAAGAAATTGTTGGTGCAAAACCACACTACGCTGCTTTACCACCATATGCTGCTTTGGTAGCGCAATTACAAAAATTTCATCAATATATTTCAGATATTAAATCAGATATCCCAAGACAATTGGACCAATCATTTAAAAAATTAGAGTTAACAACAGAAAAAATCCAAGCGGCACCAAAATCTCCAACAGTTCCTAATGAATTGATGAAAGAATTGAAAGATAACATGTTATCTCAAATTAAATCACAGAAAAAAGAATTTGACGAGACGATGGCGGTGATGGAACAGATTCGAGGTATAACTGATGACATCTCACTTCTTGAAAGCTCTTCCAGTGAAACGATGGCACCTCCCTCTACAGATTTAACAACTCAGTTTCAAAAGATAAATGAAAATACCAATCAAATCATAAAAGGACAAATTCAAGAATTAAAAGAAGAATTTGGTACGATAAAGACAACTATTTCGCAAAACCTCCAAAAATTACGATTAGGAGTCATCCAAGACACTGTTGATCAAGTTATTGAAAAAATCGTTGATTCTCGATTAAAAGATATTATTGATAACATTAATGTTCAACTCAGTGTGAATCAAATGACCTTTTCAGATGAATTAAAGAAAACAGCGACCACGACCGGGGGTCTTAACACGGAAATCCTTGATAAAATCAAGGACACTATCCAGAAAACCGTAAAAAATCTGGATGGAATCACCACAAAATCTGAAGAAGATAAAGAAAAAATCTTTGAAAGCATCAGTGAAAATTTTAATAAAGCAGTTTTAACGGCTGAATCAAAAATAAACAGCATCTCAGGAGGTGTTTTTGAATCTTTTGGAAATTTAAAAGAGATGTTTTCAAATCAGATTGTTTCCACGTTGGATAATACTTTAAGTGACATTTTAAAGAAATTAGAAAGATCAGAAAAAGTGACGAAAGAATTCTGGGATCAAGCTAAATTTGGAGAAGGATTAACGATGAAAGATATTTGGTTCATTCGCTCTCCAGAAAGTGCAAAAGCACATATCAATGATGAAATTTCTAAAGCTAAAATGAGAGTATTGATTGTGGCTCCTCAAATCACCGATGTTGATATTGATGCCATAAAAAACAGGCCCTCGCGCATTAACTTTAGGATAGCTTCAAGTATCGATCTCTCCAACCAAGAGCATTTGGCTATAATTAATCAATTAGACCAAATGGATAACGTGGATTACAGGCATAGGGATTTACAGAATTTGTGGGGCATTAACCGCGATTACGAAGAAGTAATCGTATGCGTATTATCAAAGACGGAAATTAGAGGTGATACTATCACGGAAATTGCCGGTCTCGGAAGTATCATAGAAGAACATATCAAACTACTAGTCCCGCTATTGGAGGAAGCTTGGATGTCTGCAAGAAAGGAAGTGGTTCAATCTATCAAAGCTAGCCTTACACAAGAACCGATATTAGACAAGATCAAGGAGCAACCATTAGAAATCGAAGTTCCCGAAAAAGAAGTAATTCCAACTGAACAAAAAACTGAAAAAAACACACTACTTGGAAAGCAGTTTGACTTGATTTTCGACAATATCGATACCTTGACCGGTATTGAAATAGCCGCTGCTTTAGAAAAATTCCAAAGTGAATTTATAAAAATAGAAGGATATAACAGTGTTCTAAAAAATGTTAATGCGATGACATCGACGTTAAAGACAAAAACCTATATACTTAGTCAGTCCGAACGAGATGATCTTAAGATGAAAATGAGTTTCTGGCGGCAGAAGTTCCAAATTTAATTAATTTTTTTCTTATATTTAACTTATTTTGTCACTACGGCAATAATATAATTCTTATTCGATTTTTTATTTCTTTTATTATGCATCAAGAACCAATTACTATTAAAACTAAAAAAGTAAATGAATACCTTTATCATATAGATGCTCATGCTTATGGTACGCCTCGGATGTTATCCATATTTGTAGCTCAATTTGATGATTATTCAGTTCTTATTGATTGTGGCTCATCTTTAGATATAAAAAGATTGATAAGATTCATTAAAAAGTTAGGTATTGAATTATCTTCATTCAAATATCTTATAACAACACATCATCACTTCGATCATGTGGGTGGCGCTTGGATGTTATATGATATACTTCAAGATTATAATTCCGAGATTACGATTTTAACTAATAATACTACAAAAGGACTATTAAATAACTTTAAAGAACATTTGGCACGAGGAAAAAGGACCTATGGTGATTTAACAGGTATTATGAAACCAATACCAGATAAAGCTTTTAAAATTATTGAACCTTCTAAAAAGTTTAATAATGATTTTCTAAATGATGAATTTGTGGACAATTTTATTATAAATGGGCAAGAAGTTCATTTGAAGATAATAGCTTCTCCTGGGCATACTCCTGACCATCAATCACCGCTCTTTATTGTAGATAATGAAATCGATTTTATTCATTTTGGAGAAAGTGTTGGAACAATATATCATGCTTCAAAATTAATCTCTATGCCCACTTCTATGCCAATTTATTATAATCATCAGCAGTATATGGAGACACTTAAGAACTTAAAGCAATTAAAGTTTTTAAGGGCAGGATATGGACACTTTGGTATGATAAATGGTGAAAAGAATGTTCGAACGTTATTAATTGAGCATGAAGAATATATGACTTTTTTTAGAAAAAAGATAATTGAATATTATGGCGAAAATCCTACAACTAGTTATGTTTATGAGAAAATGTTACCCCTCCTACTTCCAAGAACTGACCTTAAGATGGATGTCAGTCCGATATTTGAAAAAATTACACTTGCAATTGTTTATGGAATGTTAATGGATTTAGGATATAGAAAAGAATAATTTATCACCACTCTCTTAATAATAGAATCAATTTTATATTAATAATGTAATTCTAAAATATTTCTTTAATTTAAAACCAATATCAAGAACTTCATTCAAAACTTTCTCTTATTTAAATGATTCAGGTTGGTTTTAATAAGATTTATTATATTAGGATAAAAGTATAAAAGGAAAACTATTCCTATTAATATAGTAATTCCTATAAAGTAAAATGGAACATAAATTTTTATAACTAAATAGATACTCGAAGAAATCAAGTGAATCAATGTAATTATACCTCCTAATTTCATAAAAGTTGAAAACTTCAACTCATATCCATAGGATCTAACCATTAGAATTATAACTAAATTATCTCCCATAGTTGACAAATTTTCTCCCAAGGTTGTTCCTATGGAAACCGCTGAAAAGAAAATTCGTTGAGTTCCTAAAGTGGAGATATCATTAACAATCGGAATGAAAATTTTCGTAATAGGAGCATTATGAATGACTGAACTTAGAATTCCTGACATCCATAATAGAATTAAAGTAGTACCAACAGTATTACCTGCCGTTACATAATTTATCCCGTATGCTATAAAATTTAATATCCCCGTAAATTCTATGGCTTCAGATACAAATAAAATACAAAATAAATAGAAGATTAACTCTATATCTAAATCTCTCCATACTGATTCAAAATCCTTATTTAAAACTAATAGGATTGTAATTATCCCTCCTGTTAAAGAAATCATATCAATATCTATTGAACCAAATAAGGGAAAAATTATTACAGAAATAATGGTTATGGTGAGCATTCCAAAAGATTTATAAAAATTACTTTTTGATTCTACGAACATCCAAGGATCATAATCTAATAATCGGGTTATATGGTCAATATCGGGCGTTTCCAGCTTTTTTTCATTATATCTTGTTAAAAAAGTAACGCTAATGAAAAATAGGAATATAGAAAAAACTCCAACGTCTTGAAGATAATCCAAAAATGTCCAATTTATTGATTGACTTATTAAGATATTAGGAATTGAACTAATTACGAACAAAAGACCACCCGTATTTACAACCATTCCCTCTGAAAGAATAAATGGAATTGGATTAATTCTTAATATTTTACAAATTGTAATAGTAAGTGGAATTATAATGAAGATGGATAAAATATTCAACGCTATCGAAGAAAATATAAATGTGAAACTACATAAAATTAAAAGAATATTGCGACTATGTCCTTTCGAAAGTTGTACTAATTTGAATGCAATAAAATTGAATACTCCACTTTTTGTGCAAACAGTAATTATCATCATCATCCCAAAAATAAATAAAATTGTATGAAGATTCGAATTATCTGTACCAACTATAAATCCAACCACAATTGTTATATCAATGTTATCTATATAAAGTAAAAAAAAAGCCACGGTTATTGCACCAATAAAACCTGCCATCAAGCGGTTCATTTTACCAACTGTTATTAAAATTATAATTAAAACAAGCATCATAGGAGCAATTATTATCGAGATCATGATCAATTCTCGTTGTAAAAGAAAATTCTAAAAAACATCAAATTAATAGCTAAAGCCAGAACATATGGATTCTGGCAACTAATTAATAATACTAAATAAAATCAATATTATTTAAAATAATCCTTTTTATTTGTTAAAAATCTCATTCTTTCTTTTTTTACAAGAAAAGCACATTATAAGATACCTGATGCATAATCATAATGAATAAAAGTCAAAAATTCCAATCTTAATTAGACACAATGAAATCTACTTTGGATGATTTTGATATATTAATCGTAGGTGCGAGTATTGCGGGCAATTATTTAGCATTCCTTTTATCAAATCTTCCTATTAAGGTTTTAATTATTGAAGAACACATAGAGATTGGATTACCATTTCAATGCGCTGGAATTGTGTCACAAAAATTAAATTCACTCCTTGATTTACCTCCAAATTTAATTCTTAATCGTGTGAAGGTCGCTAAATTAGTTACTCCTTCGGGCTCAACAATTGAATTATCTGGCGATGAGCAACCTTTTATCATCGATAGAATTGCCTTAGATCGCATGTTTTATGATAAAAGTAAAAATTCTCCGAATATTACATATTCTCTCGGCGAAAAATTTAAATCCTTTAAATACATCATAGAAAATGGCCAAAAATACGTTCTAATTGAAACATCACGAAGGGTGATAAAAGTCAAGATGCTTGTTGGGTGTGATGGACCGCTATCTTTAGTTGGAAAACAATTAAAAGTGAAAAATGAAGTCCTCTATGCCACTCAAATTAGAATTAAAAGTAATTTTCAAGAAAATGAAGCTGTCATGTACTTCCACCCCCTATGGAAACAATTATTTGGGTGGATCGTTCCCGAAGGTCATGGTATTTACCGAATCGGAATAGCATCCGCTAAAAAAGTAAAACAATGTTTTGATATTTATTTAAAGATGCTAGGATTGAATATCAGTAATAAGATTGACCAACAAGGAGGGATAATTCCCTATGGAATTATGAATAAGAGTGCTTTTAACAATATCTTATTGTTAGGAGATGCAGCAGGGCAAGTTAAAGCTACGACAGGAGGAGGCATTGTCATGCTATTGATTGCTGCGAAGCAAGCATCTAATTGCATCAGACTTAGTATCAAGCAGAAAAACTATTCAAAAAAATTTATTAAAAAACATTATGAAAAACCTTGTTTAAGAATAATCGGTAAAGAATTAAAACTACATTTCGTCATTAGGCTTATTTTAGAAAGATTCTCGGACAAAGATTTTGAAATTTTCTTTAAAATAATAAAAAGAAATAAAATTGAACATATTATATTGCTCTATGGTGATATGGACTTCCCAAAAGATTTGATTTTCAAGTTAATAAAAAATCCCTTAGTTTTTACCTTTATAATTAAATTTTCAATAAAAAATCCGGATATTTTTATCAAGCTGGTGAAAATATTATTTAGATGAGATTTGGTTCCCACCAGGACTTTAACCTTTATAATTAAATTTTTAATAAAGAGTCTATTTATTAGATAATACTAAAATATACTATAGTGATAAAAATGGAATGTAGAGAAAGAGTTCTTGCGGCTTTAAATTTAGAGGAACCAGATAGAGTTCCTTGTCACACAATTTTAATCGATGCTAATAATGTAGATAAAATTCTTGGAAAACCTGAAATTTCAGATTTTGACACGGTAGAACAATTAAAAAGAGAAAATCCAGATGGTTGGCGGGAGGATTTAAGTAATTTACTCGATGCTGTCGAGACTTCTGTTTTTTCTCGTTGTGTTGAAGCGGCAGCAGCTATTGGATTAGATACAATGCAAATTGGAATAATACCGCTACAAGCCATAAAGCTTCCTGGTGATGATCGCTTACTTATGAATGATATATTTGGAAGGATTTGGGAAATTCGAGATAATGAGGGTAACTTTAATCCATATTACTTGTATGGTACAATGAATAGCTCAGAAAAATGGAAGGCGGTAAAAGCAAATATCGAAGGTCCTGCAACAGAAAAATATACGAAAATGATTCGAAAGTTTTATAGAAGAATAAATAAGAAGCATAAAGATAAAATTTTTGTGATTGTGACTAATGATTTAGCTGGTGTCTTTGAAAGCGCGTCCCAAGGAATGGGAATGTCATATTATGCTAAAATGCTTCATAAAAATCCTAAATTTATAAAGGAAGTACATGAAGTTATTGCTCGTTTTACTGCAGAATGCTATAAAGCTTACATGGATGTTGGAGCAGAGGTTTTTGTAGAATCAGGCGATTTAGCATATCATTCTGGACCCATGATGAGTCCAAAGAAATTTAGGGAATTACTTTTACCAGCCTATCAAATTATTACAGATACGGTACATGAAGGAGGTGGGAAGATAGTTCTTCACACGGATGGACAAGTCACCCCCTTGCTAGATTTCGTGGTTGATTGCAGATTCGATGGCCTCCAAAGTCTTGAACCAACTGCAGGGGTAGATCTTGCTTATGTTAAAAAGAAGGTTGGTGACAAACTCTGTTTGATGGGCAACATTGACGTCGCGCACGACTTAGTTTATGGAACTAAAGATGAAGTATATAATTCGGTGAAATATGCGATTAAAACGGGCGGTCCTGGAGGTGGTTTTATGGTAAGTGCTGCTAACATGCATCCGGGTGTTAAACTTGATAATCTGAAATGGATGATAGAGGCGACAAAGAAATTTGGAGATTATCCAATCAATCTTTAATTCATTCTAATTATTCTAAATTAAATACGTAAACTTTCCATCTTAATTTAGTTAGAATGTTTTTTTAGAATTTTTTCTTTTTTTTGAGAAAGAAGGAGTATTCTGTTGAGAGTCTATTGAAACCTTTTCTGCTTTTTTTGTTTCCCTATTTTCATGTAGGTTTCTTTCAAATTGGTGTCCTAAAAGTTCATCAAATTCTTGACCCCGACGAATACCCCCAACCGGCTCTTTATTCTTTTTAAAAGTTCTTTTTAGTTTATAATTTTTTGAGTCGCGTTGCTTATTGTTTATTTAATCATTACTTTCTCTTTTTGTATAATGACTATTTTATCTGAATAATTATGGGTGCATTGTAAAAAAAGCAATTTCTTGGAATAAAACATACCAAATAATCATAAAGGTTATTATAACAACGGTGGTTATTACGCCGAGATATTTGACTCCCTTCGGTATTCCTAAATCTTCACTTTTTCTCTGAAGAATTGCTCTAATCATGGCAACTAGATAAATTAACGTGACAATTAATGAAATTATCCATAGAAAGAGCATGAATAACGTCAAAGTATATATTGGTTCTCCAAAAAGTGTAAAAGCATTTAACCATCGCCAATAGACCACAATTAGATAAGTAGGAATTGATCCATAGATAATAGCTGTTAAAAAAAAGACAATACTCCACAAGTAGCCTTTTAGACTCGACATATTGATATAAAATTATTTTATTCGTTTTTAAATTTTCTTTTAAAACATAAAAATAAAATAAAAAAAAAGGATTTAAGTTTAATGTAGGAATCTTGCCAAGAATGTTAAGCCACTTTGAGGTGGAGACATGGTCACAATGAGAAACGTCAGCAAGAACGCACCAATTATTGCTCCTACTATTATATTGCCCGTTTTTTGATATGTTATAACGCAAACAGCAGACGTGAGCACAAACATTACTATAGAGATTGGAATAAAGGTTCCAAAATAGAAAAAGCTTCCAGTCAAGATCCCTAAAATTAGCAAGTAAACGAAATAGTAGATGAATGGAAAGAAAAACCCCAGAAATATCACTTTGAGAGTATCCATGAGAGAATCTGTAAATTTACATTGAATTACAGCCTGCACCAGTAAATTTTGGATTAAAATTATAAATAAGCCCATAATAAAGAAAATCGGCATAGTCCATATTTTTTCTAATGAAGGTAGCAACCCCAGATAGTTCAAGCCTATCGAAGAATAACATATTAAATATAATATTACTGCTAGAACCGTTCCTAATATAAAATGTCTTCCTATCTTGCTCCTGTCCTTAAAAATATTCTTTAACATGTCGCGAAACTTGTAATCAATCTTTTTCCCGATGCGCCATAATAAAATCATTATTCCAAAAATCTGACCAAATAGTAGTGTAATCACGAATGCCGCAACGGCTAATGGTAATATAAGGAGTATGGGGAAGAATATTAGAATCCCTGGGAGAGCGAATATCAGAGAATATATCAATGTCTTTAAAATAATCGATCCTGACGAAATTGCTGAGGTGTTAATTTCAAAATATTCGAATTTTGTATCTTTTTCAATTTCTTCCTTTGAAAACAAGATTAATTTTGAAATAGGACCAATAATTAAAAAGAAAACTCCGATTCCTCCGATAATCTGAAATAGAAGAATTATTGCTCGAATATTCACATAAAAATTGTCATCAATTACATTAATGTCAAAAGAATTTATCGCCCAATCTCTAGCTTCTCTGATGAAATTATAGTCCCAAGCAACTAATAAGTGATTGCTATTATCATCAAGATATATCTCTGATGCATTTCCTTGTTGAAATGACCCATAAATCCTATTTACATCTATTGATGAAACAGGAATCCCCGTTCGATTAGACAGACTATCTTTATTTTCTGAAAGTGATATTGCCTCATCAAAAATCGCTTGAATAATCAATACATTTAGAGGATTTGTTACTGTTCCATTTCTTAAATCCGAAGATAACCATGTTCCTATTCCAATGAAACATTTAAATGAAAGATCTACCTCAATTAGTTCTTGTCCTAATCCCCCCATGCTATAACCTATGTAACCCAAAGAATTCATATCTATATCCCCTCTAGAGGCAAGATAATTTCTAATCGCAATAATATCTTTCGTCATGTTATCGCTACCACCAGAACCACTTTGACCGTGACCTCTAAAATCAAACGGTACCGCAACAAATCCTGCTGCTGCTAATTCTAAAGCATACCCTTTTACCATTTCCTTGTTAACCATAGATCCATGTCCAATGATTAATGCTGGTTTATTACTACCCCCGTTTTGTGGTTCAAATACATTGAAGGCAATTGTGACTCCATCATCCGTGACGGTTGCGAGTCCATAAGTGCTTTTTACAGAAAATGGTACTGTAAAAATCAATACTGTGCCTATTATGTAAATGCTCAAGAAAATAATGATCAAAATAGCGTGTTTTTTTGATAAATCTATTCTTTTCATAATTATAATATTCCTTTTCATTTTATTTAAAATGAATTTAAAAGACGTTGCAACCCATTGAAGTATTTATTATGCATTTAAATAAGAAGGAATATTGATGTTTTTAACACTAATGTAATAGTAAAAATTTACCTTAATTTTTCTAATGGTTATATCATGGAATTATTCGATTTGATATTTATAATTTCAGGCATTATTTTTTTTATTTCAATGATCAGTGCTATCCTATTGATGGCTAATGAGAAGTTCAAGACAGTTAGAATCTTTGGATGGATCCTTGCAGTTCTGATGCTTCCAATCATCGCAATTTTGATTAATTACGTAATTATTGGAAAGGGGTTGAACTTTATTATCTATACCATTTTAATCCTCATTTACCTGTTAGCAGAATTCTTACTTGACACGGTTTTCAAATATGATTTCAGGTCAAAACCAAGCACACACGTTCCCTACATCATCTTAGAATATGCAGCATGCTTTTCTTTTGTGTTCGGTGTTCCCCGTTCAGATGCTATATTAGCATGGATAATATGGATCCTGTTTTGGGCACTATTGGCTGCTTTAGTATATTATCTCATCAAGCAGCAAAAAAGAAATAAAAAATAGGACGTTTTCGATTTTATAAAGTGATGGCATTAATAATCCATTTCTTAATATAAAACCTCTGGATGTAATCAATAAATTATTATTGAAAGGTTTTTAATCTGAAAAGAATTTTATCAATTAATAAAATATACAAGTTACAACATTAAATTATAATTAATTTCTTCTGAGAGTAAACTAAAAATGAGTAACGAATTATCGAATCCAGCACCTCTCGGGCTTATGGCATTTGGTATGACAACAGTTTTACTAAATCTCCATAATGCAGGTTTTTACCTTTTCGGTCCAATGATAATAAGCATGGGCATTTTTTATGGGGGTTTCGCTCAAGTTATAGCAGGGATTATGGAATATAAGAAGGGTAATACTTTTGGCACAGTTGCTTTTACATCTTATGGATTATTTTGGTTATCACTTGTTTTCATTAATATCTTGCCTAATACTGAGTTGTGGCCCTTAGCTTCTGGTTCTTCGGAAGTAGGATCCTATCTTTTAATGTGGGGCATCTTTACTTTTCTTATGTTTTTCGGAACCATAAAATTAAACAGGGGTTTACAAACTGTCTTTCTAACATTAACCATCTTATTCGTATTATTAGCAATTGGTGATTTCACTGGTAATAGCTTGATTACGGTAATAGCAGGGTATGAAGGAATTTTATGTGGTGCTAGTGCCATGTATTTATCAATCGCAGAAATTTTAAATGAGATCTACGCAAGAACCATTCTCCCCATTGGTAGCAGAAACTGAGAAATTTAATTTTTGAACTTTTTTTTCTTAAATTTATTTAATAATCGAGCATTGAAATCCTGTGACTTTATTCTAAACTCATTACTGTTTTACTTAAAATAATAGAATTAAGTAAAAATATCATTCGGTAGTAGAATGAGAATGAAGAAAACATTAATTTCCTTTAAAGATTATACTTCAGCACTATTAATAATAAATGCTATCAATAACTTCACTGTATTCATAATATCATCAAGTTTTAAAAGAGATGTTGGAGAATGAATATAGCGACAAGGAACCGATACTACAGTACTTGGAACGCCTTCCCTTGATATATGAATCTTTCCAGCATCAGTTCCCCCATATAAAGGTTTTTTCATCTGATATGGAACCTTAGCTAATTTCGCATTTTTTGTTAATCTCTCATTTACTTTTGGGCTACTTATAACAGAAATATCTGCGATCGTGATTGCTGGACCTCTTCCTATAAAGGCAGGAATCTCTTGATCCTTTATTCCTGGTACATCTCCAGCTGTTGTATTTTCAATTGCTATTGCAATTGTGGGCTTTAGAGTAAATGCTCCAGTTATTGCACCTCTCCCTCCGATTTCTTCTTGCACTGCAAAATTGAACATTATGGTGTCATTCACAGGCTTTTCCTTGAGCATTCTCATGATTTGTATCATTACATTGCAACCCGTTCGATCATCGAATGCCTTACCTCGAACCATGTTATTTGGAAAATCTAAGAAGGGAGATGAAAGTGTTCCAGTAGCACCCATTTTTATTCCCTCTCTTTCAACTTCTTCTTTAGAAAACATCCCAATATCGATGTACATGTCTTTAATTTCTACCAATTTTTTTCTTTCAGATGCTGTTGTGAGATGAGGTGGTTTTGATCCGATAATTCCATTAAATACGTTTCCTGATTCTGATCGGATAATGACCGGTTGCCCCAATAAAATTCTCGTATCCCAACCCCCAATTGGAACAAATCGCAGAAATCCTTCTCTATCAATGTGAGAGATCATGAACCCAATCTCGTCAATATGAGCATCGAATAGTATTCTTTCCTCATTTTTTTCACCGTTCACAACGGCTAATACATTTCCTAATTGATCAATCCATGCCTTATCAGCTAATTGTTCTTCTTTTATTAAGTTTAAAATGAATTTAGCTACATCATCTTCAAAACCAGAAACTCCTATTAATGAGGACAACTTTTCTTGCAGGGCTTTAACGTTTTCAATATCCATGCTAATCTTTCAGTTTGAAAATTAGTTAAATTAGTGAATGAACTCTAAATTATTAATCTAGACATTTAGAAAGAATATTAATAAAATTTAAAGGACATAAAAGAATTGAAGATTATCTCTTTTTTTTTAATTCAGAAATAGCTTTTTCCGCCAGTAAAATGGCGTCAGTATACTTGGATTTAAACCTTTCCAAGTTAGCTTCAAGCTCGATCGTTTTATTTTGCATTTGCATTATAATCTCATTGCTTTCATTGGTTGTTTGGGGTAAAGAATCGGGATTTTCTTTTGTTCCTTTCAAATAATTATATTTTTCTTTCCAGACCTTTAACTCAGTTTGAAGATCCTCAAAATCGTCATCACTAGTAATGTCACTTGTAGAAATGGGCGCTCCAGAATCTTCAATATCTATAAGCCTAACCTTTAAAGATTCAATTTCTTCTTCTAATTCCTTAATTTTTATTTTTAATGATGCAATTTCATCTAAATATTCTACTGATGTCTTGGGTGCAATAATTTCATCAAAAATCATTTTCCCTGTCTCTAATTCATTCGCACTCTTATCACCCAAAATACGTTGTCTTCGTTTTTGTAATTCCTCTACAGTTTGTTGTGAAAGAAAATCAAGGGGATTAAATCCAATTCCACCATGAGCCGTAACTCTTTTTCTTATCTTCACAAATAAAGGAATCCCCTTTACTGCTTCTCCACATATGATTGCTTCTCCTTTCTCCAAACCTGAAATATCTGCTTTATTCCCTCTGGTTAAATCTTCCGCACTTGAGATAGTAACATCTATATCTCGAATGTCTGTAAGATTATGTACGATCCAACTACCTGCTTGAGCCCGAATCGTAGTATCTAGTAATTGCGGCCGTTGCGTACCAATAACAATATTAGCTCCGAATTTTCTCCCTTCTTGGCTAAACAGTTTCACGACTTCACATGTGTCTGTTTGTTTTTTACCTGCAAATAAATGGGCTTCATCGAGAAATAAGTAGAACGGGGGAATTCTGCGACCAGTGCTAGCTTGATACAATTTTTTGAGGACTTTTCCTGCTACCATTTCTTGTACCGTTAGATCCATTCCACGCATGTTAATAATAGTGCATAAGTTAGGAGCTACAAGATCTGCTGCATCTAAGGAAAATAGATATTCTATATCAATATCTCCTCCTTTATTTATGCTTAAATCGGCGAATTCGATGATAGAATCAACAAATTCACTTTTCTGAGCATCTCCTCTTGGTTCATCTTCAGGCGAATCATCAGCAGCGACTTTTAAAGACCCATATTCTCCATGTCTATCAAGAATCACTAAAGGAATTCCCTTTCTCATGAATTCTTCACATAAAACCCCCATACTGTATGATTTTCCGCTACCTGACTTTCCAGTAATAAAAATTCGTCCAAAATTCTTAATTAACAATTTCACGTCGAAAGGATATCCTATTAATTTTCCTAATGACACGGATTCTTCTGGAGCATTATAGATCCCTAATAGGCGAGAAATTTGTTCTTCATTTGCTTTATATACTTCCGCTCCAATATCGAATGGTCTGTTTGGTCTTTCTCCGAGTACTTGAAGATCAGCAATCGTTCCTTTTGATTCACTCCACATTTTAGTAATACTTAGAATATAATGCGGTCTATTTCCTTTTTCATCTTTATCACCATAAATCACAAAATAAGAATTCCGCTCAACATCTGGAGCTGTAAATTGGATTTGAACTGTGTGAGTCATTGTCTTCCCAACAAGGTTACCTACTTTCCCTATTTTGTCCTTACCGGGACCTTCATCTATTTTATCTTCATCATCTGACATTTAAAATCACATTCGTAATTTCTACTATTATTATATGAAAATCATGCTATTTTAATTATATACTATTGGTAGAAAATTTAATAAGAGTATTTAAATCTTTAAGGTTCTAATCTTTGATTTTTATACTTATTGAGATAAAATGTTTTTTCCATTATCCGATGGAAAAATTGGTTTATATGGTTCTTTTATCCTGCACAGACCAAGAAATAATAAATCTTGTTCTCGAATAAAGAACATTTCATTCTTAAAACTATTTATTTAAAAGAACTTTTTTTGTTTAAACGGATTTTACAAAAAAAAAAAATTAAATTTGCTTTTTTAAGAGCATTTTACCCATCATTTTCATCGTGCCAAGGAATCCACGTTTTTTTATCATAATCTTTTGTAATAATGCGTCGAAATCTTTTGGAGATACCTTTTCCTTTTCATTCTTCTCGAGTTGAATTGCATTCGATGGGCAGAAAGGTTTTAGATAAATTAATTAAATTCTATGAGTATTTAGAAGAATCCGATTCTGATGATATAGTAGAAATTTATAAAAAATTTTATAGTACGGTAAATTGGGCAAATTCCGATATTAGTCATCTTTTTATGGGTCAATCCTTTTTAACTGTGAATCAATGGAAGAGATGGCAAAAACAATTTTATAAACTATTTATGGAATTTGACGCAGAGTGCATCAAGGAACAAAAGGAAAATCCTTATCAAGAAAAATATATGTATTTTTTAAACATACATATACATGTTAAAATTCTATTTGAAGAAATGGACTAAAAAAATTGACTAATAATAAATAGAAAAAAAAAATGATTTTTTTGGCATATAAAAGCCTTCTATATTCAGATCTTATCTCCGTTGGATGTATATGTAAATAAAAACAATCACTTGTACGATCCATATAATTGTGTTAATCCAAACAATTGGATTGGTGGGAAGAACAAAGTGAATATACAACATAGCCGCTATCTCCATTAAAATCCATACAATCATTGTCAAAACAACAATTTTCACGCATTCCCATTCATTTTTTCTGTATGCTAGTAAGTTAAGCACGGAAAATCCTAGAAGAGATGCTCCAAAAAGCCGTGGAATCCCCAGATCATTATAAGGCCAAGACATCATATCCAAGAATGCATCTAAGAGAAAAATGAATGTTAAACCAAAGAATAATTGTAAAATAAACGAAAAAAGGAACCAATTTTTTGTCAATTTTTCGATATTCATTGCCATTCAACCTCTATTTAATTAGAATTTTTATTTTTTTTTTGTCAATAAAATTTGACTTATAATGAAATTTAGCTTCTTCGAATTTATAAGCATACATTCAATAGTCTAATGGAAGTCCCACACTTTCTGAAAGTAAGTTTATTATATTAGAAGAACTTTTAGAAATTTATAGATCAAAATTTTATAAGAAAACATAAAAAAATGAATTATCCCTCTCAAGAGATACTCAATCCCCAAAAAGTAATGAGGAAGAACTATGAGCACATCATAATGTGGATGCTATTTAATAATGATAGCTGTGAGTGGGCTGATTTTTCTAAGGCACCGATCAATATCCCCGAGGCCACGCTGTCAAGGTATTTAGGCTCATTGGATAAAAAGAGATTTATTAACAAAATTTCTCGAGGTCATTATAAAATCACTCCAGAGGGGAAAAAAAGATATCATGAATTATCAAAATATAAAGGAAAGCGACATGATATAAATTATCCTCCTGACGTTATTTTAAAACGCGGTAGAAATTACGATCATTGGATACTTTGGATGGTCTTTAACAACGAGTATTGTAAAAGATCTGACTTTCACGACAATCCATTGTATATTAATCAGAATTCTTTATCAAAAAATCTAAATTATCTTATTGAGAGAAATTTTATTCAGAAAACTGATCACTTATACAAAATTACCCAATTAGGTAAGAGAGAATATTCCAAGATATTACAGAATTATGATTTAGATCGACAAACGATTTTAGAAGTAGAAAGCAAGCGAATTGATAAAATTACAATAAAAACAGCTCAATTTTTCGATGAATATAATGTTACTAATGAAGAGGTAAAATTTCGATACCTAAATAAAGTTTTAAAGTTGGACTATTCAAAAGTGAGCATGATATTAACAGATGAGAAAGATTTTCACAAAATTCTATTGTTTATTTCAATAAATCACCCACAATATTACCCAAACTACATCTCTCTTGAACAGTTTTCAAATCTTTACCAAATCAAAAAGAAAAATCTCGATTTTTGGATCGATGAGATCTTATCCGGAAATATTTTTGATATTAAAATTCATCAATTAGAAGTTCCTCCTGACAGACGTTACTTTTTTGAATCTAATGAAAAATTGGAAAAGATGTTTCGAGCAATAACGGTAGACTATATCACTAAAAATAAATATTTACAAAAATTTGGAAGTTCTGAAGGGGTTGAACTATTGATTAATAAAATCTTAAATGAAATTTGTGTAACTCTATTCAATAAAGATCTAATGGAGTCATTAAGAAAATTTTTACCGGGATATATTAAACACTTAGCATATAAAATAGAAACAAAGAAAACAATAAAGGATACGTATGATAAATTAGAGGGAATTATCTGGCAAAACATGGCGAATTTATTTCATTCACAAAGCTCCGAAACGTTAGAAGATCAGTATCAAGAAGAATTAAAAGAAATTGAAAGAGTTATTGCTCTAAATCCAGTCGATTATGAATCTTATGGTGAAAAAATAAGAATTCTAATTTATTTTAATCAGTATGCCGAAGTATTAGCTTTTTTAGATGAAATGCTTGAAAAATTCCCTGAAAAAGAAATAGAGTTGCTAATGAAAAAGGCATCAATTCTTAAAATGAAAAAAGAGGTAGAAGCTGGACTGGAGATCATCGAACAATTGATTGAAAAATATCCAGAGAATGCTGATCTTCAGAATTATAGGGCATATTGGCTTCGATATTTAGGTAAAAAAGACGAAGCAATAGAGATTCTCAAACAACTTATTAAAAACAATCCTGAAAACGCTACATATCATGATACATTTGGGGAGATATTACTTTATTTTGATGAGTTTGAAGAAGCTTCTAAAAAATTCTTAAAAGCTATTCTCCTGAATGATCAAGGGTGGTTTATTTATCAAACGTATATTAAACTTGGAATTTGCTATTTAGCGCTTGAGAAATATGATTTAGCAGAAAAAAACCTTGAAATGGGAAAAACAATAATAAAGCAAAATAAAAACCATTTTGAAACAGACCAAAATTGGCTCATAATCGCAGATCTTTTTCTTACTGAAATTATGGAACAAAAAGATAAGTGATGTTTTTCTACTATGTCAAAAACTTAGATTTTTGATTTAGCTGTGCAATAAGCATATTAAATGCTTCACTAACTCCTTGACCTGTTTTTGCTGAGGTTAGGTAATAATCAAAAATGTTTAGTTCATTAACGATCATTTGAATCTTGGAAATATCCAAATCATTTTCTTGAATTAAATCCACCTTATTGGCAAATAGAACCACGGGCATTTTTTCACATCTATTTTTGAATTCATCATTCCATTTTTTTACATGTTTAAAACTATCACTGCCAAGGTCATTTTCTTCAAGGCTAAAAACAATAATACAAGCTTTACTATCTTTATAAAATAAAGAATTAAGAAAATCAAAACTACCTTGACCAGCAATATCCCAAAATATTAAGCTAATATCATTTCCATTAACATTTTTCTCTATTTTGGTAAATTGTGCTCCAATTGTTTTAATATAGTCGTTTATAAAAATTCCATGGGTAAATTTCTTAATTAAGGATGTTTTCCCTACTCCTCCATCCCCGATAACGACAATTTTATATTTAAATGTTTGAGTTCCATTCATTTGTATTTTGAAATATAAAAAAATTTACTAACTTTAATGTAAACTTAACTACAATTGGATATAAAATTTGATAATTTCAAATATATTAAAATTAAATTTTTCAAAATTAAGCAATATTTTTTTGCATAAAAATACTTGTTATTAAAGAATTCAGACTTGGATGATCTTCCATTTTAATAATTTGGTTGCTCTTATAGTATTCATTAAATTTTTCCAATAATTGTTTATTCTGTTCTAAGTTTTCAACAAAGACTTTCATTTTTCTTTGAGCGGATAATGTCTGTCCTTTGAAGAGGTAGCAAACTAAAAATGTTGAAAGCGGCTTCATTAATAGTGTAAATTGGCCAAAAGAAGCCCGATCAAGTCCCTCAGAAAAAAGTTCTCCACTAAATGTGTTAAAAGCCTTTAAAAAACCACTAATTAGATCATCTTCTATAATAAAGGTCTCTGCAAATAATTTAGAGAAAGTGGGAACCCCTCCTTCAGAAATAACCAGAATCATAATAGGTTTTTCTTCAGCTATATCGGGAATTTCATTTCGGCGTTTATGGATCATAAGCTTTATCTGCTCGTCTAAGTTGGCTAATTTTAGGCGATCAGATAAGTTTGAGTCTGAATCTTTTAACTCTTTCCATAGATCTAGTTTCTGAAGCAATTCATCATGCTCACTTGAAATTTTCCTCACCAAGGGATCAAAACCATATTTCTCAGCAATATCTTGGGCTTTTGTTAATAATTGGCGAGCATTCTTAATATCTAAGGTCAATAAAGCTAACCTCGCTTGTAACACATATGTTTCAGCGTAATACCAATAACTATGAGATCTTTCAGTTAAATATAGTAATTTTTTAATTAATGGCTCAATTTCTTTTACAATTTCTATTTCCTGAGTTAATTTAAGCTCATCAATTAGAAGATCACATAAATGAATTAATCCTTCAATTTTAATTTCAAATACCGTGTTTTCGTCTTGTATTAAGGATTTAAATAGATTTTCTGCTTTTGCTCGATTTTGGATTCTTGGACTTTTCTTTAGAATAAGAGCTTCAGTGTATGTATAATCCCGATTAATATAAGGGGTCTTTTCTATATCTCGCATTTGTTTAACTCTATCTGAATACTTTTTAGCTTTCTCAATATCCCCTTTATCAAGAAGGACTTCTACCATGCTAACATTAAAGCCTACCTTACTCCAGTTATTCTTTGATTCCTCTGATAATTTTATACATTTACTTAACAACTCAATAGATTTATCTAGCTTTCCTTGCGTTCGATATAGCAATGCCAGGTTGTTCAAAATGCCTAAAGAGGAAAAAGAATTATTAGTTTTTTCGAAATATGACAATGCTAATTCATAATGTGATAGGGCTTCAACTATTTCTCCCTTAAGATGATACGTAAATCCTAAATTAAAATGTGAAGAAGCAATTAGCCTCTGATAAGGAATTTCTTCGGCAATTTTAAGGCATTGATTTATATAATCAAAGGCTTTATCATAATCGATTTCTACTAAACGATATATATTTGATAACCCTAACAATGATTCAGCTATATATTGGGGGTTCCCTAATTTTTCACGTAATTCTAGACTCCTTCTCATGTATTTTAGAGAATCTTCCTTTTTCCCTAAAAAAAAGGAAAGGCGTCCTTTAATATATGCTTTATATGCTTCGACTTCTTCAAGATTTGCTTGATTATCTTTAGAAAGAAGGCTGTATATTTCTTCGCTTTTTTCTAATAATTTAGAGCTCTTATCCAAATCACCTATTATAATTACCGCATTAGCCATATTTAAAATAGCATTTATTGATTGCAAATAATTATGAGAATCTTGAGCTTTTTTGTAAATATGTTCAGCAATTTTAAATGTATTTTCCCAATCTCCTAATCTGATTAGAAGGGAACTCAATAATATTTCATCCGATAAAGATAACGCTGATTTTTCAATTATTTTATTCAAAATAAGCATCGCTTCATAATCTTTACCCTCGTTCAGAAGGGTTTCTGCTCTTTTAATTTCTTTATCTATATCTAACATGTTTTTCTTTATTGGAGATTTATTGAATTCGGTTTCATTCATCTATATTTCTAAAAATATGAAATTATTACACACTTGTATGTAAATTTAAAGGAACTAAGATATAAAATTTGACAAATTTATTGCTTTGATATTTTTATCCACTCCGATATATGATACTTTTTCCTATCATTCGAATTGGTTTATACGATTCTTTTGCCTTGCGTAGACCCGGGACTCCTAAATCTTGCTCTCGATTGACAAAAATGGCATTCTGAAAACTACTTTTTAAAAAAAGATTGTTAATTGCTTGATACCCTCCTTCATATTCCATGTGCGCTTTCTCCACATGGATCACTATCGTGTCTGAATTTAACATTTCTCCAAATGTGTAAGCAGCACATTTTTCATCAATGCAAATTAGCGCTCCTCTAAAACCTAAAACTAAAAAATGATCTAAAGCGTCGTAAATGGCTTTTTCTTCTTGTTCCAAACCCTCATCTTCTTCGCATTCTCTGAGAATACACCATTCCAATTGTAGTTTCTTGCACGTAGCAATATCATCTTCCGTTAATATTTTAAATTCATAATCGTAAGTTTTTAAAAATTTATTTAACCACCTTCTATTTTGACGATGCTTATTTCCTGGCAAAGTTCTAAGACTTTCTGTTTCATAGACATAATCCCAATTGTCCCTATCGTCTAAAATTTTCAAGTTCAATGATTGAAATTCTACGTGATTTAGTATTGTATCTGTAATTGTGTTAGGAACTCTATGAAATTCTAAATCTTCAAGATCTTTAAATAAAGAAATGATGATTTCTGCCGGATTAGGACCTACTGGTGGAAAAAAATATAATGAATCCTTGTTTCCTGAAGCGGGTTCTTTTTTCTCTTTGAAAATATCTCGTGAAAAGAGTATTAGGTGATCTTTCCATTCCATAAAAAAAAATCCATAGAAGTTCCTCCACATGTATAGATTTGTAAAGGTGAATTCAGATGTCTCGGGAGGATAATTCTGAAAATATGAGTCAAAAAGTGCTTTATCGGTTATTTGTATGGGCTTTGCATCAGTTAATTCCATGAATTATTTATTATAGTTGCATCTATAAATTACTTTCGATTTTAAATAATTAGAACTTGATATATTCCCATGTTATTAAATTTTTGAAATTTTTAGAGTCAAATGATTAAAGAAATTATATGTTTAATAATTCATATTAACGATCTAAAATGATTTTAAATATAGGATTGGTTTTAAGAGAGATTTGTCTTATTATTGTAATTATAATAGTAATTAGTTTATTTTTTTTATTGGTTGTGGCAAAAATTGTTAGGAAAATTCATCCTTTTCCCATTCCCGCATTCATGACAAGGGTAATTGATAATCCAATTCGAAGGCGATTTATGCAAAAACCTCTACTAATTGCTGAACGAATGAACTTACAACCGGGCATGAAAGTAATTGAGATTGGTCCAGGAAAAGGAACTTATACTAAAGCAGTCTTAAGTAAAATTCTACCAGATGGAGAAATCTATGCAATCGATATTCAAGAAAATATCATTAATCGTTTAAAACAAAAACTTGAAAAGGAAAAAATTGAAAATATTATACCAATGATTAATGATGTATACAACCTAACATTTGAAAATGAGAGCATGGATAGAATTTTTGCGGTTACTTGTTTACCAGAAATTCCAAACCCGGTTCAAGCACTCCTGGAATTAAAAAGAGTATTAAAACCTGATGGAATCATTTCATTTAGCGAATTATTTATCGATCCTGATTATCCTCTAAGAAAGACCGAAAAAAGATGGGCAAAGGACGCGGGATTGGTTTTCATTGAAGGATTTGGTAACTTTTTTAGTTACCAGTTAAATTTTGGAAAAAATAAATAAATACTTGGAACCTAAAAAAAGATGAAATTCGTGAGGAAAATGGGAAAAATTCACGATCATCCATAACTATGGTTAATTTTTAAGAAATCGGAATCTTATCTCAAAGCTTAAAAAAGATTTTCAATATGATCGATCATAATAAATTTTGAGTATAAACAATATATTCAAAGCTAATAGTGTCATTTTTAATCAAAAGAAAATGTCCGATATTGAGTTAGTAATAAAAGCCCGAAATTTGGTAAAAATATATAAACAAGGCAATGTAAAAGCTGTCAATGGTTTAAACTTAAGCATCCGTAAGGGTGAAATCTATGCGTTCATAGGAGCCAATGGATCAGGTAAAACTACGGTTATAAAAATGTTAACGGGAGTTATGGATCCTACTTCTGGATCCATTAATGTTTTTGGGTTAAGCATTCCAAAAAATCGAAAAATTGTGGCTCGGAATATAGGAATAGCTCCTCAAGAGTATTCATTATATGACGATCTTACAGTGTTGGAAAATATTCGATTTTTTGGCTATTTATATGGAATGAATAAACATGTTCTTAATGCAAAAATTGAGGATTTAATCCAAATTTTACGTCTTGAAGATAAAAAAAGCACTTTAGTTTCTAATCTTTCTGGAGGGATGAAACGTCGCGTGAGTATAGCTTGTGCTTTGATTCATTCTCCTCGCGTGGTATTTTTTGACGAAGCAACTGTAGGTATTGACCCCATTCTTCGTAAATTTTTCTGGGAGTATTTTAATGACCTTAAAAAAAAAGGGTTAACGCTTATTCTTACCTCACATGTTATGGATGAGGCCGAAAGAGCGGATAGGATTGGCTTAATACGTGATGGTAGGTTAATCGATGAAGGTACACCTCAGGAATTAAAAACAAAACATCAAGTCACCACAATTGAAGAAGTATTCATAAAATTAAGCAAAGAGGTGATTGGAAATGAGTAAAGATAATATCGAATTTATAGAATCACGAGAATATTTTGAATCCTCTCGCTTTTCTTTTAAAAGAGTTTTTTTAATAGCACGTCGCATTTTACGACAAATCAGTCGCGATAAGCGAACATTTGGAATGATAGTCATAATGCCCGTTGTAATTATGCTTATTTTTGGTTTCGCACTAGGAGGAGAAATAACAAATATACCCATCCTAATCGATAATGAAGATAAAGGTTATACTACTTTTGTAAATCCTCCTGGTGTCAATGTTACATTTACATTTGGCAATAATATCACAACAGTTTTGAAAAACGACGATCACGTTCATTTTAATTCAGGAAATTTTCTCAATAATAAAAAGAATGTGGATGATGGTTTATATTATGCCGCAATTTACATTCCAGCTAATTTCTCAGAGTGTGTGTATAATAAGACACATAATGGTGCTCAAATAAATGTCACAATTGACATCTATATTGATGCTACTAAGCCTACGATAAAAGCCACAGTTTTGGTTGCATTACAGGAAGCCATGCAGTCGGCGTTCGGTACTAACACCATCGTCATTCATCAAGAATTGGCTTTTGGCGGTATTGATTTTAGTGGATTGGATACGAGCATCCCCTCAGTAATCGCTTTTGTTATAAGT
This sequence comes from uncultured archaeon, assembly GCA_964583985.1. Classification (GTDB taxonomy): domain Archaea; phylum Asgardarchaeota; class Lokiarchaeia; order Sigyniarchaeales; family SOKP01; genus SOKP01. Next base: position 24,190 of record CAZOYD010000013.1, read on the forward strand.
TTTTTAGTGTTGTTAATCTCACTCCTTACGATAAAACGAGAAGCTATAGGAGGTACGGAAGAACGATTGTATGGTACCCCTTTAAAAGCATCAGAAAGATTAGTTGGATACACGGTTGCCTTAACTGTATTGGCTATTATTATCGTCAGTGCAATTCTAGTTATTAGTATTGCTTTATTTGGAGTAGTAATTCAAGGAGATATCTTACTACTTATAGGGATGCTTGTATTGTTTTCACTTCTTCATGTACTATTGGCAGTATTCCTTTCAAATTTTGCCAAAAATGAGTTGCAAGCAGTACAAATTGCGCCACTAATAGCTCTCCCCTCAATGGCCTTAAGTGGAATGTTAGTTCCAGTAAGTAGTTTTCCCGTAGTTGTTCAAATTATAGCAAGATTTATCCCATTATATTATGGAAATCGAATATTTGAAGGAATAATGTTAAAAGGATGGGGTATTATCCAACTCTGGCCAGATATACTTATAATTACCATTATAGCGTTAGTTTGTTTTGTTTTAGCAATGGTTACCGTAAAAGATAAAATTAAAGCATAGATACAAAAAATAATTAAACTCTGCTGATTGGATCTTTTAAGCGTCTTTCAGAGCTTCATCGTCAATATTATCAAACTCGTTCAATTCCTTTAGGTCGTGAAAATAACAACACCCGCTCGATATTCGATAATCATTTTCCTCAACAATCTCAAGAGGATCTTCCTCTTTTATAACTAGGATTCTTTTCCATTGTTTCATGATTCATCAAAAAAATGTGCAAAATCACCTTTTTAAGGATTATGATTCATTTTTATTAGTAGATGGGATAAAGCACTTTACGTTAAAAAAGAAAAATAGCGAAAATAAGAACTCATTTAATTTAAGGATTAAGTGCTTATGATATTTCTGTATAAAATGATAAAAATATATAATATTAAATAATAAGTGCTAAAAAAAATAAAAATTATTAATGGAAAAACTATAATTTCTTTATAATTAACTCAGCCATTCTATTCGAAAACCCAGTTTCGTTGTCATACCAGCTCAAGATAAAAACTTCATCTTCAATAACTTTTGTCCATAAACTATTGAATACTGAACTGTGAGGATTACCAATAACATCACTGCTTACAATTGGGTCCTCAATATAATCTAATATGCCTTTTAAAACCCCATTGGCTGCTGCTTTCATTTTCGCATTTATTTCTTCAGCTGTACACTTTTTCTCTACAACTACCTTTAAATCAACAACGCTACCATCAACAGTAGGAACTCTTATGGCTATGCCATCTAATTTCCCTTTCAGTTCTGGAAATACCAAACCAATTGCTTTAGCGGCTCCAGTAGATGTGGGAATCATGTTTTGAGCTGCAGCTCGACCACGAATCATCTTATCAGGTGAACCTGCTCTTGCCATATCTGCAATTGATTGATCATTCGTATAGGAATGAATAGTCGTCATCAAACCATATTTAATTTTGAAGTTTTCGTTCAAAATCTTTACTACTGGAGCTAGACAGTTCGTTGTACATGAAGCATTTGAAATGATTTTGTGTTCAGGAGTGATTTTGTCATCATTACATCCTAATACTACTGTTATGTCTGGGTTCGTGGCTGGAGCGCTAATAAGCACTTTTTTTGCTCCAGCAGTTAAGTGTTTTGATGCCCCCTCTCTATCAACAAATCGACCAGTAGATTCTACTACGACATCAATATTATTTTTACCGTGTGGTAAATTTGCAGGGTCTCTTTCAGCAGTAATAGGTATCTCCTTACCGTCGATCACCAATGCATTTTCTTTAGCTTCCACTTTTCCTTTGAACCTTCCAGATACAGTATCATATTTTAAGGCGTAAGCTAAGTATTTCGGTTCGAATAAATCGTTGATTGATACTATATCAATATCATCCCAGTAATTATCGTAGACAGCACGGAAAAATAATCGTCCGATGCGGCCGAAACCGTTAATTGCGACTCTTTTTGCCATTTTATATCACTTTTCAATTTTTTAATGAATTTTTAATTTAGAAATACAAGCTAAATATGTGGTCGATAGTTTTTTAATTTTCTAGTTTTATTATGAGAGCAACATAAAAGTGATATTTTTTACACAAGAGAATATTACAGAAAATAATAAGAATGAAAAGTAATATCTAGAATGGATGTAAATTATCACACTCTTATATCAGATTTTTTAAAAGTACTTCCCTTTGTTAATTCAATTAATATTATTGAAGGACAAGACAATGTGCTTTATTCTTCAGAGAATTGGGATACAAAAGCCGAATTAAAGAATATCATGGATGCCTGGTTAACTCTTAATCCAAAAATGAATGATATTTTAGATAAAGATTATATGATAAGAGAATATTCTGAAGAGAGATTGATTGCTACATCGAAAAAGTCTAAAGGACACATTTTAGGGTTTAAGTCCCAAGATATAACAATAATCACTCACATTGAGCCTGATGGAATAATACCATTTGTTTTTAGAGAATTTTTTAAATTATTGGATGCCATTAAATCAGGAAAACCGTATATAGCAGATTCAGATGCGAGTCCCTCTCTTAATCAAGAAGTACAAACTGAATATGAAGATGATTTTACTGAACCGATTGATGAATCAAACCGTAATGAAATTGATAGAGGTGTTCCATTTACTGCACGTCTAATGGCTTATTATAGAGCTTTAGAATTGATAAAAAAAGACCCTCTTTTAATAGATCCTTATGCAGAACGTCTTGCAGGTGATATTTCATTCTTTATAGATCATCATGTTCGGTATTCTGAAATGGATTATCCTATCATACGATCTCGTTATATTGAAGAGAATATAATGTCAAAATGGTGCTCTAATCAAAAAGTATCGCAGATTGTTATTCTAGGATCAGGGCTTGATTCAAGAGCGTATCGATTTGAACCACTAAAAAACAACAGTCATACTATTTTTGAAGTGGATGTCCCAGCGATAATAAACTATAAAAAAGAGATTTTAGTAAATGATCAACCCCTTTGTAAATTAATTCAAATATATGCAGATATTTCCCATCTTATTTGGATCTCTAAACTGCTAAAAAAAGGATTCTCAAGTGTTATTCCAACCTTTTGGTTATTGGAAGGATTAGTGTATTATATTGATCGAAATACAATAGAGGAGTTGCTCAAGGCAATTGCATCTATAAGCGGCGAAGAAAGTCAGATTTTTGTAGATATCCTGCATACATCAAGATGGGTATCATTTCCTTATGATACAAATACCAAAACTACTGACCCTTTTTCCAAGCATTTCAAGTGGGGACTTAATATTCAAGAAATTTCAAGTTTTTTTTCAAATCTCGGATGGAACGTGTCTTATAGTTTCGCAGATGATCATGATATGGGTCGAAACGTTGGGCAAAAAGTGATGGTATTTATTAGGGGTAAATTGTTGTAAGCTCATCTTTTTTAAAAAAAATAGTTTTAAAATAATATTCCTTCAATTTTTAATTAATATTCATATTTAAATCTCCTCGATTTAAATTACCGATTAATCATTATTTTGGAGCAAATTAATTGAAAGTTGATAAAATGGCATATTGGAAGATCCTTTTCATTTTTGTCCCACGAATTGAATGAAATTTAATCATTCCATTGATTTGTAATTAGATTTGAATTAGAAAACTTCGCGTTGTTAGGCATTTCTTACTACTACTTAAATTTAGGATAATTTTTGGATTAATTCTTGAACTGTATAATATCTTGTAAAATAACCTTCTTTTTTCCCTATAATTAATCCTGCGTTTTCTAATATCTTAAGATGATGCGTGATGGCTCCATCAGATAATTCAAAAACATTAGCGAGAGCACAAGTACACATTGGTTTATTTTTCAGTAGTCTAAAAATAATATATCTTTTCAAATTGGAAAGAGCTTTGTGAATTTTGTATTCGTTCATGGCTTCAGGATCTTTTTTAATACTCAAGATTGAAGATTTATTTTCTTCTAAAAATTCTGTACAAGTTGTTCCTTTTTCCATTTCTTGAATATAATTCTTAAATCTTTCTTCCGTCATTAGAATTACTAAATTTTTTCTGTTTTAATAATATTTAGTTTATTTTGAGAAAATTTAAAATAGATCAAAATTTTTTCTAATTGTATTTTTACTCAAAATAACATGAGATGTGAGAAAAAGTTGAATAGAAACCAATTTGAAATGTCGAAGTCTTTTAATTTTTATGATGATTTTATGGAAAAAGTGCTAGAATTTGACAACTTGACGATGGAAGACTATATGGAATTTATGCCAAAAGTGCTACCTATCATCCTTCAACAATCTGCAAAAGATCCCGTGGAATTATTTGATTCAGTTATTTCAAAACTCAATAATATATGGACTGCTTCAGATCAATTGCCATTTCATGGACCTTGGCATCATGGAATCGTTCCTGCTGTCCTTATTATGGCTCTAAAAAATAACGATTACCAATTTACTGAAAAAGAAGTGAAAGAAGCCTTCATGAGAGGATTAAAAATACCTGCTGGAGGATGTGGATTTTGTGGAACTTGTGGAGGGGGTAGTGGGGTAGGAATTACTATTAGCATAACTCAAAAAGCAACACCCTTTCATGATAAAGAACGTGCTCTTGGATTTGAGGCAGCATTAAAAGCTCAAGAGCGAATTGGAAAATTGGGTGGGCCTAGATGTTGTCGCCTTAGTGCTTATGTTGCCATTGAACAAGCTGTTAAATATCTTAAAAGATTTCACTATGAATTACCAGAGCAGAAAATGATTGGACATTGTGACGTTTATGAATTAAATAAGGAATGTCATCAACAACGATGTCCATACTATCCAAAACATAAGTAGTTCCTTTTTATTTTATTTCCGCTTTCCATGATATTCGCTTGCTAAGATTATAATTTTCTATTATTTTTTTCTTCTAAACAATATTCTTTAAATTTTTATACCTCAATAATTAAGTATTAAGAATAAAGGTGATATAAATTACAGATATAGAAGAACAAATACTTGAAAGAATAGAAAACATACGTGGTGATATCATAAAATTTCATCAAGAGATAGTAAGAATTCCCTCTGAAAATCCACCATCGAAGTATAAGGAAGTTGCTAAATTCGTCGAGCGAAAAATGCGAGAAATTGGTTTAAAAACATCCATAAAGAGAAATAATGTCATTGGGGAACTTGCAAAGGGTGATAGGCCCACGCTAATTTTTAACGGGCATTTTGATACCGTGGAAGCTTTTAAAGGGTGGTCAAGGGATCCCTTCGGAGCCGAAATCGTTGGGGATAAAATTTTCGGAAGAGGTGCCTCTGATGATAAATCCTCCGTGACCGCGGAAATTTTTGCAGCTCAAGTTTTACTTGAAGCAGGAGTTGATCTTAAGGGAAATTTAATCGTAACTGCTGTAGGTGATGAAGAAACAGGAGGATTAAGAGGAGCAGATTATCTCTTGAGTAATGAATTAATTTCTGGAGATGCTTGCCTATTAGGAGATGCAGCTAACGGATATCCCTTTGGATATTGTGGTGGCACCATGTATATCACGATAACCATCAAAGGTAAGACCGCACATGGATTGGCATTCCCAGATCTCCCTTCACCATTTCGTAACGAAAATTCGGGGATTAATACTGTTGAGAGGATGGTCAAAGTAATGAATTTCTTACTTGAATTGAAAGACGAACTGTTAAAAAAGATTACAACTTATCCAACTTCAGAAGGATGGGGTTCTAATGTGAGTAGTATCAATCTTGCTGAAATTCATGGCGGTACAAAGATCACTACGGTTCCTGATCGATGTTATCTTCATCTAAGTGTAAATACAATTCCAGAACAAGACGTTGCAAGTATAAAACAGCGACTTCTTGTTTTTATTGAAGATATGAAAAAGGAAGATCCCGATTTAGATATAACTGTGCAGATACCAATTGCCATGGAACCCCAAGTGATTGATGAGTCTTCTGATTTTGCAAAGATCGTTCAGAAAGTTGCGGAGAAAATTTATGGTGAAAAAAGAGAATTTAAAACTTTGATGCCATCCACGGACGCTCATTGGTTTCAAGAGAGAGGAATTCCCACTATCTTGGTTGGAGCTTCCGCAAAAGATAATAACATCCATGCTGAAGATGAATTTGTATATATTAAGGATTTAATGGATTTAGTCAAGATGTTCGCATTAACTGCATTAAATTATTTAAGATGATTATATATGGAAAGAAATGTTTTGGAAAAGAGTATTTTAATCGAGATAGAGCGATTAAGAGATGAAATAATTAACTTCCATCAAGATATCATTAAAATACCTTCTGAAAATCCTCCCGGGAAATATAAAGAGATATCCAAAGTTATTCAAAAGAAGTACGAAGAATTAGGATTAACTACTATATCTAAAAGAAATAACGTGATTGGAACTTATGGCAATTCAGAACATCCTTCACTAATTTTATATGGTCATATGGATACAGTTCCTGCCTATGATGGATGGAGTAAAGATCCATTTGGAGCAGAAATACTTGATGGAAAAATATATGGTCGTGGGAGCTGTGATGATAAATCTTGTGTTACAGCAGCAATTTTCGCTCTCCAATCTTTACTTAATCTAAAAATCAAAATTAATGGAAAATTATCTCTTTTAGCGACTATTGACGAAGAAACTGGTGGTTTCAATGGAACTAAGTACATGCTTGATAAAGGATTAGTTTCGGGGGATGCTTGCCTTTTAGGAGATGGTAGGGGAAGCTTTCCTGCAGCATATACAGGAGGATTTCTGTTAGTAACATTTTTAATTAAAGGAAAAACAGCCCATGCATTAAGCTTTCCAGATATTCCCCTTTATCGAAATGAATACTCAGGAGTTAATGCAATCCAAAAGATGGTAAGGATATTAAACTTCCTAACGCAATTGCAAGCAGAATTTTTAAATAATGAAACTAAATATCCAAATTTTCCAGGACATCCTTCTAAAGTAAGTACTGTCAACATTGCAAAGATTGAGGGTGGAGACAAATTATCTGCCGTCCCAGATAAGTGCTTGTTATACTGCATTATCAATACCATTCCAGAACAAGATGTCGAAAGTATAAAAACACGCATTCTAGAGTTCATAGAAGCTTCAAAACAAGAAGATCCGGAATTAAACATCAATATTCAATTTACAATGTCCTTTGAACCATTTATCTCTAATACAAATTTAAAATTCGCGAATTCTGTTCAAAAGACCTTAAAAACTATATATGGGGAAGAAAGAGAATTCAAATTATTCCAATCTGCCAATGATGGTCATTTCTTCCATGAACATGGCATTGAAACCATTCTTATGGGAACTGGAAGTCACGAATGTAACGTGCATTCACCCGATGAATTCGTAAAAATTGATGATTTGATAGATACTACCAAGATATTCGCTTTAACAATATTTAATTATCTGAGAAAAGACTAAGATTTCAATTATTCTTGAGCTCTTTTTTTCTAAAAAAAAATAATTTTAATGAGGATTAATATAAAAATAAGACAAAAAGAAAAAAGAATTACTCTTCTAACGTTTCCTTTCCCATCAAGCGCATTACAGAATCCGCAAGTTTATTTTGAGATCGACTCATAATCCCCTTGATTTTTCCCTCCTTGCCTAACACTCTAAGGGAAATTCCGTTCCAAACTGAGGAAGGCTCACCCTTTACCTTTTTAAAACGATCTCGAAATACCTTGACACTAATTTTATCGTAATTTTTAGACGCTTCAGAGCATTTAAAACATAAGATGCATTTATCAATGTCCACTTTAATTTCCTTACCTTCTCTTGAAAGCGCACCTGTAGCACACTCTTTTGTAAATGCTTCAATTACTTTTTCATCCTTTTCATCGCACGTAAATGTGATTGAACCGTCAACAACCTTGCGAACCTTATGTCCGTTTTCCAGAATTCGAACTTCCTCTTCAAATTCTGGAAGAGAACCATTTTCTACTAACAATAATTGTTTTTCTCCGTTAACGAATAGTTCTAATGTATATCCTGGACAAATCCAAGTACAACTACCACACCATATACACTTATCAGTATCAACAACGACTTTTTTCTTCGATTCAATTTGCATTTCCTCTGGAGTTCCAATGGCCGTTTTTTTTAGAGGTTCATTATAAATTGAGACGGTTACTGGGCATACTCTATGACAAAAACCACATTCAATGCATTTACTCTCATCATACTTAAGAATCATTTCATGGTTGAGCATCTTGTAAGTATAATGAGTAATATTTTCATCAATTTCGATTGTTTTCTTAGCTGGTAATGACATTAATACTCACTTTTTTTTTTTAAAACATTATGATCAATTTATTTCTAAAAAATAAAAATCCTTTTAGTTATTTTAGGATATTATTAAATCCATCTTTATAGATTTTTTTAAAATTAGGAAAACATCTTCTCAATCACTGTTTTCAATTGAGGTATTTTATTTATTTTAATAACTCGATTAGTTTTCCTTGACATATTAAATGTATTCCAGATTTCTTTAGTGTTTTGAATTTGATCTATAAAAAAATTGATCCTTTTAATAGCCCTATATGAGTGTCCTTTGTATAAATAGCAAACCAAAAATTTATCCATAGGTTTTAAGATGACTGTATGCTCTCCGAATTTGGCTCTGTCGAGACCTTCAGAAAATATCTCACCACTGAATGAATTTATCGCTGAAAGAAATCCTCCGAATAAGTCATCCTCAAAAGACCACCCCTCACTAAATACCTGAGAGAAAAGAGGCATTCCTCCCTCAGCTAAAACCAGTAAGACTACTGGATCTTCGTCGAAAGATTCAATTTTGTTTAAATCTCCTTTCCTTAGCATAGCTTTTATCTGGTCTTCAATATGGATTATATCCATCCTTTTACTTATAGGAATATCTTCCTCTTTCAAACTTTCCAAGTTATTTATTTCTTTCAATATATTATCATGTTCTATCGATATTTTTTCTGCCAGTATATACATTCCATGTTCTTCGGCAATTTTTTGTGCTAGAGTTAATAACCTTCTCGCTTCTTTTATATCCAAAATTAATAAAGCAAGTTTCGCTTGTAATGTGTAAGTTTCAGATAAGATCCAATAAGAATTTGAATCTTGACAGATTTTCAACAATCTCTTCAGTAAAGGATTTATTTCATCAAGAATTTCATCGTTATTCGTTATTTTTAGTTTTTTAAGCAATAGATCACATAATAATGTTAAAGTAACAATTAATATATCATTTTTAACCGTATCCTCATTAATTATTTGCCTAAGTGCTTCATTAATAAGATCTTCATTAATAATTTGTTTAATTAATTCCGTGTCAATTTGGCTTTCAAGATCAGGTTTTAATTTCAAATCATATGCTTTTTCGTCAAGATACGAGTGTTGAATCAGGACATTGTCCTTTTGCTCATTAATTAGTCTTAATTCTCCCAAATACTCTTGAGCAGAATCTAAATCTCCTATATCTATAAAATATTTAACAAAATTTGAAATTAAAGTCGCTAATATGAAATTATTTTGAATTTGATATGATAATTCGAGTGCTGTTTTGAAATGCTCATAACCTTCATCATGTTTTCCTTGCCAGAATTTTAATCCACTAATATTCATATGGATCGCTGATATTAATGTATGATTTCCAGTCGCTTCAATCATGGGTAAACATTTTAAATTATACTCTAACGATTTATCATATTCTCCTTCTAATGAATATAGTATACCTAAATTCATGAGATTAAATGCAATGATTTGGTGATTATTAGATTCTTCAGCAAGCTTTTGAGCACGTTCAGCGTAGGACAACGCAGTATCGAAATCATCCTTTAAAAGAGTATAATGTGCCGTAATCCAAAAGAGGGCTTCAGCAATTTCAGATTTGTTTCCATATTTTTCTCTTATATCTAAACATTGTTTTGCATAAACCATTCCTTTTTTTGGATCTCCTAAAAAATAATAGGTACCAGCATAGATATAATAGAGTGCTGCTTTTTTCCTTTCTTTATCTTCAATAGATTGCTTTTTCGATGATTTAAGTAGCTTCTCACACTCGGTAAGAACTTCCAATGTTTTATCAAGAAATCCTAGCCACATTAAAGAAAGGGCCATGTTTAAACAAAAATCTATCAATTCAATTTTTTTTTTTTTTGATGTTTTTGCTTCATTGTAACCCATTTGGCTATAATTTAACCCTTCGGGGTAATCTCCTATCTTATTCATTAAAGATGCCATAATTAAATGAAGACTCAAGGCAGATGGTTGATCTAATGAATTCTCCTCTTCGATATCTTTTAATAATGAGAACGCAGCATTATAATCACCTTCATTGATTAAGGATTCTATTTTAATCAGTTCATCAGGTTTTCGTTGTGGAATCAAGATTTCCCTTAATTTGGTATAAATTATATTTCCAATCCAATCTTTTTTATCTTCACTCATTTAAATCATAATATCTATTTGGTGTGTATTTGACAAATTTCATTTCCTTAATATAAATACCTCATAAAATTTTTATATATTTAATGTTTATTAAATATTCTGAACAGCTTTCAATGTAATAGGAATAAATAAAATATATGATAAAAAAGATGATGGATAAAAATTAGGTTTTTTTTAACTCCATTTGGCTAATCGCTTTACCCGATCTAAAAGGAATGTCATCAAGGCTCTCCCCTGAAGAATACCCAAATTTCTTTCTAAATGCATCATTTAATGATTGGAAGTATAGTGAAAGTGGCAAGTGTTGAGGACAATTATTATCGCAGTTACCGCATTCAATGCAACGATCTGCAACGTGTGCTATGCGCGTTAATTGATATGTTTCTTTATTTATGGTCTTTTCTTTACGTTTCTTCTGGAGAATGCAATCTACGCAATAACAAACGGGACATCCTCTAATGCATGTATTACACATGGTACATGCTTGAAGTCTCGAAATTTTTTCCGCTTGAGGTAATTTGTCCCATTCCTCAAGATCTTTTACTCGTTTTGCCAAGGAGGTCTCCTTGATTTCTTTAATTTTATCCGAAAGTTTTGTTTTGAGATCGGTTGGAAGTGGTTTCTTATTAATCTTCGATTTTTCTACAAGATCATTTCCTTTTTCAGAATAAACCTTCAATACTATTTCATCTGAATCGATGGCCATTGATAAGTCACTGATGCTTAAATCCGCAACCACAGGGATTTTTCGAGTGCACCTGCTGCAATTATCAGCTATATTTAATGCAACATCGACAACGCTTCCATCTTCCATTTTAAACATCAATCCATTATCGCCGATTTTTTCTTTCACAATCTTGGTCTTATCGATATCTGGGAAATTTCGCATCTCTCGAGAGACATTAATAACCATTCCTCTATCTTCAAATGCGATAATGAATAAATTATCCAAATTGACCTGTTTAATTTTCGCAAGTTCAATTAAGCCCCTTGTATCACAAGGGCGTGCAATAAGACCAATTTTTTCATGTAAGGCACCTTCAAGTGTCTTATGAAGGTATTTTGATGCCGTATCTGTTCTCGCATACCCATAAGCTAATAAATTGGTAAGCGGAAAGGAAGTTATATCATCTACCTTTTCATATACTACGGGTTGTACCGTGAATCGATCTTCCACGTTAGTCTTTTTATCTACCTTAGTTTCGGCTCCCAAAATCTTATCTACGACTCTTTCCTTGAGAAGTGTAGTTAAAAGTTTTGGAAAATCATCAATTTTTATTAGATATTCTGCAATTGAATCCATGTCTTTCCATCTCAGAGTTATTAAAATATTTTTATACTTTGTTTGTAAATTTTCATTAAATCTTATTTTTTATTCTTACTTTTTAAAACTTTATACTTTTTAGTAATATAAAACTTATGTGTTTTATGGTGCATACCATTTCTTCAACTGAATTCTCATTTTTTTAACTCAGTTTCATTAGATAACACTTTAATTATTCACGTTTTGGCTTTTTTCATTGTGTCGCCCTTAGACTTAAAAGGACTTTGTCCTAACTCCCGTATGACCTTATCAAATGCAGTAGCATCTTGCTGGAACTTTTGTCCTTCTGCTGCGGTGCACCATCCCATACGAATTCGTTTTTCACTGATTCCCATTGATTTGAGTACTTCTTTTACATACTCAACTTCCCGGTATGCAAAATAATTCCCTGTTTCATAATCGCATTCTTTTGGATATCATCCAACAATCATGACACCATCAGCTCCTCGCCCAAATGCCCTCATTATTAAATCCGATCCGACTCGTCCGGAACAAGGCACGAGTACCGTTCTAATTGAAGAGGGATATTGAGCTCGGATAGTTCCCGCCATATCTGCACTGCCATATCCTCATTTTTGTGTGACTCTCGTTTCGAGAGCCTCATTCCAACAGAGGAAGGCAATTATTTTAATATCAATATCTTCAGTCATTTTAGTTACCTCTTTATTCTTCTATAGGAAGTAATTCATCAAGTAATGCCATGTATTGAATATCCCTAAAATAGGTCAGTTCGATTGCTTGTGATGGACAGATAGCGGCACACGTGCCGCAACCTCGACATTTAATTAAATCCACGACGATATTTCCGTTTTGATTTATCGAGATGGCACTATACGGACACGCTTCGATGCATTTATAACATTTAGCACATCGTTCATCGGAGGGAGTTGCTCGAATTAATTCCATGGTATATTCTCCTTTACCCATGGGAATACCAGCAGCTGATGCTGCACCTCGAGCTTGCCCAACAGCGTACGCAATTCCTTTCTGACCTTGACATGAACCTGCGAGATATATTCCAGGAACCTTGGTGCTAATGGGGTCTAATCTAGGATGGTATTCCTTGAGAAAGCCATCAGGACTTTTTTCCATGTTAAGCACCTGCGCAATTTCATTAGTACCTTGAGAGGGTAGGGATGCTGATGAGAGAATTACCATGTGAAATTCCTCCTCCACGACTGCGTCAGCTCCGACGATCTCCATTTGAACTTTTAGATTTTTCGTTAAAGGGTCTTCTTCAATTTTTCCTACAAGTCCTTTAGTGAAAATGATTCCCGCATCTCGAGCTCTCCTGTAATATTCTTCATAATCTTTTCCGCAATTCCTCATATCAATGTAAGATACCATGATTTGGGTTTCGGGATGTTCAGATATAATTAACTTTGAATTTTTTACCGATAAGTTACAACAAACTACTGAACAATAGGGATTAGTCTTCACATCTCGAGATCCAACGCAATTTATGAACAATATTTTTGTAGGTCGTTTTTTATCAGAAGGTCTAATTAAATGACCATAAGTAGGTCCATTAGGGGCTAGAATTCGTTCTAGTTGGATTTGAGTCAGGACATTTTCATATTTCCCATATCCATAATCAGGTCCCTGATAGATGTCCCAACCCGTGGCTACTATGATTGTTCCTACATCAAGCTCCACGATCTCATCTTGCATGCTAAAATCTACGGATTCTTGGTCACATGCATCAACGCATCCAAAACATTCAACACAAGATTCTCTCACGAGATCATAAACAGCGGGTACTGCTTGAGCGAAAGCAATGTCAATGACCTTTCGAGCCGAAAGATTCTCATCAAAGTAATTAGGAACATAAATCGGACACACGTCAGTGCATTGTCCACATCCCGTGCACGTTTTTTCATTCACAAATCGTGCTTTTCTTCGAATTTTTACTTTGAAATTGCCAATATAGCCATCAACAGATTCAACTTCTGAATATGTCATTAAATTGATTTTTGGATGCCTATTAGCTTCAAGCATCTTTGGGCCAAGTATTCAAATGCTACAATCATCGGTAGGGAATGTTCGATCCAACTGGCTCATCCTTCCTCCTATTGTACTCTTTTTCTCAACCAAGTGGACTTGATAACCCGCATTCCCTAGATCAATGGCAGTACTGAGTCCTGCAATTCCACCTCCAACCACTAAAGCAGCTTTGGTGACTGGAACGGTTTTAGTAGGTACGGCTTCTAATAATCTCGATCGTGCTATACCAGCCTTTATCAGATCTATAGCCTTTTGAAGAGCTTTCTCTCGTTCCTTTTGATGTACGAATGAACATTGTTCTCTAATATTTACAAACTCTAAATATCTTGGAGGTAAGCCTGCTTCTGCTAAAATTGCATGAAAGACGGGTTGGTGCGTTTTTGGCGTGCAAGCAGCAACCACGATTCGATCCAATTTGGCTTCTATGATCTGTTCTTTGATATAGGTTGATCCTCCTTCAGTACACATTGATAAATACTCGAACGCTTTTACTCCAGGAAGTTTATTAAGTTCTTCAACGATCGTAGGAATATCCAAAATACCAGCGATATTGATACCTCAGCGACACACGAAAACGCCAACGTTTTCTAAATCTTTATTCTCTATATCTTTGGTCTGTTTTTCAGACAAATTTTACACCTTAACTATTAAATCCTCCTAATTATTTGAGATTTATTAATATGGTATTATCTCATTAATAGTAAAATGTTACAATTAATATATTGATCTCTTAAATTAAGCTTTTTATTAAAGTTCAATTGTTATTACATTTCATTTAGGTTAGATATTCATGTAAGAACCACAGAAAAATAGAATATTTAAATTATTATTTTTATTAAAGGAGTAGTTATTCAAAAAAGATTGAAATTAATTATTAAATAAAATTTTTATTTTGAATCTAACTGTAAAAGCGCTCTAAGATCCTTTTGAGTTGCAGGTAATTTATATTCCTCCAGAAGTTCAATCAAATTATCAGAATTTATATCTTCGCCCATCCATAATTTAGTATTTTCAGCTAATGCCTTTAAAACCATCTTTTGATACTTATTAAACTGCTTCAATGTCCAAGCTCCTTGTTCTGGAATTTCAGGAAATACTATCCAGAGAAGGGAATATATTACGTTTAATGCTTTGATGCCGGTTAATTTTGCCAAGATTTTCGATAAATCAGGGATGACCTTTTCTGGAGATTGTACAGAGCAGAATTTAATAACCTCCGTGATAAATCCTAATAATTCTCCATCATTCCATGGGTATTCAAATGGGGAGAGATCCGTCTCAATAATGGATGGTATCTGTTTTAAAATGTAATCTATCGGGATCGTGTCAACCTCTTCTTCCAAAATATTAATAAGTGCGATTGCAGCAGATAACTTTACTAGAAAAGAAGCCTGGGTTGAAAGATAACTTCTAAACAATTGCTCATCACTTGTATCCTCCAAATAGGAGCCTAGCATGGAGAGTGAGATCAATAAATTAGCAATAATTGTATCATCAGTCTCTTTCTTAATAAGATCACGTATCTTAGGTATGGAGTTTTTTGATTCTTCTCGAAACCAAGCAACGGCAAAAATTGCCATGATTTTAATCTCGGAATTTTTACTCTCGAGACAGGTATAATAGGTGGAAATTTCTTTTAATGTTGCCTTGTATGACTCAATAAACGCTTCCATATCCTCAAGCCAATCTTGATCTGCTTCCCCTAAATCCTCAATTTTTGCCTCTTCTTTTAATTGATTGGCATCAATTGCCCAATCTTCCACATTTGGTCCTTTTGGTAGAAATGCTTCTGGATATCCCAATGCTAAATCTACCGTGAACTTTATGAGGTTAGCTTTATCAAGAACTTGAGGTCCACGAATCAATTCAAATATAAAGGGTATAGCAAAAGGAGTGGCTTTATAACGGGTTCCTTGATGGAAGATGTTACCATAAAGCTCCCATAACGCATCTGCTCTTTTTTCCTCATCTTTTGAGGCTAAGCTTCTAATTAGGTCGGGAACATCAGAAGCTTCTCCATACGCATGTTCTAAATTTTTCCAATCGATCTTATCAAGACCTTCTAACATGCTGGTGCACCAAAATAGTATATAATAATAATGTTCATATAAATAACATTAAGATTGCACATATTAAAAAAACCTAGGATTTTGAACTAATCACCTCTTAGAAGCATTAAGTTTATTTTAATCTCATACTTTATGATCATGAAATTGAATGATGATGCAATGATTTCCTTTAAGGATGGAATATCATGAGTTATTTAACCCACGAAAGTATCAATCAGTTAATATTGCAAAAGCAACACCTCACTCCAAATTCAAAAATTGATGATATCATTCAAATTAGCAAGGATCTATGCGGATTGCAAGCCACAGGAACGTTTGAACCGTATGTATATCTATTTTGTAGGTGCAACAACTTTCAAAAAGAAGATTTGGAAAAACTATGGTATGAAATTAAAAATCTCATTAAAATCAGGGGCATGCGCAATACCTTGTTCATCATTCCTAAACAAGATACTCCAATCATCCATAATGCTACAACTTTTCTTAAAGAAAGCCGATTTGAAGGGTTTTTTACCCATTCTGACTTTACAAGAATGGAATACAATGAATTAGAAACTGAAATTCTCCACGTTCTAAAAGAGGAACCCTTAATTGCAACAGATATTAAAAAGCGGATCAACACCGATAGAAACATTTCCATAATTCTCTCGCTGATGTGTGATAAACTCCTTTTAGTGAGGTATAAGCCCCCCAATGGATGGAAAGACAGGAGAATTACTTATTCGTTGATGAAAAACATGTTTCCCGACCTGAACTTTGAAGTCATGGAAGAGCGTGTATCAAATGAAATGCTTGTTCTTAGGTATATAAAAGGATATGGTCCTGTTACCGAACAAGACATTTCTTGGTGGACTGGAATTCCAATTACTAAAATTAGAAACGTCCTTGAAAGCATTCAAACTCAAGTTGAACCTTTAAACTTCCATGAGGATGTTTACTACACGTGCAAATCTGATATTAAAACTCTCAAAAAATCAAATATTTCAAAAGATCCCATTATAAATCTCTTGGCAAGCTTGGATCCATACTTGATGGGATATAAAAATAGAAAGCGTTTCATTAATGATGATATTTACAATCTTGTATTCGACCGGTCTGGAAACGCCACCTCTACCATCTTATTGAATGGAAGAGTAATTGGTATATGGGATTTTCAATCCAAACCAGAACCTATTGTAAAATTCTTGTTATTTCAAAAAATAACAAAAGAAATTTTAAATGGAATAAAAAAGCACGCGAAGCAGATTGGGGAATTCATTCTTGAGCATGAAGTGAAAATTCAAAAATGTACGAATCTTATCCCTTTAACAAAAAGGAGTGCTGGGACCTTTATGAGACCTCTAAGGAATTGTTAATTGAATTTCTAAGTTTTTGAAGTTTCTAAAAAGGATTCAACATGACTTATAAAATCATTGAAGTTGTCCCTTCTTATGTTATGACCTGCATCTTTCACCACTGCAATTTTTGCATCTCCGAATTCTGAAATAATGCTTTCTGCCTCTTTTTCTCTTAATATACCCTTCGTTGATACGATTATCAACACCGGTACCTTAATTTTTTGGAACGTTTCATGCCAATCTACACTTATTTTTAAATTTTCAAAAACGGTTATCGGATCATTTACCGAATATTCTTTTTGACCTGAAGCCCAAGTCTCATGATCCATTATGTCCCATTTCGAATTAATCCGCTTGCTTGATTTCCTCAATTTCTCTTCTGTTTTTTTCATGTTTCTTTTTATCAAGAATTTAAATATTATGACAAGGAATCTTGCTTTAAATGATTTAGGATTGAAAATATAGGCAGGATCTTCTAAAATTATTTTAGATATTAAATTTGGATGATTGGCAGCAATTAATGATGCTATTTGAGCTCCCATTGAATGCCCCATTAGGATTGTTTTTTCTAGCGAAAGCGTGTTAATTAAATTCACGATATCTTCTGACATTGTTTCTAATGAGAAATCCAATTCCTTTGCAATTGATTTTCCGTGACCACGAATATCAGGCAAGATAATGTCAAATTTTTCTTCTAACACGCTTGCAACCCTTAACCAGCACATTCCATTATCGGTAAAACCGTGAAGCATTATCATCGTTGGTTTTTTTCCACCAGTTCTATAATAATGAAGAGTTACACCCTCATAATCTACATATTCTTCCTTCCAGTTTGTTTTAATAATACACTCACCTTGAAAATATAATGCAGTTAATAAAACCTAAGAAAAAAGTAAAATAATAAAAGAATAAAAATATTAGTTATTTTTTGGAACCAAACTCCTCGACGTTTCCAAAAAGGCGCCGAATCGCATCGATACGGGTTTCTTCACCGATTTGCTCGACATTCTTAAGTGAAATTGCTTCTTTTGGACACAAGGCTACACATTGTGGTTCTGGCTTTCCAACTTCGGGATCAATAAAATCTTCTTTCATATTTTCACACAAATCGCACACAAGTGCTTTTTGGGAGCTCAAGTGTAATGTGATGACTCCAAAATCGCAAGCTCTAATACAAAAACCACAACCATTACACTTCTCATCATCTACAAGAATGGAACCATCTTCTGCTTTATCTAATGCTTTTTCTGGACATGAGCGAATACAAGGAGCATCCTCACACTTCTGGCACGCAAGAGCTATGTTAAATACTGGTTCAATTCTAACACGATGAATTCTGGTATTAATTGGGTTGAACTCTCCATCGTGAACAAAGGAACAAACAGTTTCACACGTTTCACAGCCCGTACAGAGCTCTGGATCAACAATAATGAATTGATGGATCTTTTTTCTCCGTGCTGCCATTATTTTTTACCTCCTTTTATTGTTGCTGGCTTGAGTTTTCCAATTACAAAATCTAATCCCAATCTCTTTAGAGTATCATCAGTTGGAATTCCGGTTTCTTTATCCCACCCTCTCGCTTCATAATACCCACTTAGAAGTGTTTGGTATCCATCTTCCTTGAGAGTTACTCCTTTAGCAGGACCTTTTGTGTGTGCGTCCTTGAAGAATTTCTCGGGAGGATGATCATCAGCTCGTGTCCATCCTTCTCTGATGTTGAAACACTTGGAAAGATTAACGATCGCTTCTCCTCGTTGCAAGAGTGATGCATCGGTATGCGGAATACCAGTAACGAGTTCATAGACTTTTGCCATTTCTGCATCGTTTTCATAGATCCCTCGTGTAAACTTACATATGATATATGAATCGATGATTGCATACACATCTTCAGTTTCTATGATTTTCTTTCCTCGTTCAAGAGGTTTTTCATATCCGAAGCGATCGAATGTTCCCTTAGCATCGAGACCATATGCTCCATTGCGTAAATGGCATGCACCACGAATAGACACGCTCTCCCCTACTGCGAAAGAACTCATGCCATGTAAATCAAAAGCGGGCATTTCTAGGCCTTTGATGTGCATTCCGTAATAGCTTGCATTTTTACGACCCATTTCTTCTAGACGAATACCAGCTTGTTTGCATCCGTCTCCGAATATTTTACCGGCGAAACCTGTTCCCATGCACATTTCTTCGGTAAATTTTACCAAATTAGTCGTGCTGCCAAACGGAAGTTCATATCCGAGATCTTTTTTGGTGAGTAATCCAACGTCATAAAGCTCACATGCCATGCTAGCCGTGACTCCTCCACTGATTGCGTCAATGCCTAAATTATCGCATAGTTCAATGCATTTAAATACTGTGGGCCAATCGGAACAACCAGTATTTGTACCAAATGAATAACACATTTCTACATCTACAGAAGCTATCAAATTAGGATATTCTGGATGTGTTTTTGGAACTCTTGCTAAATGATCACATGCGATAGAGCACTGTGAACATGCCACTTTCTTTACAACCCAGTCTTGATTAAGACTATCTCCTGTGAAATTTCCATTATCAATTTCCTCCCAAGTACCTTCTCGATAATTCCTTGTAGGCATCATGCCAAGTTTATTATAACTAGTTAACCCCGAAGGTGTTCCTAAATCTCGATACTTAGATGTTGCTGGACCATTTGCTACTTTAATAAGTTTCTTTGCAAGCTTGTAGAATTCTACTGGTTGAGCTACTTTTATGCTTTTGGTGCCTCTAAAACAGATCGCCTTGAGATTTTTTGAACCCATTACTGCTCCCATTCCAGTTCGACCGGCTTGTCTGTTTCGATCATTTGTAATGCATCCCATTCGACTCATGCGTTCTCCAGAAGGACCAATTGACATGACCGCTAATCTTCGATCTTGAAAATCATCCCGAATGTGTTCTTCAGTTTCGAAATTCCCTTTTCCCCATACCGTTTTTTCACATGGTACAAGATAGTAATCATCATCATCTACAACCATATATACTGGTTCTGGAGATTTTCCTTTGATAACTATCATGTTCACGCCTGCTCTTCGAGCTTGAGCTCCTACAGATCCAGATGAAATAGCCATTCCAAACATTCCTGTTAACGGTGATTTTGCAAATACACCATATTTTGAGCTTGTTGGCAAAATGGTTGATGGAAAAGGACCAATTGACCAAACGAAGACATTTTCAGGACTTAAAGGATCAATACCGGGCTTTAATTCATCCCATAGAACTTTGGCCCCAAAACCATACCCCCCTATCCAATCTCGAACGAATTCATTTGATAACATCGATTTATTTATTTTTCCACTTGTTAAATCCACATCAAGCCTTACTTGAGAATAACCTGTTACTTGGTCTGGAATTGCGATATCTTTAGATTTACTCATTTTTTATTAATCACTTGTTCTATCTTATTATTTTGAATTTTTTTTATTAAACAATTTATTATAGAGAACTACTATTTATTAGGTTTCCTTTTAAACTGGGATTCTAATGTGAAAGCAAGTTCCCTAACCTCAATCTTATAGAAGTACTTATTTGATTGAAGGATAATTCTTACTTTGTTTTTATGTTATTTAAATTTCAATAATAAGAAATGATAACTATTATATTGGTCTATTGTATTTCTGGATGTGATTCACATATAAATATTGAATTATTTGATGAGAATATGATGATAATGAGATAAATAAATCTTTTCGGATTAACGAGATTTATAAGGTTACTTTCTCTTCAATCCAGTCATTTTTTTCAACCAATTAATCTTTTTTGTCTCCCATTCTTTCGTTTGATCGATTGGTACGACGAATTGTTTAATCAAACTATGACTGATAAGGGAATTTATGACATCTTCACCCTTTTGAGTTCTAGTTAATATCATTGAATACCCTTTTGGAGCACCGCTTGCACCAACGCTAATATCAGAATACTTCCCCGTGAATTCATAGCACTCGTGACAATGACTTCTCACCGCAGGATCTAATATTTTGATATTGACTTCATGTTGATTGCCCTCTTTATCGGAAATAAAGAAATTTTTCTTGATCCATGTCTTTTTAATATCCTCGGGACTAACATTTGTTTCTTTCTTGAGAATTTCGTATAACAAATCGTAATTAAAATTCTCGAAGCAAAAGAGTCCTATGATATATTTTACAACATGAGCGGGTTTCAAATGGAGAAATTTCATCTTCGCAATTCCACGTGTTTGACATGGCGTGCCAACAAATGCGATTTTTAACTGTTCAATATCGAATATTCCTTTTTTTTCCAAAATATCTTGGGAAATATTATATAAATCCTTCAAGGGGAGAATTTGAGATGAAATGGAATACCTAGTACCTGCTGATTTCAATAAATCTTCTTTATTATAAATGATTTTGGGATTTGGATTTAAATTCTCGTCAAATTCAGATACGATAGCGGCATCAATTTTATGTTTATCAAATAGATATGCTAAGATTGTTGTAACAATCCCTCCATCTTGGCTAACTGCCTCTATTCCCTTCTCAGAAGTCTTAGCTGCCTTAATATCAATTATATTCCCAATTTCATCCTTTATGTTGTAAACTTCATTCATTTTACTGAGCAAGGTAAAATTTTGAGAACAGATGTAATAACATACTCCGCATTCGGTGCAGTTATCCATCGTTTTATCAGACTTGAATTTTGGGGTGTATCTGTCCATTTTGATCACGTCAAAACTTTGGCTCTCACAATATGCCACGCAAGCACCACATGCACAGCATTTTCCCGTTTGAATGATCTCTTCATCCAAATCTTTAAAAATTTTCACATTCTTATTAATAATTCCTGTTGATCTCGTTTCTGTCATATTATAACCACCTTTATTGACAATATTTTAACTCAATTATCCCTTTTTTTTTTGGAATTTTGCTTTCTCCTAATTTTTTAACAGTATTAGTGAAATCTTTTATGAGTTCAGCAAATTGTTTTCCCTCGCTTGCTGAAATCCAATGCAATCTAAACCTTTCGTCTTCAATTCCCAAGCTTTTCACTAATTTTTTAAGATGTTCCATTCGAACTTGTGTTAGTTCATTTCCACTAATATAATGACAATCTCCAATATGGCAACCCGTAACTAATATTCCATCAATTCCATTGGCAAACGCGTTCAATATAAATGTTGGTTGAACCCTTCCAGAACACATTACTCGAACAATGCGAATATTGGGAGGATATTGAAATCGTGAAACGCCAGCTAGATCTGCTCCGGCATAAGAGCACCAATTGCAACAAAATACTAATATTTGAGGTTCATAATCTTGCTTCTTCTTTGATTTACTTACTGTCATGATTTTTCAACTCAATTTAATTCTGCTCAGAAGCACCTTCTTCCAATCGAATTAATAAATCAATCTGTTTTTTAATTTGATATTTACTATAATGTTTTTGATCTATGGCTCCAACGGGACATTCAGCTGCACATGCTCCGCATCCCACACAGACCGCATCGAGTATATTGGCTTTCATTTCCGTGATATTGTAAAGACCCATCTTCTTGGTGGTTTGAATTAATTGAATTGCGTTGTAGGGGCAAATTTCAGCACATCTACCGCACCCAATACACTTTTGTGGATCTACTTGAGACGTAATTCCTTCAGTTTCAACTTCTCCTTTTACCATTAACATTGCGGCTCTTCCTGCTGCGCCATATGCTTGTGTAATACTTTCATCAATCCATTTTGGCCAATGAGCGCCTCCACATAAAAATATTCCACTAGTAGCAAAATCTATGGGTCTCAATTTCACGTGTGCTTCTAGGAAGAACCCATCTTTAGTTGTTGGGACTTTTAGCATCATTGCTAGATCCTTGGTACCTGTTTGGGGGACTTCTGGAGTTGCTAAAATGAGTAAATCGGAATCGTATTCAACTTCCGTTTCAGCCCCAATATTGTTGTACTTAACGTGGAAATTTTTACCCTTTTCAGTTAATATAATTTCATTTATACTTCGGTATCTTTCAAACGACACTTTGGTTCTTAAATCTCGCCATAAACTTTCAGCATTAAGATCTGAGAATTGCAATTCTCGATATAATACGTGAATATGAGCTTTAGGATTGATTCTCAATATTTTCTCAATATTTTTTAATGCCACCTTGCAACAAATATTACTACAATACGATTTTACTTTTTCTCCTGTATTGAATTCATTAGCCCTTTGATCGACGCAGAGAACTATCGTGACTTCTTTAAATCCCGGAATAGCGGTGTCTTCAGTAGATTCAAAACTTCTTTGATTAAATACTCGATCAGGATATTTGTTTAGTATGTTTTCCCAACGATCAGTCTTGATTTGGTTAGTTCCTGTAGCTACTATTATGGTACCAACCTTGAATTCATCGATTTTTGACTCATCATCTATATTATGAATTTTAACTTCATAATTCCCTACAAAACCGTGGATATCAGCTACTTGATATCGATTATGAATGTGAACGTTGGGCATTGTTTTCAATTCATTAATATATCTCAAGATATCTTGTTTATGAAGTGCTATATCATATAAATCAATGAAGTTAATTGCATTTCCACCTAAACTGGACTTTTTATCTACTAAATGGACTTCAAATCCTTGAATAGCTAAGTTTCGAGCAGCAATGATGCCCGTTATACCACCTCCGATGATTAAAGTGGCTTGCTCTACTTTAACTTTAATTCTTTTCAAGGGTTGTAAATTTACTACTTTTCCTAAATTCATTCGGATTAGATCTTTTGCTTTTTGTGTAGCTTTTTCGGGCTCTTGTTGATGAACCCAAGAATTTTGATCCCGAATGTTTACCAGTTCGAATACAAATGGATTTAATCCCGCTTCTCGTAATGTGTTTTGGAATAAGGGTTCATGAGTCCGAGGTGTACAAGAAGCGACAATAAATTTATTTAATTTATATTTTTTGATCATCTCTTTAATTTGTTCTTGACTGTCGGATGAGCAAGAATACATGTTTTCTTCAGCATGTGCTACGTATGGCAAATCTTTAATGTATTCCACTACTTCTTTTGTATCTACAGTACCTGCAATATTGATTCCACATTGACAAACTAAGACACCTACTCGAGGATCTTCACCGATTGCGATGGGTGTTTCGGGAGGATATACCGTATCTTTGATATTCTGAAATCGTACGGGATATAATTTTTCACTTATTCTTGCTGCGCAAGCTGAACCTTCTGCAACTGCTGTGGGGATATCTTTTGGTTTTCGAGAATATCCTGTAAAATAAATGTATCCATCTTCACAAGCTTTAATTCCATCTTCATTAATATACCCAAGTTCATCATATCCTACATCAAGACAGTCTAAAAATTGATAATACGCTTTATTTGGAAACAATGCGCTAGCTAACACTACCATATCAACCTCATTAGTTTCTACAACGCCTTTATCGATATCTTCATAATTTAGCTTTAGTTTTCCCTCATCCGTTACTTTAACCATGGAGACCCGACCATTCACGTATTTAACTCCATAATTTTCTTTCGCACTTACTATAAATTCATAAAAATTTTTTCCTTTAGCTCTAATTTCTGTATTATAAATAAAACATTCTGTACCTGGGGCATGTTCTGTTGCGATAATTGCTTGTTTAGCAGATGACATGCAGCAAATCGATGAGCAGTATTTCTTGCATTCAGGATGATGGAAATCTCTTGAACCAACGCATTGTAAAAAGGCTATTTTTTTAGGGTGCTTTTTATCATCTAATCTAATTAATTCTCCTCCCGTCGGACCATTAGCAGAAAGGAGTCTTTCAAATTGCATGCTTGACAAGACATTTGGATTGGATCCTGCTAATTGATCGTATTTTTCTGGATAATCTTGTTCATAACCTGTAGCAATAACAATTGCTCCAACTTTAACATCCATAATTATTGGCTTTTGGCTGAGATCAATTGCATCAGCACTACATGCCCGTGAACATAATCCACATATTCCATAATTTAGATATAAACAGGTATTTTCATCTATTAAATAAACGGGAGGAACAGATGAAGGAAATGAAATGTGTGCGGCAGCGTGCGTATTTAATTGGGCGTTAAATTCACTTGGTATGCCTCTAACTGGACAAATCTCAGCACAATCATTGCAACCTTTACATCGTTCTTCGTTAATATAACGGGGTTTTTTCTCAATTTTGATATCATAATTTCCGTGGCTTCCCTTTATCTTTTGCACGGTAGAATATGTTAGTAGTTCGATATTAGGATTTCTGTATACTTCAACCATCTTGGGTGCTAATATACAGAGACTGCAATCTAAAGTTGGAAATGTTTTGTCTAATTGGGCCATGGTGCCTCCAATCGTGGGCTTTTTCTCCACTAAGTATACTTTAAATCCTAGTTCTGTGAGATCAAGGCTTGTTTGAATGCCAGCTATACCCCCACCAATTACTAAAACACTGCTTCGAATATCCGACATTTTATTCATTAAATTCTTAGTGTTTTACTCGATTAATCAAGATTTAATATAGTAATTATGTGTTTTTTTTTAATCTAACGATTATTTTTCAAAATTAATTAATCCAAAAATAATCAATTTGCTAAAAACACCAATAACATTCTGAATAATATTGTAAACTTTATCTTAATAGAAGTAAACATAAAGCATAATCGTTCTTATTAACAAATGGTGTCATTTTTACTAGTGAAACAAAAACATTCTCTTTCTGCCAAGATGGGTCCATCTATTGGATCTTCAGTCAGAAATTGGATGAAATTGACGTTGTCTAATGGATCAGTTGCACTGAAATACTATCCTCGAGTATTTTTAGTTGATCTTCTAAGTACATTTGGCATACCCTTTCGAGTTTATGAAAAATGGAGATTTGATAAGATTGTTGAACAGGTTAAACTAAATAAACCTCCTATCTTCATATTAGGTCATTGGAGAAGTGGAACCACGCACCTGCATAATTTAATGGTTCAAGATCCTCAATTTGGTTATGTGACAATGTTCCAGGCAATGTTTCCAAAATCATTTTTAGGCAATAAATTATTTGAAAACTTTATGAAGAAGTTTTTACCCGATAAAAGACCCATGGATAATATGAAATTAGGATTGGAATTAGCTCAAGAAGAGGAGGTGGCATTAGGAAACCTTTTTCCATATTCCTTTTATAATGGATTTTACTTTCCCCGAAAATTAAGAGAATTTTATTATAAGTATATTCGATTTGAAAACGTACCCCGGAGAATTAGAGAAAAATGGAATGAAGTCTATAATTCACTTTTAAGAAAAGCAACTCTTAACATGAGCGGAAAACGATTAGTTCTGAAAAATCCCGCTAATACAGCCCGAATAAAATTTCTATTGGAACTCTATCCCGAAGCCCAATTCATTCATATTTATCGCAACCCATATATCGTCTACATGTCAACAAAATATTTTTACGAGAAAATGATACGAGCATTTACATTTCAAAATATCTCCGATGAAGATTTAGAGAATCAGATTCTTTGGATTTATAAAAAAATGATGGAATCCTATTTTGAAGAAAAAAAATTGATCCCAAAAGGTAACTTGATAGAAATCAAGTTCGAGAATTTAGAATCAGACCCACTTTACGAATTAGAATCAATATACAACGGATTAAACATTTCAGGTTTTAAAAATTCAGAGCAAGCATTTCTTAACTATTTAAAACCTTTAAAATCCTACAAAAAGAATGTATTCGAATTTTCTCAAAGGATAATTGATAAAGTGAATGTATATTGGAATTTCACTATAGAAAAATGGAAATACGATATACCTAAATTACCTATCTCTAAGTCTACCTAATTTCTCTTCTTTCCTTGTGGACAAACTTTAAGGCAATTAGAGCAGTAATTATTTGTTAACATGCTTTCGATACACTTGCTTCTATCAATATGAGTAATTATCTCGGCATCCTGACCCTTATGGATTGGTTTATCGTAAGTGGCTTTACCAACACAATTATCAATGCAGGCACCGCAAGACTCACAGAAACTTTCCATCTCACTAAAATCGCTTTCTTTAGTTTTTGGGATATCTGCATCGGTAGTAATTATACTCCATCTTTGACGTGGTCCGAATTCAGGAGTAACAATAAGACCATTCCTTCCCATATAACCTAAATTAGCTGCTTTAGCATGAGCTGTGAATAACAATTTGCCTCCAAATGGATGGTGTGCTTCAGTCCGATAACCTTGTTGTTGCAGATATTCCGTCAATTTAATAGTAATCTTTCCTAATTCATCGTACACTCTAAAAGATTCGATCCCACAATTTATACCTGGAGCGTCTTTAATCATGTTCCATTTCATTTCCATTCCAAGGACTATCGCATTTTTTCCAATGATAGGTAAATCTTTAAAGATATAACCTTCTTGTACAGGAACATATCCAATTAAATCTACACCATCATCAATTGCTCTTTCTTCGAAATCTTTCCAAAATTCAGGAGTAGTTTCTGTTTTTTCATTTTTTTCA
The DNA here is from genome assembly GCA_964583985.1 of uncultured archaeon. Classification (GTDB taxonomy): domain Archaea; phylum Asgardarchaeota; class Lokiarchaeia; order Sigyniarchaeales; family SOKP01; genus SOKP01. The sequence goes on from CAZOYD010000013.1 coordinate 51,843, forward strand.
TTGTTATACTTAGTCTTATTAGCCAATTGGAATCCTTTAAAAGTTCCAGTTAAATATTTACTAAATTCTTTAGCAGTTTTTGGGTCCAATTTTTGCTGAGAATTCAATTTCATGGTAAATAGTTCCTGGGGAACTTTAAACACCAAATTCTCATTACAACCAATAAATGTTGGCTCAGGTTTTTTCTTAACTTCCATAATTTATTCATCTAGAAAATATAATAGCAAAATTTTAACTTGTTAAATAATATTAGAATAACGAGATTAACAAGTCATTGGTTTTAAAAATTAAGCAATTTAAATATCATTGTCCTTTTTGTGATAATCCATTATCATGGATTGGCTCCAAGTGCTTCAATGTATATTGTCAAGGACAAGAATTTAATGTTGATAACTTAGTTACTTACAGGTTAAATCCAGAGTTGGGGATTGGACGAATCATAAAAAGGTTAGAAATTCCTGCTTCAAGATCTTTAGACGGTAAAGATTCGATTATAGATTTGAAATTTAAAGTACTATTTGAAAATAATCTAACTAAAATCTTATCTCCAATTGATCTTATTCATAACATATTCTCTACAAATAAGCGTATAATTACCAAGAAAGGAATAGGGGTAATTAATTCAAAAGAGTTTCACGTTAATAAAGGAAAAATTTCATATGAGGTTCTATATTCTGATGGTAATTTGCAGCAAGTTGAAGAAAAGGAAATTTTATCACTATATCATAAATCGCTGAAAAAAATAATTGAACAACAGACTTTTGATAACCCTAAATATTTTTTAATTAAGTATTGGGCTAATCTATTCCATTCATATTATATGTCTTACCAAATAAAATGCATAACTAATTCTCGTTTATCACTAATGCCTCATCAGATTAATGTAGCTCACAGATTATCAGAGGAATATTTCCCACGTGTAATTTTAGCAGATGAAGTAGGTCTTGGGAAAACCATTGAAGCTGGAATTTATATAAAAGAAATGATGGCGCGAAATTTAGCAGAACGGATAATAATTATCGTTCCTGCTACATTGGTCAAGCAATGGCAGTTTGAGTTGTCCAATAAGTTCAATATTGATTTTAAGATCTACGATGGAAAGAAGACTAAAGAACTCCTTAAAAAAGGAGATTATAGAAAATCTAAATTATTCCAAAATCCATTCTATTATGATAATCTTATTATATGCTCATTACAATTCGCTCGAAATCCTAAATATGCCGAACTATTAACACAAATTTCGTGGGATATAGCAATTTTTGATGAAGCCCATCATTTAAGGCGTTATGTTACGAACTTGAGCACCGGAAAATATCGAGAAACACTTAATTATGTGCTTGCTAGAAAAATTAGTGAAAATTGTGAAAGTTTATTGCTTTTAACTGCAACTCCTCTGCAACTTCATTCATTTGATTTATATTCATTAATAGAATTAATTCAAGGAGAAGTATTTGAAAATTTCTCTGATTTTGAGCATTTTCGTAAAAATATGCCTTTTATAAGTCTCCTTACTAATAATATCAATCATCTCGAGAAATTGAATAATTTTGAAATAAAAAATACGATTAAACTATTGAGAGATCTTGGTTATGTAGATAATAGACAAGAAGACTCAAGAATCCGTGCTTTAATAAAGAATGAGACATTTAAAACAAGCATTTTAAAAAAAATAGAAAAAGATCACACTCTTTCAAAATTTCTCATCAGGAATCGAAAAAAGAACGTTTTTTTTGATGACTTTTTGAATGAAAGAGTGGTTAGAACTATTATGGTACATCCTACTACGCAAGAATTAGAGATTTATAATGAAATTCGCCTTTATCTCGCTAAAATCTATAATTCTTCAATTAATAAGGCAAATGTAGGAATTGGATTTGTAGTATCTACACTCCAAAAGTTATTGACAAGTTCCAAGCATGCATTTATGAAGAGTATTGAACGCCGATTAGAACAAATCGAACGATCTAAAAGTTTACTTTCTCAAATTGATGACCTAATTGAAGAAGAACCAGAGTTTTTCGAATCAGAATTTGAAGATGAGTACATAGATTCTGAAATAATAAATTCATTTGGGAAATCAAGAAAAAAAAAAGAAGAAACACCTGCCTTAGATCTTGTTAATCAAGAAAAAATGTTGAAGGAATTCTATGATCGCCTGAAAATAATCCCTTATGATTCTAAGATTGAAAAATTACTTGAATTAATGAATCATATTCGCGTTCAAAATAATAGAGAAAAGGTTATTGTTTTTACTCAATTCGTAGATACGTTGTTTTACATCAAAAAGTTATTAGAAAAGCAAGGTTATCAGGTTGGAACCTTCTATGGTGGGATGAATAAAGAAGAAAAAGATAGCGCTGTAGAACTTTTCAAGAATAGCGATAAATTTTTTGTTTTACTTTCTACTGAAATTGGAGGAGAAGGTCGAAATTTTCAATTTTGTAGAATCTTAATAAATTATGATTTGCCTTGGAATCCCATGAAGCTTGAACAAAGAATAGGTCGCTTAGATAGAATTGGGCAACAATCCAAAGAAATTTATATCTATAATTTTTTCTTAGAAGATACAATCGAAACCGATATTATATTTGTACTCGATAAGCGTATTAATTTATTTAAAGAGTCTATAGGGCAATTAGAACCCATAATTGGAAATATAGAGAAAGATTTAAAGAATTTGATATTCACAACTGAAACAGAAAAAAGAAGAAAGCTGAATGAATTCACTCGTAAACTAGATTCTGAGGTAAGAAAGGCACAAGAGATAGAAATGCAGCTAGATGATTTAATGATAGATAAAAAATCATTTAAAGTTGATAACCTTATAACTTCTGCAGCAGCGTGTGAGGAAGTCAAACTCAGCCATAATGAATTATTCTTACTCATGAAATATTTTTTCAATCTTGAAGATAATAGATATGGGTCTATAATCAATAATGATGGAAATAAACAAGATTTAACTTTCAAAAATGAGGTAATTGTTCAACTCTCTAACAAAATATTTAAAAACCCGAACTATAGATTCAAAAAAGATCATTATTTTGGAACTTTTGATTTAAATATTGCAAGAGAAAAAGAAGAAATCGACTTTTTTGCTCTTGGTCATCCATTGATTAATAATATTCTGGAATTTTGCATTTCAAAGCTATTTAAAGGACAATTTTCGGTTTTACATTTAAAAAAATCCCAAATTCCTAAAAAGCTAAATACAAAATTAAATGATGTTGATGAATTATATTTATTTCTCTTTAACGTGAAATTTCAAGGATATATTATTGAAAAACAATATGTGGGAATAATTGTTGATAAGAATGGGAATGAAATCGAAGCATTATCAGATTTTATATTAGATATTGACAATTTTAATGATATATTTAATTTCAAAATTGGATTAGGATCTAAAATACATGTGCGTGTAGATAATATTAATGAACTCCGTGAGAAAGCTAAAAGTACGGTAAAATTGAAGACTTCACAATGGAAACGCGAGATAAAAGAATTAAACAATAAAATTTTTAATATTGAAAAGAATAAAAAACAGCGGATTCATAACTATAAACTCAGAATGTTAAATTTTAAACTTGAATCACTTAAGATTAAATTAGAAAAGAAAAAATCACAACTTCCTTCTAAACGACAAATGCAAAATATCCACAATATGGGTGATGAAGGAGAAAAACAAGAAAGATTAAGAAAAATAAAATTAGTAGAAGAAGATATTATTATTTTAAATAGTGATATCAATCAAGCAAAAAGAATTTTGGATGATCTTGAATTTGATTATCAAGATCTTCAAAAGGATATGGAAAAAAGAAATTTAGCTAAATTTTATACAAATATCGACGCATTAGCTGTAATTCGTTTTGATTCTTGATTGTATTTTGTTTTTGCATTGCAAAAATTTATTTTTTATAAAAAAAAGAGAAAAACTAATAATTCTTACTTTTCACGCTCAAAAATCCAATATACTCCCGTTGTATTGAATCGAAATTCCCAACCTTTTTCTGTCATTTCATTTAAAAGATTTTCCATATTTTTAGCAACTTTATCTGGATTCATACCTAGTTTTAAAAATTCGACTTTATATTCTTTCATTCAACACCAACACTTTTTTAAACTCATTTAATAAGGATATAATGATAAATATTATGTATGTAGTAATTTAGACTTAATTACTTTTTTATTCCTTTTTTATTCCTTTTTTAATCTTGAAATATAGATTTATATTTCTCAAAATCAAATATATTCACAATAATTTTATTTTAAATTTTTAAAGGCGTAAAAAATGTCAGAACCTAAATGGTATGTGGATGATAATAAACCTTGGTTTAAAAAGTATCAAAAAGGTGTTCCCAAACATCCCGTATTTCCTGTAATAAGCTTAGGTGATTGGTTTGATCAGAAAACCGAAGAATTTGCAAAGAACAAATGCATGTGGTTTTCAAAAACATTCATGAATTATAGAATGTTACGTAAGTATACTGATTCTCTGGCTACATCATTATCTCGAAAGGGTGTAAAGAAAGGGGATGTTGTAGCAATCCTGCTACCCAATAGTTTCCAATTTACGATATCTTATTTTGCCATTGTCAAGCTGGGAGGGATTGTAATCCCCATAAATCCAACATATAAACCAATAGAAATCCTTCACGTTCTAGACCAGGTGAAGCCAAAAGGATTGATTTGCATGGATGTCATGTATGGACTTATTAAACCCATACAAGAGAAATATAAATTTGATTTTATAATTTCTACCTGTATTGTTGATTTAGCCGCGATTCCCCCTGGGATTAAGGAACAATTAGTAGCTGATGGGACTATTCCCTCAGGGGATGTTCCTGGAGCTATAAATTTCCTTGATGTCTGCCAAAAGCGTGGTGAAATTGACATTCCTAAAGTTGAAATTGATCCTCTAAATGATACTGCGGTTTATTTAATGACGGGAGGAACGACAGGTGTTCCCAAACCAGCTATTATTACTCATTACAATTGTGTAACTAATGCTAAGCAAAATTTTATGTGGATGCCGGATGCTGCTCATCCAATGGCATGTATCGGAATTTTACCAATGTTTCATGCATTTGGAATGACCATTGTTCAGAATGTCGTAATAGAAGGAGGAGACTATAATATTCTGTTTCCACGCCCACCAGAAGGTTTAAAAGATGTTGTTGATACAATCCTAGAAGTAGGACCTGAAAAAGGTGTTATTTTGCCAGGAGTTGAAAATCTCTTCATTGGGTTAACACGCTATTTAAAAGAAAATCCAGAACCTCGACTCCAAAATATGTTTCGATTATGTGTAAGTGGTGCTGGACCATTACATAAACCCGTGAAGGATGCTTTTGAAGCAATAAGTGGAGGTAAATTAGTCGAAGCTTATGGTTTAACTGAATGTACAACAGCGGTAAGTGCAGGACCTTTTGATGGAACAGATACTCCAGGTACAATCGGGTTACCGTTTCCAGGTGTTGAATGGGCAATATTTGACTCAGAAGATTTCGCTAAGGGTCCATTGGAAGGCTATGGTATAGATTTTACTGGAGAAATAGCAATATGCGGTCCACAAGTAATGAAAGGTTATTTGAATAGACCTAAAGCTACTGCAGAAACTTTAAGAGAATGGAAAGGGCGATTGTGGTGTTTAACGGGAGATCTTGGATACATGGATGAACATGGACAAATGGTTATTAGAGATAGAAAGAAACAAATGATCAAGTATAAGGGATATTCCGTTTTTCCAAAAGAAGTAGAAGAATTATTAGGGTCTCACCCTGATGTAATGGAAGTCGCAGTAGCTGGCCTTCCAGATGTAGAGACTGGAGAAATTGTGAAAGCTTGGGTGCAATTAAAGGAAAATTCAAGTGTTACATCAGAAAGTTTAATCATTTGGTGCAAAGAAAACATGACTCATTATAAATGCCCTAAGCATGTGGAAATAGTTGAAGAAATTCCAAAATCGATGGTCGGAAAAGTACAAAGAAGACAGTTACAAATTAACGATCCAATTTGGAAAGCTATGTATGGAGATTTACAATAATATAATATATAATATTCTTTTTTTTTCTATCCTGTTTGCAAAAGCAATCAACTTCTCTCTTTTTTGACACTTTTAACTTGTTTAATAAACTTTAAATGAGACCAGCTTTAATTTTTTTTTATGAGTGATCGAGGAGAAAATAGCTTTATCAAATTTCCTAAATTTGCTGCTAAGTTATATGATTCAATGATGAAAAAAGATGCAATGAAATTACAGCGGATTCAGATTGCAGAAGAATTAATCCACTATATTGATGAAGGAAGATTACTTGATATTGGAACGGGACATGGAAGATTATTGATAGAAGTATTTGAAAAAAATCCTAAAATTGAATTATATGGATTAGATGTATCAGAAAAAATGATTGAATTAGCCAAAATAAATCTTAAAGATATACATGTTAATTTAAAGCAAGGAAATATTACTAAAACTAATTTTGAAGATGATTACTTTGACCTTATTACATGTACAGGAAGTTTTTATCTCTGGAATTCTCCTATAGAAGCATTAAATGAGATTTATCGTATTTTAAAACCTCAGAAACAAGTCATCCTATTCGAATCTCATAAGGAATACAATAAGGAGGAATTAGATGAAGCTATTAAAAAAAACTTACAAAAAGAAAGCTTTTTTAACAAAAAATTAATCCCACGCTTTTTAAAAAAGCAATTAAAGATGACTTATGAAATTACTGAATTAAAAGAAATCATTAATAAATCATCTTTTAAAGGAAATTTCTCAATTAATAAAATTACTTTAGCTAATTTACCCATATGGTTGAAGATAGAACTAAAAAAGGATTAAAATACAAATGTGAAGATAATGTCAAAAAAAACACCTAATTTTGAGTTTATTGAAAATGAGATAAGAAAAAAGACTTATGGTATATTAAGTACTGTTGATCAGAATGGGAATTCACATTCCACGAGCATTTTATATGCTGTATCCCCACCCGAATCAAAATTTGCGCTTTACATTTTGACTGAAAAGCGCTATAAAAAAGTAAAAAATGTGGAAAATAACCACTCTGTTTCTTTCGTAATTCCTTTCCCTCATCATTTTTTACGATTCGTTCCTGCTAATTGCGTTCAATTTCAAGGAAATGCAGAAATCATACCATATAATAATTCTGAAGCACAAGAAGCATTCCTTCAAGGTTCAAGGATCCTTAAAATGAATATTAATCAAGTAGGCAAGATAAATCCTGAAAATGAGGATCCTGTTTTCATCAAAATCCTACCAAATAAAAAAATGTTTTGTTATGGAGTAGGTTTAAATATAATGGAACTCCGAAAGGATATTGAAAGTGGGAGTTATTTTGTATTAATCCCTCCGGACAGATAATTATAACGTGTTTCGATCTCATGGAAAAGAAAAGCATTAGCAAATAACACAAATATAATATCTAGCTTTTAGCTCAAAGAGTTAATAAGGATAATAAATAAGAAAAAACAAAAAAAAATTTAATAGAATTTTTATTTTGATGATATCACAAATTTATGATACAAGTACAATCCTATGAGCGTAAATATCGTAATATAAAATATTATGCCAGCAATATAAATTGGAGGTGCAAAATCTCCAGTTAATAACGTATTTTTGAAAATTACATATGAATAAGTGAATGGAACCCATTGTATAATTGATTGGAGGATTGGATTAAATAATTGAATATCCATAAACCCACCGCATAAGAATAATGTTGATATTGCAATAAATGCGGCAGTAGGAACCGTGAGCACTTGATCTGGGATTAGTGCTCCTATCATTGAACCGAATAAAGCACCTATTAATGCAGTTATAAATATAGACAATATAAAGCCAAATATATCAATTGGGAATGGAAGTCCAATCCATAAAAAGACAACTACAGCGCCAATTGTAAAATTTATGCCAATGGTTAAAATTATCGTAGCACTTATCTTTCCAAAAAAAGTTATACATTGATTTTTTGAAGATGCTAATGCTAATTCTTGTTTCATCTGATCAGTTTTCTCATTAAAAATGAAAGATGCAGCAATAATCATTGAGGACGTTAAGCATAAATACACCAGAGCACCTGACCCTATGGTCCACATTCGTGGAAAGGTGATACGGTTTGGATCGGCGCTTAAATACACGTATTTAACTTCGGTTTCATTAGGTAATACCTCATCATAATACGCTTTCAATTTCCTTTGAAATCCAAAATAAATATTTTTTAAATAATCCTCATGTATGTTTAGCAATTGCAGTTTAATTGTGATACTTCCATTAGTCCAAGTTCCATTTTTTACTTGGCTGATAATGGTGTTAAAATGCAGGGGCAATGTCACGATTAATGACAGTTCCTGTAATTTCAATTTCTCTTCAAATTCATCTACTGATATACCTAGTGCACTGATATGACTTTTTACAATTGTTTGCCCGACAACACTATTATTGTTTAAATAATCCAAAAATTGTGCCGTATTTGGGATCTCATTAGACTCAAGTGCATTATGCAACTCGTCATTCGAATTATAATCTGGAATGACTACTGCCATTGGAAAATTGAAGTTGATTGCTCCAAAGATCATGTTCATGAAAGCTAGATATATTAACGGAAAAAGAATGCATATAATCAAAATTGTACGTGTTGGTCCCCTAATTATAACTCGGATATTTTTCATGGTTTCGTTTAAGAAAAGCCTAATAGCTTTTCTTGTACTATTCCATCTTTGTGAATTCACGATCTAAAACCCTCCTTAGAAATTAAATACCATGAAATCAAGGTGATTATTACGCTCCATACAATTAAAATCCCTAATCGGGGTATTACATAAGTGAGTGATGGATATAGTGTTTCTGCAACCAATATTTCTGTCCAATAAGTAGCAGGAATAAATCTTGAGAACAATTCAACATTTTCACCAAGTATGCTCAAGGGTGCGAAACCACCTGTAAAAAACCAAAGAAGCATCGAAGCGATAATGCAGACTAAAATTACTGGCATAGTACGTTTAAATTTTAATCCTATCAAACAACCTATCCCAGAATGTATCCAAGTAGTAAGGATAAATGAGATAATAACAATAGATAAATCTCCTCGAAATTCGATATGAAAAATCAAGAATAAAAGAATGGATAGTATTAAGATAACTATTCCTCCGAGAACTACCGAAATCAATTGTTTTGAAGCCATATATGCAGTCCGTCGAACGGGACTGTTAGAAATCTCAATTATGGTGGAATCTTCGTATTCTTTTGCAATATTTAATGCTCCAAACACCATGCCACAAATAATTCCATACATGGCTATAATACCCAAAGTAATACCTTTTGCATTATTCACTGATTGATCGATGACGTATGTCTTTTCCAGATTCACAGCAAATAAATCTACCGAACCTACTGAAACATGTACTTCTTCATTAAATGTGAGGACTGCTTCATCTAAACGTTGCATGTAATTTTTTACATAGTCATTATTAATATTTTGTACTATCAAGTAAACCATCCCTTTTTGATCTGGGATTACAGAGGTTACGTTTGCTTGAAAACCAGAAGGTATGTAAATTAGTCCTAAATACGTAAAATCTTGCAATAACACTATTGCCTCATCATATGTATCAATCTCTACTGTTGTAAACCAAGGTGCAAAATCACTACTAATATTAGATATGTAATTTACCATGATTTCAGAGAATTCAGATTTGTCATCATCAACCACGACAACTGTATATGTTTCGGGATTGCTTATTTGTAAAAATAAAGTAAACACGAATAACATGACAAGAGGCGGAATTACTCCTGAAAAGAAATACTTTTTTACTCTTTTAGTAGAAACTAAATCTTTCTTGAGAATTGTACGTAAATCCTGAAACCATTTCTTTATTGTCTGTGTTATTTTTTTACGATCCTCTAAGACAACACACATAATAATTACTCTCTAAATTCTTTTCCAGTTAATTTTATGAAAACATCTTCCAAATTTGGTCTTTTTAATGTGAACTCCTCTATTGGAATATTATTAGTTTTAGCATATGCAATAAATTTTCCAAAAATTTCCTCAGTTTGAATAGTATTAAAAATAATTTGAAGAAGAACGTGTTTTTCACTCACATCTTTCTCTGAAATAATTTTTCCTTTCAATTCCTTTTGAAGAAAAGTTGTGAGAAAATCAGAGTTTAACAATGCACGTTCAGTTTTAAATTCTATAATCAAATTGGGAAATATTTTCTCTTGAATTTCTAATAATCTTCCTGGACCCTCTATAATTTTGGTATCTAAAATTATTAAGCGATCAGCTAATCGTTCTGCTTCTTCCATGTAATTTGTGGTGAGTACAACAGTTTTCCCTTTGAGAGGCAAATCTTTAATATATTTATGTATTGCATTTCGAGACTGAACATCAACACCTAATGTCGGTTCATCCAGAATCACAATTTCTGGTTCATGCAACAATGCACGGATTAATTGTAAGCGTCTTTTCATGCCTCCAGAATAAGTATTCACTAAATCATGTTGACGATCAATAAGCCCTGCCATGGTCAGGAGTTCATCTATTTTTTGAGTCATAAATTGTTTGGAAAGATTATATAGCCGACCATGAAATTCCAAGTTTTCTCTACCAGTTAATTCGTTATATAGTGCTATTTCTTGAGGTACTAATCCAAACATTCCATGTATCTTTTTCCTATCTTTTAAGGTATTGAAATCATGTACTTTCATTTCCCCTTTAGTAGGTTTAATCTGACCAGTTAATATTTTTACGATGGTCGATTTACCGGCACCATTTGGACCTATTATGCAAAAAATCTCTCCTTTTCGAATATTAAATGATAGATTCTCTAGTGCAACTGTATTTGGATATTCCTTTGTTATATTATTTATGGTGATTAATGCTTGTTGATTATTTTGTTGATTTAAGACTGATTCAGTCATTTTTTTTAAAACCAAAAATTAAAATATTATACTACTTAAGTAGTAAATAGTATAAAAATATTTTTAATATGGATGTCGATCGTTTAGATCTTTTAGATCTTCTAAAGGAATTTAGTTTTACACAATATGAAGCTAAAATTTTAGATACTTTAATTAGATATATTTTGCTAAGTGCCAGAGATATTCATAAATATAGTGGAGTTCCTCAACCAAAAATCTATGAGAATCTTTTGCTCCTCCAAAATAAAGGTTTAGTGGATGTAATTCATAGGAAGAAAAAAAAATTGTTTATGATTAAGCCAAAAGAAAAGATTCAAGAATATCTTCTTAACTTTTCTAAACACATACAAACAATTGGAGATAAAAGTCTCGAGATTATTGATAAAATCTACAGTACTGAAGAAGCAGAGGAAATTCCTTTTATGGGCGTAGCTGGTCAAGATGCAATCCAAGAATTTATCTACATGCTCATTGATACAGCAAAAAAATCCTTTATCTCCTTTTTTCCACTCAATTTCTTTGATTCAAAGATTCTGGGGTTATTAATGAAAAAAGTTGACGATATCGATATTAAAATAGTATTGTTAGATGATGTTTCTGATGTATTTATCGAAGAATATAAGCAATTAGGATTATATCGTCTTAATACTCCTGCATTTGACGTAATCAAAGAGATCATTTCTAAAATTGAACATTTTCTTCCAACTGAGCATGGCAAAGCATATTCTTTTCAAATAATCAAGGATTTAGCATTAAACATAAAAGAAATATTTGGAATAATACTTATTGATGATAAAAAAAGCTTTTTTAAAATCCCACTACCAGTAAAACTTCCAATGGGGATCCTATCATCACTACCAGAGTTAGTCGAATTTCATACAAACGGAATTAATGCTATATTAGCAAGTTCAACTAAAATTTGAAATAAATATGTTCTTAGATTTAAAATAAAAAAAGTAATGAAAAAAATTTTAATTATTCTTTTATGGTTAACAAATCTTTAACCTTGGATGTCATATCTCCGTTCCCTAAGAATTTTTTAATCTTGTCTGAGTATTCAGGCAATAATTGCATGAATGGCAAAATTGCTTTTGAAAGGGCGCTAAATGCCTCGTCGCCATTGCCCATAATGAACATTTTATCAGGGCTTAGATGCTTAAATATCTCGGGTAGTATGTTGGTTAATTGTACAGCTAAGAATCTTTGGTCAGCATGACTCATAGCTTCTACTTGTTCTTGGAATCCTTCCGCTTGAGCAAGCATTTGTTGCCTTATGCCTTCAGCGTCACCTTCTGCTTGAGCTATTAACTTTTTCTTAATTGCAGATGCTTGAGCTTCGGCTTCAATTACTACTTTTTGTCGTTCTCCATCCGCCTCAATTTGCTTACGCTCGCGTTCTCTTTCAGCTATAGCAATTTGCTTTTCTTTTTCGCGTAATAGGATCTCTCTTTCAACATTTTGTTCTTGAGTACCAACTTCGTTTCTTACTTCCAGTTCCCTTAACTTTGATGTAAGTTCTGCATCAGCTTTAGCAATTCGAGCCTTTTTATACTCAACTGCTTTTTTCGTTGCTTCCATATTATTTTTTAGCTCCGGTTCTAGAATGTTTACTTCTCGGATCTCAATTGATTCGATAATAACACCCCAATTAGCAGTTAGTTCATGTAATTCTTTGCTAACAAGTTCAATAATTTCACGTCGTTCGCGAATTATTTTTTCAAGTGGCATGTTGGCACAAGTAGTTCTGATAATTGCTTCCGCTGCATTTTTTAAAATTTTATCAACATAATTCTCATCTCGTTGAAGCCATGAAACAGCGCTAAATGCTTTTTCAGGATCAATAACTTTCCATATTAACATCCCTACGATCGAAATATTCTGATATTCCATTGATACAACTTGTTCATGAGCCTCCAGAATTGTTTGAATGCTTGTAGTTGGGATTACGATGTACTCATCTATCAATGGTAATAACCACATGCTGCCTCCTAATCCCGCATGCCTAACTTTACCGTTTCTCAAGTGGATAACAAATTGGTTTGTTTTAAACTTTCTATATCTTGTAACCATGAAAATTATAACCATAAAGAAAATAATAATTCCAGTTATAATCGAACCAACTAACACGCCATTAATTTCTTGAAATAACATCTTTTCCTTTTTTACCTCTTATTTTTTAAATTTACTTTATTCAATTCTTCTTTTTTTGTAAAATTTTTTAAAAATTATATTCTTTCCTTGAAAATATATAATATTTTTACTCAGGTTAACTTCTGTTTTGCTATCATCCATTTTACCTTATCTCCTCTTCCGTATCGAATTTTTATTGGTGTCTACTAATAAATAATCACCTTGAATATCGCATATATAAACCTTTGTCCCACGTTCAAAAACATCTGTATCTCGATAAGGCTTTACGTGTAACTTTTCAAATTTCAACGGTGTTAGCGAGGGAATTTGAATAACTCCACCTCTCTTATCCACATTTAGTATAACTTCACCTTCCATACCTATTTGGTAAGTAGTCGAAGAGATCACGTAATATCTAGATTTAGCCATTTTTTTCCACCCAACAGAAATTAATTTCGTTATTGTAAAGGTAATAATGGGAGTAATAATGAATAACAACAACTTGAATGATTCTCCGATTATATAATATAGTGCCATACCAGAGATCCCAAAAATTAATAGCGAAGTAGAAAATAATAACATGAAAGGTGCTGGTGTAGTATCATCAAGATGATTAAAATCTTTTGAAGAATCTAAATGATCGTATTTGTCTACATGGTCTAAATGGTCCGCGTGATCGATATGGTCCACGTGATC